>NZ_PDWV01000055.1 GCF_010093385.1 Pseudoxanthomonas mexicana
CGCCGCCGCGGCGCGCCCGCGCCCGCGCGCCGAGGCGGCGCGGGGCCCTCCGGCCCGCGCAGGGGCCGCGGGTTCCCCCGCCCCCCCGCGGGGGCGCCCGGCGGGCCCACCGCCGGCACATCGGCACGCGCGGGAAGATCGCGACGGACCACCGCCGGCGCCGTCACCGGCGCCGGGATCTCGCGCGTAGGCACCCCGGGTTCGCGCAGGGACGGCAGCGTGACCTCGGGCAGGCGCGCGGTGGACGGCGGCAGTACGAAGGCCCGTGTCGGTTCGGGCACCTCCGTGACCTGCAACGGCTGTGGGGCCAGTTCGGGCACGGGAACGTCGCGTGGAGGCATGGGGGGCACGTCCATCGCCAGCGTCGCAGGGGGGGCCGCCTCGGCTTCGGGCATCGCCGCTGGCGGCAAAGGCGGTTGCGGCGCGGGCACGGACGCCGCGGACCTGGCGGATGACGACTGCCCCGCCTCGGGCTGGCCGGCCTGCGCCTCGCCTCCCGGCTCCGCGGGACTGCCGTCGCCGATCATCTCCAGTCGCACGCGACTGCTGTCGCCAGGCTCGGCCGGCGGCGGCGGTATCTGCACCAACGCCACCCACAACAGGAACAGGAAGAACAGCAGGTGCAGCAGGCTGCTGCTGAAGCCGGCCAGCCAGCGCATCCAGCGCTCTTCGCGCGGGGGCGGTCCCCACCCCTGGTAGAACAGCGAACGGAATGCGCGCCAGCGCCCCGGCGCGAACGGTGCTGCATCCGGCCCGCGCAGTGAGGCGCGTGCGGCGAGCGTCGCGACCACGGCATCGGCCCGCTCACGGGTGATGCGGCCCAGCCGTTCGGGCAGCGCACGCAACCACAGGCCCCAACCGAACGGGAGGCCGGTCTGGCGTTCGACGATGGGGGCCGCCTTGCGCGGCAGCAGGTAGGCGATGACGTCGGTGGCGTTCGTCACCGGCGCTGGCGTCCGTCAGGCGGCGTTGCCGCGGGGGATGTACGGCGCGGCGCCGGTCCCGTGGTCGGTGGCGTCGCGCACTGCGGTCACGCCCGGCACGCGCGCCATCAGCGTCTTCTCGATGCCCTGCTTGAGGGTGACGTCGGCCATGCCGCAGCCGTGGCAACCGCCACCGAAGCGCAGCCACACCACGCCATCGCCGCCCACTTCCTCCACCGCCACGCGCCCCTTGTGGGATGCCAGCTGCGGATTGATCTCGTTGTCGATCACCCAGCGCACCCGCTCGACCAGCGAGGCGGTGTCGCCGGGCGCTTCGCCCTTGATGCGGGGCGCCTTGATGGTGAGCTGAGTGCTTGCACCCTTCATCACGTAATCAATCTCGGCGCCGTCCAGCCAATGCACGCTGGCGGCGTCGACATACAGCGTGAAGCCGTCGCAATCGACGGCCCATTCGTCGCCTGCCAGGTCGCGCGGCTCCGAGAACTCCAGCCGTGCGTCGGCCTGTGCCGTGCCGGGATGGACGGCGCTGAGGCGCACACCCAGTCCGGGCAGGGCCTCGCGCTCGATGAGCTTGCGGAAATGCGCCTGCGCGCTGTCTGAAATCTGGATCATGCGGGTATTCTAGCCCCCTGCCCGACAGCCATTCACCTTCACAGGCCCGTCGTCGGTCTTCATTCAGACTGGCCGCCCAGGAGACGCGCGATGTCCGATCTGATCCCCCTCGCTCAGGCGCACTGCGTGCCGCTGCGTGGCAGCGAGCACCGCCTGCCGCCCGCCCGCATCGCCGAGCTGCTGCCGCAGGTGCCCGGCTGGGAACTGGTGGAGGACGGCCACGCGCTGTCGCGGACGTTCCCGTTCGAGAACTACTACGAAACGATGGCGTTCGTGAACGCGCTGGCCTTCATCGCCCATGCCGAGGACCACCATCCGGACCTGGGCGTGCACTACAACCGTGCCGTCGTACGGTACTCCACCCACGACGTGGGCGGCCTGAGCGAGAACGACTTCATCTGCGCGGCCAAGGCCAGCGCCCTGCTGGGAGAAGCCTGATGGACCTTCGTCCGACCCGCCTGCCGCTCACGGCGACACTGATCCTGGCCCTGTCGCTTGCCGCCTGCGCGAAGAAGCAGGAAGAAGCGGCGATGCCCGCGATCCCCCCCACCGAACTGGCCGCGATCGACACGCCGCCGCCCGCCTATCCGGCTGAAGCCGAGTGCGACAGCGAGGGCGGCACCACGGTGCTGCGCGTGACTATCGACAAGGACGGCGTGCCCGCGCAGGTGGCACAGGCGCAGAGCAGCGGCCATGCCGCGCTGGACAGGGCGGCGCTGGAAGCCGTGCGCACCTGGACGTTCCGTGCCGCCACCCGCAACGGCCAGCCGGTCACCCACACGATCACCGTGCCAGTGACCTTCCCACCCGTGCTGGAAAAGCCGACCCGTTGCTTCGCCCAGGGCGGCTGACACTCAGCTCAGCCGGTCCAGCGCCTCGGCCAGGTCGTCGGACAGCGGCGCCGTCAATACATAAGGCGTACGCCCCCCATCCAGCGCGAACTGCAGCGAGGCCGCATGCAGGAACAGGCGCTTCAGCCCCACCTGCTCGCGCAGGCGTTTGTTGACGGCCGGGTCGCCGTACTTGTCGTCGCCGGCCACAGGATGGCCGATGTGCTGGGCGTGCACGCGGATCTGGTGGGTGCGGCCGGTCTCGATGCGGACCTCGCAGTAGGAATGCCCGCCCCGCCGCTCCAGCACGCGGAAGTGGCTGAGCGAGGGCTTGCCATCACGATGCACCTGCACGTGCCGCTCCCCGCCCTGGCGCAGGCCGATGTGCAGCGGCGCATCCACACTCATCACGCCATCGGGCATGCGCCCGACCAGCAGGGTGAGGTAACGCTTCTCGATCCCGCGCGTGCCCTCTTCGCTGTCCTCGCGAAGCAGCGCCTGCAGTTCCGACAGCGCCGAGCGCTTCTTGGCCATCACCAGCAGGCCGGAAGTGTCGCGGTCCAGCCGGTGGACCAGTTCCAGCGACTGGTGTGGCCGCAGCGCGCGCATGGTCTCGATGGCGCCGTGGCTGATGCCGCTGCCGCCATGGCTGGCCACCCCGGTCGGCTTGTTGATGACCAGCAGCCGCTCGTCCTCGAACACGATGGCCGCTTCCATCCGCTTCAGGAAGCCTGAAGGCGGGGCCACCTTCTCTCCCACCTCGGTGAGACTGACGGGCGGGATACGGACCTCGTCGCCCCCTTCCAGCTTGCGCTCCGCCTTGGCCCGACCCCCATTCACCCGCACCTGGCCGCTGCGCACCAGCTTGTAGACCAGGCTGCGCGGCGCCCCTTTCAGCTGGCCCAACAGGAAGTTGTCCAACCGCTGCCCGGCCCGGTCTTCCGGCACCGTGACGGTGCGCACGGCGGTCTTGGGCTGGGCAGCCGGCTTGTCCGAGGGGGGGCTAGGGGTCATGAACGGTAATCTGTTAAACTCGGGGGGCGAGATAAGGGTTTGATTTCGCTGGGAGTTGCAGTTGGGCCAGAAGCCCGTCTCCCCGCGATTCCGGCAAGTGCGCGGCCACCGCCCCAGGGGCGGCCATGTTAGCGGCTGATCGGCAGGCCCGGATACCGCCGGGTGCGTGACGGCACCTGATGCTGAACATGTCCCGCGCGGCGCCCCCTCCCCAGGGAAGCTGCCGCCGGCCCCGCAACACCTATTAGAAAGAAAGCGCTCCCGCGGCCTGCCGTGGTGTCGTAGCGCTGGAAACCCGACCCGCCCCGCTGCGCCTGCGCAAGGGGCGGTGCAACGTTCCAGAGGCGAAACCCCATGGCGTTCCGCGCGGTAGCAGCGCGCGAGGAACGCACAATGAAACGCATGTTGATCAACGCCACGCAGGCCGAAGAGCTGCGCGTGGCCATCGTCGACGGTCAGACCCTGTACGACATCGATATCGAACAGCCGTCGAAGGAACAGAAGAAGTCCAACATCTACAAGGGCCGCATCACCCGGCTCGAGCCCTCCCTGGAAGCCGCCTTCGTCGATTACGGCGCCGACCGCCATGGCTTCCTGCCGCTGAAGGAAATCTCCCGCGACTACTTCCAGGCCGGCGTCGACCACAACAAGGCCGGCATCCGCGAACTGCTGAAGGAAGGCCAGGAGGTCGTCGTCCAGGTGGACAAGGACGAACGCGGCAACAAGGGCGCCGCCCTGACCACGTTCATCTCGCTGGCCGGCCGCTACATGGTGCTGATGCCCAACTCGCCCACCGCCGGCGGCGTGTCGCGCCGGATCGAGGGCGACGACCGGGCCGAGCTGAAGAAGGCGATGGACGCCCTGCAGATCCCCGACGACATGGGCGTGATCATCCGTACCGCCGGCGTCGGCCGCGACGCCGAAGAGCTGCAGTGGGACCTGGACTATCTGCTGAGCGTGTGGAAGGCCATCGCCGAAGCGGCGCTGACCAAGCCGGCCCCGTTCCTGATCTACCAGGAAAGCCGCCTGATCGTGCGCGCCCTGCGCGACTACCTGCGCAGCGACGTGGGCGAGATCCTGGTCGACACCGACGAAC
Source organism: Pseudoxanthomonas mexicana (assembly GCF_010093385.1). Classification (GTDB taxonomy): domain Bacteria; phylum Pseudomonadota; class Gammaproteobacteria; order Xanthomonadales; family Xanthomonadaceae; genus Pseudoxanthomonas_A; species Pseudoxanthomonas_A mexicana. Next base: position 4,497 of record NZ_PDWV01000055.1, read on the forward strand.
TGTACGAAACCGCCCGCGAGTTCATGCAGCAGGTCATGCCGCACAACCTGCGCAAGCTGAAGGCGTACAAGGACGACATCCCGCTGTTCAACCGCTTCCAGATCGAATCGCAGATCGAAGGCGCGTACGAACGCAACGTGCGCCTGCCCTCCGGCGGCTCCATCGTGGTCGACCAGACCGAGGCGCTGACCGCCATCGACGTCAACTCGGCGCGCGCCACCAAGGGCGGCGACATCGAGGAAACCGCGTTCCACACCAACCTGGAAGCGGCCGAGGAAGTGGCCCGCCAGCTGCGCCTGCGCGACCTCGGCGGCCTGGTGGTCATCGACTTCATCGACATGTCCTCGAACAAGCACCAGCGCGAAGTCGAGAACAAGCTGCAGAACGCGCTGAAGTACGACCGCGCCCGCGTGCAGATCGGCCGCATCTCGCGCTTCGGCCTGCTCGAGATGAGCCGCCAGCGCCTGCGCCCGTCGCTGGGCGAGTCCAGCCAGATCGTCTGCCCGCGCTGCGAAGGCCATGGCCGCATGCGCAGCGTCGAATCGCTGTCGCTGTCGATCATCCGGGTGGCCGAAGAGCATGCGATGAAGGACAACACCGGGCAGGTGCTGATCCAGGCGCCGCTGGAGATCGCCAACTTCCTGCTCAACGAAAAGCGCGGCGCCCTGCGCGAGATCGAGCAGCGCCACGATGCCCCCATCATCATCGTCGCCGACGAAGCCCTGCATACGCCGCATTACGAAGTCACCCGCATCCGCCAGAACGAACTGGGCGAAGAGACCAGCAAGCCCAGCTACCAGCGCGGCACGCCGCGCAAGCTGCCGGTGCACGCGCTGACCAAGGCGCAGCTGAACATCCCGGCCGCGCCGGCGGTGACGCACGTCAAGCACACCCAGCCTGCCCCGGTGCGCGAGGAACGCGAAGTGCCGGCACCGGCGCCCGCACCGGCGCCCGTGGCACCGCCCGTCGCCGTTGCGGCGCCCGCCTCCGGCGGCGTGGTCGGCTTCCTCAAGCGCCTGTTCGGCGGCGGTGAAGCCACCGCGCCGGCCCCGCAGGCACGTCCGCAGCAGGACAACCGCCAGCGCAACGATCGCAGTGAGCGCAACGGCCGTCGTGACAACCGCGACAACCGCGGCCAGCAGAACCAGGGTCGTGGCGGCAAGCAGGAAGGCAACCGTCGCGACGAGCGCAACAAAGGCCAGAACGCCCAGGCCGGCAATGCGCCGCAGCAGAAGCCACGCAACGAACAGCCGCAGGGCCAGAAGCCGCCGAAGCCGCAGGGCGGCCAGCAGCCCAAGACACCCAAGCAGCCGCAGGCCCAGCAGGGCGGCAAGCAAGCATCGCAGGACAATCCGGGCCAGCGCCAGCAGGCGCCGCGCGGACCACAGCAGGATGCCGCCGCCAAGCCCGTTGCCGCCGAAGCGGTGACGACGGCCGCCATCGTGGTCGCCACCACGGATGAAGCCGTGCGCACCGTCCCGCCCGCTGCCATCGGTTCGCCCATCTCCGACGCACCTGCCGCCGAGCTCGACGCAACCCCGGCAGCCACGGTCGAGGGCGACGCAACGCCGTCCGCCGACGCGGGCGAGAATGGCGAAGGCAGTCGCCGCCGCCGTGGTCGTCGTGGTGGCCGCCGCCGCCGCCGTGGCAACGGTGAAGCCGGTGCCACGGGCGAGGACGGCCTGATCGCCGACGACCTGGGCAGCGATGACGACACGCCTGTCGCCGACCGTTCGCAACCGGAGTTCGACTTCGAAGACGACGAACCGGCGGCCGGTGCACCGCGTGCGCAGAAGGCGCAACCCTCCGCTCCCGCCGTCTCGGCGGCCGCACCCGTCGCGGCTACCGCGGTCGCTGCGCAGGCACCGGCGATGGCGCCCGCTGCGGACGCGGCACCGGTGCAGGCGCCCTCGCCTGTCGCCGTCGAAGCCACCCGCGCCGTCGAGGTCATCGAAGACGTGAAGGCCGAAGCGGCCCGTGCCCGCCCCGAGGTGGTCGCCACCGTGCAGCAGGAAGCGCCTGCCGCGGTCGCCATCGTCCAGACGGTGAAGACCGAGATCGCCGCCGAACCGGCACCCGCGATCGAACAGACCCCCGCACCGGTTGCCACGGGCGCGGAAGACGTGGCCCCGGTGACCGCCGTCGTGCGCACCGAGCCGGTGCAGATCGACCTGGTCGACGCGGTCAACGAAGCGACCGCCGATACCGAGGGGGCGGTCGAAACCGTCACGCCGGCGCCAGCCCCGGGCGCACCGAAGCCGGTCAGCACGCCCGCCACCGGCTCGCTGTTCTTCGTCGCCGATGCGGACACACCGCCGTCCATCACCCGCAGCCTGTTCGAGCCCGCCGTCACGCCGGTCAAGCCCGCCGACGACATCGCCCAGAGCGACAAGCAGGACGACGACACCACCGAAGAACGCAGCGCCTGACGCGCTGCGCCTCTTCCGGAGGATGAAAGAGACACTGGCCGCTTGCGCGGCCGGTGTCGTTTTCAGCCCCCTCTCGCGCGGGCTGGCAAGGGAGGAACGATGCGACTACAGTCGACCCATGTTCCCAGTGCATGGATGCCTGTCATGAAGCGAACCACCCTGCCCGCACGCGCGCGGCATGTCCTGATCGCCGTTACGGCCATTCTGTCTACCGCGCTGCCGTTCCAGGTCGACGCCCAGCAACGCAGCGTCCGGGGATGGGCCGATGGCCCTTATCAGGTGAAGGGCACGGGTGGTGCGCAGTCGCTTCTGCTTGAGTGGAAATTCCTCGACGTGTACTGCATCGAGATGCCGCCGTTTCGACCTGCCAAGGATGTCGTGCACGGCACGTTGGGAGGCGGTGCGATCTCGTTCTACCGCCTGCGTTACGAGAACGACCTGAGCGCCTATGTGGTCACGTCCACCGTGCCGAAGGACCGCAGTCCCGCCGACGAATACCAGGCGCTGCTGCAGCGCGAATACGCTACGGCGCGCGCCGTCACGGCGGTCGCGTCGGCGGACCGCTATCGCGTCGATACGGGCACATCGCCCTTCGGCCCCACGGTGCGGCTGCGCCTGCTCAATATCGGCGAAGACGATCCGGACGAACCCTTCCCCATTGCGCGTCCCCTGCTGAACGTGGCTGACGAACCGCTGTACTCGCTCTCGGTACACCGCCTGTTCGTGCACGGCGGCAGCCGCTACGAAATCGCCGTACTGGGCATGCCGACCGAGGGCGAAGCGCGCACTGCGCTGGAAGCCCGCGCAACGCGACTGGCCGATACGATGGTGGACGCGTTGCAGACATGTACCGGGCAAATGGAAAAGAAGGCACAGGCGCGGCCTGTGCACTAGCGCGCATCCACGTATCCACGCTGGATTCCGGCCTCCCTTGGAATGACGGGATCGAGGGCGCATCCCTCATTACCGTCGTCCCTGCGAAAGCAGGTGCCCCTTCTCGGTCTGGCGGTGATCGTCGCGGCTCGACAGAGATTCTGTCTGATGGGCGGGACTGACGACCCGCGCGCCGCAGGCCGCTACAGCGAACGCGTGGGATCCGTCAGTCCCCACTGCGCGGCCAGCCGTGCCAGGGCGATGTTGTCCTGCACGCCGGTCTTCTCGAACAGGCGCGTCTTGTGCGTGTTCACCGTCTTGGCGCTCAGGTTGAGCCGCCGCGCGATCTCTTCCTGGCGCAGGCCCTGGGTCAGCAGCATGGCCACTTCCAGTTCGCGGGGCGACAGTGCGTCGAACGGCGAGGCATCGCCGCCCACCGTATGCAAGGCCAGGTTCTGCGCCACGTTGCTGCCCAGGTAGCGCTTGCCGCGCGACACCTCGCGCACGGCGCGGATCAGCTCGGCCGCGTCGCCGGCCTTGCCCAGATAGCCGGATGCACCGGCCTCCAGCAGACGCTTGGGCAAGGGTCCGTCCTCCAGCACCGACACGATGATCACCCGCACGCCCAGATCGGCACGCACGATGCGCTCGGTGACTTCCAGGCCGCTGTAGCCGGGCAGGTGCAGGTCGCACAGCACCACGTCCGGCTTCAGCTGGCGCACCAGCGGCAATGCCGCTTCGCCGGTCTCCGCCTCGCCCACCACCTCGATGTCTGCGTCGGTGCCCAGGATCAGGCGCATGCCGGTGCGCACCAGGGCGTGGTCGTCGATCAGGAAAACGCGGATGGTCATGGACACGGATGCCTTCGGGAAACGGGTCGAGCGTAGGCGGGCCATCCGTCGCCGCGCAATTAACATTGTAGCGATGCGCCCCAACTACATGCGTGTAGGCGGGTCGAGGATGCGCGGCGGCTGCGGCATACTCGGGTTTTCCGAGGGGATGCCACCATGACCGATATCCGGCGCCGCCTGAGCGCGGCGTTGTTCCTGTCGATGTTCGCCAGCCTGCCGGCCTGGGCCGACGATGTGTCCGCCCGCTGGCTCACCCAGGTCACCGCCGTGAGCGCCAGCAGCGACACCGCCGCGCGTGGCGCCGCCATCGGCCAGCGCCTGGATGTACTGGGCATCGCGTGGAAACGCGAGGACTTCCAGCAGGACGGCCAGTCCGGAACCAACCTGGTCGCCGACCTGGGCGGGCCGGCGGACGCGCCCCTGCTGTTGATCGGTGCGCACTACGACCGGGTTGACGTGGGCCACGGCGCGACCGACAACGCATCCGGCGTCTCGGCCGTGCTGGAACTGGCGCAGGCACTGAAAGCCAGGCCGCTGGCGAACCACCGGGTGCAGGTCGCATTCTGGGACCTGGAAGAAAAGGGCCTGCTGGGCGCGCGTGCGTGGGTCGCCACCGCGGGACGCGAGCGGCCCGCGCTGTACGTCAACTTCGACGTGTTCGGCTGGGGCGACACGCTGTGGATGATGCGACCTGCTGCCGAAGGCGACAGCTTGCTGGTCGCCGCGCTGCGGGCGGCCAGCCAGCACGAGAAGCTGGGTTTCTCGCCCGGCGACCAGTACCCACCCACCGACCACCTGGCGTTCCTCAAGGCCGGCTGGCCGGCGGTGTCGTTCTCGCTGGTCGGCGGTGACGAGATCGATCCGATCCTCGCCGTCTTCGGCGGCGGCAAGCCGACGCAGGTGCCCAAGGTGATGCAGGTGATCCACAGCGAACGCGACACCACGGCCGAAGTCGACGGCGCCCGCGTGGACGATGCGCTGCGCGTGGTCGAACAGGGCCTGCGCGCCTGGGACGCATCCGCCACGCCCTGACACCGCCCTGCGGACATGCCAACGGGCCCTTGCGGGCCCGTTCGCGTTGGGGGGCGAGAACACGCCTGGCTCTCCGGGCGGCGACGGTGTCGGACTCGCGGTCCACCGCCAGGCGCAGCAAGGAACAGGGGGTGTCCGGTACGCTGCGTTCGGTTCTCTCGTGGTGCCCTGGGTGTCAGCCTTGCGGCTCGGAAGCAGGGGTTGCGCAGGCGACGGAGGGGGTGGATCCGCCGGCCCGACCACTGGCGCACGGTCTACGCGGGCCGGTGCGAAGACCATGGGTAGGCCGTTCAGTCGCACTGCACATTTCTCACGCGGGTTGCACATGGCTTAACCCGGGGGAAAGGGGCGCCGGCGCGCATGCGTCCGCATCACGGGACGAGCCGTAGGTTGTGTCACAGGCAGCAACCCGTCTTAGTCCCATGATGACCTTCGATCTGTTCCACGCCCCCGCCCAGGATGGCCTGTACGCGCTGTCCATCAACGAATCGCCGCCCCTGCATTTCGCAAGCCGCGGTGCGGCGCTCAGTTACGCCGTGAAGCTGGCGACCCAACGCCAGCAACAAGGCCTGGACTACGCCATCAACATCGAAGGCGGCGATGGGCGCTGGCGGCTGTTCGAAGGATGGCGGCTCTGCGCGTGAGACGCGGGCCGTCACCGCCCTGAAGTCGTCCGCCCATCGCGTCGCTGACGCCCCGGGCATGGCAGGCTGTGCGCTCACTCCAGGAGACGCCCCGCATGCCGCCCTCATCCGAAGCCGCCGCCCGTTTCCGCGACCTGCACCGCCAGGACCTGTTGCGCCTGGCCAACGCCTGGGACGCCGGCACTGCCCGACTGATCGAACAGCGCGGCGCGGCCGCCGTCGCTACCACCAGCGCCGGTCTGGCGTGGTCACAGGGCTACGCCGATGGTGACCGGCTCGATCCGGACGTCCTGTTGCAGGCGGTTTCGCACATCGCCCGCGTCATCCGCGTCCCACTGACCGTTGATGTGGAAGGCGGCTACTCAGACGAACCCGACAGCGTCGCTGCGTTGGTGCTGCGTGTCGTGCACGCCGGCGCGGCCGGGATCAACCTGGAAGACGGCGCCGGCGCACCCGACCTGCTCGCCGCCAAGATCCGTGCGATCCGCGAGGCCTGCGTCGCACAGGGGGCGGATGTCTTCATCAACGCACGCACCGACGTGTATCTGCGCGGACTCGCAGCGGAAGAACGGCGGGTAGACGAGACCCTCGCCCGCGCGGCGTTGTACCGGCAGGCAGGCGCGGACGGGCTGTTCGTGCCAGGACTGGTCGACTTGGACGCCATCCGGGCCGTCGCCGACGCCTGCGGGTTGCCGCTCAACGTGATGCTGCGTCCGGCGCTGCAGGACCTGGCGGCCCTGCAGGCCCTCGGTGTGCGCCGCGTTAGCACGGGGTCGGCGCTGGCCGAATCGATGTACGGTCGCCTGTCCGCGCAGGTGGACGAGTTCCTGCACGCGGACACCACCTCGTTGCCCGACCCGCAGGCGATGGGCTACGGCGCCGTCAACGCCCTGTTCGGCTGACGCCGCGCGGCACCGAGAGGGTAGGAAATTTCCTACATCCCGCCGGGGCGACGCCCGACTGCGGGCCCCGACACGATGCGCGACCATGCGCCCTGTCCCCGGCAGCACGCCCTGCGCAGGCCACGAACGGCCGCTCTGCAACGGAAACGGGCGCTGCCTTGAGCAAGCAGCACGGCCGGAGCCGGGGACTCCCCCTTTCAGACCCGACCGCCTCTGGTCGGGTTTTCTTTTGCCCGTCGTGGCGCGTCTCAGCGCCCGCCCGGACCCAACCAAAGCTCCGGCGCCTGCGCCAGGCCGAACAGCACCAGCGCGGTCGCCGCGATCAGCATCCAGGCCATGCTGCGCATCAGCAGGTTGCGCATGGGGGTGGGTCTCCTGTCCCGAATCCGCTCCGACTATCGCCGCCCGCGAAGCGACGCGTCAAACGTAAATGCATTACGCCGCGATCGGCGTCTGCGTTTCCGCATTTCCCTCATCGGAAGCCCCCTGCGCCGCCGCCAGGAATTCGCGTCCCCCCCGCGACAGATCGTGATGGCGCACGATGTCGTACAGCCGGCGCTGGCGGTCGTCGCGCTCCGGCGGCGTCATCGCCAGCGCCTGGTTGAGGCTGCGCACCAGATCGGCGGGGTCGTGCGGATTGGTCAGCACCGCCCCCTTCAGTTCCGCGGCGGCACCGGCGAACTCCGACAGCACCAGCACGCCATCGCCATCGTTGAGGCCCTGCACCGCGACGAACTCCTTCGCCACCAGGTTCAGGCCATCGCGCAGCGGCGTGATCCACATGACATCGGCCGCCGCGTAGTGCGCCACCACGCTGGCGAACGGCAGCACGCGCGAGAAGAAGCGCACCGGTGTCCAGTCCAGCCGCGACAGGCGGCCGTTGATGCGGCCCACCGCCTGTTCGATCTGCTGCTGCAGCGGACGGTAGACGGTCATCTCTTTGGCCGCCGGCACGCACACCATCACCAGCGTCACCCTGCCCTGCAGTTCGGGCGAGCCATCCAGCAGGCGTTCGAAGGCATGCAGCTTCTGCAGGATGCCCTTGGTGTAGTCCAGCCGCTCGATCGACAGCACCAGCTTGCGCTGTCCGATCTCGTCGCGGATGCGGGCGATGTCGGTGGCCACCTCATCGCTTTCCAGGCAGGCGCGGATACGGCCCACATCGGTGCCGATGGGATGTGCGCCGATGCGGACGATGCGGCCATCGATCCGCAGCTCGGTGGCCATGTCTTCCACGCCCACGGCGCAGCCGAAAGTCATGAAGCGCGGCGCGCACGATGCGCGCTGGGTCACCTCCACCGGGAACGTGCTGCGCACGGCGTCGGTGAAGTTTTCCGCATGCCGCGGGATGTGGAAGCCCACGTAGTCGCAGGCCAGCAGGCTGCCCAGGATCTCGCGGCGCCACGGCAGGATGGCGAAGATGTCCGCCGAGGGGAACTGGGTGTGGTGGAAGAAGGCGATCTTCACGTCCGGCCGCAGCTCGCGCAGTACCGACGGCACCATCCACAGGTTGTAGTCGTGCAGCCACACGGTGGCGCCCGGCGCGGCCTCGGCCGCCGCGGCTTCGGCGAAGCGGCGGTTGACGCGCTTGAACAGCGCCCAGTCGTCCTCGCTGAAGCGCGCGCGTTCCCAGAAGCTGTTGATCACGGGGCAGAACGCCTCCTTGGAGAAGCGTTTGTAGAACACGTCCACCTCATGCTTGGTCAGCGGCACGTGCGCCGCCGTCAGGCCCGGGTAGCGTTCGGCATCCACCGGCGCGCGCGGCTCAACGGGCGGCGCCTTGGGATCGTCCACCGTCCACGCCACCCACGAGCCCGGCTGGCCCTTGCCGAAGAAGCTCAGCAGGCTGGGGATGATGCCGTTGGGCGAACTGTGCGGCCGGCGCACGCGCTGGCCGTCGACGATGTGCTCCTCGTACGGCAGGCGGTGGTAGACCATCACCAGTTCCGCCTTGCCCGGCGCATGGATCGGTGGCGCGTAGGCGTCGGCTTCGATCAGGTCGAAGTGCGCCATCGCCTGCAGGATGCCGCCGCAGCCCGGTGCGTCCGCATGCAACACGTTGTCCATGTCGGCGGTGGCGGCGACCAGCGCCGGCTCGGACTCGCCGACGCACACGCCGGGGAACCCCTCGCCGTACATCGACAGGTCGTTCAAGGTGTCGCCCGCCACCAGCACGCGCGACGGCTCCAGCGCCAGCGCGTCCACCAGTGCGGTCAGCGTGCTGCCCTTCTGGGTGCCGCGCGGCAGGATGTCCAGGTAACGGTCGGCCGAATAAAGTACTTCGCAGCCCAGCGAGGCGGCCACGGCTTCCACTTCAGCCTGGATCGTGGAAAGCTGTTCGGGATGGCAGTAGTACGAGCAGCGGCGTTCCTGCGGCACTTCCTGGCGCACCAGCATCGGGAAGCGGCGCATCGCCTCGGCCACCACGTGCTCGCCCGGCCAGCGCGCCTCGATCCGCGACTGCAGCGGCTGGATCGGCTGCATGTCGGCGGTGCGCAGCACCGTGGCGCCCACGTCGCAGATCACATAATCCGGTGTGGGCAGGCCGGGGTCGGCCAGCAGGGGCAGGATCGCTTCGCGCCCGCGACCGGTGACCCAGGCGAGCTTGACGTCGGGATGGGCATCCACCAGGTGGTACAGGCGTTTGCGGGCATCGGCATCACCGGCCAGGAAGGTGCCGTCCAGATCGGTGGCGAGAAGAAGAGGTTGTGCGGGTTGTTTCAACAGGCTCATGCAGGTGCACTCCAGGGTGGGGAGATGCCGCGCACAAGGCACGACGCGAAGGCGTCCACGGACGCCGGCGGGGATTCATCGCATCGGAAGGAGGCGCAGGAACGGCGCAGGAAACAGGGTGTCGCGTGCGAGGCACGCTACGCGCAGAAGCGCTGCAGATGTGCGTCCGTCCCCGAAGCATGGACGCGGACATCGACTGATGCGATGCAGCATTGTAGTCCGCATCGTCTTCGCGCAGGTCAACGTGATGTTAAGAACGTTAAATCGCCGCCGTGATACGCGCGACGCGTTCATCGCGCGCCTGAGCAGCACACGGGGGGCGGCACGATGCATGCGCCGCCGATATCGGCAGCGCCACGCGCTGTACGCCCGCGCAACGCTTGGATCAGCGGGATTCGGTGATGCGAAGAATCCTGCCGCGGGTGTCGATCGTGAAGACGATGGTCTTGCCATCGCGGAAGTAGGTCCAGTTTTCGCCTCCGCGTGCGCCGTATTCGTTTTCCAGTGGCGTGACGAGGTCGGGCTTGCCTGCGATCTCGACGAGCCTGCCGATGCTGTCGCCGCTGCTGACCACGCGGTTGCCGAAGGCTTAGGTATCGGCAAGGGCGGTGCCAGCGGCCAGCATCAATGCCAGGAAGATGGCGGTCTTGCGCATGGGATTTCCCTTTCCGTTGGGTGTGCCCCGAGTGTAGGCCAGGCCAACCGGCGTTACAGCGACAGGATTCTCGTCAACGCCACGGCAGCCACGGCGGCGGCCAGCCACACCGCCACGCGCTTGATGAGCGCGCTGTTCCATCCGCCCTGCCCCGCTTCGCGCGGCGGGTTGAAGCCCACCACCAGCACGTGCATCGGCAGCGCGATGACCAGCAGGAACGCGAATACCCAGTTCAATGTTTCGTCCCCCAGCTTCGGCCAGATCAGCGGCATCACGATGCCGGCAAAGAGGCCGGCGATGGCGGCGGTGATGGGGGTGGGGGTCAGAGCCATGTGGATGGTGACTGGTTTAGGCGTGATCGGAGTCTAGCCGACCCGAGTCTCAAGGGCCTCCTACCGAAAAGTCGTAGGATGGGTTGAGCGAAGCGATACCCATCAACCGCCATCTGAGAGGTCAAGGATGACCAACTACCGCCGCACCTTCGTTCCCGGCGCTACGTACTTCTTCACCGTCAATCTCGCCGACCGTCGCAGGACCCTGCTGATCGACCACATCGACCTGCTGCGCGACGCGATCCGGTACACACGCCAACGGCATCCCTTTCTCATCGATGCGATGGTCGTACTGCCTGATCACCTGCACGCCATCTGGACCCTACCATGGGGCGATGCCGACTTCCCTTTACGCTGGCGCCTCATCAAGACCTGGTTCTCCCGCAACCTACCACTCGGCGAACATCGACGTGCCAGCCGCATCGACAAAGGCGAACGTGGAATCTGGCAACGACGGTACTGGGAGCATCTGATGCGCGATGAAACCGACTTCGCGCGGCACGTGGATTACATCCACTGGAATCCGGTGAAGCACGGGTTCGTGGCGCGGGCCAAGGATTGGCCTTACTCGACATTCCATCGCTTTGTGCGTGACGGGGTCCTGACGGAGGATTGGGGATGCGCGGGAGATGACGCGAGTTTCGGGGAGCGCCGGTGATGGGTATCGCTGCGCTCAACCCATCCTACGTGCTAGCGGATAGTCGTAGGGGTCAGCAGAGCATGGATAGAACAACGCGACGAATGGCGCTGACATCACTTAGGTGGCCGCTAATCACTTCTGGATGGATCGCCATCCTTCTCAGAGCGAATCGCTTCCTCTTGCTTGGCGCGCGCCAGATCGGCTTCGATACCGATCATGCTATGCGTGAAGCGACCACGAGGACCGTTGTCTCGTAGAAGCGGATGATTAGTGGGCACATCCTCCGACAAGAAAGCATAAACAAACGGCCCTAGGACGGGGACCATCAACACGAGTGCCAGCGCAAATTTCTCCAAACGCGACCTAGAACTTTTCAGTAGACCGCGCAAGAACCAAAGACTGATCAACTCGGAGACCACGATCAGAATCAAGAATGGAGCACTCATTGGGAAAGGCCGCGCTAAACGTTGTGTTTGAGTGTAGAACAAAGCGATCGCGACAACTGACGATCAGGAAGGCGGGAGAAACGACTCCGCTTCTTCCAACTCAACACCCGGCGCCGATTGCAGACACGCCGCCAACTGCGGCACGTGCCCTTGCCCATAGAACACCACCGCGCGGTCGCCGGGCTTGAGGGCTTGCAGCAGTCGCGCGCAGATCGCGAAATTGCGCTTCGCCCATGCGGCATTGAGTTCGACCCCTGGCTGTTGCTCGCCGCTTCCGTAGCGCAGGAACTCCGTGTAGAAGCTCGCGGCCTCATCGAGCGCCTGCGACGTGTTCATCTCGCGCAGCACGCCGCCGATGCTGCGGGTTGTCTGCAGTGCGGTAATGCGCGCCGTGATGCCCTGGGCCTGCGCCATCAGCGCTTGCAGATCACCCGACTTGCCATTGGCCTGCGCCCACGCGCTCAACGGTTCGAATGGGAAGTCACCCGGAACATCAAGCCCGTGCACACGTTCGAGCCCTACCTGCTTCGCCAAGCGGAATCCCAACTGCACGACTTCATTGCGGGAGGCGGGCAGTGTGCCGTCGAGATAGCGCGCGTAGTTGTCGCGCGCCGCTTCAGCCGGCCACTCGACGCCAACGAATGTCGGCTTGAACCCGGCCATGGCATCGGTCACCGCCTGCAGTTCCGCCTGACGCCGGGGCATCGTGACGTCGACCGACTCCACGTTGGCTTGGTCCTGGCCCGGATTGCTGAAGTGGTAGGTGCCGATGAGGATGACGCGTGCCGGCGGCCCGGCCGCCCATGCGGCACTGTGCAGAAGGAGCAATGCCAGCATAAGGAGACGATGCATGACCGGTTCCTCCAATACGTAGGATGAGTAGAGTGCAGCGGCTTTCAACGGCGAAGCGGATCTACCCATCGTCGCGGAAGATCGGGCACACCGAAGCGATGGGTATCGCTGCGCTCAACCCATCCTACATTCATGGTTACCTAAGTGGCGGAGAGAGTGGGATTCGAACCCACGGAAGGTTTGACCCTTCGCCGGTTTTCAAGACCGGTGCCTTAAACCGCTCGGCCATCTCTCCGTTGTCTGGAACTGCCCGCGACCTGGTCGCGGTGCATCGCCACCCTGCCCCTGCGGCGCGCCCGGCCCCTTGCAGGCCGTGGCGCATTTTCGCACGAACCCCGCCGCCGTGGCTTACGAGGCCTTCTTCACCTTGGCGGCCTTGGTGTTGTCGATGGCCATCGCGATGGCCTTGTCCTTCTCCTCCGAACACTTGCCACCGCAATCCAGCCGCGACGACTCGATCTGCTGCGGCAGGTGCTCGGCCAGGAAATCGATGAACACCCGCACCGCCGGCAGCATGCCCCGGCGCGAGGCGAACACCGCATGGCAGATGCCCTGCGGCAGGCTCCATTCCGGCAGCACCACCTCCAGCTCGCCCTTGCGCACCGCCTCCGCGCACACCGTCTCCGGCAGCAGCGTGATGCCGTAACCGTCCTTCGCCATCGACTGCAGCAGCGGGAAGTCGAAGCCGGCCAGGCGCGGATTCAGCTCGATCCGGCGCACCTCGCCATCGGGGCCGTGCAGCTCCCAGCGCTGACGCGCCTCGTCCTCGCTGATGCTCAGGGTGACGTGCTCGGCCAGGTCTTCCGGCATCTTCGGGCGGCCGGCGCGGTTGAGGTACTTGGGACTGGCGACCAGCAGCTCCTGGATCTGGCCGAAGCTGCGCATCACCAGGCTGCCGTCGTCGTCCAGCTTGGCGCGCACGCGCAGGGCCACGTCGTAGCCCTCGTTGATGATGTCCACGCGGCGGTTGTTGACGTGCAGCTGCAGCCGCACCTTCGGGTACTTGTCCAGGAACGCCGGCAGGATCTTCGGCAACTGCATCTGCGCCACCGCCACCGGCACGCTGACGCGCACCACGCCGCGTGGTTCTGCACTCAGGCGATCGACCACCTCGCGCGCGGCCTGGGCTTCGGCCAGCATCGTCTGCGCATGGCGGTGCACGCTCATGCCCACGTCGGTCACCGCGAAGCGGCGCGTCGAACGCTGCAGCAGGCGCACGCCCAGGTCGGTTTCCAGCTGGCTGATGCGCCGGCTCAGGCGCGACTTGGGAATGCCCAGCGCCCGCTCGGCCGCGGCGAACCCGCCGTGGTCCACCACCATGGCGAAGTAATAGAGGTCATTGAGGTCGTGCTGCATGAATTAAGCCCACCCTTAGAACAATCAGTGACGTTTGAACACGTTTATCCCACAAATGCAACGACCTACAGTGTTCTCCAACGCGGTTGAGGCCGCATCCCGACCGGAGAACCACCATGAAACTATTGCATATCGACAGCAGCGCCCTGGCCGCCAACTCGGTCAGCCGACAACTGACCGCCGCCATCGTAGCCCGTTGGCAGGACACCGTGCCCGGCCTGGAGGTCACCTACCGCGACCTGGACGCCGACCCGCTGCCCCACCTGACCAACGCCGTACTGGGTGGGGGCGATGCCGTCGCCGCACAAGCCGGCGAGGCCGCGATGCAGCAGTTCCTGGCCGCCGACGTCATCGTGGTGGGCGTGCCGCGCTACAACTTCGGCGTGCCGTCCACGCTGAAGGCCTGGATCGACCGCATCGCCGTGGCCGGCCGCACCTTCAAGTACACCGAAAACGGCCCCATCGGCCTGGCCGGCGGCAAGAAGGTCATCGTGGCCGAGGCCAGCGGCGGCGAGTACGCCGGCACCGCCATCGACTTCGTGGCGCCCTACCTGAAGCAGGTGTTCGGCTTCCTGGGCATCACCGATGTGGAATTCGTGCGCGCCGAGCGCGTGGCCTATTCGCCGCAGCACAAGGCCGAGGCCATCGAGGCCGCCCTGGCCAGCATCCCGACGCCGCTGCGACAGGCGGCCTGAGCCCCGGGTCGCGGGACGGGACCGGTATGCTGCCGGCACCCGTCCCCGCACCCCGACGATGGCCGCGAAGAAGTCTCCGCCCGACTCCATCGACCCGGCACAGGCACTCGCCCTGCTGACGAACGCCGCCCGCCCTGCCCATCGCGCCGGGCTGGCGCGTTATGGCATCCCCGACACCCACGCCCTCGGTGTACCCATGCGCGAAATCCAGGCGCTGGGCAAACGCTTCGGTCGCCAACCTGCCCTGGCGCAGCCGCTATGGGACAGCGGCATCTACGAAGCGCGCTTGCTGGTCGCCTTCGTCGCCGACCCCGCGCAGCTCACCGTCACGCAGATGGACCGCTGGTGCCGGCAGTTCGACAACTGGGCGGTCTGCGACACGTTGTGCCTGCACCTGTTCGACCGTAGTCCGCATGCGTGGGGGCGGATCGAGGCGTGGTCACGCAGGCGCGGCGAGTTCGAGAAGCGCGCGGCGTTCGCGCTGCTGGCCGGCCTGGCGGTGCACGACCGCCACACGCCCGATGCCCCCTTCCTCGCCGGACTGGCTCACGTGGACACAGCCGCCGGCGACGCACGCAATTTCGTCAGCAAGGGGGTGAGTTGGGCGCTGCGGGCCATCGGCCATCGCAACGCCGCGCTGCATGCGGAAGCGATCACCCATGCCAGCGCATTGGCGGCGTCGGACAACCCGGCGCGACGCTGGGTGGGTAAGGATGCGCTGCGCGACCTGGGCCGCGCGACCGTGCGCGCCAAGGTGGCGAAGTCGGACAAAGGACGCGCGCAGAAGAACGTGTAGGAGTGCGCCGATCCTGCGCATCCCCTCGTCCCGCTGGGGGGGGGGCTGGAAGGACACCGATACCGCGACGCTGTGGCTGCCTGCCCCTCTCCCTGCGAAGCGGGGAGAAGGACCACGCAGCCTGCGCTCCACAGGCGCGCACATCCAAACGCGGAAAGTCCTGCGCGAACAGCGGGCCCTCATCCGCCCCCGTATCAAGTACGGGGCAGGCTCTTCGGGCACCTTCTCCCCGCCCGCGGGGAGAAGGACTCAGCATCCTCCCGTTCGCCGGGAGAAGGGATCAAAGCCTCAGGCGATCTGCTCGGCGCCGCCCATGTACGGACGCAGCACCTCAGGCACGGTGATCGAGCCGTCGGCGTTCTGGTAGTTCTCCATCACCGCGATCAGCGCGCGGCCGACGGCGGTGCCGGAGCCGTTGAGCGTATGCACGGGCTCGGGCTTGCCGGTGGCCGGGTTGCGCCAGCGCGCCTGCATGCGGCGGGCCTGGAAATCCTCGCAGTTCGAGCAGGAGGAAATCTCGCGGTAGGTGTCCTGCGACGGCAGCCAGACTTCCAGGTCGAAGGTCCTGGCCGCGCCGAAGCCCATGTCGCCGGTGCACAGCAGCATGCGGCGGTACGGCAGACCCAGCTTTTCCAGCACGGTCTCGGCGGCGCGGGTCATGCGCTCCTGCTCGTCGTAGCTTTCCGACGGGCGCGTGACCGACACCAGTTCCACCTTCTCGAACTGGTGCTGGCGGATCATGCCGCGCACGTCGCGGCCGCCGCTGCCGGCTTCCGAACGGAAGCACATCGAATGCGCGGTCATGCGCAGCGGCAGGCGGGCGTCGTCGAGGATCTCGTCGCGGACGATGTTCGTCAGCGGAACCTCCGAGGTCGGGATGAGGTAGCGCTTGTGCTCGCCCAGTTGGGTGGCGAACAGGTCTTCCTCGAATTTCGGCAGCTGGCCGGTGCCGCGCATGGAATCGGCGTTGACGATCACCGGCACGCTGGTCTCTTCGTAACCGTGTTCGTTGGTGTGCAGGTCCAGCATGAACTGCGCCAGCGCGCGGTGCAGGCGGGCCAGCTGGCCGCGCAGCACGGTGAAGCGCGCGCCGGACAGCTTGGCGGCGGTGTCGGCGTCGAGCCAGCCGTGGCGGGCGCCCAGTTCCACGTGGTCCTTGACCGGAAAATCGAACGTGCGCGGCGTACCCCAGCGGTGCTGTTCGACGTTGCCGGCCTCGTCGCTGCCGACCGGCACGCTGGCGTGCGGCAGGTTGGGAATGCCCAGGGCGATGCCTTCGATCTCGGCGCGGATCTCGTCCAGCTTCACTTCCGAGGCCTTCAGCTCGTCACCGAAGCCGGCCACTTCCGCGATCAGCGCGGACACGTCCTCGCCCTTGGCCTTGGCCTGGCCGATGGCCTTCGAGCGGGTGTTGCGCAGGTTCTGCAGCTCCTCGGTGCGCTTCTGGATCTGCTTGCGGGCGGCCTCCAGGTCGGCGATCCGGGACACGTCCAGGTCGAAACCGCGGGTTTCCTTGAGGCGCTGGGCGAGTTCGGCGGGCTGGGTGCGGAGCAGGACGGGATCGAGCATGGAAACAGCGGTCTGGCGAGGGAGGCCGGCATTATCGCCCATCTGCGACCGCCTGCCCGCGCGGTTAACCCCGGCTGTGCAAGAATCGGCGGGACTTCACCGGTGATTCCCATGTCGGCCCCGCAACCGCACGAACCCCACTTCACCTTCCGCCTGCCCCGCACCGCCCTGCGCAACGCCGCCATCGCCTTCGGCGTGGGCCTGCTGCTGTTCCTGATCGTGTGGTGGGCCGGGCGAGACGACGGTTTCTACACCGCGCAGCCCACCCTGCCCGGCAAGGCCGCGCCGCTCGAGGCACTGCCCGAGCCACTGTCCACCGGCGACGGGGCCAGCGGGATGGAAGAGCCGGCGCCCCGCGCCGCCAGCGACGAGCGCCCGCAGCTGGTGGAAGAAAAGCCGATGCCGACGCCGGTACCGGAAGCCGCGGCCCCCAACC
>NZ_PDWV01000056.1 GCF_010093385.1 Pseudoxanthomonas mexicana
CACATGGATGTCCTCGTCGTGAGGCGTGGTCGTGGAGGGCTCAGCGTCGGCGGTGCCACCGCCGTGCGGCGGGATGGGGGCGGCTGGTAAGGGTGCGGTGACGCGGCGGATGCGTGGGCGGTAGGATGCCGGCATGAGCGCCGAAGACCCCCTGATCGCCTGTCCGCACTGCGCCGCGATGAACCGGGTGCCGCTGGCGCGCCTGGCCGAGGCGCCGGCCTGCGGACGCTGTCACCACCCGTTGTTCACCGGCGTGCCGCTGACCCTGGGCGAAGCGGACTTCGACCGCCATGCACTGCGCAGCACCTTGCCGCTGCTGGTGGATTTCTGGGCGCCCTGGTGCGGGCCCTGCCTGCAGATGGCGCCGCACTTCCAGCGCGCTGCCGGCTTGTTGGAACCGGCGATGCGGCTGGCCAAGGTGGATACCGAGGCCAGCCCTGGACTGGGCAACCGGTTCGGCATCCGCAGCATCCCGACCATGGTGCTGCTGCAGGGCGGCCGCGAGATCGCGCGCCAGAGCGGGGCGATGCCGGCGGAGGCGATCGTGCGCTGGGCGAAGGGGCAGGTGGGGTGAGTGGATGCCTGCACCCTCCCGCGCCCCCTCCGGAGTCTCGTGAACGTCACATCGCAGGCGCGCGTGGAGCCTTCCCCGTGATGCCCGTTGCTCGCGCGCTCACAACGCAGCGACTGTCCCTGCATCCGCTACGGAGCTCAGACGAGCCGCGTTACTGCGCCTGGTTTGGCGACGCTGACCTCATGGAGCACGCAGGTGCGCCGTTGCATCCAGAAGCCGCAGCCAGTGCGTTCCGTGCAAGCCTTGCGATGATGGAGCAAGCGACGCCCACGGCATGGTTGTGGGTGGCGACGGAACGGGCGACTGGGAGAGACGTCGGCCTTGTAGGACTGGTCACCCGGGACGGTATGCCTGAGATAGGTTCGATCATCGTGGGCTCCCAGCAAGGCAAGGGCTACGCGTACGAAGCGCTCGCCTGCGTTCGCGACGAGGGTTTTGGGCACTTGGGGCTGCCTGCTCAGTTTGGCTGCCAGCTGCCGGTGAATCATCGGTCCATAGGTCTGATGCGCAAGCTCGGGTTCGAACAGGTTCCGCGACGTCCTGATCGGATTCATTGGTACCTCAGTCGCGCGACCTGGGCGGCGAGTTTTGGGTCGGGTACCGGCTAGCGCCGATACTGGGCGCTTTTACAGGGGATGAAGAAGAATGAGCGATCGCACCGGGAGCCTGGCCTGCGTGGGCGTGGGAATGACACTGGGCGCACACATCGGCCCGCGCGCGCGTGCTCACATCGAACAAGCGGACGTGGTCTTCGTCGCAATGTCGGACCCCCTTGTCGAACTGTGGGTTCAGGGGATGAATCCAGATGTCCGCAGCCTTCAGCCGTTCTACGGTGAAGGCAAACCACGCACCGACACCTACCGGGAGATGATCGAAGCGATGCTGACGGAGGTGAAGGCGGGCAAGCGGGTGTGCGGGGCGTTCTACGGGCACCCTGGAGTGTTTGCGGTCGTGCCGCACCGTGCGGTCGCGCTGGCCAGGGAGGCCGGCTACGAAGCGATCATGGAGGCCGCGGTATCGGCCGAGGATTGCCTTTACGCCGATCTGGGGATTGATCCGGGAACGGTCGGTTGCCAGCACTTCGAGGCCAGCCAATTCATGTTCTATCGCAGGGTGATCGACACCTCCGCGTTCCTGGTGCTCTGGCAGGTGGGGGTGGCAGGCGATCCTTCACTGATGCGGTTCTCCCAGGATGCAGCCCTGCTGGACGTCCTCGTCGAGCTTCTCCGGTCCCAGTATCCGGCACGACACGAGGTGATCGTGTACGAGGCCGCCACCCTGCCTCAGGCGGGCCACCGCGCGCTGCGGCTGCCATTGGAGGGCCTCCCGAGTGCAGCCCTCACCCTGGCGTCGACGCTGGTGGTGCCTCCCTGTTCGCCGATGGTCCCCAACATGGAGGTCCGGGCCCGCATTCGGGCGATGACCCCCGGGCTTGGCTGAGGGGCCTGTGGTAGCGGTGGGCGGTGGAGTCGCGTCACGAATCAGCGTATCTTCTGTGAGTCGCAGTAGCTGAACGTCGGACCAGGGGATGGCGTCGGGCTGACCAGAAGGCGGTGCGACGTGACTTCAAACCATTTCTTGGGGGACTTGTGTCGAATCTGATCCGTCTTTTGGAGACCATGGGCGAGCAGCCCGTTTTTGCAGCCGAGCGCGAGCGCAGGTTCGTTGTCGCGCTGGATGAGTCCGGGCTGCAAGATGAACAGAAATCGGCCCTCATGGGGCTCGACAGTCGGGTAATGGCGGACGTTTTCGGCGCCCGCGAGAACATGATTTGCATGGTGTGGGCCCCGGAAGAGTCGCCGGCCCGCAAGGACGACGACCAGCAGGACGCGGATCTGCCTGACGAAGGCGGCGAGGCACCTCAGGAAGAGTGAGAAGTCCCTCGGCGGGGACATCGCGGAGAAGATGATGGTGATCAGGATTGTCGCTGTACGTCTTTGTTGGATGCTCGCTGCTCTGTTGGCTGCGGGGAGTGCGTATGCATCCGATGATATTCAGGTCTTGATCGACAAGGCCGAACAGACAAAAAGTGCAGATCACCAGCAGTTCCAACGCCTGCTCGAGAAACTCAACGTTTCCCTCGAGCAGGCGACTCCGTCCCAGCAGGATTCAATCCGCTACCTCAACGCCTATGCACTGGTCTTTCAGGGCAAGCACGAGCAGGCCATCCGGGTGGCGAACGATCTGCTGATCACGTCGTCGAATCCGGATGTCCAGTTCCGCGCCAGTGCGCTGATCGTCAACGCACATGCGATCAATCGGAAGTTCACCGATGGTCTGAGGCAGCTGGAGCGGACTTTGAAGTTGCTAGGCTCCGTCAGTTCCAAGGAACTCCGGCATCAGGGCCTGGGCGTGGCCGCCACTATCAACAGTCAGATCGGGCAGTACGAGGAGGCACTGCAGTTCGCAGACAAGATCCTGGTGGACGACCCCGATGCGCGCACGGAATGCCTTGCGCGGCAGGTGTATCTGGACGCTCAGCAGAATGTGTCCAAGACCGAGCCGCGGGAAGAGGCGATCGAAAAGAGCATCGCCCAATGCCTCGGGCAAGGGGAACTGGCCGCCGCGAATTTCATGCGCATCACGCTGGCGCGTGCGCTCGTACTGCGCGGTGCCCGGGAAGACGCCATCAAACTCCTCGAGTCCCACCTGAAGGAGGTGGAGCGCACCCGATATCCGCGCTTGATCGCCGACGTCAAGGCCACGTTGGCCGAGCTCCTGCTGGAGAAGGGCAATATCTCGATGGCAGAGCGCTATGCGCTCGATACGCTGATGCACAGCAAGAGCATCCAGAGCTCGCTTCCGCTGGTCAAGGCCTATCGCGCGATCTACGAGATCGCTGAGCGCCGTGGAAGCCCGGAACTGGCTCTGGCGGCGTACAAGAATTACGCGGATGCGGACAAGGCCTACCTTGATGAAGTGAAGACCCGTGAGCTGGCCTACCAGATCGTGCGCCAGGAAACCCTGCAAAAGACCCAACAGATCGACCTGCTGGACCAGCAGAACCAGGTGCTGCAGCTCCAGCGCAAGGTGGATCAGCAGGCGGCGCAGAACAACCGGCTGATCGTCATGCTGCTGATCGTGCTGGTGGCCTCCATCGGCTACTGGGCATTCAAGATCAAGCGTGTGCAGCTGTCGCTGAAGAAGATGGCCGAGACCGATGCGCTGACCGGCATCTGCAACCGCCACCACTTCACCATCCGCGCCGAGCGCGCGCTGGCCGAATGCGCCCGCAACGGCGAACAGGCCGCGCTCATCATGTACGACCTGGACCACTTCAAGAACATCAACGACCGCTTCGGCCATGGCACCGGCGACTGGGCGTTGAAGGAAGTGGCCGAGGCCAGCAAGGGCTTCTGCCGCCGCATCGACGTGCTGGGCCGCTTGGGGGGCGAGGAGTTCGCCATCCTGATGTACGGCTGCGACCTGCGCGCCGCCGCCCGCGTGGCCGAGGATTGCCGCGTGCGACTGGCCCAGATCGACACCCGCGAAACCGGCCACGTGTTCGCCATCACCGGCAGCTTCGGCGTGACCTCCAGCGTGCAGTCCGGCTACAGCCTGGCACGGCTGCTCTCCCATGCCGACCGGCAGCTCTACCGTGCCAAGCACCTGGGCCGGAACCGCGTATGCGTGTACGAGAACGAGAGCGAAGCGGTGCGTGCCGCCAGCAACGTGCTGGAACTGCCCCAGCGGGAACGCAGCGAACACCTCGGCGCGTAACGTTCGGCCTCAGGGCGTGTCGATGGCGGCCTCCAGGCCGTCGTGTACCGCCAACCGGTTGCGACCCGCGCTCTTGGCCCGGTAAAGCGCACGGTCGGCCGCTTCCATCCAGGCGCGCAACCCCTCCTGCGGCGCCATGGCCTGCGCCAGTCCAAGGCTTACCGTGGGTCGCAGTCCCGGCGCGCTCTGCACGCGCAGGGCCTCCACGCCCTCGCGGATGCGCCGCGCGACCGTGGCGGCCGCCTCCACGTCCGTGTGGCGCAGCACAACCGCGAACTCGTCGCCGCCCAGCCGGCCCGCATCGTCCTGCCCGCGGATGCTGTGGCGTATCACGTCCGCCGTGGCGCGCAGCACGTCGTCGCCGGCCGCGTGGCCGTGACGATCGTTGATCGCCTTGAAATGGTCGATGTCGATCATCAGCAACGTGGCCGGATCGCCCGTCGCCGCGCACTGTTCCAGCAGCGCGGACGCGCGTTCCTGCCAGTGCCTCCGGCTGTCCAGGCCGGTCAGCGTGTCGCGCCGGCTCAGCTCGTCCAACTGGCGGTTCTGGCGCTTCACCTTGCGGACCAGGCGGTAACTGGCCTGGCTGACCGCAATGGAGTGGATCAGCAGCATGGGCAGGCAGGCGATCATCACCGCCATGCTGGTGACCGGCTGCAGTTCGAAACCGGTGGCCAGCCCGGCCGCGATGCCGCCGGCCAGCATCAGCGGCAGCGACCAGTACCAGAGCCTGTCGATGCCTGTGCTGATCTTGTCCACCGTGGCCAGCGTCACCAGCATGACGCTGGGCAGAAGATTGAACGCCATCAGCGGCACCCACATCCCCGCGAGGATCGAATCCAGCAGCAGGTTGCGGATCTCGCCGCGGAAGGGCTCGCGGTGGCGCAGCGCAAGCCACAGCGCCAGTTGGGGCCACAGGATGGTGGTGAATAGCAGGAAGCCCCAGTGGCCGGCGCCGGCCTGGTTCTCCATCAGCACCATGCCGATGGGCAACGCCGCCAGGCCCATGCCCAGCATGCGCAACCGGTGGATCCGGCGCGGCAGGCGTTGGGCGTGGCGTGCCGGATCGGTCCCGGGCGGCGGTGTATCGGAAGGCATTGGCGCGAAGAGTCCCCTTGCTCATGGCGGCCATCCCCGGTACGCCGGGGGAAGCCGGAGTGTAGGTCAAAGCGTGACGGCAGGCACGTCGCGCAGGTCTGCCACCCCAGCGGCCGGTGCCCGTGATTCTTGAGTTCCGGGATAATCCGGACCCTCCCGCCACCGGCCCGCCCATGTCCGATACCGCTCCCCTGCACCGCGGCGCTGCCAGGCTGGCGGCGCACCTGGCGATCCTCGGGGCGCTGCTGTTCCTGGGCGTGGCCGGTGGCCTGCAACTCGTGCGCGATGACCTGGCCTGGCAGCAGGCGACCCTCAGCCAGTACCTGCGGGGTCCGTACGGGCTGCTGCTGCGGACGATGTACTGCCTGCTGGCCGTGGCCATCGTGGCGCTGGCGCTGGGCCTGTACGTGCAACTGGCGCCGCGGGCCCGCAGTGCAGCGCCGGTTCTCCTCTTGTGCACCGGCGCGCTCGCACTGGCGGGCGTGGCCATCGGCGACTCATGGCTGCCGCAGGTGGCGCCGGACTTCCACCTGATGTTCCATCATGTCTGCGCGATCACGGCTTTCCTGTGCGTGGTCAGCGGCATGGTGGTGCAGGCATGGCGCTTCCGTCTGGATGCGGCGTGGCGCCGCCACTTTCCGTTGGCCGCCACCTGGTCGGCCGCCTGCTTCGCGCTGCTGTGGGTGCATGCACTGTGGCCGCCGGCCGGGCGCGGATGGGTGCAGAAACTGCTGATCGCGCTGATCGTGGCGGCCATGCCGCTGGCGGGCGCCTGGCTGCACCAGGCCGCCCGTCGTGCGGACGGCGGGGCGGGGCGCTAAGCTTCGACGACACACCGGAGAACGACTTCATGATCCAGCGCTTCGACGTAGGCCCGCGGCTGTCGGAAATGGCCATCCACAATGGCGTGGTCTACCTGGCCGGCCAGGTGGCCGAGGACGCCACCCAGGGCATCGCCGGCCAGACCCAGCAGGTGCTGGCCGAGATCGACGCGCTGCGGGCGCGCGCCGGCAGTGACAAGGCGAAGATCCTGCGCGCCGAGATATTCCTGAAGGACCTGCAGGATTTCGAAGCGATGAACCGGGTGTGGGATGCGTGGGTGCCGGCAGGCCATGCGCCTCCGCGCGCGACCATGCAGGCGCATCTGGCGCGCCCGGGCTGGCTGATCGAGATCGTGGTGACGGCGGCTGTCTGATCCGTGGCCAGCCGCACGCCGGGCCCTTGGCGACGTCCCACGCCGACGCGGAGAGATGGTGGTCTCAAACTTTCCCCAGCCCAGGTGGAAGAGGCCCGCGCACGTGCGCGGGCGGCGGGGCGACGCTATCCCAATCTGGTCGACAACATGCATGTCGCTGCCAAGGCGCGGCGCGAAGATCGGGTGGGAGACGTCGCACTGGACGAGGCTGAATGACGATTCAGCGGCCTGAGATGCAGCATGCATATCAGGCCGTAAATGTCTGTAATAAAACTGCTTTGAAACGCTAACCGGACTTCAACAACGGCTCGCGTATCGTTCGCGCCACGTTCCGCAGCCGCTGCGGCACGCACTTCCCGGGGTGCGCGCCGCAGCCCCTGCGGACGACCAGTCAGGCGTTGCGTTGCGCCAGCCAGTCGACCACGCCCTGCGCGGCCTGGCGGCCGCTGGCGAAGCACGCTGTCAGCAGGTAGCCGCCGGTGGGTGCTTCCCAGTCGAGCATCTCGCCGGCGGCGAACACGCCGGGCAATCCGCGCAGCATCAGTCCCTGGTCCAACGCTTCCAAGGGTATGCCACCCGCGCTGCTGATGGCTTCCTCGATGGGACGCGTGCGCTGCAGCCGGAACGGAAACCGCTTCAGGGTCGCGGCGATCTTCGTGGGATCGGCCAACGCCGCCTTGTCGAGTACTTCGTACAGGAGTGCCGCACGCACGCCGCTGACGCCGGCTTCCCGGCGCAGGTGTTCGCTCAGGCTGCGGGAACCGCGTGGCCTGGCCAGCCGGCGCAGCAGGTCGCTTTCCTCGCGACCGGGCAGCAGGTCCAGCACCAGCGTGGCATGGCCGTCGCGCGCGATGGCATCGCGAAGCATCGGCGACAGTGCGTAGACCAGACTGCCTTCGATGCCGGTGGCGGTGATCACGCACTCGCCCTGGCGTTGATGCGGTCGGCCCGCGTCGTCGTGCCAGTGTGCGGTGACCGGCTTCAGGGGCTCGCCCGCGAAGCGGCTGGCCAGATGTTCGCTCCAGCCGATATCGAAACCGCAGTTGGAGGGCTGGAGTGGTGCGATGTCGATGTCGCGCGCCCGCAGGACCCCTACCCATGCGCCGTCCGAGCCCAGCTCCGGCCAGCTGCCGCCGCCCAGGGCCAGCACCACCGCGTCGGCCCGCACCGAGGCATCCCCCTGCGGCGTCGAAAAGCGCAATGCGCCGCCCTCGTCCCAGCCCAGCCAGCGATGCAGCACGTGGAAGCGCACGCCCTGTTCGCGCAGGCGTCGTACCCAGCCGCGCAGCAGGGGTGCAGCCTTGAGATCGGTGGGAAACACGCGGCCGGACGTTCCGACAAAGGTCTCCACGCCGAGTCCCCGCGCCCAGGCGCGCAGCACATCGGCATCGAAGTGCCTTAGCCACGCGGCGATCTCGTGCGCGCGCTCGCCATAGCGCGTGACGAAGACATCGAACGGGTCCGAGTGGGTCAGGTTCATGCCGCCCTTGCCGGCGATCAGGAATTTCCGCCCCACCGAGCCCTTGGCGTCGTAGAGGTCGACCTGCAGGCCCGCCGCACGCAGGGTTTCAGCCGCCATCAGGCCCGCGGGTCCACCGCCGATGACGGCGACGGTGGCTGCGGGAGCGGTGGTGTCGGGCTGCGGTTGAGGCATCCGCATAGTATGCCGTGCGCCGATACGGACTTTCGTCGGGCGCACCGACGAGGCCAGGTGCGGTATCGTCGCGCGCAGATTCGAACGGGGACTCCTGATGCATCCACTGTCGCCCGCGGTTGCGTGCCGCGCCCTGCTGTTGTTGTGCCTGGTCGCGCCCGCGGCCCTTGCGAAGGAAACCGCGCCACCGCCCGCATTGCAGGATCTCGACGCCTATGTCGAATCCGTGCGCGAGGCCTTCGATGTGCCC
Organism: Pseudoxanthomonas mexicana; assembly: GCF_010093385.1. Taxonomy (GTDB): domain Bacteria; phylum Pseudomonadota; class Gammaproteobacteria; order Xanthomonadales; family Xanthomonadaceae; genus Pseudoxanthomonas_A; species Pseudoxanthomonas_A mexicana. The sequence continues at coordinate 8,492 of NZ_PDWV01000056.1, forward strand.
GGCATCGCGGTCGCCGTGGTGAAGGATGGCAAGGTGGTACTGGCGAAAGGGTGGGGCGAGCGTGAGATGGGCAAGCCGGCGAAGGTGGATGCGCACACCCTGTTCGCCATCGCCTCCAACACCAAGGCATTCACGTCGGCCTCACTGTCGATGCTGGCCGACGAGGGCAAGCTCGAACTGGAGGATCGCGTCATCGATCACCTGCCATGGTTCCGCATGGCCGATCCGTACGTCACCCGCGAGATGCGCATCCGCGACCTGCTGGTCCACCGCAGCGGGCTGGGGCTGGGGGCGGGCGACCTGCTGTACTGGCCCACGACCACCTACAGCAACCGCGAAGTGGCCGAGCGCCTGCGCGATGTGCCGCTCAGCGGGGGCTTCCGCGAGCGCTACGCCTACGACAACATCCTGTACGGCGTAGCGCAGCTGGTGATCGAACAGGCCAGCGGCCAGTCCTATGAGCAGTTCCTGCGCAACCGCATCTTCCAGCCGCTGGGCATGCGCGAGACGCGCTACAACAGCGATGCGCTGAAGCCGGGCGACAATGTCGCCACCGGGCACGCCATGGCCGACTTCACCACCCTGCAGCCGGCGCCGCGCATGACGTGGCGCAACGTCGCGGGCGCGGGCGGGATCTACTCCAGCGTCGGCGACATGGCGAAGTGGATGAACGCCCAGCTCGCCGGCGGCACCTACCGCGACGCGAGGGGGCGGGAGCAGGCCCTGTTCACGCCGGCCCGGCAGAAGGCGATGTGGTCGCTGGTCACGCCGATTCCGATTTCCGAACCTAAGGTGGAAGCGTTGAAGGCCGCAAAGCCGAACTTCCTGGGATACGGCGAAGGCTGGATGGTCTCCGATTTCCAGGGCCGCAAGCTGGTGTGGCATACCGGCGGCTGGCCCGGCATGGTCTCGCGGGTGACGCTGGTGCCGGAACAGAAGCTGGGCGTGGTGGTGCTGACCAATCAGGAAGTCGGCGCCGCCTTCCATGCGATCACCCTGAAAGTGCTGGATGCCTATCTGGCCAACAGCGGCACCGACTGGCTGGCGGCTTACCAGGTGCAGGTCGCACAGGCCAAGGGCGATGCCGATGCGCACTGGCAGAAGCTGCAGGCCGCGCGCGACGCCACATCGAAGCCGTCGCTGCCGTTGGCGAAGTACGCCGGCACGCTGCGCGACCCGTGGTATGGCGATGTCGTGGTGGCGCAGGAGGGCGATGGCCTGGTGCTGCGCTTCAGCCGTACGCCGGAACTGGTGGGCGACCTGCAGCCTTGGCAGCACGACACCTTCGTGGTGCGCTGGCGCGAGCGCTGGCTCAACGCCGACGCCTTCCTGACCTTCTCCCTGAAGCCGGATGGCGGCATCCGCGAGGCGCGCATGGAAGCAATATCGCCGCTGACGGATTTCAGCTTCGACTTCCACGACCTGCGGCTGGCGCCGGTGGAGTAGTCCGTGCTTTATGTAGGAGCGACGTGAGTCGCGACCGCACGGCATGAAGATCATGGCGTGTCATCCATGCGCTCACCAGAAGGATTCCTTGCGCGGCGTGCTCGCGGTCGCGACTCACGTCGCTCCTACAGGGGGAACGCGCCACTCACTCGTGCGGCTTCACGTCCAGCAGCTCCACGTCGAACACCAGCGAAGCGCCGGGCGGGATCACGCCGCCCGCGCCGTTGCTGCCGTAGCCCAGGTCGGCCGGGATCAGCAGCGTGCGCTTGCCCCCCACCTTCATGCCCGCCACGCCGTCGTCCCAGCCGCGGATCACCTGGCCGGCCCCCAGCAGGAAGGTGAAGGGCTGGCCGCGGTCGACCGAACTGTCGAACTTCAAGCCGCGCTGCTGCGGCGCCTTCTCGTCGTACAGCCAGCCGGTATAGTGCACGGTGACATCGCTGCCGCTGGTCGCCACGGCACCGGTGCCTGCAAAAGTGTCGATACGCTCGAGTTCTGCGACGCTACCGCCTGGCGGCGGGACGGGGGCGGTGCAGGCGGCGAGCAGGAGCAGCGAAGCGGCGAGCAACAGGGAACGCATCGAAGGGTTCATCCACGGGGCGAAAGGCGCGCAGGGTAACGCATCCGGCGCCCCGGTGGCCCGGATCGCAGCGGGTACACTGGTGCCATGGCGAAACTCTTCCTGAATCTGCGCAACGTGCCCGGCGACGAGGCCGACGATGTACGCGACCTGCTGCGATCGAACGCGATCGACTTCTATGAGACGCAGCCCAGCCCGTGGGGAATTTCCGCGGGTGGACTGTGGATCGAGGACGTCGACCAGCTGACGCGGGCCAAGGCCCTGATGGCGGATTATCAGGCCCGGCGTCGGACGCAGGCACGTGAAGAGCGCGCGGCGGCGGAGCGAGAAGGGCGTGCGGAGACGTTTGCAGGCCAGTGGCGCAGGCGCCCCCTGTACGTGGCCGGGGTGCTGGCCGTGATGGTTGCGATCATCGTATTGACGCTCGCGTTGCCCTGGATGCTGCTCTGAGGCGTGAGCCCCCGGTGGACGCTAAAATCAGCGCATGATCACCAACATCGCAGCCTACCATTTCACACCCATCGACGCTCCCGAGGCATTCGCCTCGACGCTTCGCGCACGCGCCGAGGCGCTCTCGCTGCGGGGTTCGGTGCTGGTGGCGAGCGAGGGGCTGAACCTGTTCCTGGCCGGCGACGCCGGCGCGATCGCCTCCTTCCTCGCCCCGCTGCGTGACGATGCGCGCTTCGCCGGCCTGCGGGTGAAGTACAGCACCAGCCGGCAGGTCCCGTTCGCGCGGCTCAAGGTCAAGGTGAAGCCGGAAATCATCAGCTTCCGTCGTCCCGGCACCACGCCGGAACAGGCGCGGGCTCCCGCCGTCGAACCCGCTACGCTTGCCCGCTGGCTGGAACAGGGGCACGACGATGCCGGCCGTCGCGTGGTGATGCTGGATACCCGCAATCAGCAGGAGATCGCCTACGGCACCTTCGCCGGGGCGCTGACGCTGCCGATCGACAAGTTCACCGACCTGCCGGCGGCACTTGAGCCGCATCGCGATGCATTGAAGGACGCCACCGTCGTCAGCTTCTGCACGGGCGGCATCCGTTGCGAGAAGGCCGCGTTGTGGATGCAGGCCGACGGCATGGACAACGTGCTGCAGCTCGACGACGGCATCCTCGGCTATTTCGAGCAGGTCGGCGGCTTCGGCTACGAAGGCGCCTGCTTCGTGTTCGACGAACGTGTGGCGCTGCGTCCGGACCTGACGCCGCTGGTGGACCAGGCCGCGGACGCCGCATGAGCGGCCTGGACGCCCTGCGCTTCGACAACCGCTTCGTCCGCGAACTGCCGGGAGACCCGGAGCAGGGCCATCGGCGTCGGGAGGTTCGTGGTGCGTTGTGGTCGCCGACCGCGCCCCCGCCCGTCGCTGCGCCGACGCTGCTGGCGCATTCGCGTGAAGTCGCGGCGCTGCTCGGCCTCGACGACGCCGATGTCGCGTCTCCCGCGTTCGCGCAGGTGTTCGGCGGCAACGCGCTGTTGCAAGGCATGCAGCCGTACGCGGGCAATTACGGTGGCCACCAGTTCGGCAACTGGGCCGGACAGCTCGGCGACGGCCGCGCCATCACACTGGGCGAAGCGGTCAACGGGCGCGGTGAGCGCTGGGAACTGCAGCTGAAGGGTGCCGGCCCGACGCCGTACTCGCGCACCGCCGATGGGCGCGCGGTGCTGCGCTCCTCGATCCGCGAGTTCCTGTGCAGCGAGGCGATGCACCATCTGGGCGTACCGACCACGCGGGCCCTGAGTCTGGTGGGTACCGGCGAGCCGGTCGTGCGCGACATGTTCTACGACGGCCATCCGAAACCCGAACCGGGCGCGATCGTGTGCCGCGTGGCACCGTCGTTCCTGCGCTTCGGCCACTACCAGTTGCCGGCGTCGCGCGGCGACACGGACCTTCTGCGCACGCTGGTGGACTTCACGATCCGGCGCGATTTTCCGCACCTGTCGGGGGAGGGCGAGGCGCTGTATGCCGCGTGGTTCGCCGAGGTCTGCGAACGCACGGCGATGATGGTGGCGCACTGGATGCGCGTGGGTTTCGTGCATGGCGTGATGAACACCGACAACATGTCGGTGCTCGGCCTGACCATCGACTACGGCCCCTACGGATGGATCGACGACTACGACCCGGACTGGACGCCTAACACCACCGACGCCCAGGGTCGCCGCTATCGCTTCGGCTGGCAACCGCGGGTGGCGGGATGGAACCTGAGCCGCTTCGCGCAGGCCCTGTCGCCGCTGTTCGACGGAGTGGAGGCGCTGCAGGAAGGATTGCAGCGCTTCGCTGACGCTTACGCGCGGGCCGATCGCGACAATATCGCACGCAAGCTGGGGCTGTCCGACTGCCGGGATGAGGACATGGAACGGATGGACACGTTGCAGCAGCTGCTGGCACAGGGTGAGATCGACATGACGCTGTTCTTCCGTGCGCTGATCGACGCGGATCCGATGGACGCGTCGCTGTCGGCCTTCGACGACGCCTTCTACGACCCGGCCAAGCGCGAGGCCGTTGCGCCTGCGCTGCGCGACTGGCTGGCCGCGTACGCCCGCCGTCGCGACGAGGACGCGCTCGATGCCGCTGTGCGCCGCGAACGCATGCGCCTGGCCAACCCGCGTTACGTGCTGCGCAACTATCTGGCCCAGCAGGCCATCGATGCCGCCGAGGCCGGCGACCTATCCGGCGTCCATGAACTGCTGGAGGTCATGCGCCGTCCGTACGACGACCAGCCGGGTCGCGCGCGTTTCGCGCAACGGCGTCCCGACTGGGCGCGGCAACGGGCAGGGTGCTCGATGCTGTCGTGCAGTTCGTGAGTCGCATCGTTTCCCTGTAGGAGCGACGTCAGTCGCGACCGCACGGCCCACACTCGCGGGAGCGGACACTTGGCAGCGAGCCCTCGCGTCTGCAGCGGAGTCACGCACGGCTGCTGCATCCGGTCGCGACTGACGTCGCTCCTACAGGGATGAGAGCCGCGGTAGCATGGCCCATCCCCACGGAGTAACGGCATGATCACCGTCCACCATCTCAACAACTCCCGTTCCCAGCGCGTGCTCTGGCTGCTCGAGGAACTGGGCCTGGACTACACCGTGGTGCGCTACCAGCGCGACGCGAAGACCCTGCTCGCGCCGCCGGAGCTGAAGAAGATCCACCCGCTGGGCAAGTCCCCGGTGGTGGTGGATGGCGAACACGTCCTGGCCGAATCCGGCGCCATCCTCGAATACCTGGTCGAGCGTTACGACACCGCGCGCCGGTTCGCACCGTCGCCCGGCACGGCCGAGCACCTGCGTTACCGCTACTGGCTGCATTACGCCGAAGGCTCGGCGATGCCGCCGATGCTGCTCAGCCTGGTGTTCTCCCGCCTGAAGAAGGCGCCGATGCCGTTCTTCGCCCGCCCCATCGCGCGTGGCATCGCCGACAAGGCGATGCGGACCTTCGTCGGCCCGCAGGTACAGCTGCACCTGGGCTACATGGAAAGCGAACTGGGCAAGGCGCCATGGTTCGCCGGCGACCTGTTCAGCGCAGCCGACATCCAGATGAGTTTTCCGGTCGAAGCGGCCGCGGTACGCGCCGGGCTGGAGGCCTATCCGAACCTGGCCGGATTCCTGCAGCGCATCCACGCCAGGCCGGCCTACCAGCGTGCGCTGGAACAGGGCGGGCCGTTCGACCTGCTGGGCTAGGCGGGATGCAGCATCCCATGACATCGGGTGGAACCGGATCGCCTGCGTCCCCATGACGATGGCATCGTCATTGCCGGTGTCCCCATGATCCCTTACTCGCTCCTCGACCTCGCGCCTGTCTGCGAGGGCAGCGATACCACCCAGGCGTTCGTGCACATGCGCGATCTGGCGCAGCATGCCGAGCGCTGGGGGTATAACCGCTACTGGCTGGCCGAACACCACAACATGCCGGGCATCGCCAGCGCCGCGACGGCGGTGCTGATCGGGCACGTCGCTGGTGCGACGTCGACGATCCGCGTGGGGGCCGGCGGCATCATGCTGCCGAACCACTCACCGCTGCAGGTGGCCGAGCAGTTCGGCACGCTGGCGTCGCTGTATCCCGGACGCATCGACCCAGGCCTAGGCCGCGCCCCGGGCACCGACCAGGCCACGGCGCGTGCGTTGCGGCGCTATTTCGACAGTGCCGAGCAGTTCCCGCAGGACGTGCAGGACGTGCTGCGCTATTTCGAGCCGGTGCAGGAGGGCCAGGCGGTGCGTGCTGTGCCCGGTGCAGGTCTCGACGTGCCCGTGTGGCTGTTGGGCTCGAGCCTGTTCGGCGCGCAGCTGGCCGCCGCCCTGGGGCTGCCGTACGCGTTCGCTTCCCATTTCGCGCCCGATGCGATGGACCAGGCGCTGCTGCTGTACCACCGCGATTTCCGCCCGTCGAAGCGGCTGGCCAGGCCGCATGCGATGCTGGCCCTGAATGTCGTGGCGGCCGAGACCGACGAGGAGGCACGCTACCTGTTCACCACCCAGCAGCAGGCGTTCGTCAACCTGAGGCGCGGCCGGGCCGGCCTGGTGCCGCCGCCGATCGATGACATCGAAGCGTTCTGGGAGCCGCACGAGAAGGCCGGCGTGGCCCAGGCACTGGCCTGCGCCGTCGTCGGCAGCCGCGATACGGTACGCAAGGGCATCGCCGACTTCATCCAGCGCCACCGTCCGGACGAACTGATGCTGACGGCCAACATCTTCGATCACGACAAGCGCCTGCGCTCGTTCCAGATCGCTGCGGAGGTCATGGCGTAGCGTGCGCCGCGCGCACGACCGGCGGCCGGGCCATCCTTGCGGTCGCGCGCTCAGCGCACGCTACATCGTGCCGCGCTGGACGAAGGGCACGCGCTGATAGAGCTTGCGTTCGCCGCCACGCGGGTCGTCCTGCATCCTGGGCGTGTCGTCGAGCACCATCGTCTGCCGCCGAGGCAACGTGTACGGCGCCCAGTCGGGAAGGCCTGCGTGGTTGGGGTCGCCATGGCGGGCGAGGGCGATCAAGGCTTCGCTCATGCGCGCGGCCATCGCACGTGCCCGTGCGTCATCGCCGGTCTTCGACCCCTTGGCCGCCACGTTGTCGAACACCAGCGGGATGTCGAGCGTGTGGAAGGCGCGCAGGCGTCCGCCTTCGGCCGGCGAACGCCAGTCCAACTGGTAGACCCAGGCGGGCGCTCCCTGCTTCGCACGTTCCTCGGCCTCGATGATGGCGCCGCGCCAGGAGCGGCCCGCGGTGGTGGCGGCGAAGAACACCTCGGACGGCGTGTAGTCGGGATACAGCCGTCGGTACTCGGCGATCACCCCCTCCGGCGACAGGTCGACGTACTGCTGCTCGCGCAGCTTTTGCGGCAGCTGGTCCCAGGTCAGTGCGAAGTTCGCTTCGTCGTTGCCCAGGAATGCGCGCGTCTCGTCGCGCGTGTTGCCGATGACCATCGGGATGCGTGCCGACTGTGCGGGTGCATCCGGATAGAACGGATGCCGCGGCAGGTTGTGCGTGTCCAGAACGGGCCCGAAGTAGAGTGAGGTGTCCTCCACGCGCGACGGATCGCGCACACGCGTCGCCTCCAGCAGGCGCGCCATCGGCATTGCCAGCAGCGCGGCGGTGTCGCGCGGGCCCAGCCCCAGTTCGGCGAGAAACAGCGCAGTGCGCTGCGCGGCGGCGCGCGGGCCGGCCGCGGTGACCTGCTGGCCGCTCATCGTCATCGCCCTGTGGAACAGGCCATCGGCCTCCGGCATGGCCATGAGCGTGGCGATCTTGGCACCCCCGCCGGACTGGCCGAACACGGTGACGTTGCCCGCGTCGCCGCCGAACTCGTGCGCATGCTCGCGCACCCAGCGCAGGGCGTCGATCAGGTCTAGCTGGCCGACGTTTCCGGCGTCGCGCAGGCGTTCGTCGCCGCTCTCGCCGAGATACAGGTAGCCGAACGCGTTGAGCCGGTGGTTGACGGTGACCACGACGACATCGCCGCGGCGGCACAGGTTCACGCCGTCGTAGAGGGCATGCGAACCGGAGCCGTTGTTGTAGCCGCCGCCGTGGATGTAGAACAGGACCGGACGCTTGCCGCCGTCGCGCAGGGCAGGCGTATAGACGTTGAGGAACAGGCAGTCCTCGCTGACGGACTGTCCGTCGGCATCGCCGCGCTGGGGGGCCGAGGCGCCGAAACGGGTGGCATCGCGCGTGCCGGTCCAAGTGGCTTCACGCACGGCTCGCTGGAACCGCCGGCGGGCGGTGTCGCCGCCGTAGGGGACACCACGGAACACGTGGATGCCGCGTTCCACGAGCCCGGCGATGCGCCCGCTGCGCGTGGTCGCGAGCGGCGGTCCGGAAGCCGCTCGGGCAGCGTACAGGCCGGGGCCGACCATGCCCGCCATCGTGACGGTGCCGGCAAGCAGGCGCAGGAAATCTCGGCGCGTGTGGGGAGAAGGCGGTTGAAGCGGCACGGAACACCTGTGATGACACCGGTTTCCAAAGGCTAGCAAAGGCGGCCCTGCCAGGAACGCCGCACTGCGTCAGACCGCCATGCCCGCCGCGTGACCCGAAGCCCAGGCCCACTGGAAGTTGTAGCCGCCCAGCCAGCCGGTGACGTCGAGGACTTCGCCCACGAAGAACAGGCCGGGCACGTGCCTGGACATCATCGTGCTGCTGGACACGCCGTCGGTGTCCACGCCTCCGAGCGTCACCTCCGCCGTGCGGTAGCCTTCGGTGCCGCTGGCGACCAGCGGCCAGTCGGCCAGCAACGCGGCGGCCTCCTTCAGCTGCGGCGCATTGAACTGCTTCATCGGCCGGTTGGGCAGCCAGACCTCGCACAGGCGCTGGGCGAAACGGCGCGGCAGCGCGTCGGACAGGACCGTCTTCATTTCGGCGTCGGGTCGCTGCCTCTGCTGGGCTTCCAGCCAGTCCAGCGCGTCACGGTCGGGCAGCAGGTCCAGTCGCAGGTCGTCGCCCGGCTGCCAATACGACGAGATCTGCAGGATCGACGGCCCGCTCACGCCGCGATGGGTCAGCAGCATGAAGTTGCGGAAGCGCACGTTGCCGCAGCGCGCTTCCACCGGGAACGACACGCCGCTCAGGTCGGCCAGCCGTTCCTGGTGCTTGCCGCTCAAGGTCAGGGGCACCAGACCGGCGCGGGTCGGCAGCATGTCGTGGCCGAACTGGCGCGCCAGTTCGTAGCCGAAGCCGGTGGCGCCCATGCTGGGGATCGACAGGCCGCCGGTGGCGACCACCAGCGAGGGCGCCGCGAAGCGGCCCAGCGTGGTGTCCAGCCGGAACACGCCGTCGGCCTGTTCGACCTGGTGCACGCTGCAGCCGGTCTCGATGCGCACGCCGGCGGCCAGGCACTCGTCGACCAGCATCTTCACGATCAGCTTGGACGAGACATCGCAGAACAGCTGGCCCAGTTCCTTCTCGTGGTAGGCGATGCTGTGGCGCTCGACCATGTCGATGAAGTCGCCGGGCGTGTAGCGCGCCAGCGCCGATTTGCAGAAATGCGGATTGGCCGACAGGAAGTTGGCCGGCGTGGTACCGGTGTTGGTGAAGTTGCAGCGCCCGCCGCCCGACATCAGGATCTTCTTGCCGACCTTGTTGGCGTGCTCGACGACCAGCACGCGCAGGCCACGCTGACCGGCCGTGAGCGCGGTCATGAGACCGGCCGCGCCGCCGCCGATCACCAGGACGTCGTGGGTGGGCGCCATGCGCTCAGGCGGCCCGTGCGAGCCCTGTCTGGCGGATCGCGGGAATGACGCTGACGACGCGGTCGTCGGTCATCCACTGCATCTCGCCGTCCTGGACCATCACGTTGAAGCGCATGCTGCGGACCATCAGCGCCGTCAGGGCGTCGACCGCTTCGGGCGCGATGTCGAGCACGGTCAGGTTGCGGTGGCGGGCCAGCAGCGCTGCATTCTTGTCCCACCAGAGATCGGCCGCGCGGCCGCCGTAGTTCACCACCACGACCTCCCGGGCACGCCCGCATGCTTTGCGGATCCGGGATTCGTCCGGCTGGCCCAGGTCGATCCACTGTTCGATCAGGCCGGTGTAGTCCTTGCGCCAGAGGTCGGGTTCTTCCTCATTGCTCAGGCCCTTGCCGAACTCCAGCCGGTCCTCGGCCATCAGCGCAAAGGCGAGCAGGCGCACCATCAGCCGCTCATCGGTCTCGGAGGGATGCTGGGCCAGCGTCAGGCCGTGGCTGCCGTAGTAGTGGCGGTCCATGTCGCTGATCTGCAGTTCGGCTTTGACGACAGTGGACTTAAGGGCCATGGCGGGGGTTCTGCGAAAGGGGCGCCATCATACGCCGGGAGCGCTGGCCGGCCGGTCGCAGGCGGTTTTGCCGCAGGCCGGGGAGACCCCTGTTCAGCTCCCAGGAGGCCGGGATTCGCTTTTACGCGAAAACCCCGGTAGAGTGCGCCCCACTGTGCTTGCCAGGGTCACCGTGAATCGTGAGCCTGATGCGGTAGATACATCTGCTACATCTTCCCGCTTTACCAACGCCTGCAAACCCAGTCCCGATCCGGTCCATGCCGGAATCGTGGTCCTTTCATCCATGTTTCAGGAGTTAGTAAAGATGTCTGATCGTCAGACCGGTACCGTCAAGTGGTTCAACGACGCCAAGGGCTTCGGCTTCATCACCCCGCAGAGCGGCCCCGACCTGTTCGTGCACTTCCGCTCGATCCAGGGCAATGGCTTCAAGTCGCTGAAGGAAGGCCAGGCGGTCTCCTTCGTCGCCGTGCAGGGCCAGAAGGGCATGCAGGCCGACCAGGTGCAGGCGCTGTAATCCAGCCCTGAACCCTTGGTTCAAGAAAACGCCGGTGCGCAAGCGCCGGCGTTTTTGTTTGTGGGCTTCAACATGATGTTGTAGGAGCGACGTTAGTCGCGACCGCCGACTGGGAAAGCCATGGCAAGCCAATCACCAGGGACGGTGGCCGATTGCCGGGCGGTTCCGCATATGTTTCGCGGTACTCAGGCGTAGTACGGTCGTGCACGCCCTGTGGTCGCGACTGACGTCGCTCCTACAGTGCGGGGTGGACGCGCCGTCAGAGCTTGCGCACCCGGAAGCTGCGCCCCTTGATCCTGCCGGCGTTGAGCCGCGCCAGTGCCGCGCCGGCCTTGTCGCGCGCGACGGCCACGTAGGTCCGCGTGGCGAAGACGTTGATCTTGCCGATCGCGGACGCGGACAGGCCGGCCTCGCCGGTCAGGGCGCCGAGCACGTCGCCGGGGCGCAGCTTGTCGGTCTTGCCCGCGTCGATGCGCAGCGTGGTCATGGTGGCCGGTGGCGCGGGGTTGGCCTTGGGCGCTGCCGGGACGTTGCGGTCCCACAGCAGCGGCGCGCCCAGGCGTTCCTCGATCACCGCGGCCCGCGGCAGCTCGCGCGGCGTGCACAGGCTGATCGCCACGCCTTCGCGACCCGCACGGCCGGTGCGGCCGATCCGGTGAACGTAGGTGTCGGCGTCGCTGGGCATGTCGTAGTTGACGACCAGCGCCAGGTCCTCGATGTCCAGTCCGCGCGCCGCCACATCGCTGGCCACCAGTACGTTGCAGCTGCGGTTGGCGAAACGCACCAGCACCTCGTCGCGATCCCGCTGCTCCATGTCGCCGTGCAGGGCGAGCGCGGAGAAGCCGAAGTGCTGCAACGAGCCGGCCACTTCGTCCACGTCCTTGCGCATGTTGCAGAACACCACGCACGACTCCACGCCGCGCTGGGCCAGCAGGCCCGCCAGCGCCGTCTGCTTGCGCTCCGGCTCGACGCGCACGAAGCGCTGCTCGATGACGGCCTGTTCCTGCGGTGCGTCCACCGTGACTTCAAGCGGCTCGCGCAGGGTATTGCGGGCGATGTCGCGGATGGCGTCGGTGAAGGTGGCCGAGAACAACAGGCTCTGGCGATCCTTCGGCGTCTTGCCGGTGATCTCGCGGATCGGCTCCTCGAAACCCATGTCCAGCATGCGGTCGGCCTCGTCGAGCACCAGCGTGCGCACGCTGCCCAGGTGCAGCACCTTCTTGCGCAGCAGTTCCTGGATGCGGCCCGGCGTGCCGACCACCACGTGCGGATCGTGCGCTTCCAGCGAACGGATCTGCGGCTCCAGCGGCAGGCCGCCGCACAGTGTCAGGACCTTGAGGTGGGGCAGGCCCACCGCCAGCCTGCGCAGCTGCTGCGCCACCTGGTCGGCCAGTTCGCGCGTGGGGCACAGCACCAGCGCCTGGGTGCGCACGGTCGCCACGTCCAGCCGGTGCAGCAAGCCCAGGCCGAACGCGGCGGTCTTGCCGCTGCCGGTCGGTGCCTGCGCAATGACGTCGCGGCCGTCGAGGATGGCGGGCAGGCTCTGCGCCTGGATGGGAGTCGGTTGCGTGTAGCCGAGCGCGTCGACGCCCTGCTGCAGGCCGGGCGCCAGCGGAAGATGTTTGAAATCGAGCATGCGGCATTTTCGCAGATCGGCGCGACCGCCGCCCGTCGCCTTACTGCAGGTCGGGGAACTCCTCGTCCGGCAGGGCGATGAAGGCCCAGAACGGCACCTCGTCCGCCGCCCATGCCTGCGAGGCTTCGTCCAGGATGTCGAGCAGGGTGTCGAAGTCGGTCTCGTTGCGCTCGCGCAGCGCGTGGGCTTCCTCGAACAGCAGCACGTAGCCCGGCGCGGGCAGCCAGGACAGATCGCGCAGGCTGTCCGACAAGGCGTCCCAGTTGCGCCCGGAGGTGTCCGGGAAGTCCAGCACGGTGGCGATCCGCAGCAACAGGGCCGCCTTGCCGTCGCAGCCGGACAGGTCGATGCGCCGGGCCAGCAGGCCGGCATCGCGGCCAACGGCGGCCAGCGGGCCCAGATCGTCCTCGGTGACAAAGAACACGCCCGCGCGTGCGGGGTCGGCCAGGCCGGGGTCGAAGCCGGAATCGCTCATGGCGTGGTGTCCTGGCTCATTTCGAACCGGCGGAAGCTCTCGTAGTGGTCGTCCGTGTAGTAGTACTCGCGCGGTGGATCGCCGCCGGTGACGATGCGGCGCGCGCCGCGATGCGCCAGTCCGGGCGTGTCCACCGTGTACTCGCGGTAGTAGCCGCGACCCTGACGAGGCAGGCGACCCTCGCGGTTCTGGAAGACGGCGCCGTCCTGCCGGTGCGGGAAGGGGCCGCCGCGCGCGATGAGCGCCAGCGTCGCACGCGCCTGTCGCTTATACACATCCGACGCTGCCGCCGAGCTTCCGCGGAG
>NZ_PDWV01000057.1 GCF_010093385.1 Pseudoxanthomonas mexicana
GTACGGGCGTGCCATCGGGTGTCGCCGCGTCCAGCGTGACCACCTGCGCGTTGACGTCGCCGCGCACCTTGATCGCGTCCAGCCGCGCCGCTTCGGCCTGCGCGCGATCGACGTAGGGACCCACACGCACGCGGAACGCCTGCTTGCCGTTGATGGTGGCGGGTTCGACGAAGCCGGGCAGCTTCGCCTGCTTCACGCGGGCCAACACGGCGTCCGCATCGGCTTGGGTGGCGTAGGCGCCGAAGCTGACGGCGAAATCGCCGCCTGCCGTCGCCGGCGGCTGCAGCGCGCCCTCGGCGGGCGCAGGCTCGGCAGCAGGCGCGGCCACCTGACCGTCCAGTCCGACGGCCCCCTGCGCCGGCGCACTGCCCGGCGTGACCAGGGGCAGCTCGCGCGTTTCGTATTCGCCACCGGGCGCGGCGGGCACCTCAAGCGGCACGTCGGACACGCCACTGTCGGGTGCCGGCCCCTTGACCAGCATGGGAAGGAAGATGACGGCCAGCGCGACCAGCACGACGGCGCCGATCAGGCGCTGTTTCAGGGCGGTATCCATCCAGGTCCAGGGCAGCAGCGGCGGGAATGCCGCCGCGATTATACGGCGCGCTTCCGGCCGCTCCCCGGCATCGACCTGAATGCAGCGCTCGCAGCGCCTCGGCGACGGTATGGAACGAACCGAACACCAGCACGCGGTCGCCGGCACGTGCACCGGCCAACGCGGCTGCCAAGGCGTCCTCCACGCACCGATGGCGCATCGCCTGCGCGGCGGAGGTTTCCCCAAGCCGGGCGGCGAGTTGATCGGCCGACTGCGCCCGCGGTCCGGCATCCAGCCCCGCCAGATGCCAGCGCAGTGGCATGCCCGCGAAGGCGTCCACGACGGACGTCACGTCCTTGTCGGCCAGCGCCGCGAACACGACATGCGTTTCGCCCGCGGCAGGATGCGCCTGCAGCCACGCGGCCAGTTCGCGTGCCGCCTGCGGGTTGTGGCCGACGTCGAGCACCACGTCCACCTCGCCGTGCGGCACGCGCTGCAGGCGCCCCGGGAGCGTGGCCTGGGCTACGCCCTGCGCGAAGGCCTCGTCTGTAATCGCGTCGCCCGGCAGCGCGCGCAATGCGGCGATCGCGCTGGCGGCGTTCGCCCGCTGGGCCGGGGCCGACAGCACGGGCATCGGCAACACCAGTTCCGCGCCGACTTCGCGCCAGCGCCAGTGACTGCTGTCGATGGGCTCATGGAAGAAGTCGCTGCCCAGCCTGAGCGCGTTCGCGCCGATGGCGTAGGCATGGCGCAGCACGCTGGAAGGCGAGTCCACTTCCCCCAGCACCAGCGGCTTCCAGGCACGGGCGATGCCGGCCTTCTCGGCGCCGATGGCCTCGCGGTCCGCACCCAGCCAGTCGGTGTGGTCGATATCGACCGTGGTGATCACGGCCACGTCGGCATCGACCAGGTTCACGGCATCCAGCCGTCCCCCCAGGCCGACTTCCAGCACCGCCAGGTCCAGGCCCGCGCGTTCGAAAAGCCACAGCGCGGCCAACGTGCCGAATTCGAAATACGTCAGCGGCGTATCGCCGCGCGCGGCTTCGACCGCTTCGAACGCCGCCACCAGCGACGTATCGTCGACTTCAACGCCATCGACGCGCACGCGCTCGTTGTAGCGCAGCAGGTGCGGCGAGGTGTAGGCGCCCACCTTCCAGCCCGCAGCGCGCGCGATGGCCTCGATGAAGGCGACCGTGGAGCCCTTGCCGTTGGTGCCGCCGACGGTGACGACCCGTGCGGCAGGCCTGCCCAGCGCCATCCGCGCGGCGACATCGCGCACGCGTTCCAGGCCCATGTCGATGGACTTGGGGTGCTGCCGCTCGATGTAGGCCAGCCACTGCGGAAGATCGGTAAGCGCCATGCGGGCCTCGGCAGCGTTACAGCGCCCGGTGCTTGGCTTCGCCGAAGAACGGCGTGTGGTGCGCGCAGTCGTTGAGGCGCACGACTTCCAGTTGCTCGACCGAGGGGCCTTCCAGCAGGTTGAGCGTGGTGGGTGCCTGGCGGAACGTCCACAAGCGGGCGATCGGCAGGCCCAGGATGCGGCACAGCAGGACGCGGTTGACGGCGTCGTGGGCGACGACCAGCAGCGTATCGTCCTCGCCCAGGCCTTCCGTGGCGCGGGCCAGGCCACGCCAGGATCGGTCCAGCACCTGGCGCAGCGATTCGCCGCCCGGCATCAGCACGTTTTCGGGCTCCTCACGCCAGGCCAGCAGGCGGGCCGGGTCTTTCTGCTGGATTTCGCTGGCCAGCAGCCCTTCCCATTCGCCGTGGGCGATCTCCTGCAGGTCGGCATCGGTCTGCAGCATGTCGGCACGCGCATCGCCCAGGGCCAGGCGCGCCGTCAGCTGGGCGCGCGACAGCGGCGACGCCACCGCGCGGTCGATGCGCACGTCCTTGAGGCGCTGGCCCAGCGCATTCGCCTGACCTTCGCCGACCGGCGAAAGCGGGATGTCGATCTGGCCCTGGTAGCGGCCTTCGGCGTTCCAGGGCGTTTCGCCGTGGCGGGCAAGCAGGATACGCATGCGTGGTGATGTCCGTTGGAGGTGGGCCGGCGTGGCTTCCATACGCCGGAAACGAAGACGGGAGCGGATGATAACCGCTCCCGTCCGGTCTTCGCCGACGACCCGCGGGTCATCAGACCAATTGGCGACCGCTCATTTGCCGACGTTCATTTCCTTCAGCAGCTGCGGCGCCGGATAGACCTCCTGCATGATCCAGCGCAGGTAGCGGCCATCGACGGCGATCATGCGGGTCATCTTCGGGTCGAACACCCAGTTGGAGCTGACCGATTCCCAGTTGCCGTCGAAGGCCAGGCCCACCAGCTTGCCGTGCGCGTCGAGCACCGGCGAGCCGGAGTTGCCGCCGGTGATGTCCAGGTCGGACAGGTAGTTCACCGGCACCGAACCGATGCGCTTGTCTTCCAGCCCGCCGTAGCGCTTGGCGGCCACGGCGTCGAGCAGCGCCTTGGGCGAATCGAACGGATCCTGTCCGGTTTCCTTCGCCACCACGCCTTCCAGCGTGGTGAACGGGGTGTACTCCACCCCATCCTTCGGCGCGTAGCCCATCACGTTGCCGAAGGTGATGCGCAGCGACAGGTTGGCATCGGGATAGACGAACTCGCCCTGGCTCTTCTTGTAGTCGGCCAGCGCCTGCAGGTAGACCGGGCGCGCGGCCAGGTTCTCGCCGGCACGCGTCTTGCGCTCCTGCTCCAGCTTGGGCAGCGTCGGCATCACCGCCACCGCATACTGGATGGCCGGATCGTTGCTGGCTTCGAACGCCTTGCGGTCGGCGGCAAACCACTTCAGCCGCTCTTCCGTGCTGCCGAGCTTCGTGCCGGCCAGCCGGTCGAGCGCGCGCTTCACGGCCGCGGCATCATTGCCGCCCAGCCATGCATCGACCGCAGCGACGCGCTGGTCGGCGGGCAGCTTGATGTACTCGTTCAACCAGTATTCCTGCAGCTGGCGATCCATCGCCGCCACGTAGCGCCGCTCAAGCTGCTTCAGGCCGCCTTCGATGGCCGGCAGGTCGCGCTCCTGGTAACCGGATTCGCGTTCGGCATTCGGCTTTTCGCGTTCGATCGACAGGCGGTACAGCTGCGTGGCGGAACCCAGCATCGCGGTGTTATTGAACAGCGCCAGGGTCAGGTCGCGATCGCGCGTGGCCTTGCTCTGCTCCAGCAGGCCGAGCAGCTTGGCGTGCGCGTCCAGCGCCGGCTGGCCCTTGGCGCCCTGCCCCTTCAGCCAGCCGAGTACGGCGGCTTCCTCGCGCTGCTTCTGGCCAGCGGCGTCGATGCGCTTGAAGCCCTCCAGCTGTCCGTCGTAGTTCTTGCTGGTGTTGTTCCAGCCGGCCATGGTGGCGGCGTACTTCACCTGGATGTCGGCATTCTGCTTGCCGGCGGCTTCCACCATCGCGATCTGGTTCTTGTAGTGGCGCGCGATGGTCGGATAGGTCCACTGTGCGGTGTTGTCGAACTCGGCCGCCAGCGCGTAGCGGTTGGTCGAACCCGGATAGCCCGCCACCATGACGAAATCGCCCGCACCCAGCGGCTGGTCGGCGAACTTCAGCCAGTGCTTCGGCTGGTAGGGCACGTTGTCCTTGGAGAACGCGGCCGGCTTGCCGTCCTTGCCCACGTAGGCGCGGTAGAACGCGAAGTCGCCGGTGTGGCGCGGCCACATCCAGTTGTCGATGTCGCCGCCGAACTTGCCGACGCTGCCCGGAGGCGCGTAGGCCAGGCGCACGTCCTTGATCTCCAGGTTCTTGAACAGGCGATACGTGTTGCCACCGGAGAAGCTGTACAGGCGGCAGCGGAAGCCGGCCTCGGCCTCGCAGTCGGCGATCAGCTTCTTCTCGAAGGCCTCCAGCGCCTTGGTGCGCGCCAGCGCATCGTCGCCGGCGGCGGCGATGGCTGCCTTCGCATCCATCGTCACGTCGGTGATCTCGTCCAGCACGAACACGCGCGCGTTCGGGCCCGCGCTGACCTCGTCAGCCGTCGTGGGTGCGTTGAAGCCGTTCTTGATCAGGTTGTTCTCGGCTGTGGAGTTCAGCTGGATGGCGCCGTAGGCGCAGTGGTGGTTGGTGACCACCAGGCCATTCGGCGACACGAAGCTGGCGGTGCAGCCGCCCAGCGCGACCACCGCGCCCATCGGGTCGCCGGTGAGGTCGGAGATCTGCTGCGGCGACAGCTTCAGGCCGGCCTTCTTCAGCGGTCCGGCGATCTCGGGCAGTTGCTGCGGCACCCACATTCCCTCGCCCGCCTGGGCGATCTGGGCGGCGAGCAGGGACAACGGGACCGCGATGGCGGCGGCGAGCAGGTTCGGACGCATGGAAACCCCGTGAAGGACAGGAAAGTCCCGATTGTAATGAACCCGTCACCGTGGCCGCCCATGACTTTCGTCCTGCCCGCCCGCGCCCCGTGGCCGTCCGCGCTGTCAAGGCGCCCTGCAACAGGGCCGCTCCGGGCCGGGGCGTATAATCCGCGCCCTCATTTACCTGGATCGACGTCCGATGGCACAGACGATGAAGGCGCTGGTGAAGCGCGAGGCCGGCAAGGGCATCTGGATGGAAGAGCTGCCGATACCGCAGCCCGGCCCGAACGAAGTCCTGATCAAGCTGGAGAAGACCGCCATCTGCGGCACCGACCTGCACATCTACCTGTGGGACGAGTGGAGCCAGCGCACCATCAAGCCCGGGCTGACCATCGGTCACGAGTTCGTGGGACGCATCGCGCAGCTCGGCTCCGCGGTCACCGGTTACGACGTGGGCCAGCGCGTGTCGGCCGAAGGGCACATCGTCTGCGGCCACTGCCGCAACTGCCGTGGCGGCCGCCAGCACCTGTGCCCGAACACCGTGGGCATCGGCGTGAACGTCAACGGCGCTTTCGCCGAGTACATGGTGATGCCGGCCAGCAACCTGTGGCCCATCCCGGACCAGATCCCCAGCGAACTGGCGGCGTTCTTCGACCCTTACGGCAACGCGGCGCACTGCGCGCTGGAGTTCGACGTGGTCGGCGAGGACGTGCTGATCACCGGCGCCGGCCCCATCGGCATCATCGCCGCCGGCATCTGCAAGCACATCGGCGCGCGCAACGTCGTGGTCACCGACGTCAACGACTTCCGTTTGAAGCTGGCTGCGGACATGGGTGCTACCCGCGTGGTCAACGTGGCCAACACTTCGCTCAAGGACGTGATGGCGGACCTGCACATGGAAGGCTTCGACGTGGGCCTGGAGATGAGCGGCAACCCGCGCGCGTTCAACGACATGCTGGACTGCATGTACCACGGCGGCAAGATCGCCCTGCTCGGCATCCTGCCGAAGGGCGCCGGCGTGGACTGGGACCGGATCATCTTCAAGGGTCTCACCGTGCAGGGCATCTACGGCCGCAGGATGTACGAGACCTGGTACAAGATGACGCAGCTGGTGCTTAGCGGCTTCCCGTTGGGCAAGGTGCTGACCCACCAGTTGCCGATCGACGATTTCCAGAAGGGCTTCGACCTGATGGAACAGGGCAAGGCCGGCAAGGTCGTGCTGAGCTGGAATTGACGCCGCAACGCTGACAATGGAAAAGGGCGCCTTGCGGCGCCCTTTTCGTATCCCTACGACGCTTAGGGCACTTCTATGCCAATGGTGAACACCAGGCCGGGCTTGTAGATGTCCGACGCGCTGCGTAGTTCGGAAGCGTCCGAACCGAATGTATCGTAATAGCCCAGCGTTGCGGTTGCCTTGCCGAAAGACTTTGATACGGTGATGGATCCATCATAATAATCGGCGCGACCGTCGCTACCCGCATCGATCGCGGTGTACCCGGTACTGGCGCCGACGGAGAAACCACTGTCCCCGATGTCGTAGCTGGCGGAGACGCCGGCATAGATTTGTTCCGCACCCGTGTTGCCATAGTCGTCTGCGTAAGCCAGGATGCCGCCCACCGTTACCGGGCCGCTCCAAGTCACCTTCGCCAGGTATTCGTTGTAATCGATATCACCGTAGTCGCTGGAAGCGCGCTCGTAGGTGTAGCGGTTCACTCCCAGGTCGATGTTCCAGGAATCGTTCAGATCCTTGTTCCAGCCGACGAAGTAGTCCACTTCGATATCAGGACCGCCGGCACCGAAATCCACGTTCGAGGCCCATGCGCCTGCATAAAGGCCGAACGGCGCCGAGTACGTCGCACCAACCTGGAACGCCGGCTTGTTGTCCGTTTGCGAAACGCCGCGAAACACGTAGTCCGATGTAGCGGTGAACGTCGCGCTGAACGGAGACTCCTCTTGCTCGGCCTCCTGGGCGAAGGCGGACATCGGCAGCGAAAGCAGCAGGGCGGTGGCGAGGGCGGTAGCGAGCTTGATGGGCTTCATCCGGATTCTCCTTGGTCGAGTGATCATGGGCAGGGCGAAGCGCGTGGAACGTCGTACGACCGTCATCACCACTTCACTATTTTTTAACTGCGCCCTGATAGTGCGACGCAGCAATCACCCACGTCAAGCCCCCGCCGGACGAGCGGAAAATTCGTTTCTTTTCTAATCAATTCAGCAGCTTATAAGCATCACACTGGTGCCTTCTCACCATTCTGGGGAAACCAGCCGTATCGTTTTGGTGCCAAGTGAATCGTCTTGCCGGGGCCAGTGGCGGCGCCCTCCCGGTACGACGGCAGCTCGATCTCCACTTCGTCGCCCGCCTCCAGGCGCGCACGCAGTCGTAGCCGCGGCCCGTTGCGCTGCGAGCCGATGATCGTCGCCGGCCAGCCCTTCCCGTCATCGACCAGGCGCAGGTCCTCCGGACGCACGTACACCTCCGCCTCCCCCTGCCCGCACGCGTCCAGCACCACCAACGGCAGGCCTGCCGCATGCAGGGCGCCGGACTCCCAATGCGCCGGCAACCGGTTCACGGCACCGACGAAGGAATAGACGAACGGCGACGCCGGCGCGTCGTAAGCCTCCGCAGGGCTGCCCAGCTGTTCGATGCGTCCGCGATTGAGGATCGCCACGCGATCCGCCAGTTCAAGCGCCTCTTCCTGGTCGTGGGTCACGAAGATGGTGGTGAGCCCGGTGCGGTCGTGCAGTTCGCGCAGCCATCGGCGCAGGTCACGGCGCACCTGCGCATCGAGCGCACCGAAAGGCTCGTCCAGCAGCAGCACCCGCGGTTCGATGGCCAATGCGCGCGCCAGCGCGACGCGCTGCCGCTGGCCGCCCGACAATTGCGCCGGATAGCGTCCGCCCAGTCCATCGAGTTGCACCAGCGAGAGCAGTTCGGCGACACGGGCGCGGATCACCGCGTCCGCCATGCGCTGCTTGCCGCGCCGCACGCGCAGGCCGAAGGCGATGTTCTCTTCGACCGTCAGATGGCGGAACAGGGCGTAATGCTGGAAGACGAAGCCTGCGCGGCGGGCCTGCACGCTCAGCGAGGTGGCATCCTCGCCGTCGAACAGCACGCGCCCGCCATCGGGCTGCTCCAGGCCTGCGATCACGCGCAGCAGCGTGGTCTTGCCGGAACCGGAGGGCCCCAGCAGCGCCAGCAGTTCTCCCTCGCGGCTATCGAGGGTGACATCGTCCAGTGCAGTGAACGTACCGAACCGCTTCCGCAGGTGCTCGATCTTGATGCTCATGGTGTCGTCTCAATGCCGATGGTTGGCGGCCAGCGCTTCGCCATGGCGCCATTCGAGCCAGGTCTTCAGCGCCAGCGTCAGCAGCGCGGTGAGCGCGAGCAGCGACGCCGCCGCGAACGCCGCGCTGTAGGCGTATTCGTTGTAGAGGATTTCCACGTGCAGCGGCAGCGTGTTGGTGCGGCCGCGGATGTGGCCGGAGACCACCGATACCGCACCGAACTCGCCCAATGCACGCGCACTGCACAGCAGCACGCCGTACAGCAACGCCCAGCGGATGTTGGGCAGGGTCACGCGCCAGAAGGTCTGCCATCCGCTGGCGCCCAGGCTGAGTGCCGCCAGTTCCTCGTCCGTGCCCTGCTGCTCCATCAGCGGCATCAGCTCACGCGCGATGAAGGGGAACGTCACGAAGATCGTCGCCAGTACGATGCCGGGCAGCGCGAAGATGATCTTCGGCAACTGCACATGCCACTCGCCCAACCATGGCAGCGACAGGCGCCAGCCTTCGTCGACCAGCGCATAGGCCCAGCCCTGCGCACCGAAGATCAGCACGTAGATCAGGCCGGCCACCACCGGCGACACCGCGAAGGGCAGGTCGATCAGCGTCACCAGCCAGCGTTTGCCTCGGAATTCATGCTTGCTGACGGCCCAAGCTGCGGCCACGCCGAACACCAGGTTGAGCGGCACTACGATCAAGGTCACCAGCAGCGTCAGCTTCACGGCCGCCAGGGCGTCTGCTTCGCTGATGGCGGCGAGGAACGCAGCGGCACCACCGCGCAGCGCTTCCACGAAGACCAGGGCCAGCGGCAGCACGAGGAACGACAGCAGGAACCCCAGCGCGCCCAGCACGAGCAGCACCTGCACCCAGACGGGCTCGCTGGTCGCGCTGCGCGGGCGCGGCGAAGGGGTGGCGCGAGGCTCCACGGATGCGGACTCCGGCGGCAAGACGATCACGGCCGAAAGGGCGTCGCCCATGTCAGCCCCCTGCCCGCTTGCCGGTGCGCTGCAACCGGGCCTGCAGCGTGTTGATCACCAGTAACAGCGCGAAGGACAACAACAGCATTGCGGCCGCGATGGCGGCGGCGCCCTCATAGTCGAACTCTTCCAGCTTGATCGTGATCAGCAGCGGCGCGATCTCGGACACGCCCGGCAGGTTGCCGGCGATGAAGATCACCGAGCCGTACTCGCCCACGCCACGCGCGAACGCGAGCGCGAATCCCGCCAGAACCGCCGGCCACAAGGTCGGCAACACCACGCGCCGCACGGTCTGCCAGCGGCTGGCGCCCAGCGTCGCCGCCGCTTCCTCGAGTTCCACCTCCACTTCCGCCAACACGGGTTGCACCACGCGTACGACGAACGGCAGGCCGATGAAGACCAGCGCCACCGTGATCCCCAGCGGCGAGTAAGCCACCTTGATGCCCGCGGCTTCCAGCCACTGGCCGATCCAACCGGTCGGTCCGTACAACGCCGTCAGCGCGATGCCGGCCACCGCCGTCGGCAACGCGAACGGCAGGTCGATCATGGCGTCGAACACGCGTTTGCCCGGGAAGCGGTAGCGCACGAACACCCACGCGACCAGCGTTCCCATCACCGCGTTGAACGCCGCCGCCGCCACCGCGGTGCCGAAGCTGATGCGCAATGCGGCCAGCACGCGCGGCTCGGTCCAGATCGACCACAGTCCGGCGACTCCCAGACCGCTGGCCTTGAAGAACACGCCGACCAGGGGGATCAGCACGATCAGCCCCAACCACAACAGCGTATAGCCAAGGCTGAGGCCGAACCCGGGGATGATGCGCCGGGGGCGCGCCCTTCCCGGCAATGGGGCCGACACGACCGCCATGACTACTTCGCCTGGATCTGGTCGAATACGCCGCCGTCGGCGAAATGCGTGGCCTGCGCCTTCGCCCATGAACCGAAGACGCCGTTGATGGTCACCAGTTCAAGCTTGGGGAAGCGCGCGACGTCCTCCGGTGCGGCGTACTGCGGATGGCGCGGACGGTAGTAGTGCTTGGCCGCAAGCCGCTGTCCGGCCGGCGAATACAGGTACTTCAGGTAGGCCTGCGCGACCTCGCGGGTGCCGTGCTTGTCGACGTTGCGGTCGACCAGCGCCACCGGCGGCTCGGCCAGAATCGACAGAGACGGCACGACGATGTCGAACTTGTCCGGTCCCAGTTCCTCGATCGACAGAAAGGCCTCGTTCTCCCACGCCAGCAGTACGTCCCCGATGCCACGCTGGACGAAGGTGGTGGTGGCGCCGCGCGCGCCGGTGTCGAGCACGGGCACGTTGCGGAACAGCGCACGCACGAAGTTGCGCGTCTTGGCCTCGTCGCCCTTGAAGATCTTCAGACCGTAGGCCCACGCGGCAAGGTAGTTCCAGCGCGCGCCGCCGGACGTCTTCGGATTCGGCGTGATCACCGACACGCCGGGCTTCAGCAGGTCGTGCCAGTCGCGGATCTCCTTCGGGTTGCCCTTGCGCACCAGGAACACGATGGTCGAGGTGTAAGGCGCGCTGTTCTCGGGCAGGCGCGACTGCCAGTTCGCCGGCAACAGCTTGGCGCGCTGGGAGATCGAGTCGATGTCGTAGGCCAGCGCCAGGGTCACCACATCGGCCTCGAGACCGTCGATGACCGAGCGGGCCTGCTTGCCGGAACCACCGTGCGAGGTCTCGATGCTGACCTTCTGCTGCTTCGTCTTCTGCCAATCCGCGGCGAAGGCGGTGTTGAACTCGCGGTAGAACTCGCGGGTCGGATCGTAAGAGACGTTGAGCAGGGTGATGTCCCGCGCTGGCGCGGCAGACGCCAGCGCCAAGCCGCAGGCAAGCCAGGCAGCGCGAGCGAGGTACGAGAGGGATCTCTTCATGCAGCATCCAGGAAAGGGGGGGACCGGGACCCGAGACTGCGCGGCCGGAAACGCGATGCTGCGTGTGCACATCCCGGCAGGGAAATGACGAAAAAGCGACCGCTTATGCCGTTGCCGCATGACGCGACCGGGGTGATCGCGGGGGCGCGGGTAGAATGGCGGCCTACCCCTTTCGCCCCTGCCCCATGTCCAATCCGCTGACTGCCCACTACGCCGCCACCCTGGACGAGATCCGCGCCCAGGGCCTGTTCAAGTCCGAACGCATCATCACCGGCCCCCAGTCGGCCGAGATCACTCTGGAAGACGGCCGTACGGTGCTGAATTTCTGCGCCAACAATTATCTGGGCCTGGCCGACCACCCCGACATCATCCAGGCGGCGAAGGATGCGCTGGACACGCACGGGTTCGGGATGGCATCGGTGCGCTTCATCTGCGGCACCCAAGACCTGCACAAGCAGCTGGAGAAGACGATCGCGGACTTCTTCGGCACCGAGGACACCATCCTCTACGCCGCCTGCTTCGATGCGAACGGCGGCCTGTTCGAGCCGCTGCTGGGCGAAGACGACGCCATCATCTCGGATGCGCTTAACCACGCCTCGATCATCGACGGCGTGCGCCTGTGCAAGGCCAAGCGCTTCCGCTATGCAAACTGCGACATGGCCGACCTGGAAGCCCAGTTGCAGGCCGCCGATGCGGCCGGCTGCAGGACCAAGCTGATCACCACCGACGGCGTGTTCTCGATGGATGGCTTCATCGCGCCGCTGGACGAGATCACCGCGCTGGCGAAGAAGTACGGCGCACTTGTCCACATCGACGAATGCCATGCCACCGGCTTCATCGGCGCGACGGGCCGCGGCTCGGCCGAGGTGAAAGGCGTGATGGACAGGATCGACATCTTCACCGGCACCCTGGGCAAGGCGATGGGTGGCGCACTGGGCGGGTTCACCACGGCGCGCAAGGAAGTGGTCGAGTTGCTGCGCCAGCGTTCGCGGCCCTACCTGTTCTCCAACTCATTGCCACCGCATGTCGTGGCCGCTGGCATCAAGGCGTTCGAGATGTTGTCTTCGGCCGGCGACCTGCGCGAGCGGCTGCGCGAGAACACCGCCTACTTCCGCGAGCGCATGACGGCGGCGGGTTTCGACATCAAGCCCGGCGTGCACCCGATCAGCCCGGTGATGCTGTACGACGCACCGCTGGCGCAGCGCTTCGCCGAACGTCTGCTGGAAGAAGGGATCTATGCGATCGGATTCTTCTTTCCGGTGGTACCGAAGGGCCAGGCGCGCATCCGCACGCAGATGAGCGCGGCGCATACGCGCGATCACCTGGATCGCGCCATCGAGGCGTTCATCCGCATCGGACGCGAACTGGGCGTGCTGAAGGCCTGACCGGACGGGCGCGCCCGCGCGTCAGCGGGCGCGCCTGGCGGTGGTCGGCGCTTTCGGCCGCGTCGGTGCACCCTTGGCCACGCGTATGCCGCGCGCCTTCATCCAGGCGTCGAACTCTTCGGCCGTCATCTTGCGGCCGTTCTGCTGCATGTCGAAGCGATGGCCATGCGGCCCTGGTGCGACGGTGACGACGGCATCCTTGGGCGCGCTCTTGGCGGCGGTGCCCGGCCCATGGCTGGCGCACCCCGCCAGCAGTCCGAACGCAAGCAGCAGGGCGCAACGCGCCGGCAGGCGCGCGATCAGATTCGACATGTCATTCCCCAAGTTTCAATCCGAAACGAGTGTAGGCAGATGCCGCGTACGGAACCCGGACGGTGGTCGCGCAATCAGCGCCCGCCTGTCGGCGCCAGCGCATCACGCTCACGCGCATCGAGCAGGCGCCAGGCGCCCTTGGCGAGCGCACCCAGTTGGATGGAGCCGATCGCCACGCGCACCAGCCGCAGCACGCGGACATCGAAGGCTTCGAGCAGGCGCCGGATCTGCCGGTTGCGACCTTCCTCCAGCACGATCTCCAGCCACGCGTTGCGTTCGCCCGCACGCAGCAGTCGCGCATCGCGCGCCGAGAGGTGTTCGCCGTCCACCTCAACCCCCTTCCGCAGCGCTTCCAGCAAGGAGGCGTCCGGCACGCGGTCGACCTGGACGTGATAGGTCTTGTCCGGACCGTGGGCCGGGTCGGTGATGCGGGCGGCCCACGCCGGATCGTTGGTGAACAACAGCAGTCCCTCACTGGCCTTGTCCAGCCGCCCGACCGGCGCGAGCCATGGCAGGCCTGCGTCCTCCAGGCATCGGTAGACGGTATCGCGCCCCTGTTCGTCCCGGGTCGTGGTGACCAGGCCACGCGGCTTGTTGAGCATCAGGTAGTGGCGCGGCGCGACGGCCGGCTCGTGGCCATCCACTCGCACCACGGCGCGGCCCGCGATGACGGGAAACTCCGGATCGCGCACGATGCGCCCGTCCACCGAAACGCGGCCTTCCGCGATCCAGCGCGCCGCCTCCGTGCGAGAGCACACGCCCTGCTTGGACAGCACGCGGGCCAGTCCATGCCGTACGCCGGGCTGCGTCCTTTCGCGCATGGGCGCATGCGTGCGCGACGGTACGCGCGGATCACGGGGCGGGCGCGGCGCGGGCATTGCGTGGATGCAAGCGAAACGGCCGGAGTGCCGGCCGTCGCGGGATCAGTTCTTCTTCGCCGGCTCGGCCGGTGCCGGTGCGGCGGCCGGCGCACCCGGCGCCTTGACGACACGGACGCCGCGCGACTTCATCCAGGCATCGAACTCGTCGGCGGTCATGCGCTTGCCGTTCTGGCTCATGTCGAAGCGCCATGGCGTATTGTCGTGCGCCGTCTTGGGCTGGTACGCCGCCGGGCTGTTGGCGACGGCAGCGGCCGGCGCGCCGGTCGGCGCGGGCAACGCCTTGGCCACGTTGCGGCAGCCTTCGATGCGCAGGCGCAACAGGACGCGATCGACCGATTGGGCTTCATCGAACGCATGCGAGGCCAGCACACCCGAAGGGGCGCCAAGCTGCGTTGCGGTGGCGGTGAACTCGGGCGC
Organism: Pseudoxanthomonas mexicana; assembly: GCF_010093385.1. Taxonomy (GTDB): domain Bacteria; phylum Pseudomonadota; class Gammaproteobacteria; order Xanthomonadales; family Xanthomonadaceae; genus Pseudoxanthomonas_A; species Pseudoxanthomonas_A mexicana. The sequence goes on from NZ_PDWV01000057.1 coordinate 13,975, forward strand.
GACCGGTGCGATCACCGTGGCCGGTGTCTTCAACGGCGCCGGGACCAGCCCACTCGCGCAGTCCGGTGCGGCGTAGGCCGCGGGAACGGCGGCGATGCACAGCAGGCTGGCGACGACATGACGGCGCATCGGGCGACTCCTGAATCTTTTTCCAAGTGCCGCGAGTGTAGGCAGCGCACCCGGGCATGGCAAGAAAATGCACGGCCACGTGCGCGCCGATGCGCAAAGGCGGCGCTGGATCACGCAGGGCACGCGAACCGCGCCCAAAAAGAAGCCCGGCACAAGGCCGGGCTTCTTCGTTACTGCTGCAGAGCGTCCGATCAGTTCTGGACGTTCAGCTCCGTACGACGGTTGCGCTCGCTCTTGCAGCCCGGCAGGGTCTGCGCGGTCGGCTCCAGCGGACGGCTCTCGCCGTAACCCACCGGGCCCACCAGACGCGAAGCGTCGACGCCGTTGCTGGTCAGGTAGTCGTACACGGCCTGCGAACGACGCTGCGACAGCGACTGGTTGTAGGCGTCCGCACCGCACAGGTCGGTGTGGCCGGCCACTTCGACGCGCAGGTCGGGGTAGCGCTTCAGGATCTCGGCGGCTTCGCTCAGGATCGCGACCGCGTCCGGACGCAGCGTCGACTTGTCGAAGTCGAAGTTCACGCCCTTCAGGTCGATCGAGACCTGCACCGGGCAGCCGTCCGGACCGATGGTCTGGCCAGCCTGCGAACCGGGGCACTTGTCGTCGCAGTTGTTGACGCCGTCGCCGTCGTCGTCCAGGTCGGCGCAGCTCGGGGCGGCCGGCGGCGGCGGCGGGGCTGCGGCTTCGGCCTTCGGACCCAGCGGGATCACGACGCCGACCGAGGCCAGGACGTCGCCGAAGTAGCTCTCTTCCTGCTGGTGGATGCCACCTTCGGCGGTGTAGCTCTGGTCGTCGAAGTCGGCGCGATAGGCCACTTCGGCACGCACGGCGATGCGCTTGTCGAACGTGCCCTGCAGACCCAGACCCAGCTTGGCGGCCAGGTTGTTGTCACGACGCTGCGCCGGGGAGTCAGGGCTGTTGATCACGTACTCTTCTTCCGAGCGCTGCATGCCCAGGCCCGCCACGATGTACGGATTCCAGCCGCGGCCTTCCTGGATGAAATGGCGGCGCAGGTCCAGCGAGATGCCGTACTGGCTCCAGTTCAGGTCGTCGTTGAAGTTGAAGTTCGGGTTCTGGTAGTTCAGTTCGCCGTCCAGCGACCAGTTCGGGCTGATGAACTTGCCGAGACCCAAGGTCAGGAACTGGGTATCGTCGGTGCGACGGTCGGTATCCTGCATATTCCAGCCCGCAGAGCCCGTCAGGTACCAACGGTCGTCGAATTCCTGCGCCATCGCGGTGTTCGCGAGGCTCAGGCCGCCGAGCAGCGCGGCGCAGAGAATCTTCTTGTTCATTTGCAGCTCCTTTCCTTGTAAAAGTTCAGTTGTGAGAAACCGAAGGGCTTCGTGGTGACGCGGATTCCGGCACTTCTAGTTGTTATTCGAGGCGACAGGCACCCGTCGCCTTGCTGAACAGATTATGCGGGGGTACGTGAAGACTGTGTTAACGGTACCATAACAAGTTGGGAAAGGTTAACACTCTTCCCGCGAACTGGCACGGATTCGTGGGGGTCGGAAGCGCCCCCCCTCTTTCAAGTCACATTATGGTGACGCTTCGATCCACGCGCGCGTCTTGGCTGGCGCGCCCGCGGACCGCAAGCTGTAGCGATGGACCTGCCGCCGACTTCCCCGCTTCCCAGCCTGTTCGTTTCGCACGGCTCGCCCATGCTGGCGGTCGAGGACTCCCCCACCGGCCGCTTCCTGGACCGGCTGGGAGAACGGCGGCCGCGCCCGCGGGCCATCGTGGTGGCGTCCGCCCACTTCACCCATGCGCGCCCCACCGTCACCGCCACGCCCTTGCCGGAAACGATCCACGACTTCGGGGGGTTCCCGGAAGCGCTTTACCGGATCCAGTACCCCGCGTCCGGCGCGCCCGGACTGGCGGACCAGGTCGCCACGGCCCTGCGGAACGCCGGCTTCCCCGCCCAGGGGGATGGGCATCACGGGCTGGACCATGGCGTCTGGGTGCCGCTCCGGCGGATGTATCCCGATGCCGGGATCCCTGTGATCGCGTTGTCGGTCGATCCGTCGCAGACCGCCGAGTGGCATTACCGGCTGGGGGGCGCGCTGGCGCCGCTGCGCGGTCAGGGCGTGCTGGTGGTGGGGTCCGGCGGGTTTTCGCACAACCTGCGCGCCCTGGACTGGCAGCACGCGCACGCAGCGCCCTACCCCTGGGTGACAGCGTTCACAGATGCCCTGCGCGATCGGCTGCTGGCGGGCGACATCGCGGGCGCGCTGGACTGGACTGCCCTGCCCGAGGCGCACCGCAACCATCCGACGACGGAGCATCTGTTCCCGTTGTACGTGGCGCTGGGCGCAGGAGGAGCGGGCGCCAAGGGAAGGCTGCTCCATCGCGACGTGGAAATGGGTGGCCTGGCGCTGGACGCGTTCGCCTTCGACGCCGTCTGATCAACAGGGGAGCCCGCGCTCCCACGGCGGGTCGTCACCGAACTCTTCGATCAGGAACTCGGTGAATGCCCGCACGCGCGGTGGCACCAGGCGACGTTGCGGCATCACCGCGCTGATCGCGGTCGTGGCCAGCGGGTAGTCCGGCAGCAGCACCTCCAGTCGGCCGGCACGCAGATCGTCGGCGACGTGCCAAAGCGAATGGATCACGATGCCTTCGCCCGCCAGCGAGGCATCGCGCAGGACTTCACCGAAGTTGCTCTCGAAGCGTCCCTGCACCCGCACCGCGACTTCGCCGCCCGTCGGCGTGCCCAGCCGCCACACGTCCTGTCGGCCACCGCTACCGAACAGCAGCAGGCAGTCATGATCGGCGAGTTCGCCGGGCGTTCGCGGCCGACCGCGTCGGCGCAGATAGTCGGGCGAGGCGCATACCACGCGACGGTTGGGTGCGATCCGCCGCGCGACCAGACGCGAATCCTCCAGCGCACCAATGCGGATCGCCAGGTCGAAGCCCTCGCTGACCAGGTCCACCACGTTGTCGCTCAGGTGGATGCTGAGGCGCAGCTTCGGGTGCCTCGCGAGGAAGGCCGGCAGCCGCGGCGACACGTACTGCCGTCCGAACGACGCGGACATCGTCATCCGCAGGGTGCCGGCGATCTCCTGCGCCGCTTCGCGCAGGCCGGCGCCCAGTGTTTCGAGTTCCTCCACCAGCACCCGCCCCTGCTCGGCCAGCGCGGCGCCCTCCGGCGTCGGATGCAGGCGGCGGGTGGTCCGGTGCAGCAAGCGCACGCCCAGTTCCTTCTCCAGCCGTTTCAGGCGCTGACTGGCCACGGCGACCGAAAGATCCAGGCTGTGCGCCGCTGCCGTGATCGACCCGAGATCGAGCACGCGCAGGAACAGGGCCAGGTCGCCGACGCGATCCATTATCAAATTTCCATTGACAGTGATTCGGCATATTCACTGTTTTTCATCAACCAGGGAAGGCGCAGGCTGCACGCCTTGCTCTTCCAACCCCTGCTGCCATGTCCCCCACCGCCTCCTCCCGACTGCCGTTGGGCCTGTACGCGCTCACCGCCGGCGCCTTCGGCATCGGCACCACCGAGTTCGTCATCATGGGCCTGCTGATGCAGGTCGCCGCCGACCTGCAGGTCTCCATCGCCGCCGCGGGCCTGCTGATCTCCGGCTACGCGCTGGGCGTGTTCGTCGGCGCGCCATTGCTGACGGCCGCCACCCAACGGATGCCGCGCAAGGCGGTGTTGGTCGCGCTGATGATCGTGTTCACACTCGGCAATCTGGCCTGCGCACTCGCGCCGAACTACGAACTGTTGATGACCGCGCGCGTGATCACCTCGCTGGCGCACGGCACCTTCTTCGGCGTCGGCGCCGTGGTCGCCACCGGCCTGGTCAGCGAGGACCGCAAGGCCTCGGCGATTTCCATCATGTTCACCGGCCTGACCGTCGCCACGCTGCTCGGCGTACCGGCCGGTGCCTGGCTGGGGCTGGAATACGGCTGGCGCGCCACCTTCTGGGCCGTGACCGCCATCGGCGTGTTCGCCACCGTCATCATCGCCACGCTGGTGCCGGCCGACCGCAGCGCGCCCGCGCCGCTGTCGTTCCGCGATGAGCTGCGGGTGGTCGGGCGTCCGCAGGTGCTGCTGGGCCTGTTGATGACGGTGCTGGGCTTCGGCGGCATGTTCACCGTCTACACCTACATCCAGCCACTGCTGACCCAGGTGACCGGCTTCGCCGACGCGGCCGTCTCGCCGATTCTGCTGGTGTTCGGCGTGGGCATGATCATCGGCAACCTGCTGGGCGGACGCTTCGCCGATCGCCGACTGGCCACGGCCCTGCTCGGCACACTGGCCCTGCTGGGGCTGGTAATGGGCGCGATGGGCTTCGCCCTGCACAGCCGCTGGGCGATGGTCCTCTTCACCGGCCTGCTGGGCGCCGCCGCGTTCGCGACCGTCTCGCCGCTGCAGCTGTGGGTGCTGCAGAAGGCCCGCGATGCGCAGAGCCTGGCGTCCAGCCTGAACATCGGCGCCTTCAACCTCGGCAACGCGCTCGGCGCATGGCTGGGCGGGGTGGTGATCTCGCACGGCCTCGGCCTTTCCGCATTGCCGTGGGTCGCCGCGCTGGTGCCGGCCTCCGCCTTCATGGTGGCGCTGTGGAGCCTCGCACTCGACCGCGACCGTGATCGCGATCGCGCATCCACGGCGCAGGACTCGCAGCATGCAGGCGAATGCGCCTGAGCAACCGGATCCTCGTCTCCCTTCTCTCCCCACGCCTCTCGGAGGCATCCATGGAAACCCGTTTTCTCGGCCGCTCCGGCCTGAAGGTCTCTGCGCTGGGCTTCGGCGCCGGCACGTTTGGCGGCAAAGGCCCGCTGTTCAGCGCCTGGGGCAATACCGATGTGACCGAAGCGCGCCGGATGATCGACCTCAGTCTTGACGCCGGCCTTACCTTCTTCGACACCGCCGACGAGTATTCCGATGGCGCTTCGGAATCCATCCTCGGCGAAGCACTGCGCGGGCGCCGCGACCGGGTGATCCTCTCCAGCAAGACAGGATTGCGCCTGGGCGAAGGCGCCAACGACGCCGGGACCTCGCGTCTGCGCCTGCTCAAGGCCGTGGACGCCTCGCTGAAGCGTCTCGGCACCGACTACCTGGACCTGCTGCAGCTCCACGCCTTCGACGCGATGACGCCCATCGAGGAAACACTCTCCACACTGGACCACCTGGTCCGCGCCGGCAAGGTGCGGTACCTGGGCGTTTCCAACTTCTCCGGATGGCAGTTGATGAAGTCGCTGGGCATCGCCGATCGCCACGGCTGGTCGCGCTACGTCGCCAACCAGACCTACTACTCGTTGATCGGTCGCGACTACGAATGGGAACTGATGCCGCTGGGCATCGACCAGGGCGTGGGTGCGGTCGTGTGGAGCCCGCTGGGCTGGGGCCGTCTGACCGGCAAGCTGCGACGCGGGCAGCCACTGCCGGCCACGAGCCGCCTGCACGACACGGCCGATGTAGGACCGCCCGTGGCGCAGGAGCGCCTGTTCCGCATCGTCGACGCGCTGGATATCGTCGCCGAGGAAACCGGCAAGTCGATACCGCAGATCGCCATCAACTGGTTGCTGCAGCGCCCCACCGTTTCGACCGTCCTGATCGGCGCGCGCAACGAGGAACAGCTGCGCCAGAACCTGGGTACCATCGGCTGGCAGCTGTCGGCCGATCAGATCGCGCGCCTGGACGCCGCCAGCGCGATGGAAGCCCCGTATCCCTACTATCCCTACTGGCGCGGTCAGTTTTCCGAACGCAGCCCGCTGCCTGTCCAGGCCTTTCCCCCGTTCGCCGGAGCTACCCCATGAAAGCCGTCGCCCTGACCCGCTACCTGCCCATCGACGATCCGCAATCACTGCTGGATGTCGAACTCGAAACGCCTAGCGCCACCGGTCACGACATCCTCGTGCGTGTGGAAGCCGTGTCGGTGAACCCGGTCGACACGAAGGTGCGCGCGCCGAAGCCGCAGATCGAGGCGCAACCTAAGGTGCTCGGCTACGACGCCGCCGGCGTGGTGGAAGCCGTCGGCGAGGCGGTGACGCGCTTCAAGCCCGGCGACGCGGTCTACTACGCGGGCGACATCACCCGCCCCGGCAGCAATGCGCAGTTCCAGCTGGTCGATGAGCGCATCGTCGGCCGCAAGCCCGCATCGCTGGACTTCGCGCAGGCCGCTGCCTTGCCGCTGACCGCCATCACGGCATGGGAGCTGCTGTTCGACCGCATGCCTTACGCCCTCGAGGGCGGCGTCGATGGCAAGACGCTGCTCGTTATCGCCGGCGCGGGTGGCGTGGGCTCGATCGCGATCCAGCTGGCCAAGCGCGCCGGCTTCACCGTGATCGCCACCGCCTCGCGGCAGGACACCATCGACTGGTGCGTGTCGCTGGGAGCGGACCATGTGATCAACCATCGCCAGGCGCTGGGTCCGCAGCTGAAGGCGCTGGGCTTCGACAGCATCGATGCCGCCCTGAACCTGGCCGATACCGACCGCTACTGGACCGAACTGGGCGACCTGCTGGCGCCGCTGGGCCACGTCGGCCTGATCGTCGAGCCGCGCGGCGAACTGCGCATCGGCGATCCGTACAAGGCCAAGAGCATCGGCATCCACTGGGAAATGATGTTCGCCCGCCCGCGCTTCCGTACCGCCGACATGGGCGAACAGGGCGCACTGCTGGACCGCGTGGCGGACCTGATAGACGCCGGCGATGTACGCGGCACGCTGACTGGCACGCTGTCGCCGATCAATGCGGCGAACCTGCGCGAAGCCCATCGCCGGCTGGAATCCGGCACCACCATCGGCAAGCTGGTGCTCGCCGGCTGGTAGAGCTGCCGCCGTCGGGCATGGGGGACGGAAAGGGCGCCGGCAGCCGGGTGGGAACAGCTACCGGCGCCCCGGCGACTTGCGATATCGTGGCTGGCCGCAGCGCGCCCCGGCGCGATCCGCCCGCCTTTCCGATCCCGCCATGCCCTTTTCCCCCGGCCTGCCCGGCCCGCCCC
>NZ_PDWV01000058.1 GCF_010093385.1 Pseudoxanthomonas mexicana
ACAGTATGTATGTACTCCTTATTATTCTGGTTTGATGTCATAGTGAACAAGAGACGATTGCACGAACCTACGCGCTGAAGTTCGTCGGCTGCGTCAGATGTGTATAAGACGCGGATCATGATCGGCGCGGTCGTGTGCTGCGCCGCGGCGGTGGGCGGCGACAACCTGCAGGACCTCAAGGCGGGCTACCTGGTCGGCGCGACGCCGTGGAAGCAGCAGCTGATGCTGGGTATCGGCGCGTTCTCCTGTGCGCTGATCATGGCGCCGGTGCTGAACATCCTGTCCGAGGCCTACGGCATCGGTGCGCCGACGGCCGAACATCCGAATCCGCTGTCCGCGCCGCAGGCCACGCTGATGGCGTCGGTGGCGAAGGGTCTGTTCGGTGGCGAGCTGCCGTGGGGCATCATCGGCATCGGCGCGGTCATCGGCGCGGTCATCATCGCCATCGACGAGATGCTGAAGGCCCGCGAGAGCAGTTTCCGCGTGCCCGTGCTGGCCGCGGCCATCGGCATCTACCTGCCGCTGGAGCTGATGGTGCCGATCTTCCTCGGTGGCCTGCTGGCCTATCTGGTGGAAAAGCGTCATGGCATGGTGGGTACGAAGGACGAAGAAGCGCGCGACCGCATCCATCGCCCCGGCACGCTGTTCGCCGCGGGCCTGATCACCGGCGAGGCGCTGATGGGCATCGCGGTGGGCATCGCCATCTACGTGTCCAAGGATCGCGACGTGCTGGTGCTGCCGGAGGCCTTCCAGCAGGGCGAGATCGTCGGCCTGGTGATCCTGGCGATCGTGGGCTGGCTGCTGTACCGCACCGGCGCCAAGTCCAAGGCGTTGGGTGAGGCGGGGTCCGGCCCGCACTAAGCGGCTGCACGGCGCAAGGGCGTGACCTCACGCCTTTGCTCCGCGGCGCATTTAGCGCCTAACATCGGGGTTTTCCTGTCGCCGGAGCCCCGGATGAACCTCAGATCCGCCCTGTTGCCCCTCTGCCTGCTGGCGGCGCTGCCGTCGCTCGCCGCCGCCCGCGGCCTGGATGTGCGCGACCTGCAGAAGCTGGACCGCGTGTCCTCGCCGGTGCTGTCGCCGGATGGCAGCACGGTCGTCTTCGCCAAGCGCATCGTCGATGCCGACGTGGTCAAGGCCAGCAGCAGCCTGTGGGTCCGCAACCTGCTGACCCGCGACATGGCGCCGCCTAAGCGCTTGACCCCGGAAGGATGGAACGTCAACTCGCCGTCGTTCTCGCCGGAAGGCAAGACGGTCTATTTCCTCAGCGCGAAGTCCGGCACGCCGCAACTGTATGCGATGCCACTGGTCGGCGGGGCGCCGCGCCAGCTGACGGCGTTCGCACTGGATGTGGCCAGCTACAAGGTGTCGCCGGACGGGACGCGCCTGCTGTTCAGCACCGACACCTTCGCCGACTGCAAGGCCGACTTCGCCTGCACGAAGAAGAGACTGGACGACACCGCCGCCAAGAAGAGCAGCGGCGTGGTGTACGACGGCCTGTTCGTCCGTCATTGGGACACCTGGGCCGATGGGCGCCGCAGCCGCCTGTTCGTGGCCGCACTGCCGGAAGGCAAGGCGAAGCCCGTTGCCAGTGCCACTTCGCTGACCGACCGCCTGGATGGCGACGCGCCGTCCAAGCCGTTCGGTGGCGCGGATGAGTACACCTGGTCGCCGGATGGTGCGTCGGTCGTCGCCGCGATCCGCGTGGCCGGCAAGGGCGAGGCCTGGTCGACCAACTTCGACCTGTACAGGCTTGCCGCCGATGGCAGCAGCGCACCGGTCAACCTGACGGCGTCGAATCCCGCCTGGGACACCGGTCCGGTGTTCAGCGCCGACGGCAAGACGCTGTTCTACCGCGCGATGAAGCGCCCGGGTTTCGAGGCGGACCGCTTTGCACTGATGTCGCTAGACCTGGACAACGGAAAAGTCCGTGAGATCGCGCCCAACTGGGACCGCAGCGCCGACAGCATCGTGCTCTCGGATGACGGCGAAAGGATCTACACCACGGCGCAGGATACGGGCGAACATCCCCTGTTTTCGGTTGATATCCAGAGCGGCGAGTCGCGAAAGATCGTCGGAGACGGCAGCGTTTCGGCTTTTGACGTGGTGGGGCGGACGGTAGTGCTGTCGCGCAACTCGTTGAAGTCCGGCGACGTGATCTATGCCACCAGCGATGATGCCGGCGCCACCTTGCGCGCCATCACGCCCAGTGCGGGCGAGGTGCTGAAGGACGTGTCGTTCGGCGACTTCGAACAGTTCACCTTCGCCGGCTGGAACAACGAGACCGTGCACGGTTACGTGGTCAAGCCGCACGATTACGTGGAAGGTCAGAAGTACCCGGTCGCCTTCCTGATCCACGGTGGACCGCAGGGCAGCTTCGGCAACGGCTGGAGCTATCGATGGAATCCGCAGACCTACGCGGGCCAGGGCTATGCGGTGGTGATGATCGATTTCCATGGATCGACCGGCTACGGCCAGGCCTTCACCGATGCGATCAGCCAGCACTGGGGCGATCGCCCGCTGGAAGACCTGCAGAAGGGCTGGGCCGCGGCGCAGCAGAAGTATGCCTTCCTCGACGGCGGCAAGGCCTGCGCGCTGGGCGCCAGCTACGGCGGCTACATGATCAACTGGATCGCCGGCAACTGGAACGAGCCGTGGAAGTGCCTGGTCAACCACGACGGCGTGTTCGATACCCGTTCGATGGGCTACGTGACCGAGGAGCTGTGGTTCACCGAGTGGGAGAACGGCGGCACGCCGTTCGACAAGCCGGAGAACTACGAGAAGTTCAATCCGGTCAACCACGTCGCCAAGTGGCGCGTGCCGATGCTGGTGGTGCAGGGCGAGAAGGACTACCGCGTGCCGGTGGACCAGGGTTTGTCCACGTTCACCGCGCTGCAGCGCAAGGGCATCGAATCCAAGCTGCTGTACTTCCCCGACGAGAACCACTGGGTGCTCAAGCCGCAGAACAGCATCCTGTGGCACGACACCGTCAACGCCTGGCTGAAGCAGCACATCGGGGAGTAAATGCATGGCAGCACCCGCAGAGGGGCAGCAGATCAATGCTGCAGTGATCACTGGCGACGCCGCAGTCCTCGGATTGCTGGCGATCATCCTGGGCTTCGTTTTCTGGAGCGCTTCCCGCGAGAAGGGGGTCTGGAAGAAGTTCTACTCGGTGATCCCCGCGATCCTGCCCTGTTACCTGTTGCCGGCGATCGCCAACAGCTTCGGCTTGGTGGACGGTGCAGGCTCGAACCTGTATCCGATGGCGCGCGACTATCTGTTGCCGGCGTCGCTGGTACTGTTCTGCGTGTCGATGGACATTCGTGGCATCTCCCGGCTCGGTCCGAAGGCGCTGGTGATGTTCCTGACCGGCACCGTGGGCGTGATGCTGGGTGCGTTGGTCAGTTTCACGGCGATGGGGGTGATCCATCCGGAAACGGTCGCAGGCGAAACGTGGCGCGGGATGACCACCTTGACCGGAAGCTGGATCGGCGGCGGCGCCAACCAGGCGGCGATGAAGGAGGTGTTCGAGGTCGACGCCACCCTGTTCGGACAGTTCGCGGCAGTTGACGTGATCGTCGGCTATGTCTGGATGGCAACCCTGCTGTTCATGGCGTCGCGGGCGGCGTTCTGGGATCGCTGGCTCAAGGCGGACACTTCGGCGATCGAAACGCTCAAGGAGCGGATGGCGAGCTACCAGGCGCAGCATGCACGGATCGCGTCGACAACGGATCTCATGCTGATCTTCGCGGTGGCGATCGGCGCGACCGGCTTCGCGCATTTTCTCGCCGAGCCACTGGTCGCGTGGATCACGTCGTTGCCTGCCGAATGGCGGTTGCGGGACTACAGCCTGGATTCGCGCTTCTTCTGGCTGGTGGTGATTGCCACGACCGTGGGTGTGGTGCTCAGCCTGACCCGTGCGCGTGAACTCGAGGGCGCGGGCGCGTCGAAGATCGGCACGGTTTTCCTGTATGTGCTGATTGCGACCATCGGCATGCAGATGGATCTGAAGGCACTGGCCAACAAGCCCTTCCTGTTGCTTCTGGGCCTGATCTGGATCGCGGTGCACGCAAGCCTGATGCTGCTGGTTGCGCGCCTGATTCGTGCGCCCCTGTTCTTCATGGCCGTGGGGTCGCAGGCCAATATCGGCGCGGCCGCCAGCGCCCCGGTTGTGGCCAGCGCGTTCCACCCTGCACTGGCGCCCGTGGGTGTTCTGCTTGCGGTTCTGGGGTACGTGCTGGGTACCTACTGCGCTTACCTGACGGGACTGATGTTGCAGGCGCTTGCTGGCGGCTGATTAACAAAAAAGCCGCCCCTCTTTCGGAGGGGCGGTCATTGAACTGTCAATACAGCGGGAACTTGCCTCAGCAACAGCGGAACCCGCTCCTGCCGCCGAACCGCGCTTCCTGTCGTTCGCGGAAGAAGGTCTTGTAGTCCATCGGTTCGCGGTCCGGATGCTTCTCCAGCACGTGCCGGACGTAGTTGTCGTAGTCGGGGATGCCGCAGCACAGGCGCGCGGTCTGCACCAGCCTCCGCCACACACGCTTGTGCGTGGCGAAATGCGAGAGCGGGACGAGTTCGGTGCCCATGGCCTACAGCCACGCCTTCTGCTGCTCGTCGGTCAGCGCTACGTAGGGCGTCTCGCGGTCCGTGCGCGTGCTGCTGGCGCGTGCCTTGGCGATGGCGCGCAGCGCGTACACCAGCACGCTGAACACCACGAACAGGAACAGGGCGGTCAGGCCGGCGTTGATGTAACTGTTGACCACCACCTGCTGCATCTGGGCCATGCTCTTCGCCGTGCCGAGCAGTTGGCCATCGGCGATGGCCAGCTGGTACTTCTTCGCCTGGGCGACGAAGCCGATTGCCGGATTGCTGTCGAAGATCTTGATCAGGCCCGCATAGGTGGTGCAGATCAGCAGCCAGATCGCCGGGACCACCGTGACCCAGGCGTAGCGGTCGCGCTTCATCTTGAACAGCACCACGGTGCACAGCATCAGCGCGATGCCCGCGAGCATCTGGTTGGCGATGCCGAACAGCGGCCACAACGTATTGATGCCGCCCAGGGGGTCGACCACGCCCTGGTAGAGGAAGTATCCCCACAGCGCGACGCAGCCGGCGGTGCCGATGACGTTGGCGCCCCACGAGTCGGTCTTGCGCAGCGGCGGGATGAAGTTGCCCAGCAGGTCCTGCAGCATGAAGCGGCCGGCGCGCGTGCCCGCATCGACCGCGGTCAGGATGAAGAGCGCTTCGAACAGGATGGCGAAGTGATACCAGAACGCCATCATCGCGTCGCCGCCGGGCAGCGCGTCGTGCAGGATCACCGCAATGCCCACCGCCAGCGTGGGTGCGCCGCCGGCGCGCGAGATGATCGTGCCCTCGCCGATGTTGTGCGCTGTCTGCGTCAGCATCTCCGGCGTCACCACGAAACCCCAGCTGCTGACCTTCGCGGCCACGTCGACCGCGCTCGTGCCGATCGCGGCGGCGGGGCTGTTCATGGCGAAGTACACGCCCGGCTCGATGATCGAGGCCGCGACCAGCGCCATGATGGCGACGAACGATTCCATCAGCATGCCGCCGTAACCGATGTAGCGGATGTGGGTTTCATTGGCCAGCAACTTGGGCGAGGTGCCCGAGCTGATCAACGCATGGAAGCCCGAGACCGCACCGCAGGCGATGGTGATGAACAGGAACGGGAACAGACCGCCCTTCCACACCGGACCGTCGCCGGAGCTGGCGAACTGGGTCAGCGCCGGCATCTTCAGCGAGGTCACTTCCGGGCTGGCGATGACGATGCCGATCGCCAGCGCGACGATCACGCCGATCTTGAGGAAGGTGGACAGGTAATCGCGCGGCGCCAACAGCAGCCATACGGGCAACACGGCGGCCACGAAGCCGTAGCCGATCAGCATCCAGGTGATCTGGGTGCCGGTGAAGGTGAAGGCGGGGCCCCATGTGGGATGCGCGCCGACCTTGCCGCCGAACCAGATGGCGAGCAGCAGCAGGACGATGCCGACCACCGAGATCTCGCCGATCCTGCCGGGACGGATGTAGCGCATGTAGAGGCCCATGAAGATCGCGATGGGCATCGTGGCGATGACGGTGAACATGCCCCATGGGCTTTCGGCCAGCGCCTTCACCACGATCATCGCCAGCACCGCCAGGATGATGATCATGATCAGGAACGCGCCGAACAGCGCGATGGTGCCGGCCACCTGGCCCATTTCCTCGCGGACCAGATCGCCCAGCGAGCGGCCATTGCGGCGGCTGGAGATGAACAGGACCATGAAGTCCTGCACCGCGCCTGCGAGCACCACGCCCGCGATCAGCCAGAGCATGCCGGGCAGGTAGCCCATCTGCGCGGCGAGCACCGGGCCGACCAGCGGACCGGCGCCGGCGATGGCAGCAAAGTGGTGGCCGAACAACACGTGCTTGTTGGTGGGCACGTAGTCCAGGCCGTCGTTGTTGAGGTGCGCGGGGGTCGCGCGGGTCGGGTCGAGCCCCATCACGTTCTTCGCGATGTACAGGCTGTAGTAGCGGTACGCCACCAGATAGATGGATACCGCCGCCACGACGATCCACAGCGCGCTGATCTGCTCGCCCTGGCGCAGCGCCACCACGCCCAGGCACACCGCGCCCAGAAGCGCCAGCGCCGCCCAGCCGATCTTGGAAAAACCGTTCATCCGGAAACCCTCCGACAAGTCCGGACAAGGGTCCCCCCATGCGGAAGGCCGGTCAATCCGTAATGGCCGATTCGGCCTTCGACTTTGGTCGCAATCCGACGGCGTAGGACCTCAGAGCCAGCGCGAGCGCTTGAACAGGCGGTACAGGCCGAAACAGGCCAGCGCCACGCCGGCGATCAGAATGGGATACGCGAAGCGCCCGGCCAGTTCGGGCATGTGTTCGAAGTTCATGCCATACCAACTGGTGATCAGCGTGGGGGCGGCGAGCAGTGCGGCCCACGCACCCAGCCGCTTGACGATCTCGCCCTGCGCCAGCGTCACCAGCGACAGGTTCACGCTGAGCGCGGTGGTGAGCATCTCGCGCAGGGTATCGGTGTACTCGTTCACGCGCAGCACGTGGTCCTGCACGTCGCGGAAGTACAGCCGCACCTCTTCCGGGATCAGTGCGCTCTGCGAGCGCGTCAGCTGCGCCAGTCCGTCCTGCAGCGGCGCCCCCGCCAGGCGCATCTGGGTCAGCTCGCGCTTCAGCTCGTACAGCTTCACCCCCGTCCCCCGCCGGTAGGTGTCGGAGAAGATGTCCTTCTCCAGGGCATCCAGTGTCTGCTTGAACTGGTCGATGATCGGCCGGTAGTTGTCGACGATGTAGTCGAGCACCGCGTACAGCCCATACGACGGGCCGAGCGCAAGAAGATCGGGTTCGCGCTGCACGCGCTCGCGTACCGGCGCATACGAAAGCGACGCACCGTGCCGCACCGTCACCAGGTAGCGCGGGCCCAGGAAGGCGTGGGTTTCGCCGAACCGGATGCGATCGTCCACCACCTGCGCCGTGTGCACGGCCACGAACAGCGAGTTGCCGTAGGCTTCTAGCTTCGGGCGCTGGTGCGCATTCTGCGCGTCCTCCACGGCCAGGTCGTGCAGACAGAACTCTTCCTGCAGCTTCTCCAGGATGGCGTCCGCCGGCTCGTACAGGCCCACCCAGATGAAACTGCCGTCGTCGACGGCCAGCACGTCGCTGATCTCGTCCAGGCCGATATCGCGCCGCTTGCCGCCCTGGTCATAGACCACGCAGTTGATGACGCACTGGGGCAGGGCGGGTTTCGTGTCGACGGCGGCGAGGTCATTCATGGCGGGAATCGTGCGCCACGCGCGCGGTTGCGGCAAGTTCGGTCACGTCCTGCGCTGCTGTAGGAGCGGGCCATGCCCGCGATGCTTTCCGGTGGATGCCAGTACGAGAGCATCGCGCCCAAGGGCGCTCCTACACACAAGCTTCCGTCATCACTGCGCCACGAACCTGATCGCCTGCCCACCGCCGGGCGCGAGCTTCAGCGTCAGCGTGTCGCCGCGGGCGACGCTGCGTTCCTCGATCACGATGTCCTGCGGCGCGGTCTTCCAGTGGGCCTTGTCGCCATCGCGGTAGATCTGCGCGGTATAGCGGCGGCCCTCGTCTAGGAAGGTCAGCGGCACGCTGAGCGTGCGGCCGTCTTCGTCGGTCAGCGCGCCGAGGTACCAGTTGTCGCCGCCGCGCTCCTTGCGGACGATGGTCACGTAGTCGCCCACTTCGCCGTTCAGCACGCGCGTGTCGTCCCAGTCCACCGGCACGTCCTTGATGAACTGGAACGGCGCCGGGTTCTTCTCGTAGTTCTCCAGCAGGTCGGCCGCCATCTGCAGCGGGCTGTAGATCACCACGTAAAGCGAGAGCTGCTTGGCCCAGGTGGTCGCAATGCCGTCGGTGGAGCGTGTCTTCATGCCGAAAATGCCCGGCGTGTAGTCCATCGGGCCGGCGAGCAATCGGGTGAACACCAGGTTGGCTTCGTGCTCCGGCGGATTGCCCGGCTGGCCCCAGGCGCTGAACTCCATGCCGCGCGCGCCTTCACGGGTGATCCAGTTCGGATAGGTGCGGCGCAGGCCGCTGTCCTTGATCGGCTCGTGCGGATTGACGGCGATGTGGCGCTTGGCCGCTTCGGTCACCACCTTGAGGTGATGGCGCGCCATGTCCTGCCCTTCATGCCACGCGTAGTGGCGCCTGCCGTCGGTGCCGGTGACCTTGGCCTGGCTGGCATCGGCCACATAGCCGGTCTTCACCGCCGGCACGCCGACGCGCTGATAGAGGTCGAACGCATCGCCCATCTGTTCTTCGTAGTGGGCCGCGTTGCCGGATGTCTCATGATGGCCGATCAGGACCACGCCCTTTGAGCGGGCATAGCGGCTGAGCGCTTCCAGGTCGAAATCCGGATACGACTGGGTGAAGCTGAAATCCTCGCCGTTGCCGAACCAGTTGCCGTCCCAGCCCACGTTCCAGCCTTCGACCAGCACGCCGCCGAACCCGTGCTTCGCGGCGAAATCGATGTGCTTGCGGACGTTGGCGTTGGTGGCACCGTGCTTGGGGCCGGAGGCCCAGCTCTTCAGGTCCAGGTGCATTTCCCACCACACGCCGACATACTTCATCGGCTTCACCCATGACACGTCGCCGAGTGCATTGGGCTCGTTGAGATTCAGCGTCAGGCTGGACATCGCCAGGCCGGCGGCGTCATCGCTCAGCAGCAGTGTGCGCCACGGGGTGTGGAACGGCGCCGCGCGCACCACCTTGCCTTCGCCGATGCCGGGCGTCAGGTCGGCTTTCAGCTTGCGGTCTTCCACCCGCGTCAGGTTCATGCCGCTGTAGTCGACCAGCGCGGCCTCGTGGATGGACAGGTGGGTGCCGTCCTCGAACCTGAAGGTGATCGGCGTCTGTGCGTCGCCGACCTGTTGCCCGGGCGTGCGGTGGTAAAGGTATTCCTCGCGGTTCCATTCCCCGGCGGGAATCCACCACGCGGTCGCGTCACGGGCCAGCGAGAATTCGGTCAGCTCCTCGCTGATCTTCACCTGCTCCAGGCCGGACTGCTTCGGGAAGCGGTAGCGGAAGCCGACGCCGTCGTCGAACACGCGGAACACCACGTCGAAGCTGCGGAAGGGCTTGGCCTTCTCCTTCAGCGTTACGGTCAGTTCGTTGTAGTGGTTGCGGATGAGGCGGCGCTCGCCCCACGGCTGTTCCCAGGTCTCGTCGAACGTGCGCGTGCGCGGCTGCACGATCTCGATGTTGCGTTCGAACTTGGGTGCATCCAGCAGCAGGAAGCCGAGCCGCGACGACGCGATGACCGGTTGTCCCTTGCGCGACACCGCATACGCGGGCCTGCCGTCGTTGTCGGTGGCCAGCTCCACCATGATGGTGCCGTCGGGCGAAGCCACGCGCGGGCCGGGCGCCGCATGCGCGGCGGCGCTGGACAGCAGGACGAAGAGCGGAATCAGGAAACGGTGCATGCGACCCTCGCGATAAGCAGAGGGCCGCATCGTGCGTGGCGGGGCTCAGCGCGACAAGCGTCGCGGCATGAATACGTATGCAAGCGCCAGGTGGATTGGCGTCATCAGGGCGATCCACGTCTGGTTGTACTGCAGCCGCAAGGGCAGCCAGTGCAGGAACCATGCGACCAGGGCGCCTGCCGCGATGGCGACCGTCAGCCAGCCGAACCACACCGGCGGGTTGCGGCGGCGCAGCACGGCTATTGCGCCGGGAACCAGCAGGACGCACAGCGGATTGAACAGCAGCAGGTTGCGGTTGGCCCACGCGGCCCAGTGGTCGGTGAAACCCCACAGGTACACCAGCAGCGCGCCCGCCACGAAGCAGAGCAGCCACAACGGCAACGCCACGGCCGCGATCACGCGGGGCGAGCGACGTCCCGTCCCCGCGACCAGTGCCGCGATGACGACGCCTGCGAGCAGCCAGGGCCACCACCGGCGCGGCGTTTCGGCCGGCTCCGGCGCGATGCGGTGCGGCAGCAGCTGCATTTCCGATTGCACCAGCGGACGGCCGGCGGCGTTCTTCGCCTCGCGCAGGCTGTCGGCCAGGCGCATCGGCACGTAACCTTCCTCCCAGCGCGACATCGGCTTGTCTGCCGACGGGCCGAGGCCCACGTCGAAGCCCAGCCACATCCATGTCGCCGGCGAGGCCAGGCGCACGGCTTCGCTGCGGAAGGTGTTGCCGCGCGAACGGCCCGAAAGCTGCGATTTCAGCGCGCCGCCCAGCGCGGCATCCAGCGCGTCGCGGACCTGGGTGGAACAGTTGGAGGTGAAGTAGTCGTAGCGATAGCGTGCGTTTTCCGGCCGCGCGCGTTCGGCCAGCGCGTCGGCCAGCGCCTGCGCCTGGTCGGGCCCGACATCGAGCCACTGGATCGACACGCCGCGGCCGCTGTCGCGGTACTGCGCCAGGTCCTGCTCGAACGGCAGCGCGACCAGGTAGTACATCATGTGGCCGCGCGCGAAGTTGCCGACGAAGTCGGCTTCGGATGGATCGAAGAAGCCGAAGTTGTACGAGATGGCGTCGCCGCTGGCAGGATCCACCACGATGATGGCGTTGTGGCCGAAGCGCTCGAAGAACACCTCGCCGGGCTGCATGGTCGCCACGCCGATGCGCGGCGCCGCCCATGCCGCGGCGGCCAGCAGCCACAGCGCGCCCAGCAGCGCCAGGCGCGCGATCGCGCTACGCATCCGCCAGTACTCCGACATGGAACGCATGCACGCGGCGCGCATCGGCCCGTGCCACCCGGAACAGGAAACGGCCCAGCGTCAGTTCCTCGCCGGTTTCGGGCAAATGGCCGATGGCGGCGGTGACCAGGCCGCCGACGGTGTCGTACTCGTCGTCCGGGAAGTCGGCGCCGAAGCGTTCGTTGAAGTCGGCGATGGGCGTCAGCGCATCCACCACGAACTGGCCGTCGGCCTGCGCGGCGATCAGCGCGGCACCGTCCTCGGCTTCGTCGTGCTCGTCGTCGATCTCGCCCACGATCTGTTCCAGCACGTCCTCGATGGTCACCAGGCCGGCGACGCCGCCGTACTCGTCCACCACGATCGCCATGTGGTTGCGCGACAGACGGAATTCCTTCAGCAGCAGGTTCAGCTTCTTCGATTCGGGAATCAGTACCGCCGGCCGCAGCAGCTCGCGCACGGTGCCGGGACCGTTGTCGGCCACCACCCCGCGCAGCAGGTCCTTGGCCAGCAGGATGCCCAGGATCTCGTCCTTGTTGTCGCCGTGAACGGGGAAGCGCGAATGGCCGGATTCCACCACCTGTTTCATCAGGTCCAGGAAGCGCGCCTCCACCGGCAGCGATACCATCTGCGCGCGCGGCACCATCACGTCGCCCACTGTCAGGTCGGCCACGGCGATGGCGCCTTCCATCATCTTCAGGGTGTCGCCGCCGATCAGCCCGTCGGACTGCGCGTCGCGGAGCAACTCCACCAGGTCGTCGCGTGTGCTGGGTTCGCCGGAGAACGCCGAACTGAGGCGGTCCAGCCAGGAGCGCCGCTTCTCCGAAGGTTTGTCGGAGCCGTCCGGCGCGTGGGTACTGTCGTCTTCTGACATCTCGTGGAAAGGGTCGCCCCGCTGGGGCGTGGGGTTCAGTCTAACGCGGTTGTCCGCCGGGCGCAGGCGGGGGCGCCCCTTCGGGCGCGGGCGCGTCGGTGTCGGTGTCGGGAGCATCCTCGGGCAGGTCCAGGCTGTAGCTGCACCCCACCAGGGTCTTGCCGGGATGCGAGGACACGTTGCTGACGTTGAGGACGACGGATTCGATCAGCACCTGGCCGCTTTCGGCATCGCGGGATTCCTCGCTGCGCAGTTCCTTGCCGAACATGGCCTTGGCCGGCGTATCGATGGCCGTTTCCAGCCCGAGTTCGCTGGCCAGCGGGCGGGGGTCGGGCAGGTCCAGGATCGCCATCACGCTGCTGCCGGTGAAGGCGATGTGGTCCGGGCCGCGCCCGAACACGCGGATCGGCGAGGCCAGGCGGTATTCGGTCATGAACATGTTCGCCTGCGGCAGCGGCTGCCAGCCCAGGGCGACCGCCTTCAGAGGGTCTTCCAGCGCGGGTGCGAGTGCGGTCAGGCCGGCGATGTCGCCACGGCATTCGATCAAGGACGCGAGGTCGGTCGCACCGGTCTGGGCGCGCGCGGCGACGGGCAGGGTCAGCGTCACGCAGGACGCGAGCAACAGGGAGCGCAGCATGGTCAGTCTTCCGCGTAGGGGTCGGCGATGCCGAGTTCGGCCAGGATCTCCCGTTCCAGCTGCTCCATGCACTCGGCCTCCTTGTCGTCCTCGTGATCCCAGCCCAGCAGGTGCAGCGCACCGTGCACGGTCATGTGGGCGTAATGCGCGGCCAGCGGCTTCTTCTGCTCTTTCGCCTCGCGCGCGACCACCGGGGCGCAGATCACCAGGTCGCCGAGCAGCGGCATCTTCACGCCCTTGGGCAGCTTGACGCCCTCGGCCATCTCGGCCGGGAAGCTGAGCACGTTGGTGGCATAGTCGCGCCCGCGGTAATGCCGGTTGAGCGCGCGGCCTTCCTTGCTGTCGACGATGCGGATGGCGAGGTCGGCTTCGCGGATGCGGCCGGCCAGCGCCGCGGCCACCCACTTGCGGAAGCTCACCGCCGACGGGATGCCGGTGCGCGGCAGCGCATAGCTGACGGAAACGTCGAGACGGACGGGGCCTTGGGTCATGTTTTTTCGCTCGTCATTCCGGCGCATGCCGGACTTTCAACAGCCGCATGACGGGTCATCCATTCCGATGTTGCGTGATGACGGGCTCATGCAAGCCAAGGGGAAGACCAACCTGGATCCCCGCTTGCGCGGGGATGACGGCGATCAGGAAGGCTGCTCGGCCGACTCCGCATCCTTGCCGTCACGCGCATCGTAAGCCCGCACGATCTTCGCCACCAGCGGGTGGCGCACCACGTCGCGGCTGGTGAAGAAGGTGAACGAGATGCCGTCCACGTCGCGCAGGACGTCCAGTGCATCCTTCAGACCCGACTTCTGGTGCTTGGGCAGGTCGATCTGGGTCAGGTCGCCGGTGACCACGGCCGTGCTGCCGTAGCCGATGCGCGTGAGGAACATCTTCATCTGTTCGATGGTGGTGTTCTGCGCCTCGTCGAGGATGACGAACGCATCGTTGAGCGTGCGGCCGCGCATGTAGGCCAGCGGGGCGATCTCGATGACGTTCTTCTCCAGCAGCTTGACCACCTTGTCCACGCCCAGCATCTCGTACAGCGCGTCGTACAGCGGCCGCAGGTACGGGTCGACCTTCTGCGACAGGTCGCCGGGCAGGAAGCCCAGCTTCTCGCCGGCCTCCCCCGCCGGGCGCACCAGGATCAGCCGTTGCACCCGCGACTCGTTGAGTGCTTCCACCGCACTGGCGACGGCCAGGAAGGTCTTGCCGGTGCCGGCCGGGCCGAGGCCGAAGTTGATGTCGTGGGTGGCGATGGCGTGCAGGTACTTGGCCTGGTTGGCGCCGCGGCCGCGCACGGTACCGCGCTTGACCTTGATGGCCACGTCCTGCGGCGCGTAGCCGTCGTCGGCCACCTGGTCCACGTGGGCGGCCGTCAGGCGCAGGTGGATGGCCTCGCTGTCGAAAGTCTCGCTGGCGGCTTCCTGGTACAGCGCATGCAGCAGCTTTTCGGTCGCGGCCACGGCCTTCGCGGGGCCGGTGACGCGGAAGACGGCGCCGCGGTTGGCGATCTCCACGCCCAGCCGCAGTTCGATCTGGCGCAGGTGGGCGTCGAACGGGCCGGCCAGATTGGCCAGGCGTTCGGTGTTTTCGGGTTCCAGGGTGAATTCGCGCTTGCTGGGGGCAGTCATGGGGCAGGGGTTCGATGTAGTCGGGGGCTAGTGGCGCGTCTGGTCGTCGGCATCCTCGACCGGCCACTGGTTGAACACGTAGACCTCGTCGTCGACCAGGGCCTGGTCGAAGTGGTCGGCATTGGGGGCTTCGTCGCGGTCGACCTGCACCGGTTCGTCCTCCACCGCCACGACCACCCAGCCCTGTTCGCGGATGAACTCGGATGCGCGCCGCATGGGGTCGTCGGCGAATCCGGGTTTCTGGTAGCAGGTGACGTACGCACCGCCGGCTTCAACGAAGTCGGGGCTGTCGGCGCGCGGCCGGGCTTCCAGCGTGAACACCCACAGGCGGGGGCTATCCGAGGAAATGGCGGCGATCCTGGCAAACGCAAGGCGGGCGCGCAGGGTAGCGCGACGGCCTGTGGCCGGCCACCTTCCCGCCGCTCGTCGGAACGGGCTTGAAATTTAATTAAATGGAAAATTAAATAAATCCCATGACAACGACGACACCTCCCCGGGCCAGGACGGACGGTCCGCCCAAAGCCGCCCCCCGCAAGCGCGCCCGTGGGCGCCGTCCCACCGCCGAGACCGCCGACCTGCGCGCCACCCTGCTGGACGCGGCGCTGGCCTGTTTCGTCCGTGGTGGCATTGCGGCCACCTCGCTGCGCGACATCGCCAAGGAGGCCGGGGTGACGCCCGCGCTGGTGCATTACTACTTCGGCGACAAGGCGCAGCTGCAGGAAGCGGTGGTGACCGAGCGGTTGCTGCCGGTCGTGGCGAAGATGCGCGCGCCGGTGATGCAGGCCGGGGATGGGGATGTCGCGGGGCTGGTCGCCGGCTTCGTGCACGGCATCGGCACGGTGGTGGCCGAGCATCCGTGGCTGCCCACACTGTGGGTGCGCGAGATCCTGTGCGAGGGCGGCGCGCTGCGCGACATGATGATCCGCCAAGTCGGCCCGCTGCTGCCGACGATGATGGCCGGCCGCTTCGCCGCCGCGCAGCAGGCCGGCCAGCTCAACCCCGACCTCGATCCGCGCCTGCTGATGGTGTCGCTGATCGGGCTGACGATGTTCCCGATGGCCAGCGCGCCGATCTGGCGCCAGTTGTTCGGCGCCGACGACATCGACTTCAACGACCTGCGCCGGCACACGCTGGTGCTGCTGGATCGCGGACTGGAGCTTGATCATGCGAAGTGAACCGCGAAGCGTCGCGCTGGCGGCGGCGATGCTCGTGCTGGCCGCCTGCAGGGCGGACGCGCCGCAGGCCCTGGGCACGCTGGAATGGGACCGGGTGACGCTGCCCGCGCCGGTGGCCGAGAAGATCGTCCGCATCGACGTGCGCGAAGGCCAGCAGGTGGTGGCCGGCGCGCCATTGCTGCAACTGGAACTGACCCGTACCCAGTCCCAATTGGCGGCCGCACAGGCCCAGGCCACGCAACGCCGCGAAGCGCTGGCCGAACTGCGTGCCGGTCCCCGCGGCGAGGCCATCGCACAGGCGCGCGCCAGCCTGGCCGCCGCGCAGGCGCAGGCCCGGGATGCCGACGCGTACTACGCGCGCCTGCAGCCACTGGGTCGCCAGCGCCTGGTCGCCGCCTCCGAGGTGGATCGTGCGCGTGCCGCGTCGCAGAGTGCGCGGGCCCAGGTGCGGGTCGCACAGGCGGCGCTGCTGGAACTGGAGCGCGGCACGCGCGCCGAACAGGTCGCGCAGGGCGAAGCGGCCGTCGCTGCGGCGGACGCGCAGGCGCGCGTGCAGGCGGGGACGCTGGAGAAGCTCGATATCGTGGCGCCGCGCGCGGGCCGCATCGACAGCCTGCCCTACAAGCTGGGCGACCAGGCGCCAGTGGGTGCACCGCTGGCGGTGATGCTGGTGGGCGAGGCGCCCTATGCCCGCGTCTACCTCCCGCAGGCACTGCGCAACCGGCTGAAGGTCGGCGACACCGCGCAGGTACGCCTCGATGGCCAGAAGAAGGCCTACACCGGACGGGTGCGCATGATCCGCAGCGAGCCCAGCTTCACTCCTTACTTCGCGCTGACCGGCCAGGACGCGGAACGGCTCAGCTACCTGGCAGAGATCAGCCTGGGGCAGGAGGCTGCCGGTCTCCCGGTGGGGGCCCCGCTGCAGGTGGTGTCCGATGGCGACGAGTGAGGAAGGACGCGCGATCCGTGTCCGTGGCCTGACCAAGCGCTTCGGCGCACTGGTGGCGGTGGACGATGTCGATCTGGACATTCCGCGTCGTCATGTCTATGGCTTCCTCGGCCCGAACGGCTCCGGAAAATCCACCACCATCCGCATGTTGTGCGGATTGCTCACGCCGACGGCGGGCGACATCGAAGTGCTGGGTCTGCGCATCCCGGAACAGGCCGAGCAACTGCGCACCCGGATCGGCTACATGACCCAGAAGTTCTCGCTGTTCGAGGACCTGACGGTGCGCGAGAACCTGGAATTCCTGGCGGCCGTGCAGGACATCCCGCGCGTGCAGGCGAGGCGAAGGATCGATGAGCTGGTCGAGCAGTACCACTTCCAGGACCGCCAGAAGCAGCTGGCTGGCACGATGAGCGGCGGGCAGAAGCAGCGTCTGGCACTGGCCGGTGCGGTGATACACCAGCCGGAACTGCTGTTCCTCGACGAACCGACCAGTGCGGTGGATCCGGAGTCGCGTCGCGATTTCTGGGAGAAGCTCTTCGAACTTGCCGACGCCGGCACCACGCTGCTGGTGTCCACGCACTACATGGACGAGGCCGAGCGCTGCCATCGCATCGCCATCCTCGATCGCGGCGTCCTCGTCGCGGACGGTACGCCGGACGCACTGACCGGCGAACTGGCCGGGCGCACGCTGGTGGTGGACGCCGCGCAGCCGCGCCAGGCGCAGAAGGCGTTGGTCGGCCTGCCGGGTGTGATCAGCGTGGCGCAGATCGGCAACCTGCTGCGCGTGTTGATGGCCGAGGACGGACAGGCCGCGGACCGCATCGCGCAAAGCCTGCGCGCAGCCGGCGTCAACGCACAGGTCTCGGCCGCGCCGGCCAACCTGGAGGATGTCTTCGTCTCGGCCACGCGCGGCCAGCCCGCGCGCGAGGAGGCCGCATGAACCTGCGGCGCCTGATGGCCGTGATGGTGAAGGAGCTGCGGCAGATGCGCCGCGACCGCATCACCATGGCGATGATCGTCGGTATTCCGGTGATGCAGCTGCTGTTGTTCGGCTACGCCATCAATACCAACCTGCGCGACCTGTCGGCCGGCATCGCCGACCAGTCGCGCACGTCCGCCTCGCGCGCGCTGGTGATGGACATCGTCGCCACCGGGGTGGTGAAGCCGGTGCAGGAAGCGGCGACGCCGCAGGAACTGGTCGAATCGATGCGCCGCGGCGAGATAAGCATCGGCATCGTCATTCCGCCGGACCACGAACGTCGCCGCGCGGAAGGTCGCGAGGCGGTGCAGATCCTCGTCGATGGCAGCGACAATGCGGTGCAGAGCGCCGCCGCGCAGCTGGCGCAGATGCCACTGGACGGGCGCAGCAGTCCGCTGGCGACGCGCACGATCAGCGTGGTCGGCTTCTACAATCCGCAGCGGCGCTCGGCGGTGAACATCGTGCCCGGGCTGATCGGCGTGATCCTTACCATGACCATGGTGCTGTTCCCCGGCGTGGCCATCGTGCGCGAACGCGAACGCGGCAACATGGAGCTGCTGATCGCCACGCCGGTGAGCAGCGCCGAGCTGATGATCGGCAAGGTGCTGCCCTACGTGGCGATCGGCCTGGTGCAGACGACCGTGGTGCTGGCGCTGGGCATGTGGCTGTTCCAGGTGCCGCTGGGCGGCAGCCTGCTGCATGCCTACATCGCCGCCTGCCTGCTGATCGTGGCCAACCTGACGCTGGGCCTGTTGATCTCCACCCGCGCGCAGTCGCAGTTCCAGGCCATGCAGATGACGTTCTTCATCTTCCTGCCGTCGATCCTGCTGTCGGGCTTCATGTTCCCGTTCGCCGGCATGCCGAACGTCGTGCAGTGGATGGCCGAGGCGCTGCCGCTGACCCATTTCCTGCGCCTGATCCGCGGCGTGATGCTGCGCGGCGCCAGTCTCTGGGAACTGTGGGCGGATGTGCTGGCCTTGCTGGCTTTCACGACGGTGATGATGACGGGGGCGATCCTGCGCTTCCGCAAGCGGCTGGACTGATAGGCTGGCGCTTCATCACGACTCTGGAGTGCGGCAATGGACGAAGCGGCAATCGGTGCGGTGGCGGACGCCATGTACGCGATGATCTCGGGCCCTGCCGGCCCACGCGACTGGTCGATGCAGGACGCGGTCTTCCATCCGGACTGCCGGCAGATCCGCACGGGTGTCGATGCGCAGGGTGCGCCGTGGCGCCTGTCGTTCTCGCTGGAGGAATACCGTGCCAACGCCGACGCGCTGTTGGCAGACATGGATTTCTTCGAGGTGGAGACGGGGCGGGAGATCCGGATCTTCGGCAACATCGCCCACGTCTGGAGCGCCTACGAGGCGCGCCATGCCCCCGGCGATACTGTGCCGGAGAGGCGCGGCATCAACAGCATCCAGCTCTACAAGGGCGAGGAAGGCTGGAAGATCATCCACATGGTCTGGGACAACGAGCGCGACGGCGTGCCTCTGCCCGTCGTCGGTTGATGCGTCGACTCAGTCGGCGCCGGCCACGCGCCCGCGCAGCGAGTTGGTCAGCGCCTCGGTGATCACCACGTCGACAAACTGGCCGACCAGGCGCGGGTGGCCGGGGAAGTTCACCGAGCGCATGTTCTCGGTCTTGCCGGTCAGTTCGTTCGGGTTCTTCTTCGACGGTCCTTCCACCAGCACCGACTGCACCGTGCCCACCATGGCCTGCGAGATGCCGGCGGCATGGGCATTGATGTGCTTCTGCAGGCGGTCCAGGCGGGCGTGCTTGGTGGCGTCGGACACGTCGTCCGGCAGGTCGGCCGCGGGCGTGCCGGGGCGGCGCGAGTAGATGAAGGAGAAGCTCTGGTCGAAGCCGACATCCTCGATCAGTTTCATGGTCTTCTCGAAGTCGGCGTCGGTCTCGCCGGGGAAGCCGACGATGAAATCCGAGCTGATCGAGATGTCCGGACGCACCGCGCGCAGCTTGCGGAGCTTCTGCTTGAACTCGAGCGCGGTGTGGCCGCGCTTCATCGCCGAGAGGATGCGGTCGCTGCCCGCCTGCACCGGCAGGTGCAGGAAGTTGGCCAGTTGCGGCACGTCGCGGTAGGCGTCCACCAGCGAGTCGCTGAACTCCAGCGGGTGCGAGGTGGTGAAGCGGATGCGGCCGATGCCGTCGATCTCGGCGATGGTGCGGATCAGCAGGCCCAGGTCCGCGACTTCGCCGTCGCCGTAGGGCCCGCGATAGGCGTTGACGTTCTGGCCGAGCAGGTTGATCTCGCGCACGCCTTGGGCGGCCAGCTGCGCCACTTCCACCAGCACATCCTCGAACGGCCGGCTGACCTCGGTGCCGCGGGTGTAGGGGACGACGCAGAACGAGCAGTACTTGGAGCAGCCTTCCATGATCGACACGAAGGCGGACGGGCCTTCGGCGCGGGGTTCGGGCAGGCGGTCGAACTTCTCGATCTCGGGGAAGCTGATGTCGACCTGCGGCCTGTTCTGCTCGCGGCGGGCGCGGATCAGCTCCGGCAGGCGGTGCAGGGTCTGCGGACCGAACACCAGGTCCACGTAGGGCGCGCGCTTGACGATCGCCTCGCCTTCCTGGGACGCCACGCAGCCGCCCACGCCGATGATCACGTCGCGGCCGCCGGCCTTCAGCGCCTTCCAGCGGCCCAGTTGGCTGAAGACCTTTTCCTGTGCCTTCTCGCGGATGGAACAGGTGTTGACCAGCACCACGTCCGCTTCCTCGGGGTTGTCGGTCAGCTCCAGGCCATCGGAGGCGGCCAGCACGTCGGCCATCTTGGCCGAGTCGTACTCGTTCATCTGGCACCCGTGGGTCTTGATGAAGAGCTTTCCGCGCACGAGGTCCGGGCTGCGCGGCCTGGCCTGCGGCAGGGGGACGAGGGCGGGGTCGGTCACGGCAGGGCCGGCCGTGGTCGGCAGGTCGGGGGCTTGCGTCCCGGTCATGGCGCTTAATCCAGTCGGGTGGGAGGAGCGGGCGGCGTAGTTTACGCGCACGGGCCGGGCCGAGGCGGCCGGAACCGTCCCCGGACGGCGTTGATAGCGGGTATCAGGCCATTCCGGGCCGCGGTGCCGCCGGCTGTCGGAACTCCGACCGGCCGCACAGATTGGAGGAAACCTTTGTTGGACAAGGACTTGGCAACCGCTGGCGAATTGGGGACACTGCGCGGCATGAGGGGGACTCTGACGCTTCTGGCCACGCTGGCCGCGTTGACCGCACTGCCGGCCAGCGCGGGCACGCTGTACAAGTGCACCGGCGCTGACGGTGTGCCGAACTACGTCAGCAAGCGCGTCAGCGGCGCCAGCTGCGAGGTGATCAGCCGCTATACCCCGGACCGGAGCCGCCCGGCGCAGGTCGCCACCGTGTCGCGGCCCGCCACGCCGCCGCCTGCCGTGGGCGCGGCCGTCACGCCGGCCTTGTCCGACTCGGCTGCGGCCATGGTGCCTGCCGCGATGCCGCAGGCCACCCCCCCCGCCACCGGTCCCCGCCGCGTCGTCAGCGGGCAGGTCTATTCCTACAT
>NZ_PDWV01000059.1 GCF_010093385.1 Pseudoxanthomonas mexicana
CCCCCTCCCCCTCCCCGTCGCCCGTGCCGCCGGCTGCGGCACCCGCGACGGCGTCCGCTCCCGCGTCGCCGGAACAGTCCGGCGCCGACCTGCTGAAGATCGACCTGACCTTCGTCGACCGCAAATCGCCCGCGTACGCCCGCTTCCGCAGCTGGGTGGATGCGGCCGTCGCGGGTGGCCCCGGCTATGCCTTCAGCGCCAGCGATGCCGCCCTGATGTTCCTGCTCAGCGGCGGCGACAAGTACTGCGACCTCGCCGTGCGGATGGTGGAGAAGGAGGTGGCCGAGGCCGAAGCCGCCATCGCGACCGGTGCGCGTCCTGCGATCGCGGGCGATTCTTATCTGGAAGTCGGTCCCCGGATCGCGGATCTCGCGATGACCCTGCACGCCTGCCGCACCACCATCGACGCGACGCAGCAGCGGCGCTGGTCGTCCTATGCGGAGCAGGCGGTGTGGAACGTCTGGAACCATCCACGCGCGCAATGGGGTGGGCAGGCGCACGCATGGACAGGCTGGTCGGTCGACAACCCCGGCAACAACTACTACTACAGCTTCATCGAGGCGACGATGTACTGGGCCCTGGTGAGCGGCAGCCCGTCCTGGATGGACGACCTGCGCACGCGCCGCCTGCCGCCGCTGAAGGCCTACTACACCGGGCTGCCGGGAGGCGGCAGCCGGGAAGGCACGGGCTATGGCGCCGCGCAAATGCGCCTGTTCGGCCTGTATCGCCTGTGGAAGGACAGCACCGGCGAGGATCTCGCCGGCGCCAGCACGCATGCGCGCGACAGCATTCCCTATTGGGTGCATGCCACGGTCCCCACCCTGGACCGCTTCGCGCCGATCGGCGACCAGTCGCGCAACTCGGTGCCGGAACTGTTCGACTATCACCGCCGCCTCGTGCTCGAGGCGCGCCAGCTGACCACGGACGAAGAAGCGCGCGCGATGGCGTCGTGGTGGCTGGACAACATCTCGGTACCGCGGATGACGCAGGGCTTCAACAGCCGCTACGACCTGCTGCCCGCCGGCACGGGCGGCACCCCGCCGTCGGCACTGGTCTATCTGGCCGAAGGTGCGGGGCATCTGTTCGCCCGCAGCGACTGGGGCAAGGACGCCATGTGGATGTCCTTCGTCGCGGGTCCGTACAACGAAAGCCATGCGCACCAGGAACAGGGCGGCTTCACCCTGTTCGCGCGCGACTGGCTGGCGGTGACCGAGAACATCTGGAGCCACAGCGGCATCCAGCAGGGCACGCCGGTCCACAACGTGGTGCGGTTCGAGCGCGCCGATCCGGATGCGCGGCAATGCGCTGCGCCGCGTGGCGATGTGGTGGTGCACCAGTGCGAAACGCCGCAGTCCCGCGCGCGGTTGACGGTCACGCCGCGTGCCGATGGCGGCGTCACGGCGCAGGCCGACCTGACGCCGGTCTACCGCGGCAACCCCGCCCTGGAATCGTGGCAGCGACGCATCGATTTCGCGGGCCGTACGCTGCGGGTGAAGGACGACTTCCGCCTGGGCGCAGGCACCCGCGCCATCTTCCAGGTCAACGTGCCCGAGCGTCCCGTGGTCCAGGGCAACGAAGCCGTCGCCGGCCGCCTGCGCATCCGCGTGCTGGAACCGGCTTCCGCGACGTTGAGCGTCCATACCTGGAGCGACGAGGACCCACGGGAATTCCGTCGTGGGTGGCGGGTCGACGTGGCCGGCGGCCAGAGCGGCTATAGCGTCGAACTCAGCGAAAAATAAGGCTGTCCCCGGCACCAGCCCACGCCACGGGATCGACGAGCGGGCCGTCACAGTCCGGTGAACTCCCCTGCCGCAGGCTGAACCGGCACGCATTTCTGTGACCCAGGGCGTCCGTTTGCCTGAAGGCCCCACGTTATGATCCGCCCGCCGTTGCGCGGATCGCATGTAGCGAGGGGGCGCTGCAGCGGGTAGCCACCAGCCTCAGGGCTGTCGTCTTCCATGGTGTTCGTGCGCGGTTTTCTTGCCAGGAGAACCCCTTTGTCGCGCCCGTCCGCTCCCTCCCGCTTCACCCGCCGGCTCCCGCTTGCCCTGATCCTGGGCACCGCCGCACTCACCACCCTGACCGCTGCCAGCGCCGCAGGCGGCCTGTTCGGCCTGCGCGCCCAGGTCTTCGCCTCCGACGCATGGGACCGCGCCGAAGACGGCTTTGCGGACCTGCGCGACACCGGTCGCGACACCATCATCCGCTTCTGGACCCGCACCACGTCTTCGGCCAAGGCCGCACGCAGGACGCGGGAGCGTGGCGGCGCCACACTCCCGGTCGGCAGCGGCGGCACGCCGTCGCTGGGCAGCCTGGGCACCCGTCTCCCGGCCACCGGGGTGGACACCAGCCCGGTGCTGGGCAGCGGCGGCCGGGTCAGCTCGAATTCTTCGCGCCCCCGCCTGGTCAACCTGCCCATGCCGGTGCCGCCGGTCGACAAGAGTTCGACCGCCTATACCCGTTTCAAGGGATGGGTCGATGCCGCCGTCGCCGGCAACCGCGGCTACGGCTTCAGCGCGGCCGAGGCCGCCCTGATGTACCAGCTCTCGCCCGAAGCCAAGTACTGCACGCTGGCCATCCAGATGGTCGAAGAGCAGGTGACCGCCGCCGAATCCGCCATCGCCGCGGGCGGGCGCCCGGCCGTTGCCGGTGACTCGTACCTTGAGGTCGGCCCGATGATCGCCGACGTCGCCTCCACCATGACCGCCTGTGCCGGCAGCATCACCTCCAGCCAGCGCACGCGCTGGTCGGCCTACGCCGAGCAGGCGGTGTGGAACGTCTGGAACTACAACAGCGCGCAATGGGGCGGCCGCAGCCATCCGTGGTCCGGCTGGTCGATCAACAATCCCGGCAACAACTACTACTACAGTTTCGTCGAAGCCACGATGTACTGGGCGCTGGCCAGCGG
The DNA here is from genome assembly GCF_010093385.1 of Pseudoxanthomonas mexicana. Lineage (GTDB taxonomy): Bacteria > Pseudomonadota > Gammaproteobacteria > Xanthomonadales > Xanthomonadaceae > Pseudoxanthomonas_A > Pseudoxanthomonas_A mexicana. Next base: position 2,909 of record NZ_PDWV01000059.1, read on the forward strand.
CAACAGCACCTGGTTCAATTTCCTGCGCGACAATAAGCTGGCGGCCCTGCAGGCCTACTTCGCCCGCCTGCCCGGCGGCGGCAGCAGCGAGGGCACTGGTTACGGCACCTCGCACATGCGCCTGTTCTCGCTGTACCGCATCTGGCGCGACGCCACCGGCATGGACCTGGCCAACGCCAGCAGCCATGCGTCCGACAGCATCCCGTACTGGATCCATGCCACCGTGCCGACGATGGACCGCTTCGCGCCCATCGGCGACCAGGCGCGCAGTTCGGTACCTGACCTGTACGACTACCATCGCCGCCTCGTGCTCGAGGCGCGTTCGGTCAACACCAATCCCGTGATCCAGAACCAGGCGACCTGGTGGCTGAACAACATCTCGATCGCACGCATGGGGTCGGGATTCAACTACCGCTACGACCTGTTGCCGGCGGGCACCACGGCGACCCCGCCCACGGACCTGATCTACCACGCGCGCGGCACCGGCCACCTGTTCGCGCGCACCGGCTGGACGCGCGACGCGATGTGGCTGGCGATCGTCGCCGGCCCGTACAACGAAAGCCATGCCCACCAGGACCAGGGCTCGTTCACCCTGTTCTCGGGCGACTGGCTGGCCGTCACCGCGAACATCTGGAGCCACAGCGGCATCAACCAGGGCACCGACGTGCACAACCTGGTGCGCTTCGTCCGCAACGGCACCGTGGCGCGCCAGTGCGAATCCACCACCCGGGCCTCGACGCTGACGGTCACTCCGGGCAGCGGCGGCGCATTCACGGCCGACGCCAACCTGACCCCGGCGTTCTGCAACACCGACGCGGTGACCAACTGGCGGCGCAATTTCAGTTTCGCCAATCGCCGCCTGACCGTCCGCGACACGTTCTCCATCACCAGCGGCACCACGGCCACCTTCCAGGTGAACGTACCGGTCGCGCCCACCCTGGTGAACAGTCGCGAAGCCACCGCAGGTCGCCTGCGGGTGCGCGTGCTCGAGCCGGCCAACGCCACCATCAACAGCAACTTCAGTACCGGCAAGTACGTGGAAGATGGCGCCCGCTACCGCATCGACGTGCAGGGCGGCACCACGGGTTACGTAGTGGAACTGAGCGAGATCTGATCCCGCGCTTCAGGGATTCCGCACGAGCCGCCGCCCGCGCATGCGCAGGCGGCGGCGCGCGTCCAGCACCTGCACCGGCAGGCAGCTGACGGACATCAGCCCGATGCGCTCCAGCGTGGGACGCTCGCACAGCGCCGGCGCCAGCAGCCGCCGCGCCGGAGGCAGCCTGCGGGCATGGATCAGGTGGCGCGCGAAATCGGTGCGGATCGCCCGTACCTTCCAGCGCACCATCGCGGGGGGCAGCGCCAGCATGTCGCCCAGCATCCGCGCGTTGAATATCTCCGCGGCCGCGCATCGCTCGATGCGGCTGGTCAGGCTGCCCTGCGCTGGCGTGTAGTGGCCTACCAGCATGGGGCAGGCGCGCACTTTCCAGCCTGCATGCGCGATGCGCAGCCACAGGCTGTAGTCCTCGGCGCCGATGAGTTCGTCTCCGTCGAAGAACCCGCCCAGCGCGTCGAACAGCTCGCGCCTGACCACGCTCATCGAGGTGCAGATCCGGTTGCTGCGCCACAGCAGGTCGAAATCCATCTCCACAGGCAACGCCGTGCGGTCCTCGCGCGCACCGCCGTGTACCAGGCCGACGCGCGGGTCCGCCGCCAGCGCCATCTGCGCCCGCATCTTGTGCGGCAGCCAGCTGTCGTCCGCGTCCAGGAACGCCACCCAGGCCGCCGATGTGGCGCGTACGCCGGCGTTGCGTGCCGCCGCGGGTCCCGCGTTGGCTTGCCGCACCAGCACGACCCTGCCCCGATAGCCGGCGACGATGCGCGCCAGGTCCTCGCCATCGGGCGAGCCATCGTCCACCACCACCACCTGGCGTGGCGGCAGCGTCTGGGCCATCACACTGTCCAGCGCGCGCGCCAGGGTGCCTGCGGCCCGGTAGGCGGGAATCACCACGGCATAGTCGCCGAACGTCATGGGGGAAGATGGCGGCATGTCAGACGGGCCTGGACAAGGGACGTCGCTTGAGCAGCGCATGCCCCACGTAATGCAGCATGCACCACGCCGACCGCGGCAGGGTCAGCCGTTCGATTTCGCGGTAAATGCGCCACTGCCACCCGGCGGCGCGCAACTTGTTCGCCGATACCGAGCCGCCCCGCACCAGGTAGTACGCCAGCGGACGCGTCTCCGGGACCCGTTCGGCGTGCCCGGCGCGGCGTACCCGGTCCAGCCAGAATACGTAGTCTTCGTGCCCCGTCTTCTGGAACGCGGCATCGCCCAGCGAGCGCGCGTAGATGCCGGTAAGGTTGCCGATCCGGTTGCTGTAGAGCATGCCTGCATAGTCCACCCGTTCCGGCGGCACCACCTGCGCCAGCGCGCGGCCATCCTCGGCCACCCGCTGGTACGCGGTGTAGCAGACGCGCGCGCCGGTACGCGCCATGTGCGCCAGCTGCAGCGCCAGTTTTTCCGGTTCCCACCAGTCGTCGCTGTCCAGGAAGGCGACGTGCGTGCCGCGCGCTTCCTGCAGCCCGCGGTTGCGCGCGGCGGCGACGCCGCCATTGGCCTGGTGCACGGCCACCACCCGCGCATCGCGTGCGGCGTAGGCGTCCATGATCGCGGCCGAACCGTCGTGCGAGCCGTCGTCCACCAGGATAAGTTCCAGCCACCGGTGCGTCTGCGCCAGCACCGAATCGATCGAACGCGCCATGGTCGCCTGCGCGTTGTAGACGGGCATCACCACGCTGACGAGCGTCGCATCCGGTGCCGGCACGGGCTCAACGGGACTCATGCCGCGGCCTGCGCCTGCCGCCCACCCGCCCACGATGCGCGGGGCGGTGGCAGGTGGAAATCGCGGTAGTCGCCGGCATTGCCCTGCATGCCGGCTTCGGCGGCCTTCACGATGTTGTAGGCCTCGCGCGCGCTCACATAGTGCAGCACGTAGCGCTGGCCATCGTTGTAGGCCGACTCCAGATAGTCGTGCATCGCGTCCACCGGCGGACCCAGCAACGTATCCATGTCGCCTTCCTGGGTGCCATGCGTGTGGATCTTCACGAACACCCACTCGGGACGGCCCTGCACGTGCACGCCGGCCCGCACCCAGGCATCCACGCGCTGCGGAGTCGGCGGCTGCCCGCCACGCACGTCGGCGTTCTCGATGCGCGGCATCAGGCCCATGCGGCGGTCCTTCCAGTTAAGTCCCAGCGGCCCCTGGATCAGCATCAGATCGCCGCTCGCCTGCCCACCCACGCGCACCGGCACGCCGGTATCGTGCGATTTCGGCGCGTCCGGATCGTCGGTGGCGTAGTAGATGCTGTTGATCGTGCGGGTCTGGGTATCGCTGGGCGCGGACGGCAGGGTGAAATCCGCATAGCAACCCAACTCGCGCAGCAGGATGAGTTCGTTGTCCAGGCCGCACCAGCGTCCGTCCGGCCGCGAGTTGTCCAGGCACCAGTTGCCGTGGATGAAGCCGAACCGCAGCTCGCCCGTCGCGGGATCGCGCGGCAGCGCGCCGTGCCGCTCGTGCAGCACGCGGCAGAAGCGCGACATGCCTTCGCGGAAGTTGGCCTCGGTGTCGTTGTCGTGGTGCAGGTGCACCTCGATCTCGCCATAGCCTTCGGCGCACAACGCCGACAGCTTGTCGAGATACTCCGGCACGTACTCTTCCTCGGGGTAGAAGAAGCTGTGCTGGGGCGGACGCCCATCCGCATCGCGGTGCCGAGCCGCCAGCGCGCGATAGTCGCGGCACCAGCGATCGACGCGCAGCCGCTGCGTGGCTTCGTCCGCGCCGTGCCACATGGGCTCGAAGTGATCGACGAAGCAGAACATCACGTGTACGGGGCCCGGCGTGGCGGTCACCCGCGGGCGGCGCAGGTAACTGCCGATCCATAGCTCCATGTTGCGCGACCGCAGCAGCGCCCATACCGCCACCGCCGCCATCGCGAGGATCGCGACCACCGCCGCTGCCGCCCACACCAGAATGTCCACGCGCCTCCCCTTCGTCCTGTCGGCGTGCGCCGACGTACCCGTCACCATCGAAAACGCGGCGGGGGCGCCGCACCGGCCACGCGGAGGATCTTCAGCGGACGTGCGGCAACGCGCGCAGCGAGAATCCCTGTGCGATCCACTCGGGGATCAGCGCACGCAGCAATGTCAGCGAATGCTCGCTGTCGTCGTGCATCAGGATGATGTCGCCACCGCGCGGCGGATGGCGCTGGATCGTCTCCAGCAACTCCGGCACCGGCCGGCGGCTGTAGTCCAGGCTGTCGTAGGACCAGTAGTCGATGCGGTGGCGCCGACGCACCAGGCTGGCCAGCATCGCCCCTGTCAGCACGCCGCGCGGAGGCCGGAACGCATGCCGCGAACGGCCATCGATGCCGGTGAGCAGGCGCTGGGTGCGTTCGACCTCTTCCAGCTGCTCGTCCAGCGTCAGCGCTTCGAACCGCGGGTGCGAATAGGAATGGTTGCCCAGCGTATGCCCTTCCGACGCGATGCGGCGCGCCAGTGCATCGTGGCGCTCCACCTCGCGCCCGACCAGGAAGAAGCTGGCCTTGGCACCATGCTCCGCCAGCAGGTCCAGCAGCGCGGGCGTGTGGTCCGGATGGGGGCCATCGTCGAAGGTGAGATACAGGTTGCGCGCCGCGTCCGTCGGGCCGGACGTCATCAGCCAGCCGTTCGGCAGGAAGCGCAGCACTCTCAGTCGGCGCGGGCGCGGATTCATGGCGATGCGTTCGACGGATGGAGCGGTGCGTTCATGATACGCGGCCTTGCAGCGCCATCGCCGCCGAGGACAGGTCGGACGAGACATCGTAAAGGCCGTGGTAGCGCTCGGCCATGGTGCGGAACGAGGCTTCCGCCTGGGCCCAGGCGTAACCTGCCCGCCCCATGGCGGCGGCCTGTTCGCCGCCGCGCAGCAGGGCGATCAGCGCGGTCGCGATGGCGGCGGTGTCGCCCGAGGGCACCAGCCGACCGTTGATGCCATGGCGGACGATCTCGCGGTTGCCTCCCACGTCGGTCGCCACGATCGGCAGCGACGATGCGCACGCTTCCAGCAAGGCGACCGAATACCCCTCGCTCGTCGATGTCAGGGCGAACACCTCCATGCCGGTCAGCAAGCGCGGCACGTCGTGGCGGTCGCCCATGAAGCGCACCGCATCGGACAGACCCGCCTGTTCGGCCTGGGCCTCCAGCGCAGCGCGCAGGGGACCATCGCCCACGATCACCAGCGCCGCTTCAGGCACCTGCACCCTCACCTTCGCGAACGCGCGGAGCAGCAGGGCGTGGTCCTTCACCGGCTGGAGCCGGCCCACGGTACCGATGATGCGGCTGCCGGTCGGCAATCCCAACTCGGCGACAAGCGACTGGCGCGCCACGTCGTCGGCGGGCCGGAAGCGCTCCAGGCGGATGCCGTTGGGCACGGACAGCAACGCGCGCCGCGGACGCATACCGTCGGCGGCAAAGCGCTGGCGCGCCGCCTCGCACACCGCGACCGCATAGTCGGTGCCGCGCAGGCTCTGCCGGTACAGCCATTCCTGCCTGCCGCTCCGGGTGCGCCCCCCCATGCCGTGGCGTGTGTTGATCCTGCATTTCACGGGCAGGCCGAGGGAGGCGAGCACGGCGTAGTAGTGCGCCATCGCGTTATGGGTGTGGATCACCGCATCGGGCGACTGGCGGATCAGCGCGCGCGCGCGCCGCAGTGCGCGCAGGTCCAGCCCGGGACGCTTTCCGCAGGCATCCACGCGTACGCCGCTGGCCAGCAGTTCCCGGGCCAGCAGCCCCAGCTTGAACAGGCAGATCACCCGGCACTCATGGCCCGCATCGCGCTGGCTCGCGATCAGGTCCACCACGGTGCGTTCAAGGCCACCGCGATCCAGGTTCTCGACGACATGCACGATCTCCACGCTTTTCCTAACCCCCCAGCTCAGACACGGTGACGCGTTGCTTCCCGCTGGGCGTCAGCGGAATCTCGTCCGTCAGGCGGAACTCCAGCGCCACGCTGTCGCCCACCACCTTCATCAATTCGCCGCGCACGCGCTCGATGACGCCCGGGTCGAACCCTTCATCCGGCACGACCAGGATCTCGAACGCATCCAGGCGCTTCTGCACGACCTGGTAGCGGCGGATGCCGGTCGCATAGAGAAAGGCGTACACCACGTACTCGCCCGGCACGAACCGCCCGTCCGGGGTCCGCAGCGCATCCAGCTTGCGCCCGTCCACGCTCGCCAGCCGCGGCAACCCGCGCCCGCAGGCGCAGCGCCCATGGCCCGGCGTGGCCAGATCGCCGTTGACGTAGCGGAGCAGCGGCATACCGTAGTTGTGCAGATCGCTGACGACCAGCTCGCGCGGACCGTCCGCGCCGGCGCCTTCGCCGTGCCCCAACTCCACAACCAAGTGGTCGGCGTTCACGTGCAGGCCGTCGCGGTGCTCGCACTCGGCGGCGATGAGCATGAACTCGCGGCAGCCGTAGGTATTGAACGCCGGCGCACCGAAGGCCTGCTCGATGCGCTGTTTCTGCGACGCGTGCAGAGCTTCGGCCGCGCCGAGGATACGCGCGGGCGCATGCACGCGCCGGCCGCTGGCGGTCAGCCAGTCCGCCATTTCCACGATCGGCGCCACGTAGGACACGATGGTTTCGGGACGGAAACGGTCGATCGCATCGGCGTACTCGGCGATCCGGGCGCGGTCCATGTCGAAGGCGTTGAGCATGCGACGGTTGAACGCGCCGTGGAACAGGCGCTCCTTGCGCTTCTGCGCGCCCAGCGGCGTGCCCCACAGGTACAGCGTCCGTTGCCCGAGGCGTGCGCCGGCCCAGCCGTACCCTCGCCACATGACCGCCACCCGTCGCTCGTAGCTCTCCCGGGTATAACCGAACTTCAGGGGCTCGCCGGTGGAGCCGCCCGTGGTCTTGTAGAAAAGGCCCGCGCGGTGGGTGTCGGCGATCAGGCGGTCGAAGTTCGCCCGGATGGTGGGTTTGTCCAGCACGGGCAGGCGCGCGAAATGCGCGCGGTCGCGGATGTCCTCGGGCGAAGCGATGCCCAGCGCCGACCAGTTCTGCCGGTAGTAGGGCACATGGTCCCAGCAATGGCGCAGCAGCGCCTGCAGCTTTCGCCACTGCAGCGCATCGATCTGCTCCGGATCCAGCCACTGCTGCCGCTCGTACTCCCGCAGGTAGGCCAGCGTCTTGCGGCGGCGCAGCCCCGACTCGTAGGCGGGGAACAGCACGTGGCGGAACAGCGGTTCGTACAGGCTGGCCATCATGCGTTCTCCCCTGCGCGGGCATGCGCCCAGGCAAGCAACCGTGCACCTGCGCGCGGCCGGCCCGCGGCGAACCGCCGATGCAGCAGCTGCAGATGCTCGATGTCGTCGCGACTCCAGCAGCGCAGTACCAGCGTGAACAGCGCATACGACAGCACCAGCAGCACGCCGCCCAGCACCACCGCCGCCCACGGCACCAGGTGACCGCGCAGCGGCCAGGCCAGCGCGGCGGCCAGTGCGCCGGCCAGTGCCACGCGCCCGAGTGCGCCCCATGCGGGCCGCGCATGGCTGATCCGGATCGCCAGCGAGATGTAGGCCGTGGCGTTGACCAGGGCCACGGTCAGGTAGGCGACCACCGCGCCCACCAGCGCGTAATGGGCGATCAGCACGGCGTCCAGCGCCAGCTTGAGCACGCCGCACATCACCACCAGCACCAGGATGCTCCGCTGACGGTCCGCACTGACCAGCAGGCTGGAAGCCCCCTGCGTCATGGTCGTCACACAGGTCGCGAACAGGCACGCGGAGAACAACGGGCCGGCCGCCCAGTATTCCTTCCCGTACAGCAGGTGGATCACGTCGTTGCCGAACACCAGGCCGAACGCCATCAGCGGGGTCGCCAGCAAGGCCAGGTAGTGGGTGGTGCCGACGAAGCGCCGCGCTGCCACCTCCCTGCCCTGGCTCAGTGCGCCCGCCATCATCGGCAGCAGCAGCGCACCGAACACGCCCGGCACCAGCGCCGCCGCGCCCACGGCCAGCTGGTAGGCCACCTTGAACTGGCCCGCGTCGTGGCTGTCGGCATACAGGTTGAGGAACATCACCTCCACCTCGCTGGCCACCAGGAAGCTCACCGACACCGTCAGCGCCGTCCAGCGCATGTGGTGGCCCATCCTGGCGCGCAGCGCCGGGGGCAGCACGACGCCGGCGCGGCGCGGCGGCAGCAAGGGACGGATCTGCCGCAGCGACACCACGTAGAACACGATGCCAGACAGCGAGAACACCGCCAACAACCATTCCACCGGCGCATCGAGTTGCCACGCCGCGATCACCAGCAGCAGGTTGATCGGCGTCGAGACCAGCGCGACGATCGCAGTCGCCCGGAAGTTCTCGAACCCCTTCGCCACGCCGATGTTGAACATGTAGGACGAGCGCAGGACCACGCCCACTATCAAGAAGCCGAGCAGCATCACGTGGTTCATCCCGGGCGCGACCTGGTCGCCCGCGAAGATGAACAGTGCAGCGCCTCCGGCCAGCACGAACAGCATGAACACGCGCTGGGCCTTACGCAGGTAGCTCAGGACGTAGGGGATCTGCTCCAGGTGGCCGGCGCCGCGCAGCTCGGCCACGAACTTGATGGCCGCACTGGCCGTGCCGGAGTTGGTGGTGGCCACGCCGACCGCCACCAGCCAGATCACCAGGCTGTAGGTACCGAAGCCGTCGGGGCCCAGGTGGCGGGCGATGATGATCGACGTGAGCATGCCCAGCACGTACTCGGTGTACATGCCCACCGAAGAGAAGAACGTGTTGCTGAGCGTGCGCGAGCGGTCGTTCATGCCAGGGCCAGAAGGACCTTCACGGTCAGGTATAGCCCAATAACGCCGATTACGGCGTAGGAAGGCCAGCGGATGAGATCCTTCTCTAGGGAGAACACGGGCAGGCTGGGATACGTGGCGCGCATCCGCGTGTAGTGGCCCACGACCAGCGCGACCAGCAGGTACAGGATGACCACATAGCTGCGGCTGAGGAAGAACGCCGCGGTGAAGAAGCCGGTCAGCGACAGCAGCAGGCACAGGCTCAGGGCCTTGTCCGTCTTCCAGTCCTTCAGGGCCACCTCGTCGGGCACCTCCAGGGGGACGTCGTCGATGATGTCGTCGCCGCGCTCCACGATGGCCAGCATCATGCGGAAGCAGTAGCCCACGATGGCCAGCCAGATCGTGAAGCCGATGATGCCGGTCTCGGCCAGCACCAGGACGAAGGAGTTGTGCGCGGTCAGTTCGTGCAGGTCCGAATAGCCGCCGGCGCCGATGCCGAACACCGGGCTGCCGATGAACATCTGGATGCCTTCGTACCAGGACTCCACGCGCCCCATGGCCGACGCCTCGGAGACTTCCATCTCCTGCAGGCGCGAGGGCAGCATCATCAGTCCGCCCAGCGCCCCCACGCCCATCAGGGCGGCCATCACCACGCCGCGGGTGCGCCACACATAGACGCCCAGCATGGCCACCAGCGCCAGCAGCGTGCCACGCGAATTGGTCAGGTAGCAGCCCCACACCAGCAGCACGATGGCGGTCCACCAGAACAGGCGCTTCAGGCCCAGCCAGCCACCGCGGCTGCTCAGGTAGAACGCCATCGGCAGGCACATCACGAACAGCATGCCCAGGTCGTTGGGATCGTTGAAGATGCCGACGTACTGGATGCGCGTGCCCTGCGACAGTTCCACCCCCGTCCAGCCGATGCCCGTGCTGGCCTGCTCGATGCCGTGCACCGCCAGCACCGAGGCGCAGATCACGAACACCCCCATCGCCGCCTGCAGGCGCGCGCGCGTGTCCACGGCGTTGGCGAGCAGCACGTAGGCCAGCAGCACCGGCGCGAACACGAAGAACACGAACAGCGCGCCTCCCGCCCAGCCGTTCACTACCTTGGAGACCATGGCCACCAGCAGGAACGCCGGAATCAGCAGGTACTGCGGCTGGTTGAACGACTTGCGCTGCGAGAACAGCCACAGGCCGGCCGCCAGCACCAGCGCGATCGACTGCAGCGGCGGCCCGGGCGATTCGGCCACCGCGGGATAGTCCTGGGGCCGGATCAGCACCAGCACCAGGTACACCAACAAGAAATAGAACATGTCCCCTGTCGCTCCCCTGCCTCAACCCGTTCGCAATCGCGAGGCGTAGGTGAACAGTTCCGGCATCGCCATCATCGCCTGGAACCACGGCATGTCCATGTGCCGCTCCACCGGCAGCCGCGGCAGCGCGTACTGCGTGCGCGGGCCCGGACGGCTCACGCCGGCCACGTAGCTGCACGCCAGGTCGAACCCCGCCTCGCGCACCGCCTGCACCGTATCGTGATTGAAGGCGTCGGGCCCGCCCACCGGGTACGAGATGACCCGCGCCGGCACGCCCAGCTCCCGCTCCAGCGCCTGCTTGGACCCGCGCACCTCGTCCAGCATGCGCCCCGGCGACAGCTTGGCCAGCATGCGGTGGTCCACGCCGTGCGAACCGATCTCCATGCCGCCGCGCTGCATCTCGCGCAGCTGGTCCCAGGTCATTGGCCGGCAGTCCGGGTGTCCGCCCGCGCGCAGGATGCCCCAGTCCGCTTCCAGCCGCGAGACGAGGTCCGCCTGCATGTCGTCGTCCAGCAGCTTCACCCGGTACAGCAGGTCGGCGGCCTGCCGCCGGCGTTCCGGCAGTGCCGCCTCGATGCGCCAGTCGATGTCCAGCTCGGGCACGTGCAGGCGCTCGCCCGCGGGGACCGAGCACAGCATGTGCACCAGCCAGTCGTACGCATACGGCCGGCCCGAGTCGATGTGCCCGGTGGAGACGAAGAACATCGCCGACATGCCCAGTTCGCGCAGGATCGGGAACGCGACCCGGTAGTTGTCGTCGTAGCCGTCGTCGAAGGTCACCAGGACCGCACCGGCCGGTAGCGGCACGCCCCGCTGCTGGTGGTCCAGCACCTCGTCGAAACGCATCGGCACGAAGTGCACCTTCAGATGGCGCATCTGTTCGCGGAACGCCTCGGCGGACGCGCTGATCAGCTCGGGGTCGAAGCTGAAGTCCTGCGGCTCGGCGGACTCCAGCACACGGTGGTACGCCAGCACGCGCGCTTCCCCGCGCGCGCCCGGCCTCACCCGCTTCAGCAATGGCAGCGCACCCAGCCGATGGCACCAGCGTGCCAGCAACTGGCGGCGTCCTACGCGCGCCGCGACGCTCACCGATGATCCCCTGGTCATCATCTTCCGCATGTTCGGCAACCTTGCCTGTGCAGGGGTATACGCAAAAAGGAAGCGCACGCGGCCAGGGCGCGACTGGCCGGATCGGCCCCCGGATCGCGTATTGCAGGTAAAGCAGACACCACGCGCCGGACCGGCGCCGACGGCGAAACAGGGGCGCGTCACCAATGTCGGAAGATACCGACTTCGTCAGCATGTACGAAGAACTGGGGCTGGACGCCGAGTGCGGCATGGACGCATTCAAGCAGGCCTACCGCCGTCGCGTGGCCGCCCTTCACCCGGACATGCAGGGCGATGACTCGGACCTGCCGCGCCTGCAGCGGCTCAACCGCATGTACGAGGCCACCCTCGATTTCCATCGCCTGCATGGCCGGCTGCCGGGCGCGTCGGCACCTCCCCGCGCCACGCGCGCACCCGCCCCGTCGGACCTGGACGAAGCCGCCTGGGCGCCGGATATCGAAGCCCCGGCGGCACCGCGCGGACGCCGGCGCTATCTGCTGGCCGGCGCCTTGTTGGCGGCGTTGCTGTACTGGCTGGGCGCGCACCGCACCTCCATTCCCCCCCTGGATCCGACCGGACCGGGCGACAGTGCCGCCGCGGCCTGGATGCCTCGTCCCTCCAAGCAGCTGGAACTGGGCATGGATCCGGATCAGGCTCGGCGCATCCTGGGCAATCCCACCGTCGAACACCCCGCGCGCTGGCAGTACGGGCCGTCGTGGGTCGACTTCGAATGCGGCAGGGTCAGTGGCTGGTACAGCGCGCCGGCACGGCCCCTGCAGGTGGAACGGGATTCGGCGCACCAGGTGGCCGCGGGGCCGCGTGGCGCGGCGGACTGCAGTTGACGTAGAACAGGGAAAGGGGACAGCGGAATGTGGAGCGATGCCACCAGATTGCTGAGGAAGGCCCAGCGCCGGCTGTGGATGAAGTACGCACTGCGCGGCGTGGGCGGCAACGACAACCACGCGCGGCTGGATCTGGCCTACCGCATGCCGGATCCCTGGAACATGGAGTCGCCGATGGAGCGCGCGCGCTTCGAGGCCACCAACAGGGTCATCGAACAGGCGTTCGGTCGCGTGGGCTCGGTGCTGGAGATCGGCTGCGGCGAAGGCCACCAGACGCAGCATCTGGCCCGGCTCAGCGCTGAGCAGTACGGGCTGGATGTCAGTCCGGCCGCCATCGAGCGCGCCCGCGTGCGCCTGCCCCAGGCCCATTCCGCCGCCGTCGATCTGTTCCAGCACCCCTGGGGCGAGGACCGTCCCCGCTTCGACCTGGTCACCGCCTGCGAAGTGCTGTACTACCTGAGCGACCCCGCTGCGACGGTCGCACGCATGCGCCATCTGGGCCGTTGCGGCCTGGTGACGTTCTTCGCGCCGGCCTGCGGACGCGTCGGGCCCCACGTGGAGGCCATCCCCGGCCTGCAGAAGACCTGGATCCATCACGGCGGCACCGCCTGGCTGATCGGCTGGTGGCGCGATGCGTGATCCTTCGGCCGTCCTGGAGGGGCGCGGCGTGGTGTATTTCGGCAACGACTGGAATGCGGAGAACCGCACCAGCAGCCACCACATCGCCATCCGCCTGGCCCAGCGCATGCCCGTGCTGTATGTGGACTCGCCCGGCATGCGCGCGCCCACCACCTCGGGGCGCGACCTCAAGCGCGCCTGGCGCAAGCTGACGGCCGCGCTCAAGCCGCCAGTGCAGGTGCGCGACGGCCTGTGGCACTGCACCGTGCCGCAGCTGCCGTTCCGCCGCATTCCCGGCGTCGATGCGTTCAACCGTGTGTTCAGCCGCTGGGCCGTGCGCCGAGCGCTGCGCAAGGCCGGCATCACCCGCTACCTGTCGTGGTTCGTGGTACCGCACCCGGGATTTCTCGCCCATCGCCTGGGCGAGGATTTCTGCGTGTACTACTGCATCGACGACTACGCCGCCCATCCCGGCGTGGATGCCGAACTGATCGGCCGGCGCGACGACACACTGAGCCGCGCGGCCGACCAGTTGTTCGTCGCACCGCCCGCACTGCTGCCCAGCAAGCAGGCGATCAACCCCACCACCACCTATGCGCCGCATGGCGTGGACCTGGATCTGTTCCTCACCGCGCGTTCGCCGGAAACCCCCGTCGCCGAAGGCGCGCGCGGTCTGACCGGCCCGGTGATCGGTTACATCGGTTCGCTGCACGAGTGGATCGACATGGAGCTGATCGCCTGGCTGGCGCAGGCACGGCCGCACTGGAGCTTCCTGCTGGTCGGACACGCCGCCGCCGATGTGTCGGCGCTGCGCCCGCTTCCCAACGTGCGTCTCGCCGGCCCGCAACCCTATGCCACGCTGCCGACATGGGCGAAGGCCTTCGATGCCGCGATCATCCCGTACCGGATGAACCGCCAGGTCGCCAATGCCAACCCGCTGAAGCTGCGCGAATACCTGGCCACCGGCAAGCCGGTGGTGAGCACGTACAACCCCGAGATCGCCAAGTTCTCCCAGTGGGTCCGCATCGCCGAGGACCGCGAAGGCTTCCTCGCCGCGCTCGACCAGGCGCTGGCCGAGGACAGCGAGGCCGCCGCCGAGGCCCGCGTGGCCGCCGTCGCGGCGCAGACCTGGGACCGCCGCGTCGATGACGTGCTGGCGACCGTGGCGCAGGCGCTGGCGCGCCGATGAACAACTCCCCTTGACGACCCTTTTCCCATGACCGTTCCTGCTTCCACCCGCCTGCGCGTCGCCCTGGTCGGCGCCGGTTACGTCGCCACCCACCACCTGGCTGCGCTCAAGCAGCTGGACTTCGTCGACGTGGTCGGCATCTGCGATCCGCAACTGCCGGCGGCGCAGGCGCTCGCCGACCGTTTCGGTGTCAAGCGCGTGGCCGCCCGTCTCGACGACCTGGCCGACCTGCAGCCGCAGGCCGTGTACGTGCTGACGCCGCCCGCCTTCCATGCCGCCATCGCGCTGCAGGCGATGGAGATGGGTTGCCACGTGCTGGTCGAAAAGCCGATGGCCGATACCGTGGCCGACTGCGAGTCCATGATTGCGGCGGCGCGCCTGCGCAAGCTGCAGTTGGGCGTCAACCATTCCGACCTGTTCGATCCGGTGGTGATGCAGGCCCTGCAGGCCGTGCGCGATGGACGCATCGGCGACGTGGTCTCGGTGGAGATCGTGCGCAATTCGGAGTACCCGCCGTACGCCGGCGGCCCGCTGCCAGGTTCGGTCACCCAGGGCTCCTACCCGTTCCGCGACCTGGGCGTGCATGGCCTCTACACCATCGAGGCCTTCCTTGGCCCGGTGCGGGACCTGCGCGTGGACTACCAGGCCCGCGGCACCGATCCGAACCTGCACTTCGACGAATGGCAGGCGCACGCGCAGGCCCGCGACGGCGTCGGCCGCCTGCTGCTGTCGTGGAATGCGCGCCCGATGGAGAACCGGGTATTCGTGCGCGGCACGCGCGGCACCATCGAAGTGGACCGCTTCCTGCAGACCTGCCGCATCCATCGCGTGCTGCCGGGTCCGAAGTTCATCGGCATCGTCGCCAACGCGTTCTTCAGCGCGGTGAAGGACGTGTTCCGCGTGCCATGGAACGTGGTGCGCTTCGCCACCGGCATGCTCAAGCCTTCGCCCGGCATCCGCCGCGGCGCGATCGAGTTCGCCAAGGCGGTCCGCGACAACGCCTCGCCCCCGTTCACCGGCGAGGATGCGCTGCGCATCGCGCGCCTGCTGGAGCCGGTGTGCGCCGCACCGGATGCCGAGCGCATCGCCCTGCTGGAGTCGCGCTACGTCGACCTGCCGCCGGCCGATGCGCTGGGGACCGGCGCCGCCGGCTTCCTCGGCAGGCGCGTGGTGGCGCGCCTGCGCGAGCAGGGCAAGACCGTGCGCGTGCTGGTACGCCGTCCGGTGGCCGCCTACGCGGACGATGCCGGCATCCAGACCGTCATTGGCGACCTGGGCGATCCGCGCATCGTGCGCCACGCGGTGAAGGGCGTGCCGCTGGTCTACCACGTGGGTGCCGCGATGCGTGGCGGTCCTCGCGATTTCGAAGCCGGCACCGTCTGGGGCACGCGCAACATGATCGAGGCGTGCGTGGCCGAATCGACGGCGCGCCTGGTCTACGTCAGTTCGATGAGCGTGTTCGATCACGCCAGCCGCGATCCCGGCGCGGTGATGACCGAATCCTCGCCACTGGAACCGCATCCCGAGTGGCGCGGCGCCTACACCCAGACCAAGCTCTCGGCCGAGCGCATGGTGCTGGATGCGGTGGCCAAGCACGGCCTGCCGGCCGTCATCGTGCGGCCGGGGCAGATCTTCGGTCCAGGCGCGGAGAAGGTCACGCCCAACGGCGTGATCGGGCTGGCCGGCCGCTGGGTCGCCGTGGGCGACGGCGCGCAGGCCCTGCCGCTGGTCTACGTGGACGACGTGGTGGATGCGCTGCTGTGCGCTGCCGAGGCGCCGCTGCCCGCGCAGCGCGTGTTCAACGTGGTGGACACCTCGCGCATCACGCAGCAGGACTACCTGGCGCGCTGCCGCCGCAAGCTGGGCGACGAGATCAAGGTGGTGCGCGTGCCGCGCTGGATGTTCATGCTGCTGGGCTTCGGCGTGGAGCAGTTGGGCAAGGTCCTGCGCCGCGACGTGCCGCTGACGCGTTACCGCGTGCGCTCGCTGCGCCCGCTGGCCAACTTCGACACCACCGCCGCGCGCGCGGACCTCGGCTGGACGCCGCGGACCGGCGTGGAGAAGGGCCTGGATGCGACGTTCGGCTGAGAACGGCACGCCCGCCACGCGGCATGACGTGCGGGTCGAGACCCTGCCCGCCATGGACGTGCTGGAAGCCCGCTGGCGCGCGCTGGAGGCACGCAGCCGTTGCAGCTTCTTCCAGAGCTGGATCTGGATCGGCACCTGGCTCCGCACGCTGTGCCCGTTGCCGCGCGCGCGCCTGCTGACGATCTGCGAAGAAGGGCAACCGATCGCCCTGGGCATCGTCGTGGAGCAACGCCGCGGCTTCGCGCTGGGCCTCAAGCATGTGCGCCTGCACGAAGTGGGCGACCGCACGCTGGACAGCATCACCATCGAGTTCAACGGCCTGCTGTCGGTCGCCGGACGCGAGCACGATGCCCTGGCCGCGTGTATCGCCCATTTCGAGGCGCACGAGCGCCACTGGCTGACGCTCTATCTGCCCGGCATCGACATGGACGACATTCCGCTGGAGCGGATCCGTTCCCCCCGCCTGCGCCTGCAGGTGAACCGCAGGCCGACCCCCTACGTGGACCTGGCGGGCCTGCGCCACGATGGCAACGACTATGTCGTCGCCGTTCCGGGCAGCCGTACCCGTGCGCACCTGCGCCGCACCGCGCGACGGCTCGTGGATACCTGCGGACCGCTGGCCTGCGCGGTCGCGATGGGCACCGACGAGCGGCTGGCCTTCTTCGATGCCCTGGTGCGCCTGCATCAGGCCCACTGGGACGAAGACACCGGCGAAAAAGGCGCGTTCGGCGATCCGCGGATCGTGGCCTTCCACCGTGCGCTGATCCGGACTTCGTCCCAGGAGGCCGGCGTGCACCTGATGCGCCTGAAGGCCGGGGACGTCGTGGTCGGCTACCTCTACCATCTGGTGTGGCGTGGGACCGCGTACTTCTACCAGGCCGGGATCGACTACCGGCGCGTGGGACGCACGGGCAGCCCGGGGCTGCTGCTGGTCGCCACCGCCATCAATGAATTCCTCGGCAATGGCTTCGACCGTTACGAGCTGATGGCCGGCCAGGCCGAGTACAAGCGTTCGCTGGCGATGGCCGAAGGCAGCATGGCGTGGCTGAGCATCGACCGGGTGGGCTGGCGTGCGCGCATCGTCGACCTTTACAGGCGCCGGCGGGGCCAGGACGCCCTGCCTTGAACGGGCTGCGGACACGCCTGCGCCCGCTGGACGCACTGGCGCCCTCCGACATCGCCGCGTGGGAGTCGCTGGCATGCGATGCGCCTGCCGGCATCCCCGCCCTGCTGCCCGGCATAGTGCAGGCGGCCGCGCGCTGGCTGACGCCGGACGATCCACCGGTGGTGCTGACCGTGGAGCGCGGTGGCGAGCTGCTTGCGCTGACCTGCCTGCAACGACGCGCCCCGGACCTGTTCGTGCCCCTGCCCCACTGGCGCGCCTACCGGCATCCGCACGCCTTCCAGTCCGGCATCCTGCATCGGACCGGCGAAGCCCATGCGGTCGCCGAGGCGATCGCCGGCCTGATGCGCCGCGGCAGCTGGCGGGAGCGCGCGATCCGCTGGCACTGCGTCGCCGCGGACAGCGACATGTGGAAGGCGCTGCGGGGCGCTGCGGGCCTGCACTGGATGCAGACCGCCGCTTCCCTGCGCCCGGTGCTGCGCCGGCACCCGGACGACGTACCGGCGGCCGCGCGGGTAGGCGCGGGCGTGGCGAAGGATCTACGACGCCGGCTGCGACGCCTGCAGGAGCGCGGCGATGTCGGCCTGCGGATCCTGCAGGGTGCGCAGGCCGACGCCGCTGCCGCGGCACGCCACCTGGCGCTGGAGCACGCCGGCTGGAAGGGCACCCGGGGCAGTTCGATGCAGGCGTCCGCCGCCGAACGCGGCTTCTTCCTGGAGGCGACGGCGCGCCTTGCCGCCGGCGGCCATCTGGTCTTCGTGGAAACGCTGTGCGGCGACCAGGTCGTGGCCAGCAGCAGCAACCTGCTGTGCGGTCGTGTGCTGGGGGGGGTCAAGACCGGCTGGGGTCCCGCATCTGCCGGCCGCGGTGCCGGCAAGCTGACAGAATGGCGCCTGGCGCTGGCGGCGAGTGCGGGATGCCACC
>NZ_PDWV01000005.1 GCF_010093385.1 Pseudoxanthomonas mexicana
TCCACCGATCTGGCGGCGCTCGAGCAGGTGGAACAGGAGATCGTCGCACGCGCGGCCTCGAGTTGGGCGCGCCGTGCGCAGCAGCGCGACGCGGTCATGCAGCTGGAGAAGGACCGCAAGACGCGCGCGAGCCTGGTCGCCGACCTGGACGAGCGCTACCAGGACCGCGCGGCCAAGGAAAAGGCCCTGGGCCAGGACGCCCGTTCGCTGGAACGCCTGCTCGCCAACCTGCGCGCCGCCGCCGCGCGTGCCGAAGCCGAACGCCGGGCCGCCGCGCGCCGCGCCGCCGCCGAAGCCGCCGCGGCAAAGAAGCGCGAGAACGCCGCGGGTACCGGCCGGTCCACGCGCGACAGCGCGCCTGCGCGACCCGTCGTCGCATCGGCGCCGCCCTTGAAGGTGGGCGGCCTGGGCTGGCCGGTCTCGGGCAGCCTGCTGGCGCGTTACGGCGGCCGCATGCCCGATGGCCGCACCAGCACCGGCGTGTTGATCGGCGCAGCGGCGGGCACGCCGGTGACGGCGGTGGCGGACGGCCCCGTCGCCTTCTCCGAATGGATGACCGGCTACGGCCTGATCCAGATCCTGGACCACGGCAACGGCTACATGAGCCTGTACGCGCACAACGACAGCCTGCTCAAGGACAGCGGCGACCGGGTCAAGCGTGGCGATGCGGTGGCCCGCGTCGGCACCTCGGGCGGACAGGGCCAGGCGGCGCTGTACTTCGAACTGCGGCGCAATGGCCAACCCGTGGACCCGTCCTCGTGGCTGCAGCGGCGATGAACGGTGCGGCGGTGCATAACCGGGCTTGAACATCCGCGTCGCACGGCTTCACGCATAATCCGGGGGAGCTCCCGCACCGTGCGCGGAGTCCATCCAGGCCCCACCCGGAGTTCCGCATGCTGCAGCGTCTTCCCCTGGCCCTCCTGACTGTCGCGCTGCTCGCGGCCATGCCCGCGCGGGCGCAGCAGGCGCCGCAGGAATCGCCGCCGGTGGTGGCGCCCAGCGACGACCCCGATGCCGCCGAGAATGCGCCGTCGAAGGTGCCGCTGGAGGAGATCCGCCGCTACGTCGCCGTATTCAATGCGGTGAAGGAAGCGTACGTGGAGCCGGTGGAGGACAAGCAGCTGATGCAGTCCGCGATCCGTGGGCTGCTGCTGGACCTGGACCCGCACAGCACCTACTTCGACAAGGCGGATTCGGAGGCGTTCGACGAGCAGGCCAACGGTGCCTACGAAGGCATCGGCGTGGAACTGCAGCAGGAGCCGGACCGCAGCCTGCGCGTGGTCGCGCCTATCGACGACACGCCCGCGGCCCGCGCCGGCATCCGGTCCGGCGACCTCATCACCGCCATCGACGGCAAGCCCATCAGTGCCGAAGACGGCATGGAGCCGCTGCGTGGCGCACCCGGCAGCAAGATCGTGCTGACCATCGTGCGCGAGGGCACGCCCAAGCCGTTCGACGTCACCCTGGTGCGCGACACCATCCGCGTGACCAGCGTGCGCGGCCGCCTGCTGGAGCCGGGCTACGGCTACGTGCGCATCAGCGCGTTCCAGACCGACACCGCCGCCGATTTCCAGAAGCAGCTCGAGCGCCTGCAGGAAGGCGGTGCCCTGCGCGGGCTGGTGCTGGACCTGCGCAGCAACCCGGGTGGACTGCTGCTGGCCGCCGTGCAGGTGGCCGACGACCTGCTGGACAAGGGCACCATCGTCAGCACACGGGGGCGCCTGCCGATCAGCGATTCCAAGTTCGATGCCACGCCGGGCGACCGCCTGAACGGTGCGCCGGTGGTGGTGCTGGTCGACGCCGGCTCGGCCAGCGCCTCGGAAGTGCTGGCCGGCGCGCTGCGCGACAACGGCCGGGCACGCGTGGTCGGCAGCCGCACCTTCGGCAAGGGCTCCGTGCAGACGGTGCTGCCGCTGGACAACGGCGACTCGGTCAAGCTCACCACTGCCCGTTACTACACGCCCAGCGGCAAGTCGATCCAGGCCAGCGGCATCGTCCCCGACGTGGTGGTCAAACCGGAAGACGGAACGCCCGATGCCATCGTCGGCCAGGACGGCCAGCTCTATGTCACCGAGGCCACCCTGCCCGGTCACCTGCGCGGCGATGAAGAAGGCCTGGCGGGCTACACGCCCGGCGATGTGCTGGACGGCGAAGCGCCGGTGAATGCCGCACTGGCGGAGCTGAAGAAACTCGCCGTCACCGCGCGCGCCAGACCGACCGCCGTCCCGCGCTGATTCCCGCGGCTCATGCCGGCGGGTCGCCCGTCGCCGGCAAGGCGGTCGCGGGACGGTCGCGCATGATCCGGTTGAACAACGGCGTGGCCATCAGCGTGGTCAGGATCGCCATGATCACCAGGATGGTGAAGAGGCCGGGCTTGATGAGGCCCGCCTGCAGGCCGATGTTGATGATGATCAGCTCCATCAGGCCGCGCGCGTTCATCAGCGCACCGATGGCTTTCGCGTCGCGCGGCGATTCGCCGGACAGCCGTGCCGCCGCCCAGCACGCGATCGCCTTTCCGCCGAACGAGGCCAGCAGGATGACGATCGCCGGCATCAGGATGGCGGGATCGAGCAGCACGGAGAGCTGGGTCTTCAAGCCGGAGTAGGTGAAGAACAGCGGCAGCAGGACCACCACGACCATGCCCTGCAGGCGCTCGCGCAGGCGTTCGGTCAGCGCGCCACGCGGCAGGCAGACACCGAGGATGAAGCCGCCGAACACCGCGTGGATGCCGATGGCGTCCATCGCCCACGCGCACAGGAAGAAGGCGGCCATCACCCACGCGAATACCGGTGTGGGCAGGGGGCCATCCGCCGGCACCTGTGCTGCCAGCGGCGCCAGAAGGCGTCGCCCTGCCAGCAGCATGAAGGCGGCGTAGGCGATGCCGCCGCCGATCGCCAGCCATGCCTGTTCCCAACTGCCGCCGAAGCTGGCCAGCACGATCGCCAGGATGCACCAGGCGGCCGCGTCGTCCATCGCGCCGGCGGTGAGCGCCAGCGTGCCCAGTGGCGTTCCGGCCAGGCCGCGCTCCTGGATGATCCGCGCGAGCATCGGAAACGCGGTGATCGCGATGGCAGCACCGAGGAACAGGGCGACTTCGAGGAAGCGCGCGTTATCCGCGAACAATCCCGGCACGTGCTGCAACCACGGCGCCAGCGCGAAAGCGAGCAGGAAGGGCACCGCGATGCCGGCCCACGATACCGCCATCGCGCTGCGGTAGCGCGAGCGGATATGCGCCGCCTGGAATTCCGTGCCCACCAGGAACATGTACATGCCCACGCCCACCTGACCGCCCACGTAGAGCGTGTCGAGCGTGGCCTTGGGGAACAGGACCTCCTGCGCCTCGGGCAGTACCGCGCCCAACAGCGAGGGTCCCAGCATCACGCCGGCGATCATCTCGCCCACCACCTGGGGCTGGCCCAGGCGCTGGGCGAGCTTTCCGACCAGGCGGCAGGCCACGATGATCAGGCCCGCCTGCAGGAAGAAGTAGACCGACAGCTGTGAGGTGGACATCGGGCGCCCCGTGCGTGGAGCGCCATCATAGGGCCGGCGGGGCCGCCCCGTGCCTGCGTCGGGTCAGCGCGGCTTGGCCGGCATGGGGAACGGCGTCACCACCTTCTCGCCGGTGGCGGCATCGCGGATCGCGGACTGGCCTTTCCGTTCCACTTCTTCCACCCGGATGATGCTCTGCATCGGCAGGTGCAGCACCTTGGTGTTGCCGAACTCATCGCGCAGGCGCTCTTCGGTGGGGTCCACCACCAGTCCTTCGTGCACATCGAACACCAGTTCGGCGACTTCCGTGAACCCCCACAGGCCGCTGGCCGCGACCTTGCGCGCGTACACCTCGTAGACCTTAGTGTGGTTGTGGAAGGTGACCTTGTAGAGCGTGTTCTTCATGCAGGGATTATAGGAGCGAGCGAGGAGTAGTGAGGAGTGAGTGGAAACCGCAGCGGCCGTCGCGCTCCCCTCACTCCTGCCTTCAGTATCCCTGTCGCTTGCGCATCCGGCGGGCGATGGCGGCGCGCACGAACAGCGCGAACACCACGCCGAACAGGAAGCCGGCGATGTGCGCCCACCAGGCCACCGCGCCGAAGGCCGGGCCGGTATAGGCGAACACCACCTGCAGCAGCGCCCAGATGCCGATCAGCAGCGAAGCCGGAGCCTTCACGAACTCCAGGAACAGTCCCAGGGGCAGCACGACGCCCAGCTTGGCCGTCGGGAACAGGGCCAGGTAGGCGCCGATGACGGCGGAAATGGCGCCGCTGGCGCCGATGATGACGCGGTCCGGCGTGCCGATGCTCAGCACCGCCGCGACATTGGCCACTGCGCCGCCCACCAGGAACAGCAGCAGGAACCGCCACGGCCCCATGGCCCGCTCCGCGGGCAGGCCGAAGATCAGCAGGAACACCAGGTTGCCCAGCAGGTGCGCCCAGTCCGCGTGCAGGAACAGCGCCGTGAACAGCCGCAGCACGGTGCCGCGCTGCAGCGAGGCCAGCCAGACTTCGGGCGCCACCATGCCGCCGGTCAGCGCGCCCCATTGGGTCAGCAGGTGGGCCTTGGCCGCTTCCTCCAGGGTCAACGCCCAGCAGAACGTCGCCGACAGCAGCACCAGCAGCGCCGGCGTGGCCCAGCGGACGGGGGGTTTCCGGCGGGAAGGCAGGGAAACGAACATGGCGCCGCACTGTACCGGGTCGCCGCCGCACTGCCCATGGTGCGATGCGGCGAAACTGAATAGGGGCAATGACTTACAGCCGATTGTTAGTGTTTGGTTAGCAGGTATACTGCATACGGCGTCGTATGTCGGGAGGGGCTTCCGGCAGGCCGGAAAGGTGGATTACACACCGCGGCCGTGGACGACGCAGACGAACTTTTTACCCACGTCTCCGGAGAGATCACTGATGGAATTCACCAAGAACCTGGCCCGCGTTTCCGCGCTGGCCCTCGGCATTGCGGGCGTGCTGGCCTACGGCGACGTGCATGCCGCCGCCTTCCAGCTGAAGGAAAACAGCGCCAAAGGCCTGGGACGCGCCTTTGCTGGTTCGGGCAGCGCAGAGGGCGACGCGTCGGTCATCGCCGTCAACCCCGCCGCCATGCGCCAACTTGATGGCCGGCAAGTGCAGGCCGATCTCAGCGTCATCAGCTTCAGTGCCGATTTCGACGGTGAAGGCCGCTATCTCAACGGTGCGGGTGCCCCCATTTCGGGTGGCAACGGTGGCGATGCTGGCAAGGTCGCGCCGGTTCCGGCCGCGTACTTCCACCTGCCGTTCGGCGAGAACGACAATCTGCACTTCGGTGTGTCGCTGACTGCGCCCTTCGGTTTTGCTACCGATTACGACCGCAACTGGGTGGGCCGCTATAACGCCGTCAAGACCGAGCTTGAGGCCGTCGATCTTGGTCTGGCACTGTCCTATGACGTAAATCCCTACGTGTCTTTTGGCGCGTCGGTGTTCGTCGAGCACCTGAAGATCGAACTGGGCAGCGCGGTCGACTTCGGTACCGTGATCAACGTGGGTGCCCAGCAGTCAGCCGCCGCTGCGGTGCTGGCCCAGGGCGGCCCGCCGGCCCAAGCCGCCGCGGCGGCGGCGCAGGCGGCCCAGCAGGCGGCGGCGCTGGGCTTCAGTCCGGGCAGCGTCGATGGCTTCAGCACCATCAAAGGGTCGAACAACGAAGTCGGTTTCACTATCGGCACGCTGCTCAGCCCCAGCGACAACACCCACTTTGGCCTGAGCTACCGCTCCAAGGTCGAGCACAAGATCAACGACGGCGAAGCCATCTTCGATGTGCCGGACAACGCAGCCGCTTTCCTGGCGGCATCACGTCCGGGCTGGTTCGTGGATACCGATGGCCGCGCTACCGTGACCCTGCCGGCCACGCTGACCTTCAGCATCACGCACAAGGTGAACGACAAGTGGACGGTGATGGCCGATCTGACCCGCACCGCTTGGGCCTCGGCCTTTGACAGCGTCGTGGTGGACTACGCCTCGAACCAGGCCGACACCGTGCTGGATTTCGGTTACGACGATAGTACGTTTGCCTCCATCGGTGCCGACTTCCACCTCAGCGACACGCTGACGCTGCGAGGCGGCCTGGCATACGATGAAACCCCGACCTCCTACGCCCATCGTGAACTGCGCGTACCGGATGAAACCCGCAAGTGGCTGTCGCTGGGTCTGACCTGGACGCCGTCGGACAAGATCGAATACAACGTGGGCTACACACATCTGTTCGTCAACGACGCGAACGTCAGCACGACGTCGAGCACCGGCAACCGCGTGATCGGCGCGTTCGATGTGGGTGGCGACATCCTGGCTGCGTCGGTCAACTACAAGTTTTGATAGCCACGCATGGTTTGACTACTGAAAAATCCCGCTTCGGCGGGGTTTTTCTTTGTGCGTCCGCGCCGGAAGCCGCCGCCGACGGGGCCGCTTGCCACAGGGCACCTGATCAATACGGCAGGCCGGCAACGTCCAGCTCGATCGCCCACAGGCTCGCCGCGCCGGTGAGGAACAGCGTGCGCCGGTCGGCGCCACCGAAGGCGGCATTGGTGATGTTGGCATCCACGCCGATGGTGGCCAGCACCTCGCCCGCCGGCGAGAACACGCGCACGCGCCGTTCGCCGTGTTCGGTCACGTAGAGGTTGCCCAGGCAGTCCACCGCCAGGCCGTCGCCGCCCGAGATGCGGGCCAGGTCGCGACCGGCACCCGGGATACCATCGACCACCGGGTAGGCGCGCAGCACATCGCCGTCGGCCGTGCCTCCGGCCACATACAGCGTCCCGCCCTCCGGCGACAGCGCGATGCCATTGGGATTGCGCAGCGTGTCGTCCACCACGGTGGTCGCGCCGTCGCGATGGCGGTACACGCGGGTCAGCGGCTGGCCGCCCGGCGCCGCCTTGCGCTGGTAGTCCGGATCGGTGAAGAACAGCGTGCCGTCGGCGGCCATCACCAGGTCGTTCGGCGAATTGAACGGCGCACCCTCGTACGTGGAAACGAGCGCCGTCCGCGTGCCGTCGTCCAGAGCGATGCGCGCCACCTGCTTGCGGTCGTGGGTGGCGGCGATGAGGTGGCCCTCGGTATCCAGCGCCAGACCATTGCTGCCGCTGTCCTCGACCACGGTCTCCCAGCGATCGGGCGGGGTGAAACGGCGGATGCGCGAAGGGAAGCGTCCGCTGTGCACGAAATCCGACAGGTAGAGCGCGCCGTCCTTCCACACGGCGCCTTCATAGAGGCGGTCCTGGTCGTCGTCGACGGTGGCTGCGGCGATGCGTGTCGCGGTCAGTTCGCCCGACGGTGCATGGCCGGGATCGGTGGGGCACACCGAACGGTACGCGGATGCCTGGGCGAGGGGCGCGGCACCGCACAGGAGCAACGCAAGGGCAAGACGATGGCGCCGCGGCACGGCGGTCCTCGGGTTCAGGCGGGGTGCCAGCGTACCTCGATCCGGTTGCGGCCCTTGTGCTTGGCGGCATACAGGGCTTCGTCGGCCAGGCGCACCAGGGTGTCGTAGGGCGCATGGCGGTCGGCGGTGAACGACATGCCCAGGCTCACGGTGACGCGGAAACCGGTGCCGATCGGCGCGAATTCCAGCGCCATCACCTGCTGGCGGATGCGCTCGGCCAGCGCATGTGCGGCATCGGCCTGGGTGTCGCGCAGCACCAGCATGAACTCCTCGCCGCCCAGCCGCGCGAACAGGTCGTCGCTGCGGATGCACCCGCGCACCACGTCCGAGAACCGCTGCAGCACCAGATCGCCGGCCTCGTGCCCATGGTCGTCGTTGACCGTCTTGAAGTGGTCCAGGTCCAGCGCGATGACCGCCAGCCCGTGCTCGGCCGCGCGCCACGCACCTTGCGACTGCAGCTCGTTGTCCAGGCCGCGGCGGTTCAGCGCGCCGGTCAGCGGGTCGAAGAGCGCGCCGCGCCGCAAGGGTTCGGCGGCACGGAAGCTGGCCAGCATCAGCATGCAGAAGTTGAGCAGGTACCAGATCGAGAGATCCAGGTTCACCCAGATCGGATTGGGCCCGTACGTTCCGGTCAATGCCGCCAGCAGGTCGCTGCCGTACAGCCACAGCGGCACCAGGCAGCCGCCGATCATCAGGCGCGCAGGGACATGGTCGGGCGCCCGCCGAAGCACCAGCAGGTGGCCGATCATCACCACCAGCACGATCACTTCGGTGGCGCTCATCGCCGCGCCCTGCGCATCCACCGTGCCGCGCAGCACCCAGCCGCGCAGCACCCAGCCGACCAGCGAGAATTGCGATGCACACCGGCAGCAGCGCGCGTTCGCACCGCGAGAGCGCACGCTGCTGCACGAACTGGATGATCGACTAGGCCAGTCCCTCCAGGCCCGCCCTGATCCACTTCGCCAAATGTCTCAAGCCTTACTGGCGCGGCATCCTGAGCCGGGTACGCTGGCCCCTGCATACCGGGCTGCTCGAGGGCATCAACAACAAGATCAGGGTCATCAAGCGCATCGCCTACGGCTTCCGCGATCACGCCTATTTCTTCCTCAAGATCCGGGCGTCCCTCCCCGGAGTTGGGAGATCAACCATTATTTATGCCAGATAGTTGCGGGACGGGACACTAGGGAAGGTCTGAACAACACGCCATCTGTCGGCGACAATACCGCCTCACCTCCGGGATGACTTCTGATGCAGCTGACGTTCGGGGACGCCGAAGATCTTGGGCAACGCAAGCAGACGCGGCGGGAGGTGTTACTGGCGGAGATGGAGCAGGTAGTGCCGTGGAAGGCGCTGTTGTCGCTGATCGAGCCGCATTATCCGAAGCTGGGGCGTCCCGGCCGGCAGCCATACGCGTTGTCCACGATGCTGCGCATCCGCTTCCTGCAGCAGTGGTACGCGCTCAGCGACCCGGCGATGGAAGCGGCGTTGTACGACACGCCGGTGATGCGCCGGTTTGCGGGGATCGGCGGGCTGGATGGTATTCCCGACGAGACCACGATCCTCAACTTCCTTCGCCTGCTGGAGATGCATGGCCTGGCGGCCAAGCTGCTGGCGAAGGTCAATGCGCACCTGCAGCGCGAGGGTATGAGCCTGCGCAGCGGCACGATCGTGGATGCCACGATCATCGCCGCGCCCAGATCGACCAAGAACCGGGATGGCGAGCGGGATCCTGCGATGCACCAGACGAAGAAGGCCAACCAGTGGCACTTCGGGATGAAGGCGCACATCGGTGTGGACGATGCGTCCGGGCTGGTGCATCACGTGGGATGCACGGCGGCGAACGTGGCCGACGTGACCCAGGTGCACAAGCTGCTGCACGGCAAGAAAGCCACGATCTGCGGCGACAGCGGCTACACGGGCGCGGACAGGCGCGAGGAGTTGCAGCACATGGACGCCGGCTTCTGGATCGCGGAGAAACCATCGAAGCTGCGCGCGATGAAGAACAAGCGGGATCGTCGCCATGCCGCGCGCTGGGAGCACTGCAAGGCCAGCCTGCGGGCGAAGGTGGAGCACCCGATCCGGGTGATCAAGCGGCAGTTCGGCTACGTCAAGGGGCGCTATCGCGGTCTTGCGAAGAACACAGCGCAAGTACAAACCCTGTTCGCCGTGTCGAATCTGTGGATGGCGCGCCGGCAATTGCTGCCGGCGACGGGATCAGTGCGCCTGTAAGGCGGGGAAACCCCCCAAGCAGCGCCGGAAACAGCGCGTAAACGCGGTGAACGAAGCTAAAAACTGCTCTGTGGCCCGGAATTGAAGATTCGGGGCGTGTTGTTCAGATCTTCCCTAGATCATAGCGCGTATGGTTCAGGGTATGAGAGCGGGGTTTCTGCAGACTTTTTGCCACATGAGGGCCTGCAAGTAATGCCGCGGCGATGATCAGGTAGCGCCAATCCGCCGCGATCACCGCGTGCCCTAGGAAAGGTCGTCGTGCGAGCCGCAACTATGATCTCATGACCGCCAAAGAGGGCCGTTAGAACCCGGCTTGCATGTGGACGGTGTGTGCCTACAGACCAAACCAACAGCGTCAATGGTGCAGTGAAACGGCCCCTGATGTTGTGCCTTTCCAGCTACCTGCTATTCAGAACGCCAGTGTCACGCCCGCGACCGGGCCCTTGAACCGCTGGTCCAGTCCCAGCACGCTATCGCTGCCTGCCGTGCTTACATCCAGCTTGAACCAGTCGTAGCCAGCGAACAGGCCGAAGTTCCTAGTGAAGCGGTATTCCACCACAGCATTGGCGCGGCTGATGTCGCCGTCGTAGTCGCCGAAATCGCCCCAGCCTGCGTCCATGTACTGTGCCTGCAGGTTGACCAGCCACTTCTCGCCCGGGGTGAAGGTGACGCGTGCGCCCACGACGGGTGCGAAACCGTCTTCGCTGGCGCGACCGTCATAGACGTTCTCGCCGGCTTCGGCGCGAAGGCCGCCTTCCAACTTGGCCCATTGTGCGCCGATCTGCAGGCCTACGCTGACCGCATCCGACTGCATGATCGAGAAGTCGTACAACAGGCTGGCGAGTTCGAAGTTGGCTTCCGCGCGCGCGAAACCGCCGGCCGGAATGGTCACGTCGTCGTAGGACAGGTCTTCGCCGAGAGTCACTTCGCGATCCTTGTCATACTTGAAGTAATCGAAGATCAAGCGGTTGCGGTCGCTGAAGCGGAATACGCCGTCGACACGCGGTACGACCTCGCTGCCGAGGTCGAAGTCCTGCGAGAACTGCAGGTCTTCGCCCTGGAAAACGGTACTGGCATAGAATTCACTTGGGGTATCCGCGTCCATCGCACCCAGTCGAAGGGTGAAGCGATCATCGTTGTCTGCGGCATGGGCAAAGGGGGCGGCGAGGACCGACGCAAGTGCGCCGGCAAGTGTCAGCGGGGCCACATATTTCATATCGAGGTTGTCTCCTTGTGGGGGGGCGGAGTCTTTCGCCCGCGGTCATACTTGCTGGATGGGGCGTCAAGGAAGTGTGAATAGTGCGACGGTTGGACTTGCTGCGCACTGATGCGATGATATCGCCACCCTGCGGTCGATCATGACGCTAGGTATTCGCCGGAACGACGCCCCGGCCTTCAAATCCAAAGTGGCCTTGGCCGCGAACAAGGACGAGCACGAGTTGGCCGAGCGCTTCGACATCGATCCGAGGCAGATTGCTTCATGGGAAGATCAGCGGCGACCGTGCGCGGCTCCCGCAGGCGATCCGCCACAGCGCCCCCGGCATCGCGCCACGGAAGCCCCCGAATGAGCACCAGTGCAGCCACCACCCGAACCGGATCGCGGCGCTGGCGTGCGCTGCCGGCCTTGCTGCTGGCCTGCGTCCTGCTGACCGGCGGCTGCGCGATGGTCGAGGTCAAGTCGCTGGGGCCGGGTGAGTACATCGCGATGAAGCGCGGCGACATCCTGACCACGGGCAGGCTCAGCGCCGCCACCCAGGATACCGTGCGGGTTGCCGGGCTCGACGGCAAGGGGCCGTGCGCCACGCCAGCACAGGCCTGCCTGGAGGCGCTTGCCGGCACCGAGGGCATCGACCCCGAGCGCCGCCTGGCTGCCTTGACCGAACTGCGGTTGCAGCAGGTGATGGAGATCGCCTCCCGGGAAGGCGAGCCGATGTCCGACCTGCAACTGGATGCCTGGCTGGAGGTCGGCCGGCACGCCTATGCCTATCTGTTCTTCAGCGGACGCGCGCCCGGCGAACGCGCCTTCGAGGATCGCCAGACCCAGGTCCGCGACTACTACAACTACGCCATCCAGCAGGCGACGATCGGGCTGTTTCAGCGCCGGGACGAACACGCCGACCCGTCCGGCATCGGCTACACGACGCACGCGGCCGGCTGGACCATCCGCATCGACCTGTCCCGCGTGCGCCTGCCAGAAGGCCTGACCATGCCCCATGAGGTGGTCCCGGCCGCGTCGCTGGCCTTTACCGGGCTGCGCAGCACATACCGCCGCGACGGTTTCGGCGCCGAGGTGGTGGCTGTCATGGAGGACGACCCGGCGACGGCCGTCACGGAAGCTCCGCCGCCGGGAACAGAGCGTAGCCCGCGCAGGAAGGCCTACAGCGAGATGACGTCGCCTGCGCTGACCGTGCTGATCCGCTACGTCGGCGACGATCTCGACCAGGTCCTCGACACGCGCGAGATCGTGCTCAGCGCGTACGACCCTTACCGCGACGCGGCCACCGAACTGCACGGACAGAAGATGCCGCTGGCCGCCAACTACACCGCCGGGTACGGCCTGTGGCTGGCGCGCTCCGACTTCGCCACACAATCCCTGCACACCGTGCTTGGGCGGGAACAGGGTATCGACCGGCCGCACCTGTACCTGATGCAGCCGTATGACCCGCAGCGCCGCATCATCCTGATGGTGCACGGACTGGCGAGCAGCCCGGAGGCTTGGGTGAACGTCGCCAACGAGATCCTCGGCGACGAGACCCTACGCCAGAACTTCCAAGTCTGGCAGGTCTACTACCCGACCAACCTGCCGATCGCCTACAACCAGTCCGCTATCCGCCGGATCATGACCGAAACGCTGCAACACTTCGATCCGGACGGCAGCGATACGGCCTCGCGCGGCATCGTGCTGATCGGACACAGCATGGGTGGCGTGCTGTCGCGGTTGCTGGTGTCCTCATCGGGGGACCGCCTGTGGAACTGGCTGCTGGAACACCGCGACCTCGACGACGGCCGCCTGGCGCGGATCCGCGGCCGGCTGGAGCCGATGCTGCGATTCGAGCCCTTCCCCGGCGTCGAACGCGCGATCTTCATCGCGGCCCCCCACCGCGGCACGAAGGTGGCCGGCAACCTGCTGGGGCGCTGGATCTCACGGCTGGTGCGGCTGCCGCTCACCGTGCTCGCAGGTTTCGAGGACGTCCTCCACACGCTGGCCGACAGCGACGACGACCGCCCCGCCGCCCCGCCAAACAGCATCGACAACCTCAGCGAAACCGATCCCTTCATCCAGGTCGCAGCTGACCTGCCCATCTCGCCGCGGGTGCGTTACCACTCGATCATCGCCCAGAATAATCCGGATACCCCGCTGCCGGCCTCCGACGACGGGCTGGTGCCCTATCGCAGCGCGCACCTGCCCGGCGCGGCGTCGGAGAAAGTGATCGTATCCGGGCACAGCGTGCAGGAAGCCCCCGAAGCCATCCTCGAGATCCGGCGCATCCTGCACGAAGACCTCGATCAGCGCGGCCGGCTACCTCGCAAAGTGGCTCAGTGACAGGGAAGCTGCAATATGCGGCTGAATTCAGGTTGTGGGGTTGATTTCGCAAGAACTGCGAACTGGCGGTCTTGATGTCCTCGATCAGGGGGCGCCCGGCCCTTCCTTCCTCGCGCAGCAGTTCGGAGCGCGCGCGCTGATACGGCGCCACTCACTCGCGCCAGAACGAGTCCTTTCTGCGGCCATCGCCGTCGAGCGACAGAGCGAGCATGCACTGGATGTCGCGCATCAGCGGGTTGGTCGCGAGACTGTAGGAATCGTTGGCAAAATCCCAGCGAGGCGTATTGGCAATGGGCCACGCGCGCGGCCTATCAGTTCTGCGGGTGCGGGCAACTGCGGTAGAAACTTGCTGACAATGGTTTCGGAGGGATGTTCCTTGCTCTCGAAGTGGCAACAGATGGTGGCTTTGAACACCTTGCAGGATGTCGAGGGGATGCTTCTGCGCTTGGACTATCCAAAGAAAAGCCCCGCCGGAGCGGGGCTCGAAGATCGCCGAAGGGCGTATCGCGTGCGGCTCAGTCGCCCAGCGTCAGCAGCGATGCATTGCCGCCAGCGGCCGTGGTGTTGACGGTGACGGTCTTCTCGGTGGCGAAGCGCGGCAGGTAGTGCGGGCCGCCGGCCTTGGGGCCGGTGCCGGACAGGCCCTGGCCGCCGAACGGCTGCACGCCGACCACGGCGCCGATCTGGTTGCGGTTGACGTAGACGTTGCCCACCTTCACCCGCGCCGCGATGCGGTCGATGGTCTCGTCGATGCGCGAGTGCACGCCCAGGGTCAGGCCGTAGCCGGTGGCGTTGATCTGGTCAATCACCGCATCCAGCTGGTCGGCCTTCCAGCGCACCACGTGCAGGGCCGGTCCGAAGATCTCCTTGTGCAACTGGTCCAGCGACGTCAGTTCCCATGCGCGCGGCGCGAAGAACGTCCCGTGCGCGGTGTCCTCGCCGGCATTGGCCTGCTTGATCAGGCGCGCTTCCTTGGCCATGCGCGCGGCGTGGTCGTCGAGGATCTTCAGCGCATCGGCATCGATCACCGGGCCGACGTCGGTCGACAGCATGCCCGGATCGCCGATCTTCAGTTCGTCCATGGCACCGGCCAGCATGGTCATCACCTTGTCGGCGATGTCGTCCTGCACGAACAGCACGCGCGCGGCCGAGCAGCGCTGGCCCGCGGAGGTGAAGGCCGAGCCCATCGCGTCCTTGACCAGCTGTTCCGGCAGCGCGGAGGAGTCGGCGATGAAGGCGTTCTGGCCGCCGGTTTCGGCGATCAGCGTGGCGATCGGGCCGCTCTCGCGGCCGGCGAGCGCACGGTTGATCGCGCGCGCGGTCTCGGTGGAGCCGGTAAACGCCACGCCGGCCACGCGCGGGTCGTTGGTCAGCGCGGCGCCGACGGTGGCGCCGTCGCCCGGCAGGAACTGCAGCACCGCCTCGGGAATTCCGGCCTCGTGCAGCAGCTTTATCGCGGCATAGCCGATCAGGTTGGTCTGTTCGGCCGGCTTGGCGATCACGCTGTTGCCGGCGGCGAGCGCGGCGCTGACCTGGCCCAGGAAGATCGCCAGCGGGAAGTTCCACGGGCTGATGCAGACGAACACGCCGCGGCCCTGCAGCTGCAGCTGGTTGGACTCGCCGGTCGGGCCGGGCAGCTGTTCCGATGCACCGAACTGCGCGCGCGCTTGGGCGGCGTAAAAGCGCAGGAAGTCCACCGCTTCGCGCACTTCGGCCACGCTGTCGGGGATGGTCTTGCCGGCTTCCTTCACGCACAGGGCGATGTAGTCGGCCATCCGCTGTTCCAGCAGGTGCGCGGCATGCTCGAGGATCGCCGCGCGGCTGGCGGCGGGCGTGCGGTCCCACGCCGGCTGCGCGGCCACCGCGTTCGCCAGCGCCTTCTCGACGGTGCCGCTGTCGGCCGGCTGCCACTCGCCGACGGTCTGGCGGCGGTCGGCGGGATTGGTCACCGGCAACGGCGTGCTGGATAAGACGGCACCCGGCACCAGCGGCGCGGCGCGCCATGGCTTGACGGCGGCGTTGACGCGCTCGGCCAGCGCGCGCAGGTCGTTGTCGTTGGCGAGGTTGGCGCCCATGGAGTTGTCCCTGTCTGAATTCTGGATGGGAGCCGGCTGGCTCCGGAAAAGGTCGACCGGCAGCGGGATGCGCGGATGCGGAATGGCGTCGAATGCCGACACCGTCTGCACCGGGTCGCGCACCAGGTCCTCGATGGCGACGTTCTCGTCGGTGATGCGGTTGACGAAGCTGCTGTTGGCGCCGTTCTCGAGCAGGCGGCGCACCAGGTATGGCAGCAGGTCCTCGTGCGAACCGACCGGCGCATAGACGCGGCACGGGATGTCCAGTCGATGCTTCGGCACCACTTCGGCATACAGGTCGTCGCCCATGCCGTGCAGCTTCTGGTGCTCGTATGGCCGGCCCTGCGCGATGGAGCGGATCGCCGCGATCGTCTGTGCGTTGTGGGTGGCGAACATCGGGTACAGCGCATCGCCCTGGTCGAGCATGCGGCGTGCGTTGGCCAGGTACGACACGTCGGTGTTCGGCTTGCGCGTGAACACCGGGTAGCCCGGGTGGCCGTCGATCTGCGCGCGCTTGATCTCGGCGTCCCAGTACGCGCCCTTCACCAGGCGCACCGGCATGCGGCGGCCGACGCGGCGGGCCAGGTCGGCCAGGAAGTCGATCACATACGGCGTGCGCTTCTGGTAGGCCTGCACGGCCAGGCCGTAGCCTTCCCAGCCGTCGAGCGACGGGTCGGAGAAGGTGGCCTCGATCAGGTCCAGCGACAGCTCAAGCCGGTCGGCTTCCTCGGCATCGATGGTGAAGCCGATCCCGTACGACTTGGCCAGCTGCGCCAGCTCCAGGATGGCAGGGGCCAGTTCCTTCATCACGCGGGCGCGCTTGGCGTGCTCGTAGCGCGGGTGCAGCGCGGACAGCTTGATCGAGATGCTGGGGGCGGCGAACACATCCGCGAACGGCCCCGTGCGGCCGATCGCATGGATCGCCTGGCGGTAGGCCTCCAGATAGCGGGTGGCGTCCTTCGTGGTCAGCGCGCCCTCGCCCAGCATGTCGAAGGAGTAACGGTAGTCGGCGTTCCCGCCCTTGCGGCTGCGCGCCAACGCCTCGTCGATGGTCCGGCCCATGACGAACTGGTGACCCATGATGCGCATGGCCTGGCGCACGGCCAGCCGGATCACCGGTTCACCCACGCGGCCGACCAGGCGCTTGAACGCGCCGGGCACGTCGGCGCGGGTCAGGTCGTTCAGGTTGACCAGCTTGCCGGTCAGCATCAGGCCCCAGGTGGAGGCGTTCACCAGCACCGAGTCGCTCTGCCCGAGGTGCTTTTCCCAATCCGCATCGCCCAGCTTGTCGCGGATCAGCTTGTCGGCCGTGTCCTGGTCGGGGATGCGCAGCAGGGCCTCGGCCACGCACATCAGCAGCACGCCCTCCTCGCTGCCCAGGTCGTACTGGCGCATGAAGGCCTCGATGGCGCCCTGGTCCTGGGCGCGGGCGCGGACCCGCTTCACCAGGTCCACGGCCAGTTTCTGGGCCTGGGCCTGCTCGGTGCCGGGCAGGCGGGCCTGTTCCAGCAGTTCGCGCACGTGTTCGGTCTCGTCGCGCAGCCAGGCGGCCGTGATGGCGGCGCGGAGCGGCGACGGCGGTGCGGGGAGTTCGGGGGCGATGATGCCGTCCGCGGGCGGGGCGGCGGGCGACGGCGAGGGAGAGGGGCTCGACAGGACGGCGGGGCAGTCCAAAGGCAGTCCATTAGTTTAGGGCCGCAAGGTCGGCCCGGATATGCCCGTCGCCCGCCCTCTGTCGGGGGGCCCAGGCGCGCTTGTCCGTGCGGTGATGACCGTCGCGGAATGCCTCCGGAACGCCATGCCAGCGCGGGCACGACGGGCCGGCGCGCCTTGTCCAGGATCAATGCAACTTGCCGCAAAGTGTGGCCGGGGCTACCATTTGGCGGTTTTCCGCAGCCCGGATCGTGTGGCGGACGACATGATCGAAGTGGTGCCGTCAACGTGGGACGGACACGGTGCGCGGCTCAGGCTGCGGCCACCGAGGGCGCTTTCGCGCCGCCAGTTCATCCTGTTGTTCGCCGTGCTGTCGGGCGCGATGTGGATCGTCGCCATGCTGGGCTGGTGGGGAGGCAACGCCTTCGCGCCGGCTTTCGCATTGCTCCATTCGGCCATCCTCGCCCTGGCGCTGCGCGCGCTGTGGCGCGGCGGCGAACAGGGCGAGGAGATCCGCATCGGTCCCGAGGCGGTGGGGGTGACCACCTCCCGGTCCGGGGCGGTGTTCCGGGCGCACCCCTACTGGGTGCGGCTGTGCATCGAGCGGGGAGGCGAACGGGTTTCGCTGGCTTCCAGCGGCAGGCAGGTCCAGGTGGGCGATTTCCTGGGTCCGGCCGAACGCCGGGAGTTGGCGGACACGCTGCAGGATCTACTGGCGGCCGCGAGCGGCCGCAACCGATGACGCATTGGGGTCTAGGCAATGACGCAAGTGAATGGGATGTGGAAGCGGTTGGTGACGGCGTGCATGCTGCTGGCGATGCCGGCGCTGGCATGGGCGCAGTCAGCGGACCCGAAGCCGTGGCAGCTGAACATGGGCAAGGGCGTCACCGCCTCGTCCCAGCACGCCTACGACGCGCACATGGTGGCGCTGATCGTCTGCATCGTGATCGGCCTGATCGTGTTCGGCGCGATGGGCTATGCGATGTTCAAGTTCCGCAAGTCCAAGGGCGCGGTCGCGGCGCAGTTCAGCCACAACACCACCGCCGAGATCATCTGGACCGTCATCCCGGTGCTGATCCTGGTGGTAATGGCCTGGCCGGCCACCGCCAAGCTGATCGCCATGTACGACACCCGCGACGCCGAGATGACCGTGAAGGTCACCGGCTACCAGTGGATGTGGAAGTACGACTACCTGGGTGAGGACGTGTCCTTCACCAGCCGCCTGGACCGCGAATCCGACCGCATCCGCCAGAGCGGCGAGCAGCCCGACTACGCCAAGAACCCGCACTACCTGCTGGATGTCGACAATCCGCTGGTGCTGCCCACCAACACCAAGATCCGCTTCGTCATCACCGCCGACGACGTGATCCATGCATGGTGGGTGCCGGCGCTGGGCTGGAAGCAGGACGCCATCCCGGGCATCGTCAACGAGGCCTGGACCGACATCAAGGAGCCGGGCATCTACCGTGGCCAGTGCGCCGAGCTGTGCGGCAAGGACCATGGTTTCATGCCGATCGTCGTGAAGGCCGTGCCGAAGGCCGAGTTCGAGCAGTGGTTGGCCTCGAAGAAGCCCGCCCCGGCCGCCGAACCCGCACCGGCCGCGCCGGAAGCCGCGCCGGCCGACGCCGCGCCGGCCACCGACGCCGCCCCCATCGCCGAGACCCCCGCGCCGTCGGCGCAGGGCTGATCGACCGCACGCATCAGCTGCAAGAGAGCAAGCACATGGCCAACTCCGCCGTCGACCATCACGACGATCACCACGGTCACCAGCAGGGCTTCATCGAGCGGTGGTTCTTCTCCACGAACCACAAGGACATCGGTACCCTCTACCTGATCTTCAGCTTCATCATGTTCATCATCGGCGCCGGCATGTCGGTGGTGATCCGTGCCGAACTGATGGTCCCGGGCCTGCAGTGGGTCACGCCCGAATTCTTCAACCAGATGACCACCGTGCACGCGCTGGTCATGATCTTCGGCGGCGTGATGCCGGCCTTCGTGGGCCTGGCCAACTGGATGATCCCGCTGCAGGTCGGCGCGCCGGACATGGCGCTGCCGCGCATGAACAACTGGTCCTTCTGGATCATGCCGTTCGCCTTCAGCCTGCTGCTGATGTCGCTGTTCCTGCCGGGCGGCGCGCCCGCGGGCGGCTGGACGCTGTACCCGCCGCTGTCGCTGCAGGGCGGCTACAACGTGGCCTTCACCATCTTCGCCATCCACATGATGGGCATCAGCTCGATCATGGGCGCGATCAACATCATCGCCACGGTGCTGAACATGCGCGCGCCGGGCATCGACCTGCTGAAGATGCCGATCTTCTGCTGGACCTGGCTGATCACCGCGTTCCTGCTGATCGCGGTGATGCCGGTGCTGGCGGGCGCGGTGACCATGCTGCTGACCGACAAGTTCTTCGGCACCAGCTTCTTCAACGCGGCCGGCGGCGGCGACCCGGTGATGTACCAGCACATCTTCTGGTTCTTCGGTCACCCCGAGGTCTACATCATGATCCTGCCGGCG
Organism: Pseudoxanthomonas mexicana; assembly: GCF_010093385.1. Classification (GTDB taxonomy): domain Bacteria; phylum Pseudomonadota; class Gammaproteobacteria; order Xanthomonadales; family Xanthomonadaceae; genus Pseudoxanthomonas_A; species Pseudoxanthomonas_A mexicana. Next base: position 19,411 of record NZ_PDWV01000005.1, read on the forward strand.
TTCGGCGTGGTGTCGGAAATCATCCCGACCTTCAGCCGCAAGCCGCTGTTCGGCTACCAGGCCATGGTGTACGCGACCGCCTCGATCGCCTTCCTGTCGTTCATCGTGTGGGCGCACCACATGTTCACGGTGGGCATGCCGCTGGGCGGCGAGATCTACTTCATGTTCGCGACCATGCTGATCGCCATCCCGACCGGCGTGAAGGTGTTCAACTGGGTCAGCACGATGTGGCGCGGCTCGCTGAGCTTCGAAACCCCGATGCTGTGGGCGGTGGGCTTCGTCATCCTGTTCACCATCGGCGGCTTCTCCGGCCTGATGCTGGCCATCGTGCCGGCGGACTTCCAGTACCACGACACCTACTTCGTGGTGGCGCACTTCCACTACGTGCTGGTGACCGGCGCGCTGTTCTCCATCATCGCCGCCACCTACTACTGGTGGCCGAAGTGGACCGGCCGCATGTACAACGAGTTCTGGGGCAAGTTCCATTTCTGGTGGACGATCGTGTTCGTCAACCTGCTGTTCTTCCCGCAGCACTTCCTGGGCCTGGCCGGCATGCCGCGCCGCATCCCGGACTACAACCCGGTGTTCGCGGACTGGAACCTGGTCAGCTCGATCGGCGCGTTCGGCATGTTCGTCACGCCGTTCATGATGGCTGCGATCCTGTGGTCCTCGCTGCGCAGCGGCAAGAAGGCCGACGCCCGCGCGTGGGAAAACGCCAAGGGCCTGGAGTGGACCGTGCCGTCGCCGGCGCCGCACCACACCTTCACCACGCCGCCGGTCATCAAGGACGGCGACCTGGCGCACGGCGACGTGACGCACTGATACGGTCGACCCTCGCGCCATGAACGCCCCCGTCCTGACCCCCGAGGAAGTCGCGCGCCGCCGCAAGGCGGTGCTGCGGACCGCGTGGGTGATCGGCGGCATCGCCTTCGCCATCTTCGTGGCGTTCATCGGCCGCGCGGTGCTGGGCGCATGAGCGCGTCCCCGTCCAACTCGGCCGGGCTGTTCAAGCTGGTGGGCGTGGCCGTGGCCGTGTTCGTGCTGACGTTCTCGCTGGTGCCGCTCTACCGCATCGCCTGCGAGAAGGTGTTCGGCATCCGCCTGGAGCAGGGCCCCGGCCAAGCCGCGGCCGTCGCTGCCGCCAAGGCCAAGCGCATCGTCACCGTGCAGTTCGACGGCGGCGTGAACTCCAAGCTGCCCTGGGCCTTCCATCCCGAGCAGCTGACCATGCAGGTGGTGCCCGGCGAGTTGTACGAGGCCAAGTATTTCGCCCGCAACGACAGCGAGCGCCCGATCGTGGGCAGCGCGGTGCCGTCGGTGGCGCCGGCGCGCGCGTCGGGCTATTTCACCAAGACCGAGTGTTTCTGCTTCACCGCCCAGACCCTGCAGGCCGGCGAAAGCCGCGACATGCCGGTCCGCTTCATCGTGGATCCGGACCTGCCGGCGGAGGTGAAGACGATCACCCTGTCGTATACCTTCTTCAAGAACGATGCACTGACCGCGCAGATCGGCAGGGGCCATGCATCGCCCTCGCCGCTCGCGGCACCCTGATCACGCTCAGCAACCGGAAGCCACGCCATGGGACAAACCCATTCGCCAGACGCCAACATCTACTTCGTGCCGCACAGCTCCAAGTGGCCGTTCGTGGGTTCCATCGCCATGTTCGTCACCATGGTCGGCGTGGCCAGCTGGCTGAACGACATCTCGTGGGGCATGTGGACCTTCTACGCCGGCGTGCTGATGCTGTGCGCCACGTTGTTCATGTGGTTCGGCGACGTCATCCGCGAGTCGGTGGGCGGCAACTACAACCGCCAGGTGGACGTGTCCTTCCGCATGGGCATGGTGTGGTTCATCTTCTCGGAAGTGATGTTCTTCGCCGCCTTCTTCGGCGCCCTGTTCTACGCGCGCACGCTGGCGCTGCCGTGGCTGGGCGGCGAGGGCGACGGCGTGATGACCAACAGCCTGCTGTGGGAAGGTTTCAGCGCCGCGTGGCCGAGCGCCGGCCCGGGCCAGGTGGGCGGTCAGTTCCAGACCATCCCCGCATGGGGCCTGCCGCTGCTCAACACGCTGATCCTGCTGACCTCGGGCGTGACCATCACCATCGCGCACCACGCGCTGAAGGCCGGCAACCGTAGTCAGCTGCTGATCTGGCTGGGCGCCACCGTGCTGCTGGGCTGCACGTTCCTGTTCTTCCAGGCCGAGGAATACATCCACGCCTACAAGGAACTGAACCTGACCCTGGGCTCGGGCATCTACGGTTCCACCTTCTTCATGCTGACCGGCTTCCACGGCCTGCACGTGACCCTCGGCACGATCATGCTGGCGATCATCTGGTTCCGTTGCGCCAAGGGCCACTTCAGCAAGGACAACCACTTCGGCTTCGAGGCCGTGGCGTGGTACTGGCACTTCGTGGACGTGGTGTGGCTGGGCCTGTTCCTGTTCGTTTACGTGCTGTAAGAGGCGGGACCAGGGATACGGGAGTCGCAGCGCGCATCCCGAGTGCACAAAGAGCGACGGTCGCCCGTCGCTCTTTGCTTTTGCGAATCCCGGATCTCTGCGGCCGGATCCCGGCCGGCGTCAGCCGGGATTGACGCCGTGCGGCTGGATCCAGCCCATCTTGATGGCAAGCACCACCAGCAGGATCAGGCCGACGGACAGGGCGATGCGCCGGGTCAGGGCGTTGACGGTGCGCTTGCTCTCGCTCTTGTCGACCAGCATGTAGTAAAGGCCGGCACCCAGGTTCCACACGATGAGAATGAGGAAGGCGATGATCAGCAGGGTTTTCAGCGAATCGTTCATGGCGTCCTTGGCGGGGCGCGGGCAATGAGGCAGGCATTATCGCTTCCCCGGCGTGAGCCCGGGGTGGGTGCGACATTCGGACGCAGTCCATGAGCCGGCGCATGCCGCTGCCGATCGGCTGGACACTGGCCGTGCTGGCCATGTCGCTGTTCGGCAGCCTGGGTGCCTGGCAGTGGGGTCGGGCCGAACAGAAGGAGGCCATGCTGGCCGACACCGCGCGCGTGCTGGCCGAGCGCCAGCCGCAGGCGATGGCGCTGGCCGCGGATGCGTCGCGGTGGCAGGCTTACGATTGGGTGGTGGGCGAGGGCGAGTTCCTGCCCGGCCCGGCCATCCTGCTGGACAACCAGACGCGCGACCGCCAGCCGGGCGTGCGCGCCTACCGCGTGTTCCTGCCCTCGGGCGGCGGCGAGCCGCTGCTGGTGGAACTGGGTTGGCTGCCCGTGCCGGGCGACCGCACGATGCCGGCCGTGGCCCCGCTGCGGGGCCCGCAGCGCATCGCCGGCCTGCTGGTGCCGCCACCGTCGGAAGGCATCGCCCGGGCTTCGCCCACGGTGTTGGCGGACGGCAGCCTGCTGGTGATCGCCCTGCAGCGGGAGGCGCTGGCGCAGGCGCTGTCCCTGCCGGCGCTGGCGCCGCGCGTGCTGAAGCTGGACCCCGACCTGCCGCTGGGCTACGCCCGCGATCTCGACATCCTGCCGAACACGCTGCCGCCGGAACGCCACATGGGCTACGCGGTGCAGTGGTTCGGCCTGGCCGCTGCGGTGTTCATCACGGCGCTGGTCCTGACCTGGCGCAGCCGGCGAGCCGGTAGACAGGGCCGGTAGACATCTTCGACCCGCCATGCCCGCATGCTCGGGGGACGCGATCGGCATGCAGTGAGCCTGCCGGCCCCCGGTATCCACGGCAGGCCGGGCTGTCGTGACGGGTCGATCATCGCGAAGCGCGTGGTTCGACAGGCTCACCACGAACGGCCATCGAGCGGCCTTGTACGACATCCAGCGGGCTTGGCCTGCGGGACCGTGTTGTCCGGCGTCGGCATAGGGGCAATGAGCGCCCGGGCATGAGAAAATGCCGCCCATGGACCCCAAACCATTCGATCCCGCCCAGCGGCGTCGCGGGCGGTGGATGCTCGTCGGCCTGTTCGCCCTGTTCTTCGGCACCGTGTCCGGGGCCGGCATCTTGCGTTTCTCCGGCTGGCAGCCTGCGGGGCACAAGAACCATGGCCAGCTGCTGCAGCCGCCCGCGGATGCACGCGATCTGGCCCCCGCACTCGTCGATGGCGGCACGTACGCATGGAACCCCGCCGAGCGCCGCTGGCGCATTGTGGCCGCACCCGCACCCGGCTGCGCGGACGCGTGCCTGACCTTGGCGCGGGACCTGGACAAGGTCTGGCAGCTGTTCGGCCATAACGCCGACGAAGTCGACATCCTGTGGATCGGCGACTACCCGGCGCAGGCGCCGCGCCACGCGGCACTGCGCCAGGTCCGTGCCGACGATCCCCTGCGCGCGCGCCTGCCGCAGGTGGACGACGCTACCGGCACGCCGGTGTACGTGATCGATCCCCACGGCTTCGTCATCCTGCGCTACGCCCCGGGCTTCGACCCTGGTCACCTGCGTACCGACGTCGCCAAGCTGATCAAGCTCATCTGAGCTCCCGAACGAACCGCAGACCATGATGAATGCTGTTGCGCGCCCCGTGATCTACCGACATTTCCACCGCATCGCCTGGCTGGCGGTCGCGCTGACGCTGTGCGTCGTCGTGTTCGGCGCCTTCGTGCGCCTGTCCGATGCCGGCCTGAGCTGCCCGGACTGGCCGACCTGTTACGGCCGCGCCGCATGGCCGAAGGCCGTCGACGAAGCGGCTTCGCACGTGGCCAGCGAGATCCGTCCGTTCGAGACCCACAAGGCATGGCGCGAACAGGTGCATCGCCACATCGCCGCGTCGCTGGGCGTGCTGGTGCTGGTGCTGGCCCTGCTGGCCGCGCGTCGTCGCCGCTGGGGCATCGCGCAGATCCTGGCGGCCGCCGGGCTGGTCGGTGCCGCCATCCCGCTGTACATGCACGGCGAGCACGTCGCCGCGTCGGCGCTGGCGATCCTCGGGGAAGCCATCCTGCTGTTCGCAGCCCTGCGCTGGTCGAACATCGATCTGGCGCGCGCCGCCGCCCTGACGCTGGCGGTGATCATCTTCCAGGCGCTGCTCGGCATGTGGACGGTGACGTGGCTGTTGAAGCCCATCGTGGTGATGGGTCACCTGCTGGGTGGCCTGACCACCTTCTCCCTGCTGGTGTGGATGGCATGGCGCGCGACTGATCGGCCCATCACGCTGGCCGACGCCCGGGTGCTGCGGCGCTGGCTGGCCGGCGGCCTGGTGCTGCTCGGCATCCAGATCGCGCTGGGCGGCTGGGTCAGCGCCAACTACGCGGCGTTGGCCTGCGGCCTGGATTTCCCCAAGTGCGTGGGCCAGTGGCTGCCGCCGGCGGACTTCCGCGAAGGCTTCGTGCTGTGGCGGGGCATCGGCGTGGACTATGAGGGCGGCGTGCTGGACGGCGCATCGCGCATCGCCATCCAGCTGACCCATCGCGCCATGGCGGTGGTCGTGGCGCTGTACGTGCTGGCCCTGGCGCTGCGCCTGTTCCGCACGCCCGGCATGCGCGGCTGGGCGCTGACGCTGATCGTGCTGATCGCCGCGCAGGTCACCCTGGGCATCCTCAACGTCAGGCTCAACCTGCCGCTGCCGGTCGCCGTGGCGCACAACGCCGGCGCCGTGCTGCTGCTGTTCACGATGGTCTCGCTGCTCGCACGCCTGCGCAGGCCCGACTGATGGCGTCCACGTTCCGCCAGTACTGGGACCTCACCAAGCCGCGCGTGGTGGCGCTGATCGTGTTCACCGCGCTGGTGGGCATGTGCCTTGCCATCGAGGGTCTGCCCGATGGGGACCAACTGCTGCGCGGCGCGCTGGGCTTCCTCGGCATCTGGCTGGCCGCCTCCAGCGCCGCCGCCATCAACCAGCTGCTGGATGCGCGCATCGACGCGAAGATGGCGCGCACCTCGTGGCGTCCGTTGGTGCAGGGCCAGGTGAAGCCGTGGCAGGCGCTGGCGTTCGCGCTGGTGCTGGCCGCACTGTCGATGGCGATCCTGGTGCTGTGGGTCAACACGATCACCGCCATCCTGACCTTCGCGTCGCTGATCGGTTACGCGGTGGTGTACACGGTGTTCCTGAAGCGCGCGACGCCGCAGAACATCGTCATCGGCGGTATCGCCGGCGCGGCGCCGCCGCTGCTGGGCTGGGCCACGATGACCGGCATGCAGGGCGAGTGGGACTGGCCGCACGCGCTGCTGCTGGTGCTGATCATCTTCGTGTGGACGCCGCCGCATTTCTGGGCCCTGGCGATCTTCCGTCGTGAAGACTATGCGCGCGCGCTGGTGCCGATGTTGCCGGTGACGCACGGTGTGACCTACACGCGCTGGCAGATCCTGTTCTACACCGTGCTGCTGGTGGAGGTGACCGTGCTGCCGGTGGTATTCGGCATGAGCGGCTTCTTCTACCTGGGCGGCGCGCTGGTGCTGGGCTCGGTGTTCCTGTGGTACGCGTGGCGCCTGCTGACCCCGCCGGACGAGTTCTTCGCCATGCGCGTGTTCAACTACTCCATCGTCTACCTGATGGCGCTGTTCGCCTTCCTGCTGGTCGACCACTGGGCGATGCCGCTGCTGCGTCCGGCCGCCTCGGTGGGCGGCATCGCGTTCGTGCCGGCGGGGTGATGCTGCTGTAGGAGCGACGTGAGTCGCGACCGCTCCTGGTCGGCGCTTCTTCTGCTTGGCTCGTGCGATGCCGTTGCCGCACTTCCGCACGAACGAACTTGAAGCGTGGCTTCGTTCGTGCGGTCGCAACTCACGTCGCGCCTACACACCCCTCAGCGTTCGGGCTTCGCCAACCGTTCCATCACCACCGGCTCCAGCGACTTCAGTCCGGCCGCACGGCCCAGGGTGAGCGCCGCTTCCGGCGATGCGCCATCGACCTGGACGGCCGCCAGCGCCAGCAGCGCACCGACGCGGTTGCCCGAGGCGCAATGCAGCAGCACTTCGCCGTCGCGCTCTTTCAGCAGGGCATGCAGGGCCGCGGCGTTCGCCGGCGTGATGTCGTCCTTGCCGGCGATCGGCAGGGCGATGTAGTCCATGCCGAGGCGACGCACCTCGGCCGCCTGGTCGTAGCCGCGATCTTCCTGGGGAGCGCGCAGGTCGATCACCGTGCGTACGCCCTCGGCTTGCAGGCGCGCAAGATCGTCGCGCGAGGGCTGGCCACCGGTATGCAGCCCGGGTCGGGGCTGGACGAAATCGTGGGCGGTGGCGGCGAAGGACGCTGCGCACAGCAGCGCGGAGAGCAGCAGGGAAGCGGTGCGTTTCATCACGGAGTCCTCAATGGCGGCCGATGCGGGCCTGCAGCAGCGTGCGCAGTTCGTACTTGTCGGCTTCGTCCAGCCCGATATTGCGTTGCTTGGCCTGCAGTTCGTCAAGACGCTGCTGCAGCATCTGCTTCTCCAGCTGAACCGCGGCATCCAGGACCTCCTGCCGCCAGCCGTCCTCGTCGCCGGGCAGGCCCTGCATCGCCAGCTTCTGCAGCGCGGCGGCCTCGTCGCGTTCGGCGAAATGTTCCAGCAGCGCACCGGTGGTGATGTCGGGGCGCGCATGGACCAGGGCCAGCAGCTCCAGCAGCAGCTCCATGCCCGGCAATCGAAGGCCCGAGAAACCATGCGTCGATTCGATCGCCAGGGCCAGCGCGGGCTTGTGCAGCAGTCGCACGATGATGTGGCGGACCAGGCTGGGCTTCTGGCCCGGCTTGGCAGCGGATGCGCGCCGTGCCGGTGCCGGCGCGGGTGACGGCGTCGCGGTGCCCGCACCCACGCCCGTCACCACCGTCAGCTGCTGGCGCATCAGGTCGCCGAAGGCGCCATCGGGAATCTGTGCCAACAAGGGGCGTGCGCGCTCCGCAAGACGCGCCTTGCCGTCCAGCGTGGACAGCCTGATGTCCTTGCCCAGTTCCTGGAAGAAGAACTCCGACAGCGGCATCGCCTGCTGCAGGCGCGCGTCGAAGCCCGCCGCGCCTTCCTGTCGCACGATGGTGTCGGGATCCTCGCCATCGGGCAGGAACAGGAAGAAGGCCTGCCGCCCATCTTTCATGCGCGGCAGTACCGATTCCAGTGCGCGCCACGCCGCGCGCTGGCCCGCGGCGTCGCCGTCGAAGCAGAAATACACGTCGGGCGCGTTGCGGAACAGCAGTTCGGCGTGTTCCGGCGTGGTCGCCGTGCCCAGCGTGGCGACGGCCTCCTTCACGCCGAACTGGAACAGCGAGACCACGTCCATGTAGCCCTCGACCACCACCAGCCGCGCGATCTTCTGGTTGGCCTGCTTCACCTGCCACAGGCCGTACAACTCGCGCCCCTTGTGGAACAGCGCGGTCTCCGGCGAATTGAGGTACTTGGGGCCATCATCCTTCTGCAGCACGCGGCCGCCGAAGGCGATCACGCGTCCGCGCCGGTCATGGATGGGAAACATCACCCGGTCACGGAACTTGTCGTAGACGTGGCCGCGGTCGTTCTTCGAGAACAGGCCGGCGCGGTCGAGCAGCTTCATCCGCCGCTCGTCGGTGCCCAGCGCGTCCTTCAGTGCGGAATAGCCATCGGGCGCGTAGCCGATCATGAACTGCGTGCGGATCGCCGCATCCACGCCGCGGCCATCGAGGTAGGCCTTGGCCTTCTCGCTGCCCTCCAGGTTGCGCTGGAAGAAGCGCGCAGCGGCTTCCAGGGCGTTGAACAGGTCGCGGGTATCGTTGTTTTCGTTGCGCTGCTGCGTCTCGCGCGGCACTTCCATGCCGTTGCGGCGGGCCAGTTCTTCCACCGCATCGAGGAATTCGAGGCGGTCGTAGTTCATCAGGAACGATAGCGCGGTGCCGTGCGCGCCGCAGCCGAAGCAGTGGTAGAACTGCTTGGTCGGCGACACCGTGAACGAGGGCGAGCGCTCGTCGTGGAACGGGCAGCAGGCCGAGTATTCCTTGCCCTGCCGCTTCAGCGGCACGCGCGCGCCCACCACCTCGACGATATCCGTCCGGGCGAGCAGTTCGTCGATGAAGGCGTCGGGGATGCGGGCCATGGGCCACATAGGATGCCATGCCCGGCCGGGCCGCCGGGGTCGCGCGCTACCATGCGGTCATGCCTGCGACGATGCCCTCCGATGAAGCCCTGTTGGTCCAGCTGCGCGAGGCCGTGGGCGCGGCGCACGTCCTGACGGGTACGCGGGCGACGCGCCGCTACCGCAAGGGCTACCGTTTCGGCGACGGCCCGGTGCTGGCCGTGGTCCGCCCCGGCACGCTGCTGGCCTTGTGGCGCGTGCTGGAGGCCACGGTGCAGGCCGGGCGCATCGTGCTGATGCAGGCGGCGAACACCGGGCTCACCGGGGGTTCCACGCCGGATGGCGACGACTACGACCGCGGCATCGTACTGGTCAGCACCCAGCGGCTGGCCGGCGTGCAGGTGATCGAAGACGGCCGCCAGGTGGTCTGCCTGCCGGGCGCGACGCTGGACGTGCTGGAAAAGACGCTCGCACCGCTGGGACGCGAACCGCATTCCGTCATCGGCTCCTCCTGCATCGGCGCTTCCGTCCTCGGCGGCGTGTGCAACAACTCGGGGGGCGCACTGGTGCGGCGTGGCCCGGCCTACACCGAGCTGGCGCTGTACGCGCAGGTGGACGACGACGGCGTGCTGCGGCTGGTCAATCATCTCGGCATCGCCCTGGGCGACACGCCGGAGGAGATCCTGACGCGGCTGCAGGCGGGCGACTACACGGCCACGGACATCGCCCGCGATGCCGACCGCGCGGCCTCCGACCGCGGCTACGCGGCCCACGTACGCCAGGTCGATGCGCCGACGCCGGCGCGCTACAACGCCGATCCGTCGCGCCTGCACGAGGCGTCGGGATGCGCGGGGCGACTGGCCGTGTTCGCGGTACGGCTGGATACGTTCGAGAAGGACGAAGCCGCCGTGTTCTACATCGGCAGCAACGATCCGGACGACCTGACGGCCGTACGACGCCACCTGCTGACCGCCTTCGAGCGGCTGCCGATCTCCGGCGAATACCTGCATCGCGACGCCTTCGATATCGGCGACCGCTACGGCAAGGACACCTTCCTGTTGATCGACCGCTTCGGCACCGACCGGGTGCCGGCGGCATTCGCCCTGAAGAGCCGCATCGACGGCTGGTGCGAGCGGTGGGGCCTGCGCGGCCTGACCGACCGCGTGCTGCAGGCGGTGTCCGGGTGGTTGCCCGACCACCTGCCGCCACGTCTGCGTGATTTCCGCGTGCGCTACGAACACCACCTGCTGCTCAAGGTGTCGGCACAGGACGCAGGTGCCACGCGCGATTTCCTCGACCGCTTCTTCGCCGGCCGCGAAGGGGCATTCTTCGCCTGCGATGCCGACGAGGGCCGCAAGGCGTTCCTGCACCGGTTCGCCGTCGCCGGCGCCGCCGTGCGGTATCGTGAAGTGCATCGCGACACCGTGGAGGACATCGTCGCGCTGGATGTCGCCCTGCGCCGCGACGACCGCGACTGGGTGGAGACGCTGCCCCCCGCGCTGGCGGACACCATGGTCGCGCGTCTCTATTACGGGCCCTTCTTCTGCCACGTCTTCCACCAGGACTACATCGTGCGCCGGGGAACGGATCCGCTTGCGGTGGAGCAGGCGCTCTGGAAGCTGCTGGATGCGCGTGGCGCCGAGTATCCGGCCGAACACAATGTGGGCCACCTCTACCACGCCAAGCCGCAGCTGGCCGCGTTCTACCGCGGGCTGGATCCCACCAACACGTTCAATCCCGGCATCGGCAAGACCAGCAAGCGGACTGATTGGAAGGAGTGAGTGGAGAGGAGTGAGGAGTGAGTAAAAGCTGCTTTCTCGCACTCCTCACTCATCCCGACTCACTTCTCGAACTCTGCGCTCGTCGATCACCGCCGTGATCAGCGCCCCGGCGAAGAACACCACGCTGGCGTAATAGATCCACACCAGCATCAGCACCAGCGCGCCCATCGATCCGTACGCGCTGCCGGGTGCCGCTTCGGCCAGGTAGAGGCCGATCAGGTAGCGCCCGCCTGCGAACAGCAGCGCCGTGATGACGCCGCCCAGGAACGCCTGCTTCCACGCCACGCGCCGGTCCGGCAGGTAGTGGTAGAAGAAGGCGAAGGCGAGCGCGTACAGCATCAGGGTACTGGTGTAGCCCAGCACGGGCAGCAGCGACGGCAGCCGTGCGAAGGCCACCTGCAGCGCCGTGGTGGCGATCATCGACACGATCAACAGGAAGCCGATGGCCAATACCACGCCCAGCGAGAACACCCGCTTCTTCAGCCACGCCACCAGGCCATTCAGACGCTGCGCGTCGGTGCGGAAGATCAGATTCAGCGCACCCTGCAACTGGGCGAAGACCACGGTCGCGCCGACCAGTAGCAGCGCGGTGCTCCACAGCCCCGCCAGCGAGCCCAGGTCGGGACGGGCGTCGGCGTTGCGGATCACGGTGGTGGCCACGGCGGCGGCATCGGAGCCGGCAAGCTGGCCAATCTGGTCCAGCAGCGACTGCTGTGCGGGCGGGTACAGCGAGGCCGTCAGCCACAGCAGCAGGATCAGCAGCGGCGCCAGCGACAGCAGCGCATAGAACGACAGCGATGCGGCCTGCGTCATCAGGTCGGTCTCGATGAAGCGGCGCATCAATGCCGCGGGCAGGCTGCGCTCGGCGCGCGCCCCCAGCCGCTGCAGGTGTTGCCGGATGGCGGGAAGGCGGACAGGCGTGTGCATGGGCCGAGGGTGGCCCGCCGCGTGTCAGCGCTTCGTTAGCGCGGCGTCGTCGGGACGTTCACGTGGACGCGTCGGCCAGCGCGCGCAGTGCCTCGCCGCTGACGCGCTGCACGGTCCATTCGTCCATGCCGGTGGCACCCAGGCGGCGATAGAAATCGATCGCGGGCGTGTTCCAGTCCAGCACCGACCATTCGAAGCGGCCGCATCCGCGTTCCACCGCCAGGCGCGCCAGATGCACCATCAGCCGCTTGCCCAGCCCCAGGCCGCGATAGCGGGGATAGACGAAGAGGTCTTCCAGATACAGCCCCGGCTGTCCGAGGAAGGTCGAGAAACTGTGGAAGAACAGGGCGAAACCGGCCGGCGTGCCGTCGGCCTCGGCGATGACGACTTCGGCCGCAGGCCGCTCCCCGAACAGGTGCTGTTCCAGCAGGGCGGGCGTGGCAACGGCCTCGTGGGCGAGTTTTTCGTACTCGGCCAGGCCGCGGATGAAATCGAGGATCTGCGGGATGTCGGCGCGGGTGGCCGGGCGCAGGGTGATGGTGGGGGTCTCCATGGCGTCAGGATGCCATGGAGACGTCCCCCGAGCGGCTTGGGCTCAGCCCGCCAGCTTCTTCTTGATCAGCGCGGACACCAGGCCCATGTCGGCCTGGCCGGCCAGGCGCGGCTTCAGCACGCCCATCAGCTTGCCCATGTCGGCCGGGCCGGACGCGCCGGTCTCGCCGATGGCGGCCTCGATGGCGGCCAGGATCCCGGCCTCGCCCAGCTTGGCTGGCAGGTAGGCGTCGATCCCCGCGATCTCGGCGCGCTCGACGGCGGCCAGGTCCTCGCGGTGGGCGGCTTCGTACTGGCTGACCGAATCCTTGCGCTGCTTGACCATCTTCTCCAGCACGGCCAGCACGGCGGCATCGTCCAGTTCCACGCGCTCGTCGACTTCCTTCTGCTTGATGGCGGCGTTGATCAGGCGGATGACGCCCAGGCGATCCTTCTCGCCGGCCTTCATCGCGGCCTTCATGTCATCGGTGAGCTGCTGTTTCAGGGACATGGGTGACTCCTGCGGAGGGTGGGGCGGCGCCCGCGGGCGCCAAAAACACAAAAAGCCGGCGACGCTTGCGCGTGCCGGCTTCTCGCGAAGCGACGCGGCCCAGTACAGGCGCTGGCGCTTGGTGACGGCGCGCGAGCTGCGGCGCAGCTGGCGCTTCACCGCGGCGGCGGCCTTGCGCTTGCGCTCCTGGGTCGGCTTCTCGTAGAACTCGCGCTTGCGGGTTTCGGCCAGGACGCCGGCCTTTTCGCAGGTGCGCTTGAAGCGACGCAGCGCAAACTCAAACGGCTCGTTTTCGCGGACTTTGACGCTGGGCATACGTAATCTCGGTGAAGTAAAGGCCCGGGCAGACCGGGTGAGCCGCGTATTATAGCGGCTGACTCCGGCGCTGCAACCCACCCCGGCTTGTCCCTGTCCCCCAGGAGCCCCAGATCCCCGTCATGAAAGTCCTCGGCATCGAAACCAGCTGCGACGAAACCGGCGTGGCCGTCTACGACACCGGCCGGTCCGGCGCGGCCGGCCTGCGGGCCCACGCGGTGTACAGCCAGATCGCCCTGCACGCCGAATACGGCGGTGTGGTGCCGGAACTGGCCAGCCGCGACCACGTGCGCAAGCTGCTGCCGCTGATCCGGCAGACCCTGGCCGAGGCCGGCCTGGAAACCCGGGACCTGGACGGCGTGGCCTACACGGCCGGTCCGGGCCTAGTCGGCGCCCTGCTGGTCGGGGCCGGCGTGGCCCGGTCGCTGGCCTGGGCGCTGGACGTGCCCGCCGTGGCCGTCCATCACATGGAAGGCCACCTGCTGGCCCCGCTGATGGAGGACGATCCGCCGGAAGCACCGTTCGTGGCGCTGCTGGTCTCCGGTGGACACACCCAGTTGGTGGCCGTGGATGCGATCGGCCGCTACCGCCTGCTGGGCGAGACGCTGGACGACGCCGCCGGCGAAGCGTTCGACAAGACCGCCAAGATGATGGGCCTGCCGTACCCCGGTGGTCCGCAGCTGGCTGCGCTGGCCGAACAGGGGACGCCGGGCCGGTTCAGGTTCGCCCGGCCGATGACCGACCGCCCCGGGCTGGACTTCAGCTTCTCCGGCCTGAAGACGCAGGTGCTGCTGGCGTGGCGCGACAGCGACCAGTCGGAACAGACCAAGGCCGACATCGCGCGCGGCTTCGAAGATGCGGTGGTCGACACGCTGGCGATCAAGTGCGAACGCGCGCTGGACGAAGCCGGCAGCGACGTCATCGTCATCGCCGGGGGCGTGGGCGCCAACAAGCGCCTGCGCGCGAAACTGCAGGACATGGCGCTCAGGCGCGGCGGCCGCGCCTGCTTCCCGCGTCCGTCGCTGTGCACCGACAACGGCGCGATGATCGCGTTCGCCGGCGCACTGAGGCTGGAGGCGGGCCAGCACGAGACGGCCGAAGTGAAGGTCACGCCGCGCTGGGACATGGCCACGCTGGCGACCGTGGCCGCAGCGGGCTGAGGGGAACGGGCGCGGCGAATTCCGTTCAGGTTCAAGGCGGTGCGGCTAGGCTTTCCCGCTCCGCCAACCGGTGCGCCCGCCTGCGCAATGCAGATGCCAGTGCGCGCATGAACCACCTCAAGGGGTAACGGAATGACCGAGCAGCTGGATGCCCTGCGCGCAAGCCTTGCGCCGTATTCATGGGCGTATACCGTCGTCGTCGCCTGCGCACTGGTACTGCTGGCGTGGCTGGCCAACTGGATCACCAAGCGCGTGCTGCTGCGCGGCCTGCGCCGGCTGCTGGCCACGCTGCCGCTGGGCCAGGGCGACCACCAGGTCCGCCTGCGGGGGATCCCGCGCCTGGCCAACGTGGTGCCCGCGGTGGTGCTGGCCGCCGGCGTCGCCTTCGTGCCGGACCTCCCGGCGCTGCTGGTGACGGTCGTCCGCAACGTCTGCTTCGCCTTCATCATCCTCACGGTCGCGCTGGCCGTCGCGGCGGCGCTGGACCTGGCCAACGAGGTCTACCAGCGGCGGCCCGATGCAGCCGACAAGCCGATCAAGGGCTACCTGCAGCTGCTGAAGATCGTCGTGTTCGTGGTCACGGCGGTGCTGATGGTCGCGGCGCTGATCGACCGCTCGCCGGTGATTCTGCTGTCGGGCCTGGGCGCGATGATGGCGGTGCTGATCCTGGTGTTCCAAGACACGCTGCTGTCGCTGGTGGCCAGCGTGACGCTCAGTTCCAACGACATGGTGCGGGTGGGCGACTGGATCGAGATGCCCAGCCAGAACGCCGACGGCGACGTCATCGACATCGCCCTGCACACGGTGAAGGTGCAGAACTGGGACAAGACCATCACCACCATCCCCACCAAGAAGCTGATCAGCGACTCGTTCAAGAACTGGCGCGGCATGAGCGAGTCCGGCGGGCGCCGGATCAAGCGCGCGTTGCACCTGGACCAGAACAGTGTGCGTTTCCTGGACGAAGACGGGCAGACGCGGCTGCGCCGCTTCCGCCTGCTGGCCGACTACCTGCAGCGCAAGGATTGCGAACTGGACGCCTGGAACGCACGCCTGGCCGAGCAGGGACGCGAGCGCGTCAACCAGCGCCGCATCACCAACCTCGGCACCTTCCGTGCCTACGTCGAGGCCTACCTGCGCGCGCATCCGACATCCACGACGGCATGACGCTGCTGGTGCGCCAGTTGCCGCCGGGCCCGACCGGCCTGCCGCTGGAGGTCTACTGCTTCACCCGCACCGTGGCATGGGGGCCGTACGAGGGCATCCAGTCGGACATCTTCGACCATCTGCTGGCGATCCTGCCGGAGTTCGGGCTGCTGGTGTTCCAGCAGCCGGGTGGGGCCGACGTGCGCCGGCTGCACGGTGTGCCAGGTGCGGCCGTGGCGGCCATGGGCTGAGCGCGCCCATCGATTGCGCGTACCATTCCCGCACCCGGATCCAGAGCCCCCCCATGGACATCGTTTTCATCGAAGACCTGCGCATCGAGACCGTCATCGGCATCTACGACTGGGAGCGCGGCATCCGCCAGACCGTGGCGCTGGACGTGGAGATGGCGTTCGACAACCGCGTGCCGGCGGCGAGCGACGACATCGCGCACACGCTGGACTACAAGGCCGTGTCCAAGCGGCTGATCTCCTTCGTGGAGGGGGCGAACTTCGGCCTGGTCGAGACACTGGCGGAGCGGTGCGCAGCGATCATCCGCGACGAATTCGGCGTGGCCTGGGTGCGGTTGAAGCTCAGCAAGCCCGGCGCGGTCACCGGCGCCCGCAACGTGGGCGTGCTGATCGAACGCGGCGAACGTCCGGCCTGACGCCATGGGAATGGCCTATCTCAGCCTGGGCAGCAACGTCGAGCCCGAACGCCACCTGCGCGCCGCCGTCGCCGCCCTGCGCGCGCGGTTCGGCGAGGTGCTGCTGTCGCCGGTCTACCGCACGCGGTCGGTCGGTTTCGACGGCACCGACTTCCTCAATGCCGCCGCCGTGATCGACAGCGACCTCGACCCCTTCGCGCTCAACGACTGGCTGCATGCGCTGGAAGATGCGCATGGCCGGGATCGCAGCGGGCCGCGCTTCTCCGACCGCACGCTCGACATCGACATCGTGCTTTATGACGACCTGGTGCTGCAGGGGCCGGGCAACCTGCGGCTGCCCCGCGATGAGTTGAAGCACGCGTTCGTGCTGCTGCCGCTGGTGGACATCGCGCCGGAGGCGGTCGAGCCGCGCAGTGGACGCACGCTGGCGGCGCTGTGGCGCGAACATTCTGACCACGCCACGCCTCCCCAAGCGGTGCCATTCCCGTAGCGTGCGCCGCGCGCACGACCTTCGGGACCCGAATCATCGCGCCGCTCCACCCACCGCATGACCGGGCTACGCTGCGGTCGTGCGCATGGCGCACGCTACGGCGTGCGTGCGCTACGTGATGTGCCGGCCGCCGTCGACGTGGATCACCTGGCCGGTGACGTAGCCGGCGGTGTCGCCGAGCAGCCAGGCGACGGTGCCGGCGATGTCGCCGGGATCGCCGATGCGGCCCAGCGGTGTCTGCGCCAGCAGTCGGTCCTGCACGTGTGGATCGATCCCGCCATCCGGCCACAGGATGGCGCCGGGCGACACCGCGTTCACCCGCACCTCCGGCGCCAGCGATGCCGCCAGCCCGCGCGAGACCGCCAGCAGCGCGGCCTTGGAGGCGGCGTACACCGCCAGGTCCGCACGCGGTTTCTCGGCATAGATGTCGGCGATGTTGACGATGGCGCCGCGTGCGGCCCGCAGGTGCGGCGCTGCCGCCTGCGCCAGGAAGAATGGCGCGCGCGCGTTGACCGCGAACAGTTCCTCCCATTGCGCCGGGGTGGCGCCGCCCACGGGCGTGGGATAGAACGCCGATGCGTTGTTGACCAGGGCGTCCAGACGGCCGAAATGGCCCACGGTTCTCGCCACCAGTTCGGGCAGGCGGTCGAAGACCGCCAGGTCGGCCTGCAGCATCAGCGTGCTGCCCTGGCGCCCGGCTTCCAGTTCGTCGACCAGACCGTGCATGTCGGCGGCCGAGTCCCGGTAGTGCAGCGCCACGTCGTAGCCGTCGGCATGCAGCCGGCGGGCGATCGCGGCGCCGATGCGACGGGCGGCGCCGGTGATGAGGACGACACGACGCGATGTGGGCATGGCAGGCTCCGGAACAGGAGTCCGCATTCTCCCTGCTTTGCACCGGAATGGCGCAAGACCGCACCGAAAAATGTGAGTCGATCTTCGCGTCGAAGGGATGCTTGACGACGCGAGCATCCAGCGGGCATGTTGCGACGCATCACCCCGTGCCGGATGCGCCGGCCGGGACAGCAGGAAGGCGAATGGACTGGGCGAAGTACCGCACCACGACCTTTGACGAACTGATCCAGGCCGATGGACGGCCGCGACCGGCCGCACGCCGCTTGGTCGAATACCTGGAGGGACTGTCCGGCCGTGAACTCGCCGAACGCCAGCTCGCCGCCGACGTGGTGGCGCGCGTGCAGGGCATCACCTTCACCGTGTACTCCGACGGCCGCAACGTCGACCGCACGCTGCCGTTCGACCTGATCCCGCGCATCATCCCGCTCAGCGAATGGCAGCGCACCGAAGCCGGCCTGAAGCAGCGCATGCGCGCGCTGAACCTGTTCATCGGCGACATCTACGGCAGGCAGCAGATCGTCAAGGACAAGGTGTTCCCGGCGATGCTGCTGAAGGATTCGGTGAACTTCCGCGCGCAGTGCGTCGGCATCACGCCGCCCTTGGGCGTGTGGGCGCACATCTGCGGCTCGGACCTGGTGCGCGACGGCGACGGCACGCTGTACGCGCTGGAAGACAACCTGCGCATCCCCAGCGGCGTCAGCTACATGCTGGAAAACCGCATGGTGGCCAAGCGCGTGTTCCCGGAACTGTTCGAGACCAGCTCGATCCTGCCGGTGGACGAATACCCCAGCCAGCTGTACGACACCCTGGCCGCGCTCTCGCCGCGCCCGGGCGACACGCCGGTCATCGCGCTGCTGACGCCGGGCGTGTTCAACAGCGCCTACTTCGAGCACGCCTACCTGGCGCAGGCCATGGGCATCGAACTGGTCGAAGGCAGCGACCTGTTCGTCGCCGACGACGACTGCACCTACATGCGCACGGTGTACGGGCCGAAGCGCGTGGACGTGGTCTACCGCCGGGTGGACGACCTGTTCATCGATCCGGAGGTGTTCCATCCGGATTCCGTGCTGGGCGTGCCCGGCCTGATTCGCAGCTGGCGTGCCGGCAGGGTCGCGCTGGCCAACGCGCCGGGCGCCGGCGTGGCCGACGACAAGGTGGTCTTCGCCTACGTGCCGAAGATGATCAAGTACTACCTGGACGAGGATCCCATCCTGCCCAACGTGCCGAGCTACCTGTGCCACAACGCCAAGGAGCGCAGGTACGTGCTGGAGAACATCGAGAAGCTGGTGGTGAAGCCGGCCAACGAATCCGGTGGCTACGGCATGCTGATCGGCCCGCGCTCGACCAGGCGACAGCGCGAGAAATTCAAGGCATTGATCGAAGCCAACCCACGCAACTACATGGCGCAGCCCACGCTGGCGCTGTCCACTGCGCCCATCGTCACCAAGCAGGGCCCGTCGCCGCGCCACATCGACCTGCGCCCGTTCGTGCTGTCGCGCCAGGACACCTATGTCACCACCGGCGGGCTGACGCGCGTGGCGATGGTGAAGGGTTCGCTGGTGGTCAATTCCTCGCAGGGCGGTGGCGCCAAGGACACCTGGGTGGTGGACCTGGCAGACGACGACGGGGAGAACGCCTGATGCTGTCGCGGGTGGCCGACAACCTGTACTGGTTCAGCCGCTACGTGCGGCGTGCAGAGAACACCGCGCGCCTGGTGGGCGTGGGCAGCCAGCTGCAGCTGGACATGCCCCGTTCGGTGCGGTTCGCGTGGCGGCCGATGATCGACACGGTGGGCGCGGGCGACTGCTTTGAGCAGTGCTACCCGGATGCCGGCGACGCCGCAGGCGACGTGGACGTGATCCGCTTCCTGCTGCTGGACGAACGCAATCCCTCATCGCTGCGCACGTCCGTGGATTCCGCCCGGGAAATCCTGCGCGGCATCCGCGACACGCTGCCACAGGACGTCTGGGAAGCGATCAACGACCTGCACCTTTACATCGGCGCGCAGGGCGAGCGCAGTCTGGGCCGGCGCTACCGCATGGAGTTCCTGCAGCGCATCGTCGACGGCTGCCTGAAGGTCTCCGGCCTGCTCAGCGCGAACGTCAGCCGCGACATCGGGTACCAGTTCCTGCGCCTGGGCACGGCGCTGGAGCAGGCCGACATGACCACGCGCATCATCGATGCCGGCGCCTCCGGCCTGGTCACCCCGCGCCACGAAGAGGATCGCGAAGCGTTCCAGAACATGCAGTGGATGAGCGTGCTGCGTTCGCTGGCCGCGTACCAGATGTTCCGTCGCCACGTGCGCCAGCGCGTCACCGCGGAACTGGCCCTGCGGTTCCTGCTGCAGAACAACGAGTTTCCGCGCAGCGTGCACTTCTGCCTGACGCGCGCGCAGAGCGTGCTGCCCACCATGCCGCCCCGCCCTGGCGTGGACCGCCATCTCAACCGGGTGATCGGGATGACCCGCAACGCCGATCCGGCCGTGCTCGCGGAGCGGAACCCCGCCGCGTTCATGGACGAGATCCAGACGCACCTGGGCGCGCTGCACGATGCCATCGCCGCGGGCTACTTCCACGGGTGAACCCGATCAGTCGCGGGCACGCCACGCAGCGGCCGACACGGCCGCGAGCTTGCTGGCGATCAACGTGCCGGCCACGCCCGCCGCGATACGCCATGCCGGCGGCACCCACCATGCCAGGCAGAGGGCAGTAAGCCCCAGTCCCACGCAGAACACGAGCAGCGCGACCACCCAGGGCTTCAGGCCGCCGGCAGCCATCGGTCGTTACTGCTGCTGGCCCTGGGCGTCGCCCGGATCCTGTCGCGAAGGAATCCGGCGGGGCGGCATGGCCGGCAGTGGCCCCGGCCCGTCTTCGCGTTCCTGCGGCGGTTCCCACGGGAAACGCGGCAGGCTGTGCACGGCGGCTTCCAGCTTGCGCGACCAGGTGTCGTGGATCTCGGCGTACAGCGGGGTGTCCGCTTCCAGCCGCATCTTCTGGCTGATCTTCAGGTCGCCGCTGCGCAGCAGCGCCATGTCCACCGGCATGCCGACCGACAGGTTGGAGCGGATGGTGGAATCCAGCGACACCAGTGCGCAGCGCGCCGCATCCTCCAGCGATGTTTCCGGGCGGATGATGCGGTCCAGGATCGGCTTGCCGTACTTGGACTCGCCGATCTGCAGGTACGGCGTTTCCGGCGAGGTGGCGATGCAGTTGCCGAGCGGATAGACCATGTACAGGCCGGGACGCTCGCCCGCGATCTGGCCGCCCAGGATCAGCGTGGACTGCACGTTGACGCCGCTCTGCTGCGCCTCGTCTTTCATCTTCACCTGGCTGGCGACCAGGGTGTCGCCGACGTACTCCGCCACTTCGTACAGGTGCGAGAATGTGCGCAGGCTCCGCGTCGCATCCGGATCGTCGGCATCGCGCTGCAGCCGCGAGATGGTCAGCTGCGTGGTGGCCAGGTTGCCGGCCGACATGATGACGAACACGCGGTCGCCGGGCCATTCGAATACGTGCATCTTGCGGTACACGCGCACATCGTCGAAGGAGGCGCTGGTGCGGGTGTCCGCGGCGAAGACCAGGCCTTCGTTGACTTCGATGCCGACGCAATAGGTCATGGCGTGTCCGTTGCTGCTGTGCACCACGATTCTATGCGCGACCCCCGGGGTTGGCTAGGGCCGCCATTCCAGTGTCAGACGGCCCGTACAATGACCGGGTTTCCCGCTGTCCGGTGCACCATGCAGGCCGATCTGCCCCTCCCCGACGACGACGCGCGTGCGCACAGCGAACGCCTCGCGGCCTTCATCCGCAACGAGATCGCCGCCGAGGGCGGCAGCATTCCGTTCTCGCGCTTCATGGAGTGCAGCCTCTACGCGCCCGGGCTGGGCTACTACAGCGCGGGCAGCACCAAGTTCGGCGAAGCGGGTGATTTCACCACCGCGCCGGAGCTGGGGCCGCTGTTCGCCAGCTGCGTGGCGCAGGCGGTGGCGCCGGTGCTGCAGCAGCTGGGCCCGGAAGCCGGGTTCGTCGAGATCGGCGGCGGCAGCGGTGCATTCGCCGAGATCATGCTCAAGCGGCTGCTGGAACTGGATGCGCTACCCACGCGCTACGCCATCCTCGAGCCCAGCGCCGATCTGCGCGAACGCCAGCGCGAACGGTTGGGGCGCCGGCTCATCCCGCCCGTGTTCGAACTGGTCGAGTGGCTGGATGCGCCACCGGACGAGACCTGGAATGGGGTGCTGTTCGCCAACGAAGTGATCGATGCGCTACCCACCCCGCGCTTCACGCTGCGTGACGGTGAAGTGTTCGAGGAAGGCGTCGCGCTGGACGGGGAGGGTCGTTTCGTCCGCACCGACCGTCCGGCCGACGCGCTGCTGTCGGCCGCAGTCCGCCATGTCGAACGCTACCTGGATGCGCCGTTCCCCGATGGCTACCGGTCCGAGCTGCTGCCGCAGCTGCCTTACTGGATCCAGGCGGTGATGGGCGGCCTGGACAAGGGCGTGATGCTGTTCGCCGACTACGGTTACCCGCGGCGCGAGTTCTACCAGGCCGACCGCGACGACGGCACGCTGCGCGCGTACTACCGGCATCGCGTCCACAACGATGCCTACTTGTGGCCGGGCCTGCAGGACATCACCGCATCGGTCGATTTCACCGCGTTGGCCGAGGCTGGTACGAATGCCGGCTTCGACCTCGCCGGCTACACCACGCAGGCGAACTTCCTGCTGGGCAACGGTCTGCAGGAGCGGCTGGACGAAGCGCAGGCGCGTGCGGACGAGGCCACCCTGTTGCGCCTGCGCAACGAAGCCAAGCGGCTGACGCTGCCCAGCGAGATGGGTGAGCGCTTCCAGCTGATGGGCTTCTCGCGCGATGTCGAGTTCGGCGCGGCCTTCCTGTTCAACGACCTGAGCTGGCGCCTGTGAGCGGTGTTTTCATGTTGAAGCCGTTCCATCGCCCGCGCCTGTGGTGGGGCCTGTGGCTGCTGGCTGTGACGGGCGTCGTCGTCCTGTCGCTGGTCAACCTGAGCGGCCTGCCGCCGGTGCCCGAAGGGGGCGACAAGGTGGAGCACTTCCTCGCCTACGCGCTGTTGTCGGCGTCGGCGATGCAGCTGTTCGCGACGCGACGCGGCTGCGTGGTCGTGGCAGCACTGCTGATCGCGTTGGGCGTCGGTCTGGAGTTCGCCCAGGGCGCGCTGACCGCCACGCGCATGGCCGATCCGCGCGACGCCTTGGCCAATACGCTCGGCGTGCTGGCCGGCCTGTCCACGTTGTTCACGCCCTTGCGCGACATGCTGCTGGCCTTCGATACCCGGCTTCGACCGCGACGCGCGTAGCAGGAACAGAAGAAAAGCCGGGCATTGCCCGGCTTTTCTTCGACGGCAGTATGCCTCAGCGCGGCTGCAGCGTGATGCGGTCCAGCACCCACATCTGCGGCCGGGTGTCGCCGGTGAAGCGCACGCACAGGTCCTGCCTGCCGGCGGTGCCGGCGGGCAGCGGTGCGTCTAGGTCCAGGAATCCGTCCGCGCCCGGTGCCGCCGGCAGCGGCACGCTGGCCAGCGTGTGGCCCTTGCAGCCGCCTCCCAGGATTTCCAGCTCGCCCAGCGGCGACTTGGCCGGTTCGAACGTGCGGTGCGGCTCGTCGTGCGCCAGCTGGAAGTAGTACGGGATGCGTCCCGCACGCACCTTGATCGACGCGATGCCGTCCAGGTCGGCCTGGTTCCACTGCCAGCAGGGGTAGAAGATCGTGGCATTGAAGATCGCGCGTTCGCTCTCGGCCGGGCCGTCGTCTTCCAGACGCAGCAACAGGCGGCCCGCATCGGGGCACACGGCCATCGCCTCGTCGGTGCGCGTGAGCAGTGCGGCGGGCGTCAGCTCGAACGTGGCGGCGGGCGCCAGGCGCGGCCCTCGGCGAAGGCCGCCGCACGCACGGTGACCGGCAGCTTCAGGTCGAGCGGCGATGCGAACGCCTTGGAAGTCGATGTCGGTTCACTGCCGTCGGTGGTGTAGTGCACCGGATAGCCGAGCGGATTCGACAGCGTGACCTTCACGGTGCCCGCCTTGCGGTCGTCCTCGGTCGCGATCATCGCTTCGAACGGCGTCTTCGCGTAGCCCAGGCCGATGGCGTCGTAGCGCTTCAGCTGCGTGGGCAGGCGGCGGGTGAAGTCGGCGAAGTCCTTCTTTGCCGCGGGCGTCCAGCCGGTTTCGGCGACCGCCGCCAGGCGCGGGAAGGCGTTGTGCTGCAGGCGCGCGAACGTGCGCGTGTGCTCGGTCCACAGGTTGGCCTGCAGGCCGAGGATGTGGTGGCGCTGGCTTTCCTCCAGCTCCGGCGGCACCGGCTCGAACGCGTAGACGTCCTGCAACGTGATCAGCGCGGGGCGACCCGGCGGCTCGTTCGGCGACGCCGTCTGCAGGTAGTCGAGGTAGGTCTTGTTCGACGGCGACATCACCACGTCATGGCCCTGGCGCGCGGCCTTCAGACCGCCTTCGATGCCGCGCCACGACATGACCGTGGCTTCCGGCGGCAGCTTGGCTTCGAGGATCTCGTCCCAGCCGATCAGGCGCTTGCCGTGTCCGGCGAGATACTTCTCCAGCCGCTCGACCAGATACCCCTGCAGATCCATTTCGGTCTTCGCGCCGACCTGGCGCATGCGGGCCTGCTCGCGTGCCGACGCTTCCCACTGGTCCTTCACCGCTTCGTCGCCGCCGATGTGCACGTAAGTGCCCGGGAACAACTGCACCACTTCGCCCAGCACGTTCTCCAGGAACGTGATCGTCGGTTCTTCCACGTTGACCAGGTTGGGGAACACGCCCCACTCGCTCGACGGCACCAGCGGCGTGTCGATGGAGCCGAGCTCCGGATACGCAGCGATCGCCGCCGTCGCGTGGCCCGGCACATTGATCTCGGGCACGACGGTGATGTGGCGTTCGGCGGCGTACTTCACCACGTCGCGGATCTGGTCCTGCGTGTAGAAACCGCAATAAGGGCGCGGCTCACCGGTTTTCGGGTCCTTGCCGCCATCGCCGGCGGGAATGCGGCAGCCGCCGATTTCGGTGAGCTTCGGGTACTGCTTGATCTCAATGCGCCAGCCCTGGTCGTCGGTCAGGTGCCAGTGCAGGGTGTTGAGCTTGTGCAGGGCCATCGCGTCGATGATCTTCTTCACCTCGTCGACGGTCTGGAAATGGCGCGCGGGGTCCAGCATGAAGCCGCGCCAGGCGAAGCGCGGTGCGTCTTCGATATGGAGCGCCGGCAGCGTGACGCCGCCCTTGTCGCCCTGGGTGGCGAGCTGCCACAGCGTCACCGCACCGTAGAACAGACCGCGCTCGTCGCGTGCCTTCACCGTGACGCCATCGGGCGTGATGTCCAGCGTGTAGGCCTCCGGCGAGGCCGCAGCCGCATCGCCCGTTTCCAGTACGAAGCGGATGACGTTCTTGGCATCGGCGTCCGTGATCGCCAGTGCAGGCCCGCCCGCCGACGTAAGGTAGGCGGCGAACTGGCCGGCGACGCGCGTCGCCGCGGCGCCGGTGGCGGACACGCGGGTGTCGGCATTGATGACGAACGATCCTTCGCCCGCCTGCAGCGTGGCGGGCGCGGGAATCAGAGCCGGCGTGATGGGCGCCGAAGCGGTCGCGGCGCCGGCATCGCTGCCCGTCCTGGCACAGCCGGCCAGGACCAGCAGGGTGATGGCCATGCCGGCCAGGGCGCGACGGACGAAGGGTCGTTTCATCGGAATCCTCGTGGGCGAACGAGCGGAGAGTGCCAAAAAAAAGCGGGCCCGGACAAATCCAGGCCCGCAGAGGGAGAGCGTTCCCTTACATCGGTGATGCGATCAGAACTTGAAGCGGAAGTTCAGGTAGTACTGGCGGCCGTTGCTGTAGAACGCATGCGGCAGATAGCCCGGCACCGCGTCGTTCTCCGTGTAGTACTTGAGCTTCGGATTGTTGAGGTTCAGGCCGTCCAGGCTGATCGTCAGCCAGTCGGTGGCCTTGAAGCCCAGCGAGGCGGACACGGTATCGAAGTCGTCCTGGTAGAAGTTGTCGGCGCGACTCACGCCGGCATAGAACGAGCTGCGGTAGCTGTAGTTGATACGGGCGTTGAAGCGGTCGTTCTCGTACCAGGCCGACAGGTTGTAGGTGTTCTCGGACGTGCCGTTGAGCGGCTTGCCGCCATCGGCTTCGCCATCCACATAGGTGTAGTTGGCGTTGATGCCGAAGTTCTCGCCGATCGGCTGCTCGTAGGTCAGTTCCACGCCGCGCGCCTTGCCGTTCGAGTTGACCGGGATCGACACCAGATAGTCGCTGTAGACGTCGGTACCCGCCGCCTGGCTGGCCTGCTGGTCCTTGTACTGGACGATGACGTTGCCGAAATCGACGTAGCCATCCATGTCCATCGAGAACACGCTGGCGGCCAGCAGGGCGCGTGGCGCGAAGTACCACTCGATCGAAGCGTCGAAGTTGGTCGAGACCAGCGGGTCGAGGTTCGGGTTGCCGCCGCTGCCTTCGTGGGTCAGGTCGTTCAACGTCAGCGAGCCGGCCAGCGCCGAGAAGTCCGGGCGGGTCATGGTCTTGCTGCCCGACACGCGCGCCACCAGGGTATCGGTCAGCTCGAACTTGAAGTTCACGCTGGGCAGCAGTTCGTTGTAGTCGTTGTTGACCACGACTGGCAGGTAGTCGCCGAAGGCCGAGCCGGTGATCGCGCCCGGGATGCCGGAGTTGACCGCCAGTGCCTGGTTGTAGTGAACGTCCGTCTCGGTCTGCACGTAGCGCAGACCGGCATTGCCGCTCCAGCGGTCGCCGCGGAAGTTCAGCTGGGCGTACACGGCATTGATGTCCTCCTCCACCCCGTAAACGTCGGAGAAATAGAAGCGCTCGGGGTTGTTGCGGTTGGCGAAGCGGGCGTTCAGCTCCGCCAGCTGTGCAGGCGTGTAGTACCAGATGCCTGAGGGCACGTTGCCGCCGACGCCGAAATCGCTCGGGTAGGCGCCGCCGGCCGCCGGATAGGCGTTGATGTCGGTCCAGTTGCTGGCCCAGTTCGGACCCTGTGCGAGCGAGAAGTCGTTGCTGCGCTCGTGCGTGGCGAAGCGGTAGCCGAAGTCCAGCGAGGACAGCACGTCGGACTGGAAGAAGAACTGGCCGTCGGCCGAAGCCCAGTCTTCCTTGTCCAGCACGTCGATGCCCTGTGCGCCGAAGATCCAGCCGTTCTGCGGGAGGTGGTTCGCGGCCGTGTTGGTGCCGCCCAATGACCAGTCGATGGGGTTGCCGACGCCGTTCATGCTCCAGCTCGCGCCGGCGTTGCCGGCGATGCCGGTTTCCAGCACGTCCTGGGTGGGGCTGCTGCCGTTGCCCTTGGTGGAACCCAGCTGGAAGACGAACTTCAGCGCGTCACTGGCATTCCACTCGGCATCCAGTGCGATGTACTTGGAGGTGGACTCGGCGCCCGGGCGGGAGATCATGTCGTACACGCCGTAGGGCGTGACGGCCGTGCTGGTGGTGTCCGGTGCGTAGGTGGCGCTGGTCAGCACGCCGTTCTCGATGGTGTAGCTGCTGGGGGCGCGCGCGTTGATGAACTGGCTGGCCCACATCATGTAGTTGCGGTTGTAGTTGTCCGCCTTCAGGCGCGAGTAGAACGCGTTGACGTTCAGGGTCAGGTCGTCGGTGACCTTGGCTTCGATGTTCGCCACACCACCCTGGCGCTTGCGCACCTGCTCGAACAGCGCAGCGCCGATCAGGTTGGGGGACAGCACGCCCACCAGGTCGGGATTGCTGGTCGCGACGGGAGTACGGGTGACGCCGTCCGCTTCGAACTCCGCGATCGTGCCGTAGCCGCCCACCACTTCCTGGCCGTCGCGGCGCAGGCTGCGTTGTTCATTGAAAACCTGTACCAAGAAGCCAGCGGTGCCTTCATCGTTGCGCCAGTTCAGCAGCGCATCGAGCTGGGGCTTGGTGTCGCCCGGCAGGTCGGAGTGGACCGCGCCGATGGAGCCCTGGATCGTCAGCGGCTCGGCGAACTGCAGCGGCCGGCGGGTGATGATGTTGACCGAACCGGCGGTGCCGCCCTCGACGAGCTTCGCTTCGGAGGTCTTGTGGACGACGACGCGGTCGACGATCTCGGACGGATACAGCGAGTAGCTCACGCTGCGGCCGACGTTGCCGACCTGGCTGAGCACGAACCAGTCGCCGGTGCCGATGGTGTGGCCGTTGACGAGGGTCTGGGTGAGGCTGGGATTCGTGCCGCGCAGGCTGACACGGTCGGCTTCGTCGAAGCCGCCTTCACTGGCGCTCGAGGACGCGATGTTGACGCCGGGCAGCTGGCGCAGGGTGTCGGCCACATTCTTGGCCGGCAGCTTGCCGATGTCCTCGGCGGTGACGACTTCGACGTGCGTGGCGGCATCGCGCTTGGCGTCGAGTGCTTTCTCGATGCTGCCACGGATGCCGGTGACCACCACGGTGTCGAGGTCGGTCGCCTGGGTGCCGGTCGGCTGGGCGTCCTGCGCGTGTGCCTGCACCGCCACACCCAGACAGGTCACGATGGCGGCGGAAAGGATGGATCTGCGGTACGTCATGATGTCTCTCCCATCATTCATTGTTTGAGTTTCGGCAGGTCTTGCTCGCGCTTGCTCCGCCGTGCTGAAGCCGTTACTGCAATCGACGCCACGCCTGTCCCGGCGCTTGCTCTTCAATCTTCCTGCTGTTGCTCCAGGTACCACTTGGCGGCACCCACCACCCCGAGCTGCCCGTGCTCCACCAGCTTCACGGGAATGCGTTCCAGCGCCTCGCGCATCGTTCCCTTGTTGAGGAAGCGCGCCACGAAGCTGCTGTTGATCAGGAAATCGCGGATCCTGGGCAGGATCCCGCCGGCGAGGTACACGCCACCCTGCACGCCGTAGAGCAGGGCCATGTCGCCGACCACGCTGCCGAGCAGGCCGCAGAACACGTCCAGGCTTTCGCGCGCCAGGGCGTCCTCGCCCGACAGCGCAGCGGCCGTGACCTGGCCCGGATGCGTGTAGCCCGAAGGCGCTGCGCCACGGACGGCGCACAACGCGGCATGCAGGTTCAGCAGGCCGGGGCCGGACAGCGCGTGTTCGACCGGCACGTGCGTGCGCGTCTTCAACATTTCGGCGAGCAGTGCCATTTCCAGTGCATTGCCCGCCGTCAGCGCGGCCTGGCCGGCCTCGGTGGCCAGTACCACCGCGCGTGCGCCGACGGGGATCCACACCGCTGCGCCCAGGCCGGTGCCCGGACCCAGGATCAGCGTCGGGCCGCGCGCCGGTGCGATGGCGGGGCCGGTCAGCTGCAGCACCTGGCTGGCATCCACCTGCGCGGCGGCATGCGCCACGGCTTCGAAATCGTTGACCAGGCGGACGTCGTCGAAGCCGAGCCGCGTGCGCAGGTCGGCCAGCGACAGGCGCCACGGCAGGTTGTTGGTGATGACGGTGCCGTCTTCCAGCGCATACCCGGCGCTGGCGATCACGCCGCGCGTCACCCGTCCGTGGTCGAGGCTCAGGTGGGCGAGGAAGTCCTGGACGATGTCGCCCAGGCCGGCGTGCTCGGCACAGGCGTACTTGCGGTACTCCAGCACGTGGACCGGCGTGCCGGCGTCGCCGCTGCCGCGCACCAGACCGATGCGGACGTGGGTGCCACCGACGTCCGCCGCGATGAAGGCGTCGTGCGCCCCGCGGCTGGTCTCTGTCGGCAATGGATTGGCAATGGCGACCACACGTCTCCCTACATGTCCGCGGCCGGGACCCCTCATCCCGATGGGGCCGGAGTGTGGAAAGTGTTTGACAACGTTGTCAAGACTCTGTCATGAAATAGGCGTTCGAGCGGCCAAGTGATGTCGAAGAATGACAACAATTGCCGTATTCATCATTCGATTGCGCGCAGGAATGGGTTCAATGCAGTCTTCCCGAAGACGAGAAGGGGTGAGTCCGATGGACTTCATGCTGCAGTGCATGACGCTGCTGCACTCACATCAGTCAGCCCGAAGGGGGCCTGACCCTCGCCTTTTCTCGATCCGTTCGCGCGGCCATGACAACGTTATTCCCGCTGCTGGCCGCGGACCTGGCGGGCGCGCCGGAACCGGGGATTGCATGGCCGCCGGTAACGGTTACGTCCCGCTCCGCTCGTTCGCCCTCGTCGGTACGGCGTGCTCCATCAGCGCCTTCCTCAAGCCGATGGAATCCTGCCTTACCCGCTTCTTCCCGACGCAGCCGGCGGCGCTGTCCAGACGCAGCGGCGTAAGCAAGGGACTGGCCCTCAGCCCGGTCGCGATGACAGGGGCGGCGGCGATGCTCGCCGGGTCCTTCCTCCCATGGGGGTATCCCGGTGCGCCGCCGGGCCGTGCGTGCGTCATCGGCGGTGGTCTGGCGCTGCTGCAGCCCGCGGCGCGCCCGGGCGCGGGCACGACGGGCCTGATCGATGTCGCCGCACGACACGGCGTACCGACGGGCATCCGCAACAAGCGGACCGCCATCTTTCGCAGCGCGGCGGCAGGGCATCGGGCGGGTCGTCTGCGGCCGGCGACGGCCGTGCCGGAACGCGGCATCATGGCGGACTCGCCTCCATGACGGAAACGCCCATGCGCCGACCCACCATCAAGGACGTCGCCGAACGCGCGAAGGTCTCGCTGAAGACCGTGTCCCGGGTCATCAACAACGAACCGTCGGTGCTGCAGGGCACGCGCGCGCGCGTGCTGCACGCCATCGCCGAACTGGACTACGAACCGGACCAGTCCGCGCGCAACCTGCGCAGCGGCACGCCGTTCGTGATCGGACTGGTGTACGACAACCCCAACCCGTACCACATCATCGGCGTGCAGAACGGCGTGCTGGCGGCGTGCAAGGAAACCGGCTTCGGCCTGCAGATCCATCCGGTGGATTCCACCTCGCCGTTGCTGGCGGAGGAGCTGGTGGAATTCGTGCAGCGTTCCCGCTTGGCCGGCCTGGTGCTGACCGCGCCGATGTCCGAGCGCGCCGACCTGGTGAATGCGCTGGCCGCGCGCGGGGTGAAGCTGGTGCGCATCATCGCGGCGACGGAAGATCCGGAAGACGGCCTGCCCTGTGTGTATGTCGACGACCGCGATGCGGCCTACGAGATCACCGAGCACCTGATCCAGCTCGGCCACCAGCGCATCGGCTTCCTGTGGGGCGGACTGGCGCACCGGTCGAGCACCGAACGCTATGCCGGTTACGAGAAAGCGCTGAAGGACTACGGCATCACGCTCGACAAGCATCTCGTCGTGCCGGGCGACTACACGTTCGACGACGGTTTCCGTGGCGCGCGCCGATTGCTGGCGCTGCGTGAACCGCCCACCGCGATCTTCGGCTCCAACGACGAGATCGCGGCCGGCGTGCTGGCGGCGGCCAAGTCCGCCGGCATGAACGTGCCCTACGACCTGTCCATCGCCGGCTTCGAGGACAGTCCGTTCTCCAAACAGTCGTGGCCGCCGCTGACCACCGCCAAGCAGGCCACGCAGGACATCGCCAAGCAGGCCGCGCGCCTGCTGATCGCCGGCCTGCGCCAGGACGCGTACGACGCCCATCCCACCGCCGTGCACAACCAGGGCTTCGTGCCGCAACTGGTGGTGCGCGGTTCCACTGCGCCGGTCCGTCCGCGCGCGGACCGACCCGAACCCCCGACACCATGACCGACACCCCGTTGCCCGCGCCCTCCGACACCCTGATGCACCAGGAGGCGGCCCAGACCGCCGACATCGTCGCCGACCAGTACGCGCGCAACGCCGCCACGGTGAAGGCGCTGGCCGACGACCTGCGGCGCAACCCGCCGCCGTTCGTGGTGACCTGCGCGCGCGGAAGCTCGGATCACGCAGCGACGTATGCGAAATACCTGTTCGAGACGCAGCTCGGCGTGGTCACCGCCTCGGCATCGCCGTCGGTGGTCTCGGTATACGAAGCGAAGCAGCGGTTGGCGGACGCGCTGTACGTGGTGATCTCGCAGTCGGGCAAGAGTCCGGACCTGCTGCGCAATGCGACGCAGGCGAAGGAGGCCGGTGCGCGCGTGGTGGCGCTGGTGAACGTGGAAGACTCACCGCTGGCGCTGCTGGCCGACACCGTGCTGCCCTTGCGCGCGGGTCCCGAGCGCAGCGTGGCGGCGACCAAGAGCTATCTCGGTTCGCTCGCGGCGATCCTGCAGCTGGCCGCCCACTGGAAGAACGAAGCGCCGTTGCATGCCGCCACCGAGGCGTTGCCCGATGCGCTGCGGCGGGCCTGGCAGGCGGACTGGTCGCCGCTGACCCATGGGCTGGTCGGCGCGCACAACCTGTTCGTGCTGGGGCGCGGCCTGGGCTTGGCTGCCGCGCAGGAAGCGGCGCTGAAGTTCAAGGAAACCTGCGGCCTGCATGCCGAGGCCTACAGCTCGGCGGAAGTGAAGCACGGGCCGATGGCGCTGGTCGGTCCGGGCTTCCCGGTGCTGTGCTTCGCTCAGCCGGACGAAACCGAGGCTGGCACGCTGGCGCTGGCGCAGGAATTCCGCGGTCGGGGCGCACAGGTGTGGGTCGCATCGCGCCAGGGCGATCTGCCGCTGGCCGAAGCCCCGCATCCGGCCTGCGCGCCGCTGCTGACCATCCAGAGCTTCTATCGCGCGATCAATGCGCTGGCGTTGCGGCGCGGCCACAATCCCGACGTGCCGCCGCATCTCAACAAGGTCACCGAAACGGTATGAATGCCATGCGCACCGCCACCGCCCTGTGCAATGCCCGCGTGCTGACGCCGGACGGATTCGTCGAAGGCCTGGCGGTGCTGATGCAGGACGGCCGCATCGCCGATCTGGTCGCGGACGATGCGATCCCGTCAGAGGCGGTACGGCACGATCTTCACGGCGCGACGTTGCTGCCCGGCTTCATCGATGCGCAGGTCAACGGCGGCGGTGGCGCGCTGTTCAACAACGACACGAGCGTGGAGGCGATCCGCACGATCGCGCAGGCACACCGGCGCTTCGGCACCACCGGTGTGCTGCCGACGCTGATCAGCGATGACGCCGAGGTGATGGCGCGGGCGATCGCGGCGACGCGCGAGGCCATCGCGCGGGGCGTGCCGGGCGTGCTCGGCATCCATCTGGAAGGCCCCTACATCGCACCTGCACGCAAGGGCACGCACGACGCGGCCAAGTTCCGCGTGCCCGGCGCGGACGAGATCGCGATGGCGACCTCGCTCGACAACGGGGTGACCCTGCTGACGCTGGCCCCCGAGCAGGTGCCGGCCGACATGATCCGCACGATGGTCGCGCGCGGCGCCATCGTGTTCGCCGGCCATACCGCGGGCACCTACGAACAGATCCGTGCGGGCATCGAGGCCGGGGTGTCCGGGTTCACCCATCTCTACAACGCGATGTCGCCGCTGCAGGGGCGCGAGCCCGGCGCGGTGGGTGCGGCGCTGGAAGACGACGGTTGCTGGTGCGGCGTAATCGTCGATGGCGTGCACGTGCACCCGGCCAGCCTGCGGGTGGCGCTGTCGGCCAAGCCGCGCGGCAAGGTGTTCCTGGTGACCGATGCGATGCCGATGGTCGGCGCGGACGATCCGTCGTTCGATCTCTATGGCGAAACCATCACGGCCGTCGGTGGCGTGGTGCGGAATGCGGCCGGTGCGTTGGCGGGGTCGGCGCTGGACATGGCGAGCGCCGTGCGCAACTGCGTACGGCGGCTGGATCTGCCGCTGGAGGAAGCGGCGCGCATGGCGTCCACCTATCCCGCCGATCTGCTTGGCCTCGGGGCCACGCACGGCCGCATCGCGCCCGGCTATCGGGCCGACCTGGTCGCGCTGGACGACGACCTGCAGGTCGTCGGTACCTGGATCGGCGGCGCATGATCCCGCGCGCATGAGCGCCGCGCCGGTCCGGTTCGCGTCCGTCGACGCGCTGCGCGGCCTGACGGTGGCGGCGATGCTGCTGGTCAACACGCCCGGCGACTGGTCGCACGTGTATGCGCCCCTGCTGCATGCGGAATGGCACGGCGTCACGCCGACCGACCTGGTGTTCCCGTTCTTCCTCTTCATCGTCGGCGTGTCGGTTTCGCTGGGCATCGTGCCGCGTGCCGAGGCAGGCGTGGCGCGCGACGTGCTGGTGCGCTCGCTGCTGTGGCGCGCGGCGAAGATCGTCGCGCTCGGCCTGGCGCTGCACCTGCTGGCGTACCTGATGCTGGACCGTGCGCACGTCCGTCCCTGGGGCGTGCTGCAGCGGATCGGCGTGTGCTTCGCCATCGTGGGGCTGGTGGCGCTGTATGCGAAACCGCGCACGCAGTGGGCGCTGATCGGCGTGATCCTGCTGGGCTACTGGGCGCTGCTCGCGCCGTTCGGCTACGCCCCCTACACGAATCTGCCCGCGCGGGTGGATACGGCCCTGTTCGCCCCGTGGCTTTACCAGTGGGATGCCACGCTTGCGCGCGGCCAGGACCCCGAGGGGCTGCTGAGCACGTGGCCTGCCATCGCCACCACGCTGATCGGCGTTCGCGCCGGCGCCTGGTTGCGGGGCGGTGCGCTTCGCATGCTGGTGCCGGCCGGCATGGCGGCCGTGGCCATCGGCCTGGCGTGGAGCAGCGTGTTTCCGTTGAACAAGTCGCTGTGGACCTCGTCGGTTGCGCTGTTCACCGCCGGCTGCGCGTTGCTCGCGCTGGCGCTCGCCCATGTGGCGGTGGACCGGCAGGGATGGCCGGCCGCGGGGCGACGCTTCGGTGCCAACGCCATCGCCGCGTACGTCGGTGCGGCCGTGATGACGTACGTACTGCTCGGACTCGGGTGGATGGAGCCGCTGTACCGGGCCGGATTCGCCGACTGGATGACGCCGCGCTTCGGCCCGTACGTGCCGTCGTTGGCGTTCGCGCTGTCGTTCGTCGGCGTGTGGTGGTGGGTGGTGTGGGCGATGGACCGGCGGGGCTGGTACCTGAAGGTCTGAAGGCCCGGCGACCGTCACGCTTTTCTTCGCCGACCCGGCGTACAACGACGGTCACCGTCGCCGGAGCGTCCGCATGAAGAGGCCGTTGCTGCTTGCCTGTCTGGTGTGCCTGGCGTCCTGCCAGCGCGCGACGGTCGACGAGAACGGTGCGCGGGTCGTGCTGGCGTCCAGCCCCCAGCGCGTCGCCACAACCGCGGGAATTCCCGCCTCGCAGGGGACGCTGCCCCAGGCAACGGCCACGCTTGCCCCGGTATCCGGCGCAGGGCGCACTGCGGGCGGCATGTCGCCACCCCGCGTCGTGCCCGACCCCCCGTTCACCAGCACGCCCGTCGCCACGTTCAATGAGCCCTGGGCGATGACGTTCCTGCCCGACGGCCGCCTGCTGGTCACCGAAAAGCGCGGCACCCTGCGCCTGGCCCATGTCGCCACCGGCCAGGTAGGCCAGGTCACCGGTGTGCCGGCCGTCGCCTACGGGGGCCAGGGTGGTCTCGGCGACGTGCTGCTGCATCCGCGCTTCGCCGACAACCGCCTGGTCTACCTGAGCTATGCCGAAGCGGGCAGCGGCAGCACGCGCGGCGCCGCGGTGGCGCGCGCCACGCTGACGCTGGATGCGAGCGGAAACGGCGGCAGCCTGTCCAACCTGCAGGTGATCTGGCGGCAGCTGCCCAAGGTCAACGGGGAAAGCCACTACGGCCACCGGCTGGCATTCGGTGCGGACGGCAAGTTGTGGATCACCTCCAGCGACCGCCAGGCGATGACGCCGGCGCAGGACCTGCAATCCGCGCTCGGCAAGCTGATCCGCCTCAACGACGACGGCAGCGTGCCGCCGGACAATCCGTTCGCCGCGCAGGGCGGCATCGCGGCGCAGGTGTGGACGCTGGGTCACCGCAACCTGCTGGGCATCGCGTTCGACAATGCGGGACGGCTGTGGACGCACGAGATGGGGCCGGCCGGCGGCGACGAACTGAACCTCATCGAGCGCGGCAGCAACTACGGCTGGCCGGTGGTCTCCAACGGCGACCACTACGACGGCACGCCGATCCCCGACCATGCCACGCGGCCGGAGTTCAATGCGCCCGAAGCCTGGTGGACGCCGGTGATCGCGCCGGCGGGCTTCGTCATCTACTCGGGTAACCTCTTCCCGTGGTACCGGGTCAAGGGCTTCATCGGCGGTCTGGCATCGCAGGCGCTGATCGAGATCGAATTCAACGGCACGCAGGCGCGCGAGGTGCGGCGCTACCCGATGGGACGGCGCATCCGCGACGCGAGCAGGGGCCCGACGGCGCGCTGTGGCTGCTGGAGGACGGCGGCGGCGGACGATTGTTGAAATTGACGCCCAACCGCAGCTGATCAGCGCGCGGTTCCTGCCTCGCGCTGCTGGCGCGAGTGGCGGATGTCCAGGTACAGGCTGTAGGCGGCGGTGAACGCCGGCAGCAGGTTCTGCAGCACGCCCACCGCGTCCTGCTTGGACGAGAACAGGAAGTAGCTCAGCGCCATCAGGCTGCCCGCCAGGCTCATGTACCAGAACAGGCGGGGGATCACCGGACGGCGCGCGCGCCGCGAAGCGACGAACTGCACCAGCCAGCGGCCGCCGAACATCGCCGCGCCGGTCAGGCCGATCAGCTTCCACGGCGTCATGTGCAGGCCGGTCCAGCCCAGCCAGACGATTTCCTGGTTCATCACGCTCATGGCTTGCGCCCTGTGCCGATCTCGCTGACGGGGGTGACGTGGCTGCGCTGGATCAGCCAGGACACACCCATCAGGTCCCGGATGCCGACCAGCGCACGGCCCAGGTTGGTGTACTTGGATTGGCCCGAACCGCGCGGCCGGTGCGATACCGGCACGCTGACCGTCTTCCAGCCCGCGCGCTGCATCAGTGCCGGCAGGTAGCGGTGCATGTGGTCGAAGTAGGGCAGGTCGAGGAAGGCGGCGCGCTCGAACAGCTTGATGCCGCAGCCCGTGTCCGGCGTGTCGTCGCGCAGCAGGCGCTGGCGGATCCGGTTGGCCCAGCGCGAGGCCCAGCGCTTGCTGGCGGGGTCCTTGCGGTCGACGCGCCAGCCGGCGAACAGCTTGGTCTGCGCATCGGCCTGCTCGCGCGCGGCCAGCAACTTGGGGATGTCGGCGGGGTCGTTCTGGCCGTCGCCGTCCAGGGTGGCGATCCAGGGCGACAGGGCATGCTTCACGCCGGTGCGGATGGCCGTGCTCTGCCCGCTGCGGCGCTGGTGCACCAGCACGCGCAGTTCCGGCACTTCCGCCTTCAATGCGGTCAGCACGTCGCGGGTATCGTCCTGGGACTGGTCGTCGACGCAGACGATGTCGAACGGGATGCGCCCCCGCAGGTGCTGCACCACCTCTTGCACCAGCGGGCCGATGTTGCCGCGCTCGTTGAACACCGGGATCACGATGGAAAGGGCCGTCATGGCAGACCTCACGGGAACAGCCGATTATTGTCCGGCCCGGCAGGTCAGGAAAATGTCGTGGTCCGGCTGGTACAGCGAGGTCCGAACGTCGGTCAGGCCCAGCAGCGTATGGAACAGGTCGTCGTGGCTGTGGGGGGCGGTGGCCACCCGCCGCAGGCAGGCCGCGTCCAGCCGGGTGGAGGCGCGCCAGCCGTCCGAGAACCAGGCCACCATCGGCACCTCCAGCTGCTCGCGGGGTGCGATCGAGTAGGGCATGCCGTGCAGGTACAGGCCCTTTTCGCCCAGCGACTCCCCGTGATCCGACACATACAGCAGCGCCGTGTCGTAGCCGGGCAGGGTGGCCAGTGTATCGATGGCCGTGGCCAGCACGTGGTCCGTGTAGCCCAGGGCATTGTCGTAGGCG
Organism: Pseudoxanthomonas mexicana; assembly: GCF_010093385.1. GTDB lineage: Bacteria > Pseudomonadota > Gammaproteobacteria > Xanthomonadales > Xanthomonadaceae > Pseudoxanthomonas_A > Pseudoxanthomonas_A mexicana. The sequence continues at coordinate 56,427 of NZ_PDWV01000005.1, forward strand.
TTGACGATCTGCTCCCGGCTGCAGCGCCCCAGGTCCGAGGATTCGCAGACCGGGGTGAACCGCTGGAATGCGGGAGGATAGCGTTCGAAATAGGTGGGGCCATGATTGCCCAGCATGTGCAGGACGATCACCTGGTCGCCCTTATGGCGGCGCGCGGCATCGGCCAACCCCTCCAGCAGGATGCCGTCATGGCAGCGCACGCCGTTGCACAACGCGGCGTCCTGGCGCGCGCGCATGTCCTCCACCTGCAGTCCCGAGCACACGCCCTTGCAGCCGGACTGGTTGTCGCGCCACAGCGTGGCCACGCCCGCGCGCTGCAGGACGTGCAGCACCGACTGGTGGCCGCGGATGGCCTTCTCGTCGTACTGCGCGCGCCCGTACGGCGAGAACATGCACGGCAGCGAAACCTCCGTGCTGCTGCCGCAGGCGGTGACGCGGGGGAAGTTCAGCACCCCGCGCCGTGCGAGCTCCGGGGTGGTCTGCCTCGCATAGCCGTTGAGGCCCCAGTTCGCGGCGCGGGCCGTTTCGCCCACCACCAGCACCAGCAGGCGCGGCCGGCGCATGGTGGCCGCCGGCGACTGCACGGCATCCTCGCCGATCGGCAGTTGCGTGCGCGCGCGGCCGGGCGGTTCTTCGCTGACCACCTTCGCCAGCGATACCAGCACGTTGGCCGGCGTCACCAGGTAGCGCACTTCGCGCTGGTTGCGCAGGAACGCGGTCAGGGGCTGGGTCACCGGCAGCACGCCCAGCACGGCGGTGCCGACCATGCCCGCCAGCAGGGCGACGCGCAGGGCCAGCGTGCGCTTCCACGTGCGTTCGCGCAGCCGCACGCGCCAGATCACCGCCAGTGCGGGCAGCGTGGCGAGAAGCGGCAGCAGTGCGTCGACGCCGGCCAGTTCGCTGGCCTCGCGCCAGTCGGTGTGCAGCACGTTGCGCACCATGTCGGCATCGATGTAGATGCCGTAGGCCGCCATGTAGTGGCCGGCCAGCGCGGACGTCACCACCAGCAGCGACAACACCAGGCGGGCGGTACGCCGCCACACCCGCAGCGTCAGCCACACGCCATTGGCTGCGGTGACCAGCAGGAACAGCGACAGCGCCCATTGCCACTGCGTCAGCGGTTGTGGTGCGGCCGCCCGCCAGAACACGCCATTGGCGAACAGGCTGAAATACAGGCACGCGCCGACGATCAGCGTCTCGGTGCCGATCCACGGACGCGCCAGGAGCAGGGCACGCATGCGCTGCCACGCGCGGGCGAACGGCGAGTCGTGCAGGGGGGTGGTGCTCCTGCGCGCGACTCCGTCGGCACGGATTCGCTGCGGCCGAAGCAGGCCTCGACCGCGCATGCCACGCTCCAGCAGACCGCCAGGCTGGCGACGTCATGCGAGAGGAAGTGCGCGCCGCGCAGCTGTTGCGCCAGCCCGAATACCGTGCCGGCGAGCAGGCCGATGCCGAGGCCCGCATAGCGCCAGCGCGGCGCCACACGCAGGAAGAAGAAATACAGCGCCACCCACGCGAAGCCGCCCGCGGCATGCGCGGCGGGAAAGCACGCGGCCGGTCCCAGTATGGCGGGGCGTGTTTCGAACAGGTCGATGAAGGGTCGCTGCCCGCCCAGTCCGGCCAGATCCCACGGGCAGTCCATGTGGGTCAGCGCCTTCAGCGCGGCCACGCAGGCGATGGACGCGAAGACGGCCAGCAGCAGGCGCGCCGCCGGCCGCGTCCACGCTGCGGTCGGCGAGCGCCAGCGCCACAGGGTGGCCACCAGCAGGCCGGTCCAAGCGACTTGGCTCAGCAGGCGACCGCCCCGATGCAGCACGCCCTCCAGCAGCACGCTCCGCTTCAGCGCCCACGTGCCGCCCTCCCATTGGAACAGCCAGCGCGCCCAGTGCAGGTCGAGCTGTCGCGCGGCCGCCCACGCGAGCAGCAACAAGGGCAGTGAAGCGAGCAGCAGTCGCGGCGTTGCGCGGCGCGGAAGAAGCAGGGCGTACGAAGGGGAAATCGACATGCAACACAAGCGCAGGAACAAGGTCCGCGCATGCTGGTGGTCGCGATGTCGTAACGCGGTCGGACAGTCGTCGGAAGTCCGTTAAAACGCGCGCGAATGATTCTCGCGCGCGTGTGCCGTTGCTGCGGATTCAGTCTTCGCTGACATCGGCCGACCAGTCGGCCGGCACATCGCAGCCTTCCCGCCATGCGTCGCCGGGCGCGAGGATCCATGCGCGCCGGTTGGAAGCGCCGATGTCGACGACCTTCGCCGGATCGAGGCAGGGCCCGATGGCTTCCTTGCGCAGGAACAGCCAGCGACGCTCCGGCGCTTCCAGCAACCAGGCATGCGCGTGCTGCCACTGGTCCACCCACGGCTGCTTGAAGCCGAAGTCGGTGACGGGGCGGTCCGCCTGCAGCAGGTGCTGTTCGCGCCAGCCCAGCATGGCCAGCTCCGCGTCCGGCCCGATCCGCTGTCCCACGCGCTGCATCAGCGCCTGGGCGGAGCTGTCGGGGCTCAGCGCCGGCATGAAGCCCATGCCGTAGGCCGTCCACAGGGCGGCGGTGACGGCCACCAGGGCCACCCCCACGCGGTGGCGGGAGGCACGCGCTATGGCGAACATCGCCACCGCCGCGACCATCGCGAAACCCACCAGCCACCGGCCCAGTTGGGCGACGGTGTCCATGTCCATGCCGCGGCCCTCGACCAGCGATTGCAGGCGTTCAGGTGGCGCCGCCAGCAGCCACGCGCCCAATGCGCCGGCCACCACCACCAGCACCGCCATGTAGGCCCACAGCGTCGCGCGCACTGCGCGTCGGCGCAGCAGCCCGGGCAACAACGGCGCCGCGGCCACCGCCAGCGCCGGCAGCATCGGGAAGATGTAGACCTCGCGCTTGCCGGGGCTGGCGCTGAAGAACACCAGCACCAGCAGCGCCCAGCCCAGCAGCAGCGCATGGCGTGCGTCCACGCGCTTCACTCGCCGCCACCAGGCGGGCAGCAGCCAGGGCGCCAGCAGCACGCCTGGCAACCAGAGCGTCAGCATCGTCTGCAGGTAATACCAGGCCGGCTTCACGTGGTGCCAGGCGTTGGCATAGCGGGTGCCGGTCTGCTTGAACAGCATCTCGCGGGCGTAGGCGTGCAGGGCGGGATCGGCCGAGGTCAGTGCGACCGACAGCATGGGCACCAGCCACACACCCGCGCCCGCGATGAAGCCCGCCAGGCCTGCCAGCGCATGCAGGCCGCGATGCGGGGGCAGCGCCTGCCGCGATTTCAGCCGCACCCACAGCCAGGGGATGAAGACCAGCAGCGGCAGGAAGCCCACGCCCTTGGTCACCGTGCCCAGGCCCGCGGCGAAGGTCCCCAGGGCGAGCAGCCAGGGGCTCGGCTTCTCCAGCAGGTAGCGCAGCAGCGCCCACAGCGACAGCGTGGTCATGCCCACCAGCACCATGTCGATCTGGGCGCGCTTGGCCTGCAGCGCGAACTGCAGGCACACGAACAGGCCGAACACCGCGTACGGCACGGCATGGCGCCCCCACAGCCGGCGCGCCATGTCGCCGCTCAGCCACAGGGTCAGCAGGGCCGCCAGCAGCGACGGCAGCAGGAAGGCGACCTGCCAGTCGCGGACCAGCAGGTAGCTGGCGGCCTGCAGCCACATGAAGACGGGCGGCTTCTCGGCATACAGCTCGATGCCCCGGTGCGGGAACAGCCACTGCCCGGTCTCCACCATGGTGCGTGCCGCCAGCACGAAGCGGGGTTCGTCGGCCGGCATCGGCTCGCGCATGCCCAGCCCGGCCAGCAGCGCCCAGGCCATCAGCAGGAGCAGCAGCGGGGTCTGCCAGCGGGGGGCGTTGCGGAGGTGCATCGGGGTCATCGGCGTTCGCGGTGGCCTGCAGCGGAACGCATCATGGTGGATCATGGCGCGTAAGAGAACCGTCGGAACTCCGACGGCGCTTCGACATCCGGCCTGCGAGACTGCGGGTCCCCTACGCGCAGCTGGGTATCCGCCGATGCGGTTGCTGGTCATCGAAGACAACCGGAGTCTGGTGGCGAACCTCTTCGATTATTTCGAGGCGCGCGGACACACCCTGGATGCCGCCCCGGATGGCCTCACCGGGCTGCACCTCGCCAGCACCCAGGTCTACGACGCGATCGTCCTGGACTGGATGCTGCCGCGGCTGGAGGGGCCCGAGGTCCTGCGCCGCCTGCGCGAGGACCACGGCTCGGACGTGCCGGTGATCATGCTGACCGCGCGCGACGAGCTGCCCGACAAGATCGCCGGCTTTCGTGCCGGCGCGGACGACTACCTGACCAAGCCTTTCGCGCTGCCGGAACTGGAAGTGCGGCTGGAGGCACTGATGGCGCGTGTGCATGGCCGCCAGCGCCGCAAGGTGCTGGAGGTGCACGACCTGAAGCTCGACCTCGCCACGCTGGAAGCCACGCGCGCCGGCCAGCCGCTGCATCTGTACCCGGCGTGCCGCAAGCTGCTGGAAACGCTGATGCAGGCCAGTCCTGCCGCGGTCACCCGCCAACAGCTGGAACACGCGCTGTGGGGCGACCATCCGCCCGATGGCGACATGCTGCGCTCGCATATCTACGAACTGCGCCGCAGCGTGGACGGGCCGTTTCCGGTGAAGCTGATCCAGACGCTGCCGCGGACCGGCTACCGGCTGGCCGTGCTGCACGCATCGGGGGACGCGTGAGGGTCCGGCGCAGCCTGCGCGCGCACATCCTGATGTGGCTGGGCGGCTATGCCCTGCTGCTGACGGCGGCGGTGATGCTGCATGGCTTCCTGGTCAACGAGATCGCCGAGCGGCTGGTCTGGGATTCGCTGCTGAAGACCGAGCTCGAGCACCACCTGCAGCGCCGCGCCGACGATCCACGCTACCGCTGGAGCGACACCGACGACCTGCAGCTGTACGCCTCCACCGATGCGCGCCCGTTGCCGCCCGAAGTCGTTAGCCTGCCGGAGGGCATCCATGACGAGCTGATGCTCGGCGATCGCGAGGTACTGGTGCTGGTGCGTACCGTCGATGGCGTGAAGTACACCCTGGTGCTGGACATCACCGAGCTCGAATCGCAGGAAGACACGCTGACGCTCATCGTGCTCGGACTGGCCATCACCCTGGTGGTGGTGATGGGTGCGCTGGTGGCCTGGGGCCTGCGTCGATCGCTGCGTCCGTTGACCGGGCTTGCGGCGGACATCGGCACACTGTCGCCGGACAGGACCGGGCAGCGCATCACGGTGCCCGAGAAAGCGACCACCGAGCTGGTGGTGATCGCCGGCGCGTTGAACGACTACCTGCGTCGGCATGAAGCCTTCGTCGAGCGCGAGCGCATCTTCATCGACACCACCAGCCATGAGCTGCGTACGCCGGTGGCCATCATCGCCGGCGCCAGCGAACTGGCGCTGGAGCAACCGGTCCTGCCGGCGCCGGCGCGCCAGCAGGTCCAGCGCATCCATCGCACCGCACGCGACGTCGAGCGCCTGATCGCACTGTTGCTGACGCTGGCGAAGGATCCCGCGCGCCTGTCGCGCAGCAGCGACGTGGTGATGCTGCACGAACTGCTTCCCGACATCATCGACGACCACCGCCACCTGCTGGCTGGCAAGGATCTGCAGGTGATCGTCGACGACCTGCAGCCCTGCAGCGTGTCCGCTCCGCTCCACATCGTCCAGGCCGCGATCGGCAACCTGCTGCGCAACGCGATCGAGAACAGCGACCGCGGCCAGATCCACGTGCGGCTGGATGCCGACGCCACCGTCACCCTGCAGGACCCCGGCCATGGCATGACGCCGGAGGACATCAGTCGGCTGTACGCACAGATGGCCCGCGGCGGCGGCCGCGAGGGCGGCGGCATCGGCCTGGATCTGCTGGCCCGCCTGTGCGAACACCTGGGCTGGACCCTGTCCATCCAGTCCGCGCCGGGGCGCGGCACGATCAGCCGGTTGCGCCTGTCGCGTTGACGCGGACTTTCGTCCGGATGGCGCTAGCATGGCCCGTCGCCACCGAGTCGAGCGCATCGCCATGAAGCTGCCGCTGTCGTGTCCTGCCTTCATCCTGCTGGCGGCCTGCACGCCGGCGCCGCCTCCACCGCCCGCCGTGCCGGCTGCGCCGCCGCCGGCAACGTCACCGAAGGTGCCATCGGCCGCTTCGCCCACTGCGCCCGCGCTGGCACCGCCCTCCTTCGATTGCGCCAGGGCGGGCAGCGCCGCCGAGAAGCTGGTCTGCGGCGATGCCGAACTGGCGGCGCTGGATCGTCAGCTGGCCGCGCGTTACGCCCAATTCACGGACGCAGACCCGGCCTTGCAGCGCGGGTGGGTGAAGGAACGCGATGCGTGCTGGAAGGCGGACGACCTGCGCCTGTGCGTGCTGGAGGCGTACCGGACCCGGCTGGTGGAACTGGCGATCGGCGCGCCCGGGCGGGTGGTTCCCACGACCGTGGAGTACCGCTGCAGCGACAACCGCAAGCCTTTCACCATGGTGTACTACAACGACATCGATCCGCAGGCGGCGGTGATGACCTGGGGCAACGACCAGGCGATCGTGTTTCCGCAGCCGGCGGCCAGTGGCGCGAAGTACGGCCGCGTCGGCATCGAATACTGGGAGCACCAGGGGGAAGCGACCGTCGACTTCTTCGGCAACAAGCTCAGCTGCAAGCCCGTCCCGTAACGCCACGCCGTTTCAGCGCACGCGGCGATAACGTACCTCGTTGTGGCGATCGCCCACCTGGGTGGTCACCAGGCCGTCGCGCGTCTGGTCGACGTCGAACACGGTGTTGCCCACGTTGAGGCGACCCTCGTTGATCCAGCCGTCGACGGTCTGGTCGCGCGTCCGCGCAGTGGCGCGGCCATCGGCATCGATGGTCAGGGTGACGTCGCGGTCATAGACCGCGTTGTAGCCCTCGAACCTGCCGACCATCCAGGACGGCACGTACGAGGAATGTCGCGCCCCCTGGTAGCGGTCGTCATCGTAGCGGTCGTCATGCTTGTTCGCGTTGTGCGCAATGGCGCCCAGGATGGCGGCGCCGATCAATACGCCTGCGGCGACCTTGGCGTCGTGGTCGTCGTGGTGTCCCGACGAACCGGTATGCACGCGGAACGTCGCACGGCAGCCGTCGTCCACCCAGATCTCGCGGCGGCTGTAGTCCCAGGTGCGGCCCTGCGTGCAGGACGCGCCGGACAGTGGCCGGTCGGGCGTGACGTAGCCGGCGGTCGCGATCGGACAACGCTGGGAGCGGTCGTTGCGGCTCTCGCAGGTGACGTAGTCGTCGGCGCGGGCGTCGGCACTCCACAGGCCGGTACCGACGAGACAGACGGACAGCAGGATGCGCATGCGTTCCATGACGGGTCCTTCGCAGGGTGGCAGGGTGCGGCCTCCCCGGCCGCGTCGCCACCATACCTTCGGCGCGCGCTGAATGTGAGCCGAAATCGCGACCGTCCGTCAGCTGTCCGCTCGCCGTCGCTCCCGGACGGCGGCCACCCGGGCGGCCTGCAGCGCCTCACCGATCTGCACCCCCGTCATGCCTTCCCGCACCACATCGCGTGCGCTGACCTGCAGCGCGGCGCGGTGCAGGTCGACCAGGGCGCGCCCCTGGGGATAGTCGGCCGCCTCCTGGCCGCCACGACCGCGCTTGTCGGCCTCGCAGACCGTGGCCAGCCAAGGAATGCGTTCCGGCCGGCGGAACGCATCGCAGCGTGCGAGCAGTTCGGTCACGGTGGCATCGCGCAGCTCGAACAGGCGGTGCACGTTGAGGTGTTCCCGGCAGGCCATCACCGCCAGTTCGCGATGATCGACCGGGACCTTGAGCCGCTCGCACAGCGCGATCACCGGCTTCACCCCGGCATGCTCGTGGCCGATGTGTTTCGGCAGCACGTCGGCCGGCGTCAAGGCCTTGCCCAGGTCATGCACCAGTGCGGCGAAGCCGATCCGCGCGTCGCCCGGCGCGAGCCGCGCCGCCATGTCGCAGACCATTTCCTGGTGGATGCCGGTATCCACCTCCGGGTGGTATTCCGCGCGCTGGGGTATGCCGTACAGGGCATCCACTTCGGGCAGCACCACGGCCAGCGCACCGCAGTCGCGCAGCGTGGACAGGAAGGCCGATGGCTGCGTGGACGCCAGTGCGCGCCGCAGTTCCTGCCATACGCGCTCGGGCACCAGCGCATCCAGTTCGCCGCTGTCGACCATCGTACGCATCAGCGCCACCGTTTCCGGCGCGAGGGTGAAGCCCAACGGGGCGAACCGCGCCATGAAACGCGCGGCGCGCAACACCCGCAGGGGATCCTCGACGAAAGCCGGGCCCACATGACGGAGCACGCGAGCCTGGATGTCGCGCGCGCCGCCGTACGGATCGACGAGCGTGCCATCGTCGGCCTGCGCGATCGCATTGATCGTGAAGTCGCGCCGCTGCAGATCCTCTTCCAGCGTCACCGAAGGATCGGCATCGACGACGAAGCCACGATAGCCACGGCCGCTCTTGCGCTCGGTCCGCGCCAGTGCGTACTCCTCGCCGGTATCGGGATGCAGGAACACCGGGAAGTCGCGACCCACGGCCTTGAAGCCTCGCGCTTCCATCCCGGCCTGGGTGGCGCCGACCACCACCCAGTCGCGATCGCCGGGCGGCAGGCCCAGCAACCGGTCGCGTACCGCGCCGCCGACGAGATAGGTCTTCATGCCGCCATGATGCCGGATCGGCAACATCACTGTCTGCGGTGAGCGGTTGTAGGAGCGTGGCCGCGAATCAGCACGACCTGCGCCATCGCGACTTACGCCGCTCCCACGGCAGGCATCGCCGGCCTCAGCTCTTCGGCATCTGCGCGGTGGGGCAGGTGAACGCTTTGCGCTTGGCCTGCACGCGCCCCATCATCCGGTCGCTCACCGGCAACGCATTGCCGTTGAGGCGCCAGTCGTAGATCACGCTGAAGGCCAGCACGCGCGCCACGTATTCGCGCGTTTCCTTGTAGCTGATCGTCTCGATCCAGAGGTCGGGATCGAAACCGGGGCGCTGCGACTGCCAGCGTGCCGTCGGTGCGGGCCCGGCGTTGTAGGCGGCGATGGCGACATAGGGCACGCCATACTTGCCCTCCATCTCGCGCAGGTAGGCCGTGCCGATGGCGATGTTGGTGTCCGCGTCGTACAGGCTGGACGCACCGGCATAGGGAATGCCCAGCCGCTTGGCCACGCCCGCGCCCGTGCCGGGCAGCACCTGCATCAGGCCCATCGCGTTCGCGCCCGAGCGGGCCTTCGGATTGAAGATGCTCTCGGCGCGGATCTCGGCGGCGACCCAGGCCGGGTCGATGGCATGCCGGGCCGCCTCGCGGCGGATGGTGTCGCCGTGGTGCAGCGGGAAGCGCAATTCGTACAGCCGCTGCTCCTCGGGCTGCCTGCCCAGCGAGAACACGGCGCGGTCGAACCAGCCGTTGTCGCGCGCCACCTCCACCGCGATCCGCCGCTGGGCATCGTTGAAGCGCGACAGCGCTTCGTTCCATTCCGTCGTGGCCCAGCCCGGGCGCTCCAGCTGCCACAGTTCCATCGCGCGCACGATGGCCGGATCGCGTGCCACCGCCTGCTTGGCGTCGGGCGGATCGCGGGGGATCCAGGCGCACAGCGCGTAGTCCTGCCCCAGCCGGTCGGCGGCGAGGAAGCCGTGGAAGGTGGGGCTGGTGGCGGCCTCGCGGAACAGGCGCTGCGCGCCGGTGCGATCACCGGTCTTCTCGCTCATGCGCGCCTCGAAGTAGCGCCAGCGCGAATCCGTACGCTGCGACGGTGGCATCTTCTGCAGCGCCGCGAGCGCCGCCGGCCAGTCGCCGCGGGACATCGCCTCGCGCACGCGCCATTCGTGCAGGCGCTCGTCGTAGGCCGATTCGGGCACGTTGCCGAGCCGGTGGGCGGAATCCGGTCCGTACGAGGCGACGGTCCACAGCGCGATCTGGTACAGCACCTGGCCGCGCTCGGTGTCGCCCATGCCCAATGCATCCGCGTACTGCGGCAGCAGGCGTTCGGCAGTGTCCGGATCGGATTGCGCCAGCTTCGCCAGTCCATGGGCGGCCATGCGTCGGCTGCGGTCGGTCTTCGGCCAGTTCAGCGCGCGCGGATGGACGGCATCGATGAAGGCGGCGTAATCGTTGGCGAGCGCCGCTTCATCCGTCGGCAGGCCGCGTGCGGCGCTGCGCATGACTCCGGTCTGGCGCTCGGCGGCCGCGGCTTCGATGCGCTCCCACCGCAGCGCCGCTGGAAGGCCGCCCTGGGTGGCGAGCACGTTGAACACCGGGTCGCAGCCGTCGGGCAGCGACTTGGCACCCTTGCGCCAGATCGCCTGCGCCTGTTCCGTCCATGCGGCATCGAGGCGTCCGGTGGCCTGGCGCGCCTGCAGGTGGGCGCACTGCAGGGCCACGCTGTCGGTGGGCTGCCAGGCGGCGAGGAAGGTCGGCCAATCCTGGCGCCGGGCGAGGGCCGCCAGCCACAGGGTGCGGAACTGGGCGGCCACCGCCTGGCCGTCGTGGCGGCGCAGGAAGTCCCTGGCCTGCGCGCTCGTCACGACATCAGGGTCGTGGCGCAGCGCCGCGAACTCCAGCCAGCCGGACAGGGGATGGCGCGCCAGTGCGGCCGAGCTGGCGGGTTCAAGGCGACCCGCTTCGGCGTTGGCGAGCGCAGTGCGGAATGCGGGGCGCTGGGCCTCGAGCGATTGCGCGTGAGCGCGTACGGACAGGCACAGGGCGGTGGCGGCAGCGAGTACGATGAGGGGAATGCGGACCATGCCGGGACTATACCCATGCCGGCTGAACGTCCCTGTAGATGGACACGACGTCGAGGTGAGGCTTGGAAGGTGTGTGGATGTTCCCCGTGCTCGGCGTGGTGGCCGGGATCCTGGCAGGCCTGCTCGGCATCGGCGGAGGCCTGGTGCTGGTGGCGGCACTGGCGTGGATACTGCCGCTGCACGGCATTCCGAAGGAGGCCGCGATGCATGCGGCGCTGGCCAGTTCGCTGGCCAGCATCATCCTGACCGCATCCTCGTCGGCGTACGCGCACCATCGCCGCGGCAGTGTGCTGTGGCCGACGGTGGCGTGGATGGTGCCGGGCCTGCTGCTGGGCGGCTGGCTGGGCAGCGGTCTGGCGGTCCATCTGGACGACCGGGTGCTGCGCTGGATCCTCGCCGGCTACTGTTTCATCGCGGGGGCGCAGATGGTGTTCGGTGGCCGCGCGCATCCGGAAGGACGTGGCGTAGCTGCGCCCCGTGGCGTGGGCATCAGCGCGGCTGGTTCGGTCATCGGCGCGGTATCGGCGGTGGTCGGCATCGGTGGGGGCAGCATGACCGTGCCGCTGCTGGTGTGGCGCGGCGTGCAGCCGGTGCGTGCCGTGGGCACGTCCAGCGCGTGCGGCGTGGCCATCGGCATCGCCAGCGCGGCGGGCTATGCGCTGCATGCGCCCGCCGGCGCATTGCCGGCGCATGCCGTGGGCTACATCTACTTGCCTGCCGCCATCGGGGTGGCCATCGCCTCCGTGCTGGCCGCGCCCTACGGCACCAGGCTGGCCCATCGCATCGGCGGCAAGGCGCTGAAACAGGTGTTCGCCGCGTTCATGGTGATGATGGGCATCGCCATCCTGGCCAGCGGCTGACAGCACATTATCTACATGCGTTTACGTGTTAATGCTTGTGACGTCTGCGTGTAGAAACTCTTGGTATATACATTTACTCCAAGATAATCTTCGTTACCATTTTCGAAACGGTGACTTGTTTCCGTTGTAGGTGTTTTACGGGTTCTTTACAACGAAGGCGCACGACGCCCGGCATCGGCCGGGCGGCCCGTCCCTCCGGAGAGAGCATCCATGAAAGCACGCCGCAAAAAACTGGCTTCGGCCATCCAGATTGCCGTATTCCTCGCCATTCCCGCCGTGGCCGTGGCGCAGGAGGCCACCACCCTCGATACGGTCACCGTGACCGGCAGCCGCATCAAGCAGACCAATGCGGTGACCGCGCAGCCGGTGTTCGTGCTGGACCGCGAGAAGATCGCCCAGACGGGCGTGCAGAGCGTTGGCGAAATCCTCCAGCAGCTCACCGCCGGCGGCAAGGCGCTGAACGCGAAGTTCAATTCCTCGGGCAACTTCGGCTATCCCTCCGACGGCGGCGGCATCGGCGCCGGCTCCGCGCAGGTCGACCTGCGCCATCTGGGCTCGCAGCGCGTGCTGGTGCTGGTGGACGGCATCCGCTGGGTGAATGAGTCGTCCGCGTCGGGCGTCAGTGGCAGCGCCGACCTCAACACCATCCCGCTGTCCATCGTCGATCGCATCGAAGTGCTGGAGGACGGCGCATCGGCCATCTATGGCTCCGACGCCATCGCCGGCGTGGTGAACATCATCACCCGCAAGAAGTTCGAAGGCGTCGAGGTCCACACCTACTACGGCGAATACAGCCGCGGCGGCGAGACCACCGAGGCCTCGCTGACGCTGGGCGGTGGCGGCGAGCGCTTCAATGGCGTGTTCTCGGCCAGCTACTACGAGCAGAAGCGCATCAGCGCAGCGGATTGGGAGCAGTCCGCGTGGCCGGAACCCGGCGCGGGTCTGGCCGCCGGCAGCTCGGCGATCCCGCAGGGCCGCTTCACGTTCTGCGATCCGGCACGGCCGGTGGGCAGCTATGGATCGTGCACGCCCAGCGAAGAATTCTTCTACGACCTGGCCCTGGACGACGGCACCACCACGCCGGTCTGGAACCCGGCCGATCCCTCGGCCGGCACGTACCACGACTTCACCGGGGCCGACCGCTTCAACTTCGCGCCGTACAACCTGCTGCTGACGCCGAGCAAGCGCAAGTCGATGTTCGGTTCGGTCAACGTCGACCTGACCGACAACGTGCGCCTGCACGCGAAGATGCTCTACAACAATCGCCAGTCCGCCAACCAGGCCGCACCGGAACCGATCTTCGTGGGTCCGTACGCAGGCACCGGCGGCATCGCCGACACCATCATGATTTCGGCGGCGAATCCTTACAACCCGTTCGGGATCGACCTGATCCCCGGGCAGAACTTCGGCTGGATCACCAAGCGCCCGGTGGAAGTCGGCCCGCGCATCTTCAACCAGGATGTGGACACCACCTACTTCAACCTCGGCCTGGATGGGCTGTTCAACCTCGGCGACCGCAGCTTCAGCTGGGATGCGAATTACGTGCATGCCGAGAACAAGGCCGAACAGGTGTTCCTCAACGGCTACAACATGGCCAACATCGCGCTGGCGCTCGGCGACCCGACGGTCTGCGCGGCGGTGCCCGGCTGCGTGCCGCTGGACCTGTTCGGCGGCCAGGGCCGGCCGATGACGCAGGAAATGATCGACTGGATCCGCACGCGCCAGATCGACAGCAGCAAGCAGGTGCTGGACATCGCGTCGGCCAACCTGACCGGCGACCTGTTCGGCATGGGCGACCGCATGGCGCAGTTCGCGGCCGGTGTGGAGCATCGCCGCTACAAGGGCGAGTTCAACCCGGATCCGCTACGCCAGACGGGCGAGTCGCAGGACTCCTTCGCTGCGCCGGTGTCGGCCGACTACGACGTCAGCGAGGTCTACACCGAGTTCAACTTCCCCGTGCTCGCCTCGTTGGACCTGAGTGCCGCGGTGCGCTTCTCCGATTACTCCACCTTCGGCAGCGAGACCACAGGCAAGCTGGGCTTCCGCTTCCAGCCGGTCGAGGATCTGGTCTTCCGTGGCACCTACTCGCAGGGCTTCCGCGCGCCGAACCTGGGCGAGCTGTACGGCCTGACCCAGTTCGGCGCGACGCTGGTCGACCCGTGCGGTCCGACCGGTTCGCCGGTGGTGGACACCACAGACGGCGTTTCGGCGGGACTGGAAGCCGCGTGCGTGGCACAGGGCGTGCCGAACAACTTCGAACAGGCCAACACGCAGATCACCACCTTCACCGGTGGCAACCCGGACCTTTCACCCGAGAAATCCGACAGCTACACGGTGGGCGTGGTGTACAGCCCGGGCTGGGCCGAGGGGCTGTCGTGGTCGGACAAGCTGGACTTCGAACTGAGCTACTACCACCACAAGATCGATGATGCGATTGCCCCGCGCGACATCCAGGCGCTGCTCAATGCCTGCCTCGCGGCCGGCGGCCAGGATCCGGCGCTGTGCTCGCCGTTCACCCGCGGCAGCAGCGGCAACCTCAATCCGCCGGAGAACTTCCTGGACAACCTGGCCACCATCGAGACCGATGGCCTGGACGTGAAGGTCAACTGGGCCAGTCCGGACTGGGGTTGGGGCGTGTTGACCGCGGCACTGCAGGCCACGACCGTCTTCAACTACGAAGCGGTGGACATCGATGGCAACCGTTCGCAGCGGCAGGTGGGCTGGGAAGTCTCCGACAGCGCCATCCCGCGCTGGCAGGGCAACCTGCAGCTGGGCTGGAAGCGCGGCAATTTCGACGCCACCTGGAACGTGCGCTACATCAGTACGGTGAAGGAAGACTGCGGCAACGCCGTCATCTCCGCCGTACCCGGCTGCCTCAACGACGAGGGCGTCAACACCCTGGGCTCCACCACCTACAACGACGTGCAGTTCGGCTGGAAGGACGCCTTCGCGCTGAACGGCCTGAAGCTGTCGCTGGGCGCCAACAACGTGTTCGGCAAGGAGCCGCCGGTGTGCGTGACCTGTTCGCTCAACGGTTACGACGCCGGTACGTACGACCTGCCGGGTGCGTTCTGGTACGTGAGCGCGGACTACCGGTTCTGAAGATCGTCCGTGGTTGCTATAGAGGAGAGCCGCCTACGGGCGGCTCTCTGCTTTTGGCTGGAGCCCGGTCGCATGGCGTGCTCCGGGGCGCGACGGCTTCAGCGCAGCGCGCTGCCCGGTACGTCGATGTCCATCGCCAGTGCCAGGTGGTCGGAATTGGCGGCGGGCATGGCGCGTGCGTTGTCGGCGCGCAGGCCCTCGCTGACCAGGATGTGGTCAATCGCCCGCTGCGGACGCCAGCTCGGAAACGTGGGCACGCAGAACGCCGGCGGGCGCAGGCGGGTGCGCTTGTAGAGCAGGTCCATCTCCGGCGTATCCGGTACGCAGTTGAAGTCGCCCATCAGCACGGCGTGGGGATAGTCCGACAGCAGTTCGCCGATGAAGGCCAACTGCGAACGCCGCGAATTCGCGCCCAGCGAGAGATGCGCCACGGCCACTGTCAGACCTTCCGCGCCCTCGCCGAAGCGGGCCATCAGCACGCCGCGGCCGCTGATGCGGCCGGGCAGGCTGTGGTCGGTGACCTCGACCGGCTCCAGCCGGCTGAGCAGGCCGTTGGCACTGCCGGCCACCCGCGCGACATTGCGGTTGGGCTGGTGTGTCCAGTAATCGAAGCCGGCGCGCTCGGCCAGATAGTGGGTCTGGTTGGTGAAGCCCGAGCGCAGGCTGCCGGGATCCGCCTCCTGCAGGCCGACAATGTCGTGCTGGCCGGCCAGTTGCGCGATGGCGTCCAGGCTGCCGCGCTTGTTGCCTGCCGGCAGCGCATGCGACCAGCTGCGGGTCACGTAGTCGCTGTAGCGGCGGGTACTGGAGCCGGCCTGGATGTTGGCGCTGAGCACGCGCAGGCGGCGCGCGGCGGCAGGAGCGGATTCGGTCATGGAAGTGGGGGCTTCCGCGCGCCTCAGCGCTTGGCGCGCTCCATCGCGATCAGGTGGTCGGTGATGCGCAGCACGTCGTCCCAGGTCCGGCCACCGGTCACGCGGTACTTGCCGTTCACCACAAGGGTCGGGGTGCTGGCAACGCCCGAGCGCTGCGCGAACTGCATGCCGCGGCCCATCTTGGCGTTGGTCGCGAAGCTGTTCATCAGGGCGACGAACTCCTGCGGGTCGACGCCGTAGCCGGCGTAGAACTTGGCGAGCTGCGCGGGATCCGCCGGCGGCTTGCCTTCGCCGGGCAGCGTGCGCTGCAGGTGGATGGCGTTGAACACGGCGTCGTGGGTCTTGTCGACCAGGCCCTTGGCCTCGGCGGCATAGAAGGCCTTGGCGTAGGGTTCCCAGGCCTTGCCGAAGGCCACCGGCACATAGCTCACGCGCACGTCGGCCGGCAGCCGGGCCTTCCATGCGCTCATGCGCGGCGCGAACGCACCACAGGCCGGGCAGACGTAGCCGAACACTTCGACCACTTCCACCTGGCCGTTGAGCGGGGCGTAGGGCTGGCCACCGGCGATTTCCTCGTAATCGCGGCCGGCGACCGGCGCCGGACCTTCCGGCGGCAGGACCGGATTGGTGTTGGCGGCCGTTGCCGCATCCGGCACCGCGTCGGTGGACGGCGTGGCGGCATTGGCGGGCGCGGCGGAGGTATCGGCCGGCGGCGCAGCGGTGTCGGCCGGGGCCGTGGCGGCCGGCGCATCACCCGTCGGCGTGGTGTCGGTGGATGGCTTCGGTCCGCAGGCGGCCAGCACCGGCAGCAGCAGGGACAGCATCAAGGCGTGGCGGAATTTCATCGCGCGTGCTCCAACGGGTCGAGAGAAGAGGGGCGCCGGCCGGGCCGGGAATGGGACATTCTGCATGGCGTCCGCGAAGGCCGCCATGACGGGATCGTCACTTGCGGGCGCGCTCGCGGGCCACCAGCCGCTCGGCGATCTTCAGCATGTCGTCGTAGGTGCGCCCGCCGATGACGCGGTACTTGCCGTTGACGATGATCGTCGGCGTACCTTCCACGCCGGCGGCGGCCACCCAGTCGCGGGCCCGGGCCAGCTGCGCATCGACCTGCGGTCCGCGCAGGGCCGCCATGAACCGGGCGCGGTCCACGCCCTGGCTGGCGTAGAAGCCGGCGATCTCCTCGGGCGAGGCGTTCTGGATGGGCAGGGCGCCGGTCTTGTGCAGGGCGTCGAACACGGCCTGGTGCGTACGCGGCTGCACGCCCAGCTGCTGCGCGGCGAAGAAGGCGCGGGCATAGGGAATCCAGTAGCCCCCGAAGGCGGCGGGCACCGGCGTCAGCTGGACGTCGCGGGGCAGGGTCTTCTTCCACGCGGCGAGGGTGGGCTCGAAGTGCGCGCAGTGGATGCAGGTGTAGCCGAACACCTCGGCGACTTCGATCTTGCCCTTGGCCGGTGCGAACGGCCTGCCTTCCGCAATCACTTCGTAATCCCGCCCTTCGACCAGCGGCGCGGGCGCCGGCGCCGCGGCCAGCGCAGTGGCCGGCAGCAGGGCCAGCAGGGTGATCAGCACGGGCAGCAGGCGGGACGCCATCGGCATTCTCCATCGCAGGAAAAAGAAACGCCGGCCATGGTGGGGCCGGCGCAATGAACAGGAGCTTGCACTTCCGACCGCGCGGGGCGGCGGAAGTTCGCGGGGTTACTTGCCGCCGGCCTTCGCCGCTGCCAGGTCGTCGGCGCGCGCGTGCAGGCCCTGCAGGTAGCTGGCGAGGGCCTGAATTTCCTGCTCGGTCAGCGGGCCGGCCACCTGGGCCATGATGTTGAAGTGGGCCGGGTCCTTCAGCGTGGTGGTGCCGGCCTTGTATTCGGTCAGGCGACGGGCCGTGTAGTCCTGCATCTGGCCGCCGATGTGCGGGTAGGCCGGGCCCGGGTTGCCGGCGCCGGTCGGGCCGTGGCAGGCCATGCAGGCCGGCACGCCGCGCTTGGCGTCGCCGTTGCGGTACAGCTGCTGGCCGACTTCATAGAACTTCATGCCCTGGTACGGGCCGTCCGCCACGAGGCTGTCGTCGGCCAGGCCGGCACCGGATTTCTGGGTGGCGAAGTATGCGCCCACGTCGCGCATGTCCTGCGCGTTGAGGGTCTGGGCGAACGGCGCCATCACCGCGGCCATGCCGGTATTGCGCTCGCCGGAGGCGAACAGCGCCAGCTGCTGGGCGATGTAGCGCTCGCTCTGGCCCGCCAGGCGCGGGTACTGCGGATCGCTGGGGTTGCCGTCGGCGCCGTGGCAGGCCGCGCAGGCGGCCGCCTTGGTCTGTCCGGCCTTGGCATCGCCCCAGGTGGTCTTGGCCAGGTTGATGTCGAGCGGCGCGGTCTCGACCGGCGCATTGTCCGGCACCGGGACCACGGTGGTCTGTGCAAAAGCGACTGCGCCCACGGCCAACACGGCCAGTCCGGCAAGTCCCATAACGCGAGCGTGGCGCATGCTAAAGCTCCGAAACCCTTGACTGATGCGGCGCCCAAGGCCACCGCGAAACCCGCGAATTATCGTCGCGGCCGGCCGTTGCGGTCAATTCAGCCGCGGATCCGGCCCGCCCGTGCGATCCTAGCGGCATGTCGAACCCGCTCAATCCCGCCCAGTACCTGCTTTCGGCGCACACCACCCGGCAGCTGCCGGCCGATGGCGGCACCGAGGTGGCCTTCGCCGGCCGGTCCAATGCCGGCAAGTCCAGCGCCCTCAATGCGCTGACCCACCGCAACGGCCTGGCCCGGGTCTCCAAGACGCCCGGCCGCACCCAGCAGCTGGTGTTCTTCCAGGTCCAGCCCGACCGCTATCTGGTGGACCTGCCCGGCTACGGCTACGCCAAGGTGCCTCAGGAGCTGCAGGCGCACTGGCAGGCCTTCATCGACCAGTATTTCCGCACCCGCGAGGCGCTTCGGGGCCTGGTGGTGGTGATGGACATCCGTCATCCGCTGAAGGACTACGACCGCCAGATGCTCGGCTACGCCGTGCAGCGCGGCCTGCCGGCCCATGCCCTGCTGACCAAGGCCGACAAATTGGGGCGCGGCCAGCAGGCGCAGGCGTTGCAGGCGGTGAAGAAGGAGCTGTTCTCCTCCTTCGGCGACACCGTCGGCGTGCAGACCTTTTCGGCCGAGTCCAAGCAGGGTGTGGAAGAGGCCCGGGCCGTGGTGGCCGGCTGGCTGGGCCTGTAGCCGCTAGATCGAGACGTGGAACAGGCGGCCCACCAGCGCGGCCGCGCCCATCGCCATCGCACCCCAGAACCCGACCCGCCACGCGCCGCGCAGGACCGGCGCGCCGCCCACGCGCGCCGCCAGGCCACCGGACAACAGCAGACCGACGAGGGTGGCGGCGGTGGTGACCATGGCCACCTTCCCGGCCGGTGCGAGCACGGTGGTGGCGATCGGCAGCAGGGCGCCGACGGTAAAAGCGGCGGCGGACGCCAGTGCCGCCTGCACCGGACGCGCGCGCAGTTCCTCGGTGATGCCCAGCTCGTCCCGCATGTGTGCGGTCAGGGCATCGCGTGCGGTGAGTTGTTCGGCCACCTGGCGCGCCAGTGCGGGCCCCAGTCCGCGGCCGACATAGATCTGGGTCAGCTCGGCCAGCTCGCTATCCGGCATGTCGCGCAGTTCGCTCTTTTCCAGGGCGAGGGCGGCGGCTTCGGCGTCGGCCTGCGACTGCACCGAGACGTATTCGCCGGCCGCCATCGACATGGCCCCGGCACCCAGGCCGGCGACGCCGGTCAGCAGGATGGTGGACGGCGTCGCCCCGCTGGTGGCCACGCCCACCACCAGGCCGGCCACCGAGACGATGCCGTCGTTGGCGCCCAGCACGGCGGCACGCAACCATCCGACACGATCGGTGCGGTGCAGTTCGCGGTGACGTGTGACCGGAGTGCGGGGATGGCGTGGCATGCCGACAGCGTACGCCGGTCCGCCCCCGTGCGTCGACCGGGCGTCATCGTCTCCATGGATGGGATACTGCGGCGTTTCCGCGGCAACGATCGCGTGCGGGAGGTCACGTTATAGTGCCGGCCTTGCGATGGGGCACGCACGCCCGGCGTCGCGTCTTCTGCTTGCGAGTCCTGCCCTTGTCCAGTCCCAGCCACGTCGCCGACACCCCCATCACCGACCGCGCCCAGCTGGTGGACTACATCGCGTCCGGCGAGAAGCCACGTGCCGACTGGCGCATCGGCACCGAGCACGAGAAGTTCGGTTTCCGCCTGGACGACCTGCGCCCGCCGAGCTTCGACGGCGACCGCGGCATCGAGGCGCTGCTGAAGGGGCTGACCCGCTTCGGCTGGGAGGCGATCGAAGAGAAGGGGCGCGTGATCGCCCTGTCGAAGGACGGTGCCTCGGTCACGCTGGAGCCCGCCGGCCAGTTGGAACTGTCCGGCGCCGCAGTGGAAACGATCCACCAGACCTGCGTGGAAGTCGGTACGCATCTGAAGGAAGTGAAGCAGGTCGCCGACGAACTGCAGCTCGGTTTCCTCGGCATGGGCTTCCAGCCCAAATGGCGTCGCGACGAGATGCCGTGGATGCCCAAGGGTCGCTACCAGATCATGAAGGCGTACATGCCCAAGGTCGGCCAGCTCGGCCTGGACATGATGACGCGCACCTGCACGGTGCAGGTCAACCTGGACTACGCCAGCGAAGCGGACATGGTGAAGAAGTTCCGCGTGTCGCTGGCACTGCAGCCGGTGGCCACGGCGCTGTTCGCCGACTCGCCGTTCACTGAGGGCAGGCCGAACGGCTACCAGAGCTACCGTTCGCACATCTGGACCGACACCGACGGCGACCGCACCGGCATGCTCGATTTCGTGTTCGAGGACGGTTTCGGCTACGAGCGCTACGTCGACTACCTGCTCGACGTGCCGATGTATTTCTCCTATCGCGACGGCATCTACCACGATGCCAGCGGCAAGTCGTTCCGCAAGTTCCTGCGGGGCGAGCTGGACGTGCTGCCGGGCGCCCTGCCCACGCTGCGCGACTGGTCCGACCACATGACCACCGCCTTCCCCGAAGTGCGGATGAAGAAATTCCTGGAAATGCGCGGCGCCGACAGCGGCCCCTGGAACCGCATCTGCGCCCTGCCCGCGTTCTGGGTGGGCCTGCTGTACGACGATGCCGCGCTCGATGCGGCCTGGGACCTGGTCAAGGATTTCTCGCTGGCCGAACGCCACGCCCTGCGCGACGGCGTGCCGAAGCATGCGCTGAAGCTGCCGTTCCGCGGTGGTACCGTGCGCGACCTCGCCCGCGAGGCGGTGAAGATCGCCATCGGCGGCCTGCAGCGCCGCGCGCGACTCAACAGCAAGGGCGTGGACGAAGCCGGCTTCCTCGATGCGTTGGTGGAGATCGTCGAGGCGAACGAGACCCCGGCCGAGCGCAAGCTCGCCCTGTTCAATGGCCCCTGGCAGGGCGATATCGACCGCGTCTTCCGCGAGTTCGCGTACTAGCTCATCCCGCCTCAAGGCACCAGGCCGCTCCGCGCTGACTACAGCGGCTTGAGCATGCAGAGGGCGCTGGCGGGGCACAGAGACCGGAACTCCGCGCTGTCGCGCACGGCATCGGGCACGGTGTCGCGCGCGACCACGTCGTAGCCCAGCCGTGCGAAGAAGGCGTCCGCTGTCTGCGTTAGCAGCACGATCCCGGTGATGCCGCGCATGCGCGCCTCGGCTTCCAGGGACTGCACGAGACGTTGGCCATGGCCTTTGCCCTGGTGCAGGGGCGACACCGCCAGCGAGCGCAGCAGGCCTGTGTCGCCATGTTGTTCCAGGCCGATCACGGCCACGATGCGACCATCCTCTTCCTCAACCCATAAGGCCACCTGCGAGGCGGCAAGGTCGGCCGTCGGCAAGGCATGCGTTTCCAGCAGTGCGGTGATGGCGTCGATGTCGTCGGCGCGGGAAGGGCGTATCGAAGTCATGGTGTTTCCCGGGGTGTCGTACGGTGTGCAAGGGCGATGATGCCTCGAAGCCGATGCGGCAGCCGGAAGCCTGCTGCTCAGCCTCTCACGTGCATGGTAGATCGCGGAAGCGCCACCGACACCGCCGCCGCCACGGCGATCAGCGCGGCGGAGATCGCCAGGCAGGCGGCCAGGCCCCATCGCTGGAAAACCCAGCCCGACAGCACCGTGCCCAGCAGGCGTCCCATGGCGTTGGCCATGTAGTAGAAGCCGACGTCCAGCGATACACCGTCTTCGCTGGCATAGCTGACGATCAGATAGCTGTGCAGCGCAGAATTCAGCGCAAACAGTACGCCGAAGACCGTCAGCCCGACGATCAGCACCCATGCCGCCGGCACGCCGTAGACCAGCAGCGCCGCCATCGTTGCCGGCACCATGGCGAGCAGAACGGCCCACGCGCTGGCCGAGCGCCCATCAGGCAAGCGACCCGTAGCGCGCCCGGTGATGTGCGGTGCGAACGATTGCACCAGCCCGTAGCCGATGACCCACGCCGCGAGGAATCCGCCCACCTGCCAGAAATCCCAGCCCAGCGTGGAAGCCAGGAACACCGGCAGCGCCACCACGAACCAGACATCCCGCGCACCGAAGAGGAACATCCGCGCGGCCGACAGCAGGTTGATGGCACGGCTCTTCGAAAAGATCTCGCGGAACTTCGGCTTGGCCCTGGCCTTGCCCAGGTCGCGCTTGAGCAACAGCAGGCTCAACAGCCACACCAGCAGCAGTGCGCCGGCCATGATCGCCACCGCGGCCGCGAACCCCACGGTGGCCAGCAGCGCGCCGCCAAGGAAGAACCCGATGCCCTTCAGCGCATTCTTCGAGCCGGTCAATGCGGCGACCCAGCGGTAGAGCGTG
This sequence comes from Pseudoxanthomonas mexicana, assembly GCF_010093385.1. Lineage (GTDB taxonomy): Bacteria > Pseudomonadota > Gammaproteobacteria > Xanthomonadales > Xanthomonadaceae > Pseudoxanthomonas_A > Pseudoxanthomonas_A mexicana. The sequence continues at coordinate 78,833 of NZ_PDWV01000005.1, forward strand.
CCCTGCCTGTCGCCCGGCACCAGCAGCTTGATGCTGCTCTTGGCGCTCATCTTGTTGAGGTCCTTGGCGATGCCGGACAGGGCCTGCGCGCCCATGACCCACGGGACCGTCAGCCAGGCCGCGGGCACCAGCAGCATCGACAGGGCCACGACCTGCATCGCCAGCCCGATGTTCATGGTCCGGTTGAGGCCGATCCTGGCGCCCAGCCATCCACCCACCAGATTGGTGATCACACCGAAGACTTCATAGAACAGGAACAGCATCGCGATCTGCAACGGGCTGTAACCCAGCTGGTGGAAGTGCAGCACCACCAGCATGCGCAGCGCGCCGTCGGTCAGGGTGAAGGCCCAGTAGTTGCCGGTGATCAGCAGGTACTGGCGGACATCGGCCGACAGGCGCGCGAGCATGCCGTCAGCCCGCCTTGCCGACCAGGTGCACAAGCTCCGCGGTGCGGTTCACGTAGCCCCACTCGTTGTCGTACCAGGCGTACAGCTTCACCTGCGTGCCATTGATCACCAGGGTGGACAGCGCGTCGACGATGCTGGAGCGCGGATCGGTCCGGTAATCGATCGACACCAGTGGTCGCGTTTCGTAGCCCAGGATGCCGGCCAGCATGCCGTCGGCGGCGGTCTTCAGCAGCGCGTTCACTTCCTCCACCGTGGTTGCACGCTCCACTTCGAACACGCAGTCGGTCAGCGAGGCGTTGGTCAGCGGTACACGCACGGCATGGCCGTTCAGTCGCCCCTTCAACTCGGGGAAGATTTCGGCGATGGCGGTCGCCGAGCCCGTCGAGGTCGGGATCAGGCTGCTTCCGCACGCACGCGCACGGCGCAGGTCCTTGTGCGGCGCATCCACGATCACCTGCGTGTTGGTCAGGCTGTGGATCGTGGTCAGGCTGCCGTGGCGGATGCCGATGCCTTCGTGGATCACCTTCACCACCGGCGCGAAGCAGTTGGTCGTGCACGAGGCGGCGGACACGATGCGATGCTGGGCCGGATCGAAGCGGTGATGGTTCACGCCTACAACCACGTCCAGGACGCCCGGCGACTTCACCGGCGCCGTCACCACGACGCGCTTCACGCCCTGGTCCAGGTACGGCTGCAGCACGTCGGGTTTGCGGAATTTGCCCGAGGATTCGATCACCACGTCGCAGCCCGACCAGTCGGTCGCCGCGATGTCCTTGTTGCGCGTCACTGGAATGCGTGTGCCTTCGATCACCAGTGCCTCGCCTTCGGCAGTGATCCCGCGGTCCCAGCGGCCGTGGACCGAATCGAAAGCGAGCAGGTGCGCCAGCGTGGCGGCGTCGCCGGCGGGGTCGTTGATCTGCACGAACTGCAGGTCGGGATTGTCCCAGGCCGCACGCAGGGTGAGGCGGCCCATGCGGCCGAAGCCGTTGATGCCAACGCGAATGCTCATGGAAGGTTCTTGGGTGGAAAAGGAATGGAAGCGGGGTGTGGCGTTCAGGACGATCTGCCGATCTCGCGCACCCGCGTCTCCAGCGCCAGGCGATCCAGCGCCTCGGGCTTGAGCGCCAACAGCAACGTGATGCGGTGCTGCAGCAGGTGCAGCGCATGGGCGAAGGCCTGGCGTACCTGCTCCGATGAGCCGGCGACGGCGGCGGGATCTTCGACCCCCCAATGCGCCGTGACCGGATGGCCGGGCCAAACCGGGCACGCTTCGCCAGCCGCCTTGTCGCAGACGGTGATGATCAGGTCCATCGGTGGCGCGTCGGCGGTCGCGAACTCATCCCACGGTTTGCTGCGTAGTGTCGCGGTCGGCAGGCCGGCGTCCTGCAGGATCTGCAGCGCGATCGGATGCACGCGTCCGCGCGGATGGCTGCCTGCGCTATAGGCATGGAAGCGGCCCTTGCCCAGGTGGTTGGCCATGGCCTCGGCCAGGATGCTGCGGGCGGAATTGCCGGTGCACAGGAACAGCAGGTTGTAGGGGCGGTCCATGGGCGAGTCCTGAAGGAAGGGGAGTGGGTGCGGAGGAAGGAATCAGGCGCGGCGTTCGTACCAGGGCTTCGACGCATTGACGATGCGGACCACGGACAACATGACCGGCACCTCCACCAGCACGCCGACCACCGTGGCCAGCGCCGCGCCGGAATGCACGCCGAACACGCCCACGGCCGTGGCCACGGCGAGTTCGAAGAAATTGCTGGCGCCGATCAGCGCCGACGGGCCCGCCACGCAATGGGCCACGCCCAGCCTGCGGTTCAGCCAGTAGGACACGCCGGCGTTGAAATACACCTGGATCACGATGGGCACCGCGAGGATCGCGATGATCAGCGGCTGGTCGACGATCTGGCGGCCCTGGAAACCGAACAGCAGCACTAGCGTGAGCAGTAGCGCGCCCAGCGATACCGGGCCCAACCGTTTGAGCAGCGCCTGCAGCGCGACCTCGCCGCCGCGGCGCAGTATCCAGCCGCGCAGCATCGCCGCGACGATGACCGGCACCACGATGTACAGCGTGACCGACAGCATCAGCGTCGCCCACGGCACGGTGATCGACGAGATGCCCAGCAGCAGGCCGACGATGGGTGCGAAGGCCACCACCATGATCGCGTCGTTCAGCGCGACCTGGCTGAGCGTGAAGCGCGGCTCGCCATCACAGAGGTGGCTCCATACGAACACCATCGCGGTGCACGGCGCTGCCGCCAGCAGGATCAGCCCGGCCACGTACGAATCGATCTGCGCTGCAGGCAGATGACCGGCGAATACATGGCGCACGAATAGCCACGCCAGCAATGCCATCGAGAACGGCTTGATCGCCCAGTTCACGAACACGGTGACGCCGATGCCCTTCCAGTGCCGCTTCACGTCGCTCATCGCGCGGAAGTCGATCTTCAGCAGCATCGGGATGATCATCAGCCAGATCAGCACCGCCACCGGCAGGTTCACCTTGGCGATTTCCGCTGCCCCCAAGGTGGCGAACGCGCCCGGCAGCAGATAGCCCAGCGCCGTGCCCACGCCGATGCAGCCCAGCACCCACCAGGTCAGGTGGCGCTCGAAACTGCCCATGCGGCGCGACAGCGGCGGCGTATCGGCTGCCGTCATGCGCAACCTTCAGGGCCGCACGGTGCGGCAGGCGCGCATTGCGCCGTGTCGCCACCGCAGCAGTTGCGGGTCAGGAATTCGATCAACCCGTTCATCGCCGCGAAGTCGGCCCGGTAGCAGACGTGCCGCCCGCGTGCCTCGCTCTGCACCAGCCCGGCGGCCACCAGTTCCTTCAGGTGGAACGACAGCGTCGCCCCCGGAAGTCCCAGCGTCTCGGCGATCTCGCCCGCCATGCGACCGGAGGGGCCGGCCTCGACCAGCAGGCGGAAGACCGCCAGGCGAGTGGTCTGGCCGAGGGCGGCCAGGGCAACGGTTGCGTTTGTTATTTCCATAATTCTAGAATAATCGAACAATTACAGCCTAACAAGCCGACATGACAGTTACATTGCTGCCGCAGCTCGCGCCCGAGGCCTTCGACATGCCGGACGCCGACAAGCTCGCGATCGCCGGTTCGGAGCACCCGCCGCGCATCCTCATTCTGTACGGCTCGCTGCGCCCGCAATCCTTCAGCCGAAAACTGGCCCTGGAGGCCGAGCGTCTGCTGCAGCAGTTCGGTGCGGAGACGCGCGTGTTCCATCCGCACGACCTGCCCATCCTGGACAGCGTGGGTGCGGACCATCCGGAGGTGCAGCGGCTGCGCGCGTGGTCGCAGTGGTCCGAGGGCCAGGTCTGGGTCAGTCCGGAACGCCACGGCACCCTGTCGGCGGTGTTCAAGAACCAGATCGACTGGCTGCCGCTGTCCGAGGGCAGCGTGCGCCCCACCCAGGGCCGCACACTGGCGGTCATGCAGGTGTGCGGCGGCTCGCAGTCGTTCAACGTGGTCAATGCGTTGCGCGTGCTGGGTCGATGGATGCGCATGGTCACCATCCCCAACCAGTCGTCGGTGCCGAAGGCCTGGCAGGAATTCGATGAAGCAGGCCGCATGAAACCCTCGCCCTACTACGACCGCGTGGTGGACGTGATGGAGGAACTGGTGAAGTTCACCCTGCTGGTGCGCGACCGCAGCGACTACCTGACCAGCCGCTACAGCGAACGCAAGGGCGACCTGGCGGCCCGCGCCGTGACAGCCGCGTCCGGCGTGGCTGAAGAGACCGCACCTGTAGCGACCCCGCTTGCCGAAGCGCGTCAGGAAGAGGTCGCCGCCGTACCGGCCAGTCCCTGCTGCGGTCCCGCCTGCTGCGCCACCACGTAGCGATAGCCGGACGGGCGGGGCTTCATGTGCGGGGGTGAGTGACTTATACTCCCCCCCACTATCGAGGTGCGTGGCCGACATGCCCCATTCCCCCGCCGACAAGAAGAAGGCGCTTACGCGCGTGCGCCGCATCCGTGGTCAGCTGGATGCGCTCGAGCGTGCGCTGGAGGACGGCGCCGACTGCGCGCCCGTGCTGCAGCAGCTCGCCGCCGTGCGCGGTGCGGTGAACGGGCTGATGTCGGAAATCCTGGAAAGCCATCTGCGCGAGGAATCCGCGCACCCCGCCTCGACACCCGAACAGCGCGAGGCCGGCATCGATGCCGCCGTCGCGCTGGTCCGTTCCTATCTGAAATAAGCAGGAGTGCCGCCATGAAATCCCGTGCCGCCGTCGCCTTCGCCGCAGGCGAACCGCTGAAGATCGTCGAGATCGACGTCGCCCCGCCGCAGAAGGGCGAAGTGCTGGTGAAGATCACCCATACCGGCGTCTGCCACACCGATGCCTTCACGCTGTCGGGCGAGGATCCGGAGGGACTGTTTCCGGTCGTGCTGGGCCATGAAGGTGCCGGTATCGTGGTCGAGGTGGGCGAGGGCGTCACCAGCGTGAAGCCGGGCGACCACGTCATCCCGCTGTACACCGCCGAGTGTGGCGAGTGCCTGTTCTGCAAGAGCGGCAAGACCAACCTGTGCACGGCGGTGCGCGCCACCCAGGGCAAGGGCGTGATGCCGGACGGCACCTCACGCTTCTCCTATGAAGGCCAGCCGCTGTACCACTACATGGGCTGCTCGACCTTCAGCGAATACACGGTGGTCGCCGAGGTCTCGCTGGCGAAGATCAACCCCGAGGCGAATCCGGAACACGTCTGCCTGCTGGGTTGCGGCGTCACCACCGGCATCGGTGCCGTGCACAACACCGCCAAGGTGCAGGCAGGTGATTCGGTCGCGGTATTCGGCCTGGGCGGCATCGGCCTGGCCGTGATCCAGGGCGCGCGCCAGGCGAAGGCCGGCCGCATCATCGCCATCGACACCAATCCTTCGAAGTTCGAGATGGCGCGGCAGTTCGGTGCCACCGACTGCATCAATCCCAAGGACTACGACAAGCCCATCCAGCAGGTGATCGTGGAGATGACGGGCTGGGGCGTGGACCACTCCTTCGAATGCATCGGCAACGTCAACGTCATGCGCGCCGCCCTGGAGTGCGCGCATCGTGGCTGGGGCCAGAGCGTCATCATCGGCGTCGCCGGTGCGGGGCAGGAGATCAGCACGCGTCCGTTCCAGCTGGTGACGGGCCGCAAGTGGATGGGCACGGCGTTCGGCGGCGTGAAGGGCCGTTCGCAGCTGCCCGGCATGGTCGAGGACGCGATGAAGGGCGACATCGAACTGGCGCCCTTCGTCACCCACACCATGCCGCTGGACGAGATCAACGAAGCGTTCGACCTGATGCACGAAGGCAAGTCGATCCGGTCGGTGGTGCATTACTGAGATGACCATGTCCTTTGAAAAGTCCCCCTTTGACGCGACGCCTGACGCAGCGATGGAGGGCGGCGCCCTCGACCAGGAAGCCCGCGATGCGATTGCGCGACTGGGTGAACACGACCTGCTGAAGATCGATCAGGCGATCCTGTCTTCGCTGGGTCGTGAGTGGAAGAAGGCGGGTTTCATCACCGCAGGCGTCATGATTGCCGCCCCGGACGAATACGAGGATCTGCCGGAGATGTTCTACGCATCCCGGATCCGGCTGCTTGCCGAGGCATCGCGCATCGAGACGAAAGGCGATGCGCGTGCATTGAAGACCTTCGAGATCCGTCTACCGCCCGCAACGGGAGTTGCCTGACATGACGAGCGAGCGCATCGAACACCGTGCCTGCTTCGGCGGCTGGCAGGACGTCTACCGCCATCGCTCCGAGGTGCTCGGCTGCGACATGACGGTGGGCGTCTACCTGCCGCCGCAGGTCGAACAGGGACCGTGCCCGGTGCTTTACTGGCTCAGCGGCCTGACCTGCACCGAACAGAACTTCATCACCAAGGCCGGGGCGCAACGCTACGCGGCCGAACACGGGATCATCCTCGTCGCACCGGATACCAGTCCGCGCGGCGAGGACGTGGCCGACGCCGAGGGGTACGACCTCGGCAAGGGTGCGGGCTTCTACGTCAACGCGACGCAGGTGCCGTGGGCATCGCACTACCGCATGTACGACTACATCGTCGACGAGTTGCCGGCCTGGGTCGAGGCCGATCCGATGGCAAGCGACCGGCGCGCGATCAGCGGGCATTCGATGGGCGGCCACGGCGCACTGACCATCGCGCTGAAGAACCCCGGGCGCTACCGCAGCGTGTCCGCGTTCTCGCCGATCGTCGCGCCGACGCAGGTGCCGTGGGGGCAGAAGGCGGTCGCGGCCTATCTGGGCGACGATCGCGAGGCATGGAAGGCCTGGGACACGGTCGAGCTGATCAGGCAGGCACGCGAGCAGCTGCCGCTGCTCGTCGATCAAGGCGATGCGGACGAGTTCCTGCAGGGCCAGCTGAAGCCGGAACTGCTGCAGGCTGCCGCTGCCGAGGCGGGCCACCCGCTGACCCTGCGCCTGCAGCCGGGCTACGACCACAGCTACTACTTCATCGCCAGCTTCATCGGCGACCACATCGCGCACCACGCCGCGGCATTGAAGGCCTAGGGCGGGCTTCGGCCCGCCGATGATCCGCCCGCATGTGCGACGGTGGGCCGAGGCCCACCCTACGTCGCAGCCGCGAGTCCGTAGTCGGTGAAGGCGAAGCGACCCTCGCGCAGCTCGGTGTCGCCTTGCGCGAGGACTAGGGGCGCATCGAACATCGGCCCTGCCGATACGCAGGTATGGAACTCGCCGTTCTCACCGCAGGCATCGACGTGGGCAGGCAGCTCGCCGAGCAAGGCCCGGTCGAAGTCGCGACCTGCGAATCCGGCATCCAGCTGCTGCGTATCGACACAACACAGCTGCGCGCGCAGTCCCCCGTCGATCATCTCGTGTGCCAGAGAGGCGGTATCGCGGCCGAACAGCGGCGTGACGGCATCCCAGCCCACGCGGGCCAGGTTCGCCACGCGCCAGGCGCGGATGTCTTCGAGGAAGAGATCGCCGAACGCCATCGTGCGCAGCCCCGGCCAACGGTCCCTGGCTCGGGCGATGGCATCGGCCATGGCGTGTTCGTAGTCGGTGTTCGAGCACTGCGCGGGAATCATCGCTTCCAGCAGCGGCAGGCCGGTCGCGCGTGCCTGCGCATGCAGCACGCTGCGGCGGATGCCCTGCATCGATACGCGGTCGAGCTCGCGCGTGACGGTGGTCAGCAGGCCGACGACATCGACATCACCGCATTGCCGCAGGAAGTGCAGCGTCCAGGCGGCGTCCTTGCCACCGCTCCACGCCAGCAGGACGGGCGTGCGGCTCAAGCCGCCGCGACGTCGCGCAATTCCCAGGCGCCGCCGGCGAGCAGGCGCAGGCGATGCTTCAGGACATGACCGGGAATGGAAGAGCGGGCGACCAGCAGGATGCTGAGGTCGTCCTGCTGGCCGGCGACCGCGGCATCCGGGTCCACGGCACCGAGGCCGGGATCGACGTCGTCAGGATCGTCCTGGCGTGCCCGCCAGCGTTCGAACGGGCTGCTGGTACGCAGCGCGTGCTGCAGCTGCGCGGCGAATTCGTCCGCGCCGTGGGCATCGAAACTGAAAGCCGGATCGCCGCCGCGTGCGCGGGCGGGATCGGGAAGACTGATGTAGTAGCGGACCGCCATGGCGCCCCCGGTTCAAGCCAGGGGCATAGCGTAGTCCTGTCGCGTTAGGCGGTCGTTATGTCGCCTTGAACGGTGCGGGCGGCGCGGCGAAGGCGGCCACGACGGCGCCCTTTCCCACGTTGACCATGCCGGTGAGGCTCATGACGCTTTCGAACACCTCCACCTTGTTGTTCTCGCAGATGTCGCGCAGGCGCTGGTAGCCGGGCAGGGCGCGCATTTCCGACAGTTCGCCGCCGTAGCTCAGGCAGACGGTGGGCGTCATCAGGCCGGCCATCACCCGGTTGCCGGTGAACTTGAACATCTGTTCCACCGCATTCTCGAAACCCTTGATCTTGGCCACCGGCTCGGTGTTGCCGGCATGGCCGTACAGCACCGGCTTGATGTCCAGCGCGCTGCCCAGCGCCGCGCTCAGCAGGCCCACGCTGCGGTCGCCCTTGGTGCGGGCGCGGTTGCGCAGGTAGTACAGGTCGCGCGGGATCATGTAGCCGTGCGTGTTCTGCGCCAGTTCTTCCAGCCGCACGCGGATCTGCTGCACGCTGGCACCGGCGTCGCGCATGCGCACGGCTTCCACCGCCGTGATGCCCTGCGCGGCGAACAGGTTCTGGGTGTCGATCACGCGCAGCGCGAACGGCGAGTTGTGGCCTGCGGCCTGCCGCACCGGCTTGTAATCGTTGAGGATCGCGAAGCTGGCCTGCATCGCGTTGTCGTGGATCGGCGAACGCGTCTTGGTGATCGTCATGCAGAACACGTGGTCGTAATCGATCACCAGCCGGCCCAGGAACAGGTCGCGGATCTGGTTGACCGTGAACGGCGTGGTCTCGGCCTCGTGGCCGCGCTCGGCCACGTGCGCATGCAGGAAGCTAAGCGTGGCCTGCTCGTCGCGATGGTCGGCCAGCACGGCTTCGCCGATGCGCACCGTGATGGGCAGGATGACGATGTTGTTCCGTTCCAGGTACTCCAGCGGCAGATCGCACGCAGAGTCGACGACTATCCCAATGCGCATCTCAGCCCCTCCCGGCATCCGTCGCATTTGTGCTTATCTCCGCAAAACTAGCGGACAACGGTGGGCAAGTCGTCGCGTAAACGCATGAAGTGTGATTTGCGTCACTTTTTCCGGGGTGGGCGCGCGAAGCCGGAAACCCAGCCTCCATCCCGTTCCGGAGCAGGCTTGCGCCCCACTATTCATGTGACGAATGTCACAAATACGATGCGCGCCGGCTTGTCCAGGGCCCGGCCGCGCCGGACACTCGCAACGAACGCATGGGACAACATGAAACAGGGGCGGTGGATACTGCTGCTGCTTCTGGCCCTGCTGATGGCGGAGGGTGTGCGGGGGGAAAACATCGCGCGCATCGACCGCATCCAGCCGCAAGCGCTGGAACAGCAGGCGGGACAGCGCGCCGGATTGTTCTCGGAACGCCGCTTCGAAAGCGGTGGCGCGTCCATGCGCGTGATCGGCAACGGGGCGTGGCGCATCACGCCACGCCCGGGCGTACGCGAACCGCTGCTGGTGTTCTACCACCCGTATACGGCGCGGATCAGCGTGCAGGCGCCGCCGGGCGCCGCCGTGCGACGCCAGGACATCTTCAGCCCCGATCTTGACCCGCGCTACAGCCGGCGGGCGCTGGTGTTCCCGCTGAGTGGCGACGGGCCGGTCCATGTGAAGGTGGAGGGCGCGCGCTATCCCCTGCGGGTGGCCGTGGAGCCGGGGCGTGCCTATGCGGCGGCCGACCTGTGGCATGTGCGTCTGGTGCTGCCGGCGGTCGGCGTGGTGCTGGGCGTATCGCTGGCGGTGCTGCTGTTCTGGGCCATGCTGCGCGACCGCGTCTACCTGCTGTACGCGGGCGCGATGCTGTTCCAGCTGCTGTATGCCCTGTGCTCGTACGGCGAGGCCTACGCATGGCCGGGCCTCTCGAGGCTGGCGCGGTTCGGTGCCCAGGGCATCTGGGCCGTCGGGACGCGGGCCCCCATCCTGCTGGTGTACCTGTGGCTGGACTACGCCGGCCTGCGCAAGGTGACGCCGCGGCTGGCGGCCGCCGTACGTGTCGTCGGCGCCTATGGCTGCGGCCTGACGCTGGTGTTGCTGGGCTCCCCCTGGCCGGCCGACAAGGCGTGGTTTCCCGACATCGCCAACGCCCTGTTCCTGCTCACCAACGCGATCGCGCTGGTGACGCTGGTGGTGGCCTGGCGCCGCGGCCAGCGGCACGCCGCCTACGTCCTGATCGCATGGGTGCCGCTGCTGGCCTTCACCATGGCGCGCGCGCTGCGCTTCAGTGTGGGCGAACGCGCCGAGCCGTGGCTGGAGTACGGCCTGCCGTGGGTGCAGGCGTTCACCGCGGTGGGGCTGGCGCTGGGCCTGGCCGACCGCATGCTGACCTTCCGGCGCGAACGCGACCGTGCCAAGGCCCATGCCGAGCGCGACGGCCTGACCGGCGTACTGAACCGCGGCGGCATCGAGCACCGGCTCGACTGGGCGCTGATCGAGCGCGAGCGCGAACGCATGCCGGTGTCGCTGCTGTTCATCGACCTGGACAACTTCAAGCAGATCAACGACCGCCACGGCCATGCGCTCGGCGACGCCTGCCTGCGCGCGGTGACGCGCGCGGTGAGCGAGCAGTTCCAGTACGGCGACCAGCTGGGTCGGCTGGGTGGCGAGGAGTTCGTCCTGGTGCTTTCCGGCGTCGAACTGCCGGCCGCACTGCGCATCGCCGAGCAGGTGGGCGCGCGTATCCGGCGGGATTGCGCCAACGTGGAAGGCGTGGCGGTCGCCGTCACCGCCAGCATCGGCGCCGCACAGGCGCGCGACGGGGATTCGGTAGCGTCCCTGATCGCGCGCGCGGACCAGGCCATGTATGCGGCCAAGCGCGCCGGCGGCGACCGCGTGATGGCGGAAGACGCTCCGGAGCGCGTCCCGGAAAGCACGGAGGCGCCCGAAGGCGCCTCCGTGGACTGAACCCGGGCGGGTTACTTCGAATAAGCGCGCGGCAGCGGGCCCGCCTGCTGCAGGTAGCGGTCGCGCAGCTCAGTCTGGCGCGAGCGCATCGGCATCGCGCGGCCGCCCAGCCACACCTGCTGCGCCGTGTGGGCCACGTCCAGCGGATCGCCGCTCCACAGCACCAGGTCGGCCAGCTTGCCCGGCGCGATGGTGCCCACGCGGTCGCCCACGCCGAAGGTCTCCGCCGGCACGCGGGTCAGTCCGGCCAGGCCGTCTTCCCAGGGCAGGCCGTTGGCCACCGCATTGCCCGCCAGCTGGCGGATCTTGCGTGCGTTGTGCGAGGCATCGCCAGCCTGCGAGAAGCCGACGCCCACGCCGGCCGCATCCAGCCGCGCCGCGTTTTCCAGCGTGGCGCCGATCTGGTCGAAGTCCGCCGGCAGGTCCGCCAGCGCGTCGACGAACACCGGCACCTTCGCCTGCGCCAGCTGCGCTGCCAGCTTCCAGGCCTCCGCGCCGCCGGCGATGGCGACGCGCACGTTCTCGCGCTGCGCCCAGCGCAGCAGCTGGCGGATGTCGGCGGCACGGTTCACCGCCACCACGATGCGGCCATTGCCGGCCAGGTAGCGCGCCAGCGTGGCACGCCCGGCCGGCGTCAGCAGCGCGTGCGGTGAATCCACCGGCACCCGGCCGCGCGCCTCGGCCACCATCTGGTCCAGCAGCATCCACTGCGCCGCGCGCGACTTGCCGCTCAGCTCGGACGCGCCGCCGCCCAGCCGTACGAACAGCGCGCGCGGGCCGACCGGGTCGGCGCTGCCGTCCAGCCGCATCACGCCGCCCTGGCCGGCGATGAAGGAGCCGCCGGTCGCTGCGGCCAGCAGGGTGAAGCCGATGCCTTCCACGCGCGCCACCGGGATCACCACCGACGCCGGGTTGTAGGCCAGCGTCACGTCGAACTCCGGACGCATGGGCTGGTCTTCCAGCGTCACCGCCGCATCCACCGTCGACGATTCACCGGAGACCTCCTCGATGCCGATCTCGGTGATGCCGCCGAAGAAGGCCGGGGTCAGCGGACGGCCGTCGGCTTCGACCACCGTCGCGGCGGCGGGTGCGGCCAGTGCGGTACCGACCGCCTGCACCACGCCATTGCGCACCAGCACGTCCGCGTTCTTCAACGTGCCCTGCGTCCCGGCGGTGTGCACGGTGGCGTTGCGGATCAGGACGTCCTGGGCGAGTGCGCTGATCGAAGTCGACGCCAGTGCGACAGCTACCGCCAACGCCCTCACCGTCGTCCCAGCGAACGCTGGGACCCATTTGGCTTTTGTCTTGTCCGCTGCGTTCGTCATCGAAAGCGAAAGCAAGGTGGATCCCAGCATTCGCTGGGATGACGGCAAGGACACATCCTGCGCGCGGCTCATGGCATTACCTCCTGCCCCAGCATGAAGTCCGACACCGGTTGCCGGCTGCGGTCGTTGCGGTCGTACAGGCGTGCCCCGTCGATGTAGACCTGCTCGGCCTTGGCGTACACGCTGAAGGGGTTCTGGTTCCACACCACCACGTCGGCCATCTTGCCGGCCTCCAGCGTGCCGGTGCGCTCGGCGATGCCCAGCGACTTGGCCGCGTTGCCGGTCACCCAGCGGATCGCGCGCTCGGGCGGGATATCGCCCATGCCGGCGCGGCGCGCGTTCGCCATCACCTTGGCCGCCTCCTGGTTGAGGCGCTGGATGCCCTCGTCCGAATCCGAATGCACGATGGCGCAGCTGTTCGCGGGGCGGTCCACCAGCGCGATGTTCTCCTGGATGCCGTCGAAGGCCTCCATCTTGAAGCCCCACCAGTCGGCCCAAAGCGCGCCGCACACGCCTTCCTGCGCCAGCCGGTCGGCCAGCTTGTAGGCCTCCACGCCGTGGTGGAATGCGGCCACCTTGAAGCCGAACTCCTTCGCCAGGTCGAGCATCGTCGCCATCTCGTCGGCGCGGTAACAGTGGATGTGCACCAGGATCTCGCCATTGATCGCGCCCGCCAGCGTGTCCAGCTTCAGATCGCGCTTGCCGCCGCTGTCGCCACCGCTGTCCGCCCTGTCGTCGCCGGCTGCACGCTCCCACCAGCGCTTCTTCTTCGGCTGCTGCGGCTTGGGCGCGTTCTTCTTCAGGTATTCGCTGGCATCGATGAAGGCAGCGCGGTACCCCGCCACGTTGCCCATGCGCGTGGCCGGGCCGCTCTTGCCGCCGTACACCCGCTTGGGGTTCTCGCCGCAGGCCATCTTCAGACCCCAGGGCGCACCGGGAAACTTCATGCCCTGGTAGGTGGTGGACGGCACGTTCTTCAGCGTCACGCCACGGCCGCCGACCAGGTTGGCCGAGCCGGGCAGGATCTGCAGCGAGGTCACGCCGCCGGCCAGTGCGGTGTGGAAGCCCGGATCCTGTGCCCAGATGGAATGCTCGGCCCAGACATTTGCCGTCACCGGCGCGGTCATCTCGTTGCCGTCGCTGTGCGCCTTCACGCCCGGGCTGGGATACACGCCCAGGTGCGAGTGCACGTCGATCAGGCCGGGCGTCACCCACTTGCCGGTCGCATCGACGCGGGTGGCGCCTTCGGGCGCGGACAGACCCCGGCCGACCGCCGCGACCTTGCCGTCGGCCAGCAGCACGTCGGCGCCATCGAGGCGTTCACCGGTGCCGGTCAGCACCGTCGCGTTGGCCAGCAGCACCGGCGCGGCCGGGATGGCGCGGTAGGTGCTGGGGTACGGGTCCTGGGTAAAGCGGGAGGCGGGCGTGGCGGCCATCGCGCCCCCGCCCAGCGCGGCCAGTATCAGCCCGGCCAGCAAGGTCGTTCGCATCGTGTGTTCCCCTGGAAGAGACCCGAAACCTAACCGGCGGCGCCGCGGCTTGCCAAGTGCAGGCGTCGCAGTCGTGCCAGAATCGCCCCACAACAACAAGAAGAAGAGGCTTCCATGAAGGACAAGAGCGAGATCGTCGACAACTGGCTGCCGCGCTACACCGGCGTGCCGCTGGACCAGTTCGGCGAGCATATCCTGCTGACCAATTTCGGCGGCTACCTCAACGTGTTTTCGCAGCTGACCGGCGCGCCCATCGTCGGCCTGGACCGGCCGATGGCCAGCGCCACCGCCGACGGCATCACCATGATCAACTTCGGCATGGGCAGCCCCAATGCCGCCACGATGATGGACCTGCTCAGTGCGATCTGTCCCAAGGCGGTGCTGTTCCTGGGCAAGTGCGGTGGATTGAAGCGGAAGAACCAATTGGGCGATCTGATCCTGCCGATCGCCGCGATCCGTGGCGAAGGCACCAGCGAGGACTATCTCCCGCCCCAGGTGCCGGCGCTGCCCGCGTTCGCGCTGCAGCGCGCAGTCTCCACGATGATCCGCGACCTGGGCCACGACTACTGGACCGGCACGGTGTACACCACCAACCGCCGCGTGTGGGAGCACGACACCGCCTTCAAGGAACGCCTGCGCGCGATGCGCTGCATGGCCATCGACATGGAAACGGCCACCATCTTCGCCGCGGGCTTCGCCAACCGCATCCCCTGCGGCGCGCTGCTGCTGGTCAGCGACCAGCCGATGATCCCGGAAGGCGTGAAGACCGAAGCCAGCGACGCCAAGGTCAGCTCCTCGTTCGTGGAGAACCACATCACCGTGGGGATCGAGGCATTGAAGCTGATCCGCCGCAACGGGAAGTCGGTGCGGCACTTGCGGTTTGATGAGTGACCTAAACCACCACAACGGAAGCCAGAGGAAGGCAATGACAAAGTCCAGCAACGAGCGTTACCAGCTAGATTCAGATGGGACCAGGATCGAGAGTGTTGGTGCTTGGTCTCAGGAAAAGCATGACCGACTAAGAAAGTACGTCGATATTACGAGAAGGACCAGAGCAAAGTTCGTCAAGGCGGGCTCTACGTACATCGACCTCTACTGCGGTCCGGGGAAAGTGCAGATTAAGGGTGAAGCCGTAATAAAAGATGGCGGAGCTGTTCTGGCAGTACGGGAGTCTGCGAAAGACGTGCCGTTCACGGAAGTGCATGTCGGCGACCTTGATCGCAAGAATGTAGACGACTGTCTGAAGGGAGTCGCTCAGGTCGGAGCTGTGACCAAAGTTTTTGGCTATCAGGGGAAAGCTGAAGAAACAGCCGTCCAAATCACCTCAAAGCTGCATCGGTACGGGCTCCATCTCGCGTTCTTGGATCCATATAATCTTAATGCACTCCCGTTTAGCATCATTAGAACGCTCGCGACGCTTGAGCGAATGGACATGATCATCCATGTCAGCGAAATGGATCTGAATAGGAACATCCGCCTGTACAAAGAGACTGGTGTCTTGGAGGCTTTTGCGCCTGGTGTTGTGGAGAGGATTGACTGGCGGCAGAAGGATGAAATTGTTCGTCAGGGCGTGTTCGCTCATTGGCGATCTCTTCTGGAGTCGCTCGATTACAAAGTAGGTGGCGCAGAGCGAGTGACTGGCGATAAAAATCAACCTTTCTACTGGCTTGTGAGTGTTTCGCGAAACGACCTAGGCAAGAAGTTTTGGGACGAAATTCGACAGGTCGAGCCGCAGCGTGGATTCAGTTTTTGAGGGCTGCCGAAGTGACCACAAAATCTAGGATCGAGTGGACAGAAAGCACGTGGAACCCCGTCGTCGGCTGCACCAAGCTAAGCGCTGGGTGCAAGCACTGCTACGCGGAGACCATGGCGCGGCGCCTGCAGGCGATGGGCGTTGCCGGCTATGAGCAGGGGTTCAAGAAGGTACGGACACTTCCTTTCCGTCTTGATGAGCCGCTCAAGAAGAAGCAACCGACCGTCTACTTCGTCAACTCCATGAGCGACCTGTTCCACACGGCCGTGCCGGAGAGCTTCATCGATCGCGTGTTCGACGTCATGGCTCGTTGTCCGCAGCATACGTTCCAAGTGCTCACCAAGCGCGCGGAGCGCATCGCCGAATACAGTCAGGAGCGCGCGATTCCGACCAATGTCTGGATCGGAGTCTCCGTCGAGAACAAGCGTCATGGCGTGCCGCGTATCGCATACCTCCAATCTGCCAAGGCCAGCGTCAAGTTCCTCAGCGTCGAGCCGCTGCTTGAGGATGTCGGCAAGCTCGATCTGGCGGGCATCGATTGGGTGATCGTGGGTGGCGAATCGGGTCACGGAGCGCGGCCCATGAAAGAGGCATGGGCGCTGAGCGTGAAGCGCCAGTGCGACGAGCAGGGCGTGCGCTTCTTCTTCAAGCAGTGGGGCGCGTTTGGTGCGGACGGCATCAAGCGCGACAAGAAGTCCAACGGACGTGAGTTGTTGGGCCGCACATGGGACGCCATGCCGGAGTACGCATACGTATGAACGAATCCAACGACGTCATCAGCTTCTGGAAGAGCGCGGGCTACGAGAAGTGGTTCTCGCGCGATGACGCCTTCGACGCAGAGTTCGACCAGCGCTTCCGCGGGCTGCACTTCCGCGCGGCGCGGCGGGAACTGGAAGGCTGGATGGGCGACGCCGAAGGCGCGCTGGCGCTGATCCTGTTGCTGGACCAGTTTCCGCGCAACTGCTTCCGGCAGAGCGCGCATTCGTACGCCACCGACGGGCTGGCGCGGCACTATGCCGCGCGGGCCATCGAGGCGGGGTTCGACGCGCAGGTCGATCCGGCGCTGAAGATCTTCTTCTACATGCCGTTCGAGCATTCCGAAGCGCTGGACGACCAGCAGCGTTCGCTGGACCTGTTCCGCGCCACTGGTGATGAGAACTACATCAAGTACGCGCAGTTGCACTACGACCTGATCGCCCGCTTCGGCCGGTTCCCCCATCGCAATGAGGCGATGGGCCGCATCTCCACGCAGGAAGAGCGCGATTACCTGGCCAGCGGCGGGTTCTCGGGATAGGCGGGTGGCGGTGGCTTGCGGATGCGTCGCAGGTGGTGAAGGAAAGGCATCGCGCCCATGGGGCGCTCCTACAAAGCGGGTTTCTCTGTAGGAGCGCCCCATGGGCGCGATGCTTTTACGCCGAGGAAAAAAGAAAGCGGGCCGAAGCCCGCTTTCCCGTGCACAACCTGAATCGTACCGGCTCAGTACTTGCTGATCGTGCCGTCCACGTCGTCGGCCCAGGCATTGATGCCGCCGGTGACGTTGTGGACGTTGGTGAAGCCGAGTGCGCGGAACTCTTCCGCCGCCTGCTGGCTGCGGCCGCCGCTGCGGCACAGGAAGGCCAGCGCCGTGTCCTTCGGCAGCGCTTCCAGTTCGGCACGGCCGTTGCCGTCGAAGGTCTTGAACGGCAGCTTCACCGAGGCGATGGCGCGTTCGTCGGCCGGACGCACGTCGACCAGCAGCACTTCGCTGGCACGGCCCTTTGCGTCGGCATCCATCGGCGACAGCGCCTGCACCGGCTTGGGCGCGTTGGGGTTGTCGATCGCCAGGCCCTTGCCGCGGATGTCGTCCACCCAGTCGATGGTGATGCCGTCGGCGCGACGCGCGCTAGCCAGGTCGAACTGCACGCGCACGCCGTTGGATTCGCTGGCGATGGCGTTGGCGTCGAACTGCGCCAGCTGGAAGTTCGGCTGGAACTGCGCATTGATCGACAGCGCCAGCGCGGTACCCGGGCCGGCGTCGGCCACGGCGTTCTGCAGCATCTCGGCGGCGGCCGGGGTGATGGTGATCGCCGGCGGCGTGCGGTCCGGCGCCTCCAGGCCCAGCAGCGTGGCCAGTTCACCGGAGTTGGTCATCTGCTCGATGATGTCGCTGCCGCCGACCAGTTCGCCGTCGATGTACAGCTGCGGGATGGTCGGCCAGTCGCCATAGACCTTGATGCCCTCGCGGATCTCCTGGTCGGCCAGCACGTTGACGTGCGCGTAGTCCACGCCCAGCGCCGACAGCGCGCCCACCGCCTTGGCCGAGAAGCCGCACTGCGGCATGGTCGGCTGGCCCTTCATGAACAGCACCACGCGGTTGGACTGCAGGAGGGATTCGATGCGCGAGCGCAGGGCGGGGTCGAGGGACATGGACGGGTACCGGTCAGCGGGAGGGGAATTCTACGCCCCATGGCATCATGGGGCATGAGCACGACAGGAACACTGCATCGTCCGCCGCGCCGTCCCGGCCTGATATTGGGCCTGTTGGTGCTGTCGCAAGTGGGCGTGGCCTGCCTGTGGTGGCGGTTCGGCTGGCAGGTCGGCCTGCCGGTGATGGTGGCCACCCATCTGATGGTGGTGGCGGCCACGCTGCATCCGCGCGCCACCCTGTTCTGCCCGGCCCTGGCGCGGTTGCCGACGACCGAGCGGGTAGTCTGGCTGACCATCGACGACGGGCCCTCCGACGACACCGATGCGATGCTGGAACTGCTGGATCGCCACCGGGCGCGGGCCACGTTCTTCCTGGTGGGCGAGCGGGCGCGGGCGCATCCGGCGCGGGTCCAGGCCATTCGCGACCGCGGCCATGGCATCGGCAACCACAGCGCCGATCACCCCGATACGCGCTTCTGGCGGTTGGGGCCGGCCGCCATGGAAGACCAGATCGGCCGCACCCAGTCCATCCTCACCGCGATCACCGGGCAGACACCGCGCTGGTACCGCAGCGTGGTGGGCATGACCAACCCGTTCGTGGGACTGTCGCTGAAACGGCACGGCCTGGCGCGCGTGGCCTGGAGTGCGCGCGGCTTCGACGGCGTGAACTGCCGGCCCGACCAGGTGCTGGCGCGCATCACCCGCGACATCGCGCCAGGCGCCATCGTGCTGCTGCATGAAGGGGCGGCGCACGGGCACAACGTGGCCATCCTGGCGCAGCTGCTGGCGTGGCTGGACGCGGAGGGCTATCGCACGGTGCTGCCGGATGAAGATGTGCAACGCGATACGTCGATCGTGACGGCTTGAATCCTTCTCCCGCCGGGAGAAGGTGGCGCGAAGCGCCGCATGAGGGTGTGCCACCGTCGCCTATCGGGCATCTGCGCTGCGGCTCGTTCGTCCCCATCGGATCGGAGGCGCTGTGGGGCGCCCCCGCCCCTCTCCCGGGGGCAGAGAGGCTTAGGCGAGCAACCGGTGCGCCACCGGGAACGCCAGCCGCGTCCATTCGGTGTACATCGCGGCGGACGGATGCAGGCCGTCGTCCGCCACCATCGCCGGCTCGGCGCCACGTGCACGACTGACCGGGGTGATGTCGACGAAGGCCACGCCGCGTTGCGTGCAGGCCTCGCGCGCCGCGAGGTTGTAGGCATCCAGCTCGCGCGCGATCTGTGCGGCATCGCGGCCGGACTTCGCGCCGAACGGGGTCACACCCCAGTCAGGAATCGACAGCACCAGCACGCGGTCGGGCCGGTTGCCGGCAAAGCCGATGGCCCGCCACAGCAGCGCGGCGAACTGCGTGCGGTATTCCTCCACATCGCGGCCGCGGTACTGGTTGTTCACGCCGATCAACAGGCTGACGAAGTCGTGCTGGCCCAGTGGCTCGGCGGCGGTGATGGCGGCATCCAGCTCGTCGGTGGTCCAGCCGGTGGTGGCGATGATGCGCGGGTCGCCGAGCAGCACGCCCTCCTGCCGCAACAGGCGCGCCAGCTGCATGGGCCAGCGGCCCGCCTCGTCCACGGCTTCACCGATGGTGTAGGAATCGCCCAGCGCGAGGTAGCGCAGTTCGGTGGTCAGGGCGGTGGTGTGGGGGGCGGAGATCGTGGTCATGGGCAAATGATGCGCTCTTCGGACCTACTGTAGGAGCGACGTGAGTCGCGACCGTGAATCCGGTCGGCCTGGAAGATGTCGAGCACCCGATACTTCGCCAGCGGCGGTGCCCTGCTCGCGCTCGAACAGAGCAAAACGTCTGGTCGCGGCGTGCGGTCGCGACTCACGTCGCTCCTACAGGGGCAGCGCGCTTACGCCGCCGCCGGCCGCGCCGTGCCCTTGATCGGCACCACCTTGGTGGCGGCCTCGGCGCGGCGCGACAGGGCGCGGTCGATGCGGGCGAAGACTTCGCGCATCGTGGCCGCTTCCGGCAACAGGGTGACGCGGAAGTGGTGGCGGTAGGGCACGTTGAAGCTGGAGCCCGGCACGACCAGCACGCCCTCGGTTTCCATCAGTTCCAGCGCGAACGTATGGTCGTCGAAGCCCCTGGCGGCGTCGCCGACGACGGCGGGGAACGCGTACAGCGCGCCGGCCGGGTTCACCAGCGCCAGGTGCGGGCTGGCGTCGCAGGCCTCGATCACCGCGCGGCGGGTTTCGTACAGGCGGCCACCCGGCGCGCACAGCGCGCTGATGGGGTCCGGGCCGTTGACCGCCGCTTCGATGGCGTACTGGCCGGGTACGTTGGCGCACAGGCGCAGCGCGCTGAGCAGGTCCATCGCATGCAGGAAATCGCGCACCACGTCGCCGTGGCCGGACACCACGCCCCAGCCCACGCGCCAGCCGCAGGCGCGGTGCACCTTGCTCAGGCCGCTGAAGGTGATGCTCGGCACGTCGCCTGCGAGCGGGGCGACCGGCACGAAGCTCGCGCCGTCGTACAGCACCTGGTCGTAGATCTCGTCGACCATCAGCAGCAGACGGTGCTTGGCCGCGATGGCGACGATGCGTTCCAGCAGCTCGCGCGGGTACGTCGCGCCGGTGGGATTGTTGGGGTTGATCAGCACGATGGCGCGGGTGCGCGAGCTGACCAGCTGCTCGATCTCGACCGGATCGGGCAGGAAATCGTTGTCCGGATCGCAGCGGTAGTACACCGGGCGGCCGTCGTTGAGGATGGTGGCCGCCGACCACAGCGGGTAGTCGGGCGAGGGCACCAGCACTTCGTCGCCCGGATTCAGTAGCGCGCGCAGCGACAGGTCGATCAGTTCCGACACGCCGTTGCCGACGAATACGCGGTCCGGGTGCGCATCCGGCGTGCCGCGCTGGGCGTACGCCGCGGCGATCGCATCGCGCGCCGAGGGCAGGCCCTGCTGGTGCGTGTACGGATCGGTGCGGCCCATGTCGTCGGCGATCGCGCGCTGCAGGTGTTCCGGCGCACGGAAACCGAACGCGCCCGGGTTGCCGATGTTGAGCTTGATCAGCTTCTGCCCCTGGGCCTCCAGTTCCCGGGCTCGCCGCGCCAGTTCGCCCCGGATTTCATAGCGGACTTCGGACAGGCGTTCGCGCGTGGCGAGCGGTTTGACGGGCGGGGTGGGCATGGCGGGACCGCAGAAGGGCGAATGAGCTGGGGAGGGCCAGCTTAGCGGATATTCGGCCCGTCCGGCCCCGCCGGCTTCAGGGGCCGTCTAGAATGCGCGCCATGCCCGAAACCCCCGTCCCCAGTGTGCCCGACGTCACCCCGCTGAGATCGATCGGCTGGCCTTATGCGGGGAAACCGGAGGACAGCGCGTGGCGGGCCGCCATGGAGGCACATCCTGGCGCCACCCCGGCACGCGTGATCGAGCAGCACCGCTCGGGCTACGTGGTGGCCGACGCGCCGGGCGTGGGCGTGAAGGCCGAATCGCTTCCCGAATGGCAGCGCCCCCGGTTTCCTGCACACGAACGCCCCGCCGTCGGCGACTGGGTGCTGCTGGAGGATGCCACCTCCAAGCGCCCGCGCATCGTGGCGCTGCTGCCGCGCCATACCGGCATCAAGCGCGGCGCGGCCGGCGAGCATTACCACCAGCAGGTGATCGCCGCGAACATCGATACGGTGTTCATCGTCTGCGGCCTGGATGCCGACTTCAATCCGCGCCGCATCGAGCGCTACCTGCTGCTGGTCGGTGGTGGCGGTGCGCAGCCGGTCGTCGTGCTGACCAAGGCCGACCGCACCGAGTACGCCGACGACGCGGTCGAGGTACTGGCCGACCTCACCGCGCAGGGCGTGCCGGTGTTCACCGTCAACGCCAAGGATCCGGAGAGCGTCGCGCAGCTGGCACCGTGGCTGGAGCCGGGCCACACCGTGGTGCTGGTGGGGTCGTCGGGCGCGGGCAAGTCCACGCTGACCAACACGCTGCTCGGCGACGAGCGCATGAAGACCGGCGAAGTGCGCGAAAGCGACTCGCGCGGTCGCCACACCACCACGTTCCGCGCCCTCATCCCGTTGCCGGCCGGCGCCTGCCTGATCGACACGCCCGGCATGCGCGAACTCAAGCCCACCGGCGAGGAAGACCTGGCCGATGGCGGCTTCGCCGACATCGAGGCGCTGGCCGAGCAGTGCAAGTTCCGCGACTGTTCGCATGACCGCGAGCCGGGCTGCGCGGTGCGCGCGGCCATCGAGCGCGAAGAGTTGGACGAGGGCCGTTTTCTCAACTACCTCAAGCTGCGTGATGAAGTGGCCGCGGCGGCCGACAAGCTCGCTTCGCGGCTGGCCGACAAGGCGAATGCCAAGGTGCAGAACAAGGCGCTGAACAAGCGGCTGACCGATAAGTACGGCAAGCGCTGAGGGTCTTTCGGGGCCGTCATCCCGGCGGCATTCAACAGCCGAATGGCTGGTCAAGCCGGGACCCAGCGCCTTGCTGCGAATCTACCGTCATCCAAACACCAGAGTCACTGGGTCCCGGCCTGCGCCGGGATGACGGCGAATAGATCTCGACGGTCGATCACCTTTAGATCGATCAGCTTCAGGAATCGATCAATCCCAGAGGTTTATGAAGCCGGTGATGATCAGCGCATTGGTGAAGTCGATGAAGAACGCACCCACCAGCGGCGCCACCAGGAACGCGCGCGGCGCCATGCCGTAGCGTTCCACCAGGGTGCGCATCACCGCCATCGCGTTGGCCGTGGTGCCCAGCATGAAGCCGATGAAGCCGCCGCCCATCACCGCCGCGTCGTAGTCGCGCCCCATCACCCGGAACACCACGCCGCAGAACAGCGCCACCAGCGCCACCTGCAGCGTCAGGTTCACCAGCAGCGGTGCGGCCAGGCCGGCCAGTTCCCACAGTTTGAGGTTCATCAGCGCCACCGCCAGGAACAGCGACAGGCAGACGTTGCCGATCAGGTCGGTGGTCGCCACCGGCAGGCGGATCCAGCCCGTGCGATCGTCGATCCAGCGGATCAGCGCGCCCACCATCATCGCGCCGACGTAGGCGGGCAGGGTCAGGCCCGCCGCGCTCAGCCCGGCGCTGACCCCTGCGCCCAGCCACATCGCCACCAGGATCACCACGATGCTCTTCAGCGCATTGGATTCGCGGGTGGCGAAGTCCGGCGTATCGCGTGCGCCCAGCGGTTCGGCCGCGGATTCGTCCGGCGCGCCCAGTCGCACGCCGCCATACAGCTTGTGACGCCGGATCAGCACGGTCGCCACGGGACCGCCGAGCAGGCCGCCGCACAGGATGCCGGCCATCGCCGAGGCGACGGCGATCGATTCCGCCCCCGTTACCCCGGCCTGCTCGAACAGCGGCGCGAACGCCAGGCCGGTCGCCGGCCCGCCGGTCAGCGTGGTCGAGCCGGCCAGCACGCCGAACAGCGGATGCAGACCGAACCCCAATGCCACCGCCATGCCCAGCAGGTTCTGCACGATCGCAAACGCAGACGCCAGCAGCAGGAACACCAGCACCTGGCGCCCGCTGAGCTTCAACAGCGCCACGCTGGCGTTGACGCCGATGGTGGTGAAGAAGGCGATCATCAGCGGCGCCTGCAGGCTGGTGTCCAGGGTGAACAGGGTGACCTCGCGGCTGCGCGCCACCAGCACGGCCAGCGCCACCACCAGGCCGCCGATCACCGGCGCCGGCAGGTTGTAGCGGTTGAACAGCGGGACCACGCGGCACAGCGCATAACCGAGGAAGAGGGCCAGGCCGGCGAAGGCCAGCGTCTGCACCGCATCGAGTTCCAGCATGCCGCCCCCGCACCGATGGAAGAGCGTCGAGCATAGTCCAGGCGTGGACGCTTGTGCCGTCCACCGCATGCGCTGGGCTACAGTGTGCGCCAGGGAGGATCCATGCAGCCCGACATCGCCCATCACGCCGCGCTCGACGAGCGCCTGGTCAAGGCCGTGCGCGGCATCAGGCTGCTCAGCCTGGCCAGTTGGCCGGCCGACGCCCAGACCCGCTTCCTGGCGGGCGTGGCGCGCGGCCAGCCGGCATTGCCGGCGATCGAATACCCGCGCCTGGACTTCGGCGATGCGCGCCGGGAACTGGCCGCCATCGCGGCCGCTGCGGACCCCGCCCATCCGCTGGGATGCTACCTGCGCGACTCGGTGCACAGCTGGGACATCGCCGCGCGGTTGCTGGAGTCGCTGGGGACGCCGACCGTGACCACGCATTCGGTGGCGCTGTTCGGCACGCCGGAGGAATGCCTGCCCGGCGACGGTCCGACCACGCGCGAAGCGGCCGGGCACTTCATCGCCATCGCCAACGACCTGGACCACGAACTGCTGGCGCCGGAGGAGCACGTCCCGGTATCGGCCCCCGCCCTGCAGTTGCAGCTGCAGGCCGACCTGGACGAGTTCTTCGACGGCCGCGTCATCACCGTCGAGCTGGACCCTACGCTGATCGCGAAAGCGGCGGCCGGCGCCCCCCGCATCCGCCTGCGCCACGGCGCCGCCTTCAGCGACTACGACCGCCGGCAGCTGTTGCAGCACGAGGCTCTGGTGCATTCGCTGACCGCGTTGAACGGGCGCGAGCAGACGGTGCTGCCCAGCCTGGCGCTGGCCTCGCCCCGGGTGACCGCCACCCAGGAAGGACTGGCGACCTTCGCCGAACAGATCACCGGCAGCATCGACATCGAGCGTATGAAGCGCATCAGCCTGCGCATCGAAGCGGTGGCCATGGCCCTGGCCGGCGCCGACTTCATCCAGGTCTTCGACTATTTCCGCGATGCCGGGCAGAGCCAGGCGGAAAGCTTCTCTTCGGCGCAGCGGGTGTTCCGCGGCGTGCCCACCACCGGCGGATCGGCGTTCACCAAGGACACGGTGTACCTGCGCGGCCTGATCGGCGTGCATACCTTCTTCCGCCGCTCGCTGCAGCAGGACCGGCTGCGCCTGTGCCGGCGGCTGTTCGCCGGCAAGATGACACTGGACGACGTCGCCGCCTTCGAGCCCCTGTTCGAGGACGGCGTGTTGGCCCCGCCGCGCTGGCTGCCGCGCTGGGTCAGCCGCGCCAATGGGCTGGCCGGCGTGCTGGCGTTCTCGCTGTTCGCCAACCGCATCCGGCTGGACAGGCTGTCGGCCGACGGCTGATCACCCGCCGCCGCTCGACCCTCGCAGGCGATGCACGTTGGCGCACTGCGTGATGCAGCGCCGCATCTGCGAAAACCGGCCCCGGCGGGGACCGGTTAGAATTGCCGCTCCCCCGCCTTCACCACAGGCACCGTTTCCGCAATGACGAACGACGATTTCAAGCAGGCCGCGCTGGAATACCACCGGCTGTCCCCGCCCGGCAAGATCAAGGTCGCGCCGACCAAGCCGATGCTGACCCAGCGCGATCTGGCGCTGGCCTATTCGCCGGGCGTGGCCTATGCCTGCGAGGCGATCGTCGAGAATCCCACCAGCGCCAGCGAGCTCACTGCGCGCGGCAACCTGGTGGCCGTGGTCACCAACGGCACCGCGGTGCTGGGCCTGGGCAACATCGGCCCGCTGGCCGGCAAGCCGGTGATGGAAGGCAAGGGCGTGCTGTTCCAGAAGTTCGCCGGCCTCGACGTGTTCGACATCGAGATCGACGAGACCGACCCGGACAAGCTGGTCGACATCATCGCTTCGCTCGAACCCACCTTCGGCGGCATCAACCTGGAAGACATCAAGGCGCCGGAGTGCTTCATCGTCGAGCGCAAGCTGCGCGAGCGGATGAACATCCCGGTCTTCCACGACGACCAGCACGGCACCGCGATCATCGTCGGCGCGGCGGTGGTCAATGCGCTGGAGGTGGTGGGCAAGAAGATCGGCGACGTGAAGCTGGCCACCAGCGGCGCCGGCGCGGCCGGCATTGCCTGTCTGGACATGCTGGTGGCGCTGGGCCTGAAGCCGGAGAACATCCTGGCCTTCGACCGCGACGGCGTGATCTACACCGGCCGCCCGAACCTGGATCCGGACAAGGCGCGCTACGCGCGCGACACCGACAAGCGCTCGCTGGCGGAGATCGTCGCCGGCGCGGACATCTTCCTGGGCCTGTCGGCCGGCGGCATCCTGAAGCCGGAGATGGTCGCCACCATGGCGGACAAGCCCATCATCCTGGCGCTGGCCAATCCGAATCCCGAGATCTCGCCGGCCGATGCCAAGGCCGTGCGTCCGGACGCCATCATCGGCACGGGCCGCAGCGACTACCCGAACCAGGTCAACAACGCGCTCTGCTTCCCGTACATCTTCCGCGGCGCGCTGGACGTGGGTGCCACCGTCATCAACGAGGCGATGAAGGTCGCCTGCGTGCATGCCATCGCCAACCTGGCGCGCCGCGAAGCGTCCGACCTGGGCAGCGCATACGGCGACGACGTACCCTGCTTCGGCCCCGAATACCTCATCCCGCGCCCGTTCGATCCGCGCCTGCTGGTGGAAGTGGCCGCCGCGGTCGCGCAGGCCGCCATGGATTCTGGCGTGGCGCTGCGTCCGATCGCCGACATGTGGGCCTACCGCGAGAAGCTGGGCCAGTTCGTCTACCGCACCAGCCTGATGATGAAGCCGGTGTACGACCGTGCGCGCGCCGACAAGAAGCGCGTGGTGTACGCCGAAGGCGAAGAAGAGACCGTGCTGCGCGCCGTGCAGACGGTGATCGACGAAGGCCTGGCCTTCCCGATCCTGATCGGCCGCCCCGAGGTGATCGACGCGCGCATCCAGCGCCTGGGCCTGCGCATGCGCGCGGGCGTGGATTTCGAGCTGACCAACCAGAACGACGATCCGCGCTTCAACGACTACTGGCAGCACTACCATGCGCTGACCGCACGCCGTGGCGTGACCCCGGCGGCGGCGAAGAACCTGATGCGTTCG
Organism: Pseudoxanthomonas mexicana; assembly: GCF_010093385.1. Taxonomy (GTDB): domain Bacteria; phylum Pseudomonadota; class Gammaproteobacteria; order Xanthomonadales; family Xanthomonadaceae; genus Pseudoxanthomonas_A; species Pseudoxanthomonas_A mexicana. The sequence continues at coordinate 105,600 of NZ_PDWV01000005.1, forward strand.
CGCCCCACGCTGATCGCTTCGGTGATGGTGGCGCGCGGCGAGGCGGATGCGCTGATCACCGGCATCGTCGGGCGCTTCCACAAGAAGCTGGGCTACGTGCGCAGCATGATCCCGCTGGATCCGGGCGTGCAGTCCACCTCGGCCATGACCGGCGTGATCAACAACCAGGGCGCGTACTTCTTCCTGGACACGCACGTGCAGGACGATCCCACTGCTGAACAGATCGCCGAGGCCCCGCTGCAGGCGGCCTACCGGCTGAAGCTGTTCGGCATCGAACCGCGCATCGCGCTGCTGTCGCACTCCAACTTCGGCAGCCACGAAACCCCGGGCTCGCTGAAGATGCGCAAGGTGCGCGAGCTGCTGCTCAAGCGCAAGCCGGACCTCAACGTGGACGGCGAGATGCAGGGCGACACCGCCTGGGACGAAGTGCTGCGCAACCGGATCATGCCGGGCAGCACCCTGAGCGGGCGCGCCAACCTGTTCGTGCTGCCCAACCTGGACGCGGCCAACATCGCCTACAACATGGTGCGCGTGGTCACCGATGGCGTGGCCATCGGCCCCATCCTGATGGGCATCTCCAAGCCGGTGCACATCCTGACCACCAGCGCCACGCCGCGCCGGGTGATCAACATGACCGCCATCGCCGCCGTCGACGCGCAGATCCGCCAGCAGCGCGAGGCCGAGCGCAGCGGGCCGGGTTGATCGGGCCGAGTCCTGGAGAGAAAAAGCCCCGCATGCGGGGCTTTTTTCCGTTGGGGATCCCTGTAGGAGCGACGTCAGTCGCGACCGCATGCCATCAGACACCTTGGACACGTGATTCATGCGGTCGCGACTGACGTCGCTCCTACAGAATACGATCAGGGCTCTTCCTCGCCATCGAGAATGCGCCTCTGCAGCGCATCCAGGTAGGCGTCGGCATCGGCGGTGGACTCGAAGATCTCGTCCATCGGCACGGCCTGCACGATCTCGATCACCTTGCGGATCTGTTCCTGCGGGTGCACCACCAGCAGGCGGCCTTCGTGCGGGGCCAGCGCCTTGCGCGCCTTCAGGATGCTGCGCACGCCGGCGCTGCTGATGTAGTCCAGGTGCGCCAGGTCCAGCACCAGCGCCTGCGGGCGCGCCGCCAGCATCGGGGCCAGCGCCTCGTCCAGCTGCGCGTGGCTCAACGTGTCCAGGCGGCCCCCCAGCATCACGTACTGGTTGCCGTTCACCGGTGGGTAGACCTCAATCTCCAATGTCATCAGGCATCTCGGTGCAGCGGATGTACCGGGTGGGGGTGGCCCGGGGAGGAGGGGTGGAGGTCGGATCGTAATGGAAAAGTGAGACGAGGCGGTCGGCGTGCGTCAGTCCTCGTCCTCGCCGGCCTCCAGCACCCGGCGCTGCATCAGGTCCAGGTAGTCGTCGGCTTCGGCGGTGGACGAGAAGATCTCGTTCAACGGCACCGCCTTGACCATGTCCAGCACCTTCTGGATCTGCGGCTGCGGGTTGACCAGCAGCACCTTGCCGCCGTGCGGGGCCAGCGTCTTGCGCGCCTTGAAGATGGAGCGGATGCCCGCGCTGCTGATGTAGTCCAGCCCCGACAGGTCCAGCACCAGCGAATGCAGCTGGCGCGTGAGCAGGGGCGCCAGTGCCTCGTCCAGGTCCTCGTAGGTGTGGGTATCCAGTCGTCCCTCCACCGCGACGCGCTGGCTGCCCTTGCCGGGCGGCAGGATCTCGATGCGCAGGCTCATGCTCCGGTCTCCTCGGTGGGGATGCGCAGGGTCAGGCGCACCACGTTGTAGTTGCCGACGCGCTGGTAGCTCGCCTGTTCCGACCCCTGCCGTACCAGGTGAAGGCCCAGTCCTCCGGTGGGACGGGCCAGGATGTCGGCATCCAGATCCGGGGGCGGCTGTTCAAGCAGATTGAAAGGCGCGCCGCTTTCGCGGAACTCCAGCGTCAGCAGGTGCTCGCGGATGGCGATGTCCACGCACAGCTCGTGCTCCTCCGCTTCCACGCGCGCCAGGTCGCCGTGTTCGATGGCATTGCTCGCCAGCTCTTCGACGATCAGGCGCACGTCGCCCTGGATGGCCGGGCTGACGCCATTGTTGGCCAGGACGGCCTCCAGCGACGCATTGAGGTCGTCCACGCGGGCATGCTCACGGGGGATGAACAGTCGCATCTGCATGTGCGGTCTCCTGTGATGACGGAGCTTCGGGGGAAGCGGGGGCGCTGTCCAGCCGGCGACGGAGGGCGAGCGCGGTGATGTCGTCGGACTGCGGTGCGGTACCGGTAAATGCGTGAACCTGTGCGATCAGCCCTTCGCATTGTTCCCGCGCCGTCGCGCCGGGCTGCAGCGCATCGGGAATGCGCTCGGCGCCGAAGGCCTGGTCGTCGGCGTCGAAGGCCTCGGTGATGCCATCGGTCCAGGCCAGCAGGGTGGCGCCCGAGGGCACGATGCCGGACCACAGCGGGAACACGTCGCCCACCTCGAATCCCAGCGGCGGCCCGGGCTGGACGAGCAGCGTCTCCACACGTCCGTCCGCATGCAGCAGCAAGGGCGCGTCGTGGCCCGCGCTGGCCAGCACGCAGGCGCCCGTGCGCACGTCCACGCGCCCGCACAGCACGGGGGCGAACATGCAGGCGTCGTTGCCCTGCACCAGCCGGCGCGAGGCTTCGGCCAGCACGCGCTCGGGCGACTCGTGCGTGCTGGCCGCCACTTCCAGCACCGTGACCGTGCGCGCCATGAACAGCGCTGCCGGCACGCCCTTGTCGGACACATCGCCGATGGCGAACCACAGGCAGTCCGGATCGGTCTGGATGAAGCAGTAGAAATCGCCGCCCACCGCCTTGGCCGGCTCCAGCCGCGCATAGGCTTCCAGGTGCGCGTGCTCGCGGTCGATCGCCAGGCCCGGCGGCAGCATGGCCTGCTGGATCTCGCGCGCGATCGAGAGTTCGCTCTCCAGCTTCTGGCGCGCGGCGGTCATGTCCGCGATCTCGCGCAGCTGGCGCTGGATCGAACCGCGCGCATGTTCCAGCGTGCGCGCCCTCTGTCCCACCTCGTCGCGCCGCGCCACATAGGGCACCGGCATGTCGTACTCGCCGCGTCCCAGCCGCGCGGCGGCCGAGGACAGGCCCTCCACCGGCTGGCTGACATGCCGCGCCAGCTTGCGCACCACCAGCATGCAGACCAGCGCCAGCAGCGCGCCAACGGCGGCCAGCTGCCACAGTGCGTCGGTCAGGCGCGCCATGACCAGCTCGTAGGACTGCGCCACTAGCAGCGTCCAGCCACTGTCGCCGACCGGTTCCACCACGGTGAAGCGGCGTTCCAGGCTAACCGCGTCGGTATGCGCGTACTGCAGCGGCTGGCGCAGGCGCACCGCGCGGGCGGCTTCGCCCAGGTCGTGGCGGCCCGCGCGGACGATGTAGTCGTCCAGCGTCCCCAGCCGCTCCACGCCCACCTCGGGATTGAGCGCCAGCGTGCCGGCCGGCGCCACCAGCGAGACCCGCCAGCCCGGCAGGTGCGCCAGCGCGTCGACCATCCCGGTCAGGTTGGCCAGCGGCAGGTCCAGGCTGACCATGCCGCGCGTGCGTGCGCCCCGGCCGGGGTCGCGCAGCGGCATGTTGTAGGTGACCATCCACACGCCGCCGGCGGGCTGGTTGAGATAGGGCTCGGACCACCAGCCGCCGGGCGAGGCGACGGGGCGCTGGTACCAGCCCTGCGCGCGGAACGGATAGCCGTCGGCGATGAAATCGCGGTCGCGGCCATTGGCGGCCACGTAGCGGGCGAACGGCAGGTCGCCGCGCGTGCGCGGCTCCAGGATCAGCAGGCCACCAGCGCAGCCGGGGGTGGCCTTCACCATGGCGCGCAGGGTGGCCATCAGTTCGTCGGACGACAGCTGCGCGCCACCCACCAGGTCGGACATGCCGTGGGTGGTGATGGTCACCACATGCAGCGCGCCGTCCAGCCGCTGCGCCGCCTCCTGCGTGGTGGCATGGGTGTCGCGGCGCGCGTCGTCCAGGATCAGCCGGCGCGCGAACCACGCCGTCCCCAGCACCAGCAACAGCAGCAGCGCCACGTTCACCAGGCCGGCCCACAGCGCAATGCGCGTGCGCAGGCTGCTGCGCCAGTGCGCGGCACCGGCGGCTTCCTTCTGTGGCACGACATCGTTGGGCACTGCGTTGCGCATGCCGACCCTGATCGCTGCCTTCCCCTGGACGGCGATCATACGCCGGCGCGGCATGCTGCATCGCAATAGCGGAAAGGTCTGATTTTGGTGTGGTCTCTGTCCCGGGACAGGCACGCCATGTCCTTCCATACGCCTGCGTAGCCGGGTTGGGCGCAGGGTGCGTGCGTTACACTTCAAGGCTCTACAAGAACGGCAACGCCACGCCCCCACGCGCGGCGCAACAGGAGTGGGAATGAACTGGTTGAACGACATGTTGCAGAGCGATCCGGATCCGCAGGAGACCCGCGAATGGATCGATTCCATGCAGGCGGTGATCGAGAAGAACGGCGCCCTGCGTGCTCACCAGTTGCTCGAAGGCATGGTGGAAGTCACCCGCCGCGCCGGCGCCTACCTGCCGTTCTCGCCGACCACCGAATACGTCAACACCATCGCGCCGCAGAACGAGGCCAAGAGCCCGGGCGACGCCGCGCTGGAATGGCGCATCCGTTCGATCATCCGCTGGAACGCGATGGCCACCGTGGTGCGCGCCAACCGCAAGCCCGGCGACCTCGGCGGTCACATCGCCAGCTTCGCCTCCGGCGCCACGCTCTATGACGTGGGCTTCAACCACTTCTGGCGCGCGCCCAGCGACAGCCATCCGGGCGACCTGCTGTTCATCCAGGGCCACAGCGCGCCGGGCATCTACGCGCGCTCGTTCCTGGAAGGCCGCATCAGCGAGCAGCAGCTCGACAACTTCCGCATGGAAGTCGACGGCCAGGGCATCTCGTCGTACCCGCATCCGTGGCTGATGCCGGATTACTGGCAGACGCCGACCGTGTCGATGGGCCTGGGCCCGCTGGCGGCGATCTACCAGGCGCAGTTCATGAAGTACCTGGAGCACCGCGGCCTGATCGAGAAGTCCGACCGCAAGGTGTGGTGCTTCATCGGCGACGGCGAGAGCGACGAACCGGAAACCCTGGGCGCCATCGCGCTGGCCGGCCGCGAAGGCCTGGACAACCTGATCTTCGTGGTCAACTGCAACCTGCAGCGCCTGGACGGCCCGGTGCGCGGCAACGGCAAGATCATCCAGGAGCTTGAGGGCGTGTTCCGCGGCGGCGGCTGGAACGTCATCAAGCTGCTGTGGGGCAGTTACTGGGATCCGCTCCTCGCGCGCGACACCAGCGGCGTGCTGAAGAAGCTGATGATGGAAACCGTCGACGGCGAGTACCAGAACTGCAAGGCGTTCGGCGGCAAGTACACGCGCGACAACTTCTTCGGCAAGTATCCGGAGACGGCGGCCATGGTCGCCAACCTGTCCGACGACGACATCTGGCGCCTCAACCGCGGCGGCCACGATCCGCACAAGGTCTATGCGGCCTACCACGAGGCGGTGAACACGAAGGGCATGCCCACCGTGATCCTGGCCAAGACGGTGAAGGGCTACGGCATGGGTTCGGCGGGCGAATCGCTCAACCCGACCCACCAGACCAAGAAGCTGGACGACGAGGCCATCCGCACGTTCCGCGACCGCTTCAACATCCCGGTCACCGACAAGCAGCTGGAAGAAGCGGCGCAGGTGCCGTTCTACCACCCGGGCGAGAACTCGCCGGAAGTGCAGTACCTGAAGGAACGCCGCGCCGCGCTGGGCGGCTACCTGCCGCAGCGCCGCCGCAAGGCCAGCCAGTCGTTCGAGACGCCCAAGCTGGAAGCCTTCGACCGTTTGCTCAAGAGCACCGGCGACCGCGAGATCTCCACTACCATGGCGTTCGTGCAGGGCCTGAACATCGCGCTGCGTGACAAGCAGGTGGGTCCGCGCCTGGTGCCGATCGTCGCCGACGAGGCGCGCACCTTCGGCATGGAAGGCATGTTCCGCCAGATCGGCATCTATGCGCCGTTCGGCCAGAAGTACAAGCCGGTCGATGCCGACCAGCTGATGTACTACCGCGAGGACCAGTCCGGCCAGGTGCTGCAGCAGGGCATCAGCGAGCCGGGCGCGATGTCTTCGTGGATGGCGGCGGGCACCAGCTATTCGGTCAGCAACGTGCCCATGCTGCCGTTCTACATCTACTACTCGATGTTCGGCTTCCAGCGCATCGGCGACATCGCCTGGCAGGCGGCGGACATGCGCACGCGCGGCTTCCTGCTGGGCGGCACCGCGGGCCGCACCACGCTCAATGGCGAGGGCCTGCAGCACGAGGACGGCTTCAGCCACGTGGTGGCCGGCGGCATCCCCAACGTGCGCAGCTACGACCCGACCTTCGGTTTCGAAGTCGCGGTGGTCCTGCAGCACGGCATGCAGAAGATGCTGCAGGAGCAGGTGGACGAGTACTACTACGTCACCCTGATGAACGAGAACTACACCCACCCGGACATGCCGGAAGGTGCGGCCGAGGGCATCATCAAGGGCATGTACCTGCTCACCGACGCCGGCAAGCCGAAGAAGGGCGAGCTGCGCGTGCAGCTGCTGGGCAGCGGCACCATCCTGCGCGAGGCGATCGCGGCGGCCGAGCTGCTGGACAAGGACTTCGGCGTGACCGCCGACATCTGGTCCTGCCCCAGCTTCAACGAGCTGCGCCGCGACGGTTTCGACGCCGAGCGCTGGAACCGCCTGAACCCGGAAGCGAAGTCGCCGCGCAAGGCCTACGTGACCGAGCTGCTGGAAGGTCGCCAGGGCCCGGCCATCGCCGCCACCGACTACGTGCGGGCGTACGCGGACCAGATCCGTGCGTTCGTGCCGATGGCGTACACGGTGCTGGGCACGGACGGCTTCGGCCGCAGCGATACCCGCGCCAACCTGCGCCGCCACTTCGAAGTGGACCGCTACTACATCGCCCACGCCGCCATCGCCGCCCTGGCGAAGGAAGGCAAGATGACCGCCAAGGACGTATCCCGCGCGATCAAGCAGTACAAGATCGATGTGGAGAAGGCGAACCCGGTCACGGTTTGATGTCTAGCTTTGTCGGCTAGCCGAAGCCATAAAAGTGGGACGGTTCTAGGAAGAGCAGCCGAAAGGCTGCTCTTTTTTGCGCTTCTCGCGCCTCTTCTCGTTTGCGGGGCTGCGAACTGTCGTGATTAGATCTGCGTGCCGACGATGTCGGTACTGGAAACAGCTTCTTACAGCGCTACGTAGTCCCCATTCATTGAAGATAAGGATGAATAGCAATGACGAACGAACTGAAGCGAGTATCGCGATGGAAGCTTTTAATCGCGGTGACCTTTGCGAGCATCTGCTTATCTGGCGCCGCGGTTGCTCGCGAAAAAATGCAGCTGGAAAGGCTGTCAAATCAGCACGACTATGACCAGTTCATAGTCCGATTCAATGATGATTCGACGGCAAGGGTAGACGAATCAAAAATTCGCATTTCAATCGATGGTGCGGCTTCACGTTTGTCCATGGCGACCGGAAAGTCAGTCAGCATCGTCAAGGTAAGGAGAATGCTAGGCTCATCTGAGCTTATTAGAACCAGCAGACCTTTAGATCGAGTGGAGGCAGGGCTTTTGATGCGTCAACTCGCAGATGATCCCAGCGTCGAGCACGTTGAGCCTGACCTCACTATCATGGCCTTTGCGGATGTAAACGACCCCTACCTGTCAGCGCAATGGCATTTGCAAAGCAGTCTGAGTTACGGCACGAGTGCAAAGTTTGCGTGGAGTAACGCCATTGGAACGGGCGTCGTGATTGGGATAATTGACTCGGGGTTGACGCCGCATCCGGACATCGATCCCGCGCGAATCGTGCCCGGATATGACTTCATAACAAACGTGGTCATCGCGAAGGATGGAAACGGACGCGATTCCGATCCATCGGATCCAGGCTCCTATTCGCCAGGCATAATTCTTGGCTGTGATAGCGATGCTTTCTGCAGCACTTTGGGAGACTCTACTTGGCATGGAACGAGAGTCGCGGGCATAGCAGCAGCTACCGCTAACAATAACTATGGGGGCGCTGGCGTTGCTCCGGGGGCTAAAGTCATGCCTATCCGAGTGTTGGGCAAAGGCGGCAGGGGAAAACTGTCCGACTTGATCGACGCTATCAGATGGGCGGGAGGAGTTGGTGGAGCAGGATTGCCGTCCCTGCCGAGTTTTGCCGACCGTCCCAGAGTCATCAATATGAGTTTGGGCTTCCCAACTACGGCCGCTTGCTCTTCGGAGTTGCAAAGTGCAATCAATCAGGCGTATGCCCAAGGCGTCACTCTTGTGGCTGCGGCCGGAAACAGCAGCAGCTTAGCCAATGCCGAACCAGCTAAATGCGACAACGTCATCTCCGTCGCGGCGACGAACAATCTCGGGAATCGATCGGATTTCTCGAGTTACGCAGATTGGATCACTATTGCGGCTCCTGGAGGAGAGGGGGTTGATGGCGATGCGGGCGACATTCTTACGACGTCCAATAGCGGCTGGGATGGACCTATCTCTCCCAACTTCGTACAGGTTGCAGGCACATCTATGTCTGCGCCTCAGGTCTCGGGGGCGGCGGCGGTCTTGTTGTCGTATGCGGCGTCGCGGAGCTACTGTTCGCTGTCGCCAGGGCAGATCAAGAACATCATCATTAACGGCTCCACGCCATTTCCTGCTGCTCAACCGGCAGGAATGAAGATTGGCGCAGGGATTCTCGACGTCAGTAGTTCACTCCTTGAGATCGGAAAGATTTGCGACGTCATGACCCATAACTGATCACAGTTACCCTTGCGGGGCGCGAGCAGGTTTCCTGCCGCGCCTTGTGATTGCTCGCAAATGGTGCGCCTGGTGCCGAAATTGATGCGACAACTCTGGGAAGCTGGGCGCACTTTGTGCTGGATCATCCCGACTGATTTGAGTTCAGTCTTCGACTCCGGTACCGCAAATGCTAGAATTTTCCCCGCCAGCGGGGGCCGCCGCCGCCATCGCGTCGCGGCATTCCCTCACTGGAGTTCCTGCATGTTACGACCCCTCGCGCCCGCCGGGCGCCTGTTCGCTGTCGCCGCCTTTCTTGAAGGCTTCACCTGGGCCGGGCTGCTGATCGGCATGTGGCTCAAGTACGGACCGATGGGCAACGAGCTGGGCGTGAAGATCTTCGGCCCGCTGCATGGCGGCGCCTTCCTGTTCTACGTGGTGGTCACTGCGCTGTCCGCCCTGCGCCTGCGCTGGCCGTGGTGGGCCACGCTGCTTGCCGTCCTCGCCGCCGTGCCGCCGCTGGTGACCGTGCCGCTGGAGATGGGGTTCCGCCGGATGGGATTGCTCAGCGCCCGCGTCTGACATCCGCATGACGGCGGGCCGGGGCCCGCCCTACGGTGCTTCTGTATTCAGCTGCCCAGCAAAGTCGCTCGGTAGCTCACGGGGTCGAGCAGACAACTTGCCGAAATGGGGCCGTTGAGCGCGAACATGCGTGGATTTTTGCGGAAGTCGAACAAGCGATAGAGGTGGAACTGATCAACCGCTTCTTCCGAGAACCCGACTTCATTGGAGCTGACGAAGAACGGCGTCTCTGCGTCGTAGGACGTGGTCTTTACCTCGATGAATCGCTCGCGACCATCGGCATCGTAGGAGAGTACGTCGTAGCCGAGCCCATCGCCTTTTAGCTTGGAGGTGTGCTCAATGCGATCGATCAGTCGCTTGGCGCCCTCAGTGAATAGCCTTCGCGCTTCAAACTCCATGACGACCAGTTCGCCCGCGTGTCCAAGCGAACGATTCCGCGCCTCCCGCTCCAAGTAGTCTCGCTTGACGGCAACGCGCTGGATAGCGGCGGTTGCTGCATCGTTGACCCGATACTTGGGCGAAGGAACTCCCACCACAAAATCTTCGAAATCTGTGATTGAAGGCGGTTCCGCCGCGGTCTCGACGCTTCGGATGGCTGCTTGGTCGAGCGCCAGATCTCTCTGCAGGAGATCGCCGACAACATCGATTAGCAGCTTCTGGACGTTAGCAAGCGGCTTGTAGCCCGACACCGATTGCACACCGAGCGCATGGAGCACGGCGCTGATGTTGCGGAATTTGTACTCGATCGCGCCCGTGTTTCGCGCGGGAAGCTGATTGGCAAGTTGCCGGATGACCTGTGCCTTGACGAACGTTTGCCCGAGTTCCTGCATTCGCAGCATGCGCAGGTAGGCCAGCACTGTGGCCTCAACCTCGGCCGCCGACCACGACTCCCCCGCTATACCATCCTCGATCGCCATGCTTCCCCTCCGTCGACGCTTTCCAGGATAGTGGATGTGTTTTGACCCGTCATTGGCCGGATCGGCCTGCTCGGGCCACGCCGTTGACGGGTTGGGGTGGCGGGCCGGGGCCCGCCCTACGCGTTACGGACGAAACCGCATCCTTCGCATAGACTTCGGCGCCCACCCCTGCCGCCGTCGTCCATGACCCCCCACTCCCGCCTGACCGAGTTGCGCCTGCTGCTGGGAATCGAGCGCAACACCACCCGCCATGGCGAGAAGTGGATATCGGGCATCGGTGCGTTGCTGGGCATCCTGGCGGTGTACGGGTTGACCCGCTGGACCTTCCCGAGCGACGTCGCGTCCGCCGTCGGCGGCGCGCTGATGGTCACCTCCATGGGCGCCTCCGCCGTGCTGCTGTTCGCCGTGCCGCAGGGCGCGTTGTCGCAACCGTGGGCCGTGGTGGGCGGGCACCTGCTATCCGCCTTCATCGGTGTGAGCTGCCAGAAACTTTTCCCCGGCCATACCTGGACCGCCGCCGTCGCCGTGGGCCTGGCCGTACTGGGCATGTATTACCTGCGCTGCATCCATCCGCCCGGCGGCGCCACCGCCTTGGCCGCGGTGATCGGCGGCCCCGACGTGCACGCGCTGGGCTACGGCTACCTGCTGATGCCCGTGCTGATCAACGTCGCGGCCATCCTGGCCATGGCCATCGCCTTCAACGCCCTGTTCCCGTGGCGCCGCTACCCGGCCCACCTGCACCGCCGCCGCCAGGCCTCACGCATCACCCAGCCCGCGCAGCGCCAGTTCGAACTGACCCAGGAAGATTTCTCCGCCGCGATGGAGCAGCTCAACTCCTACGTCGACATCACCACCGAGAACCTCACCGAACTCCTGGAACTCGCCAAGCAGCACGCCGAACGCAACATCACCCACCCCGACGCGATCCTCCGCGGCCGCTACTACAGCAACGGCAAGCTCGGCCGCCTGTGGAGCGTGCGGCATGTGCTGGATGGCGAGGGCGAGGCGCTGGACTATCGCGTGGTCGCCGGTGAGCACACGGGCAGCACCGGCACGGCCACGCCCGACGAGCTCCGGCAGTGGGCGCGCTTCGAGGTGGTGCTGCAGGACAATGGGCGGTGGGTGATCGCGGACTTGTGATCGACTCTCGGACTGCGTCAGGGGCGTTAGCGCCTGCAGCTCCTACCATGTACTGTCGACGCTGCCGTGTGCGAGGAATGGGGGAAGCCGTGAAGCGCAGGATCGCCTGGGTCGTGCTGCTCGGGGGACTGGCCGGGTGTTGTACCGGTGAAGAACAGAAGCGTGTGATCGATCTGGCCAGCCTTGAGGAAATCCGCATCGACTACTCGCATGTGGGCTGGGGCTCGTCGGAAGAGCACTTCACGATCACGCCCTCCGCCAACGCGGGGAAATTCGTGTTGCGGGGACGCTATGAAACCGGGCGAGGCAGGGTGGTCGAGGTCGACCAGCAGGTAGCGTCTGACAAGATCGACTCTTTCGTCGGCCATCTGGAATCGGAGGCGTGGACGAGAGCAAAAGGGGTCCATGTACTAGCGCAACGCCTGGATCGCCGCGCATTGTGGGGTTCGGTGCCTGAGATCCACTTCTCAAGATCGCGCTGCTCGCCGGAAGAGCTGCGCCTGCTCGCACGTCGACACTTGGGGCGCAGCGCGATCGTCTCGCTTGTCGACACGCACTATGCACATCGCATCAGCTGGATGGATGACTACCCCATGGCGGTAGTGCAGGTCCGTTGGCGCGGCAAGCCGAAGTTCGTAATGTCATCCCGATCGCAGAAGGCCCTTATGCTGCCGTGGGATGCTGGCGAGCCTTCCGATACGCCACTCGAAGATGAGGAAAATTGGTCCGTGCCCGTCAGCTTGTCGCTGCAAGCCATGCTGCCTCCTGCGTCGCAGGCCTTCCAGCGGCTGGATGGCATCTCGCAAATGGAGTACACCATGCTGAGCATCGATGTCATGCAGATGGCCAACAAGCAGTGCGACGCGCTGCGAAAGCCCTGACTCACTACCGCATCGCGCGCCGGCGGAGGATCCGTCATCCGGACGGCGTGGAACCCCGCAACAACGCCATCGCCTGCGTCCGCGACTGCACGCCGAGTTTCCCGTAGATGCGGGTAAGGGTGTTGCGCACCGTCTTGTCGCTGATGAAGAGCGACGCCGCGATCTGCGCGTTCGTCTGCCCGGACACCAGTGCGGCGACGATGTCGCGCTCACGCTGCGTCAGTGCGGCCAGATGTGCTTCGCCGCGCGCGCTGCCGCCGAGGAAGGCCAGCACCTCTTCGCGGAACCGCTGCCATGCGGGCTCATGCTCCAGCAGCACGTGGTTGCGCGAGTCCAGCTCGACGAAGCGCGCACCGGGAATGCCTGCCGCCAGCAGGCGACCTTCCTCCAGCGGCACCACGCTGTCCTGCCGTGCATGCAACACCAGGGTGGGTGCCGCGACCTGGCCTAGCAGGGCGGTGACGTTGATGTGCGCGCGGGCTTCCAGCAGGGTGCCTGCCGCCTCCGCGGTGGTCGTCATGCGCGCGAGTTCGTTGAACCAGTGGACCTGGGCCTCGGTGGCCTCGGGAATGAAGCGCGAGGTGAACACCTGGCGGAACACCGGGTTCTGGTCGGTCCAGCCGACCCGCGCGATGTCGATGATGGCGCGGTACAGGCGCGCCGCTTCCTCGTTGCCGCGCTCGTACGGGCCGCGCGCATAGGCGCCGTGGGAGCAGCAGCTTCGAGACGCGCTGCGGGTGTTTCACCGCGTAGGCGATGCAGGCGGCCGCGCCCTGCGAGACGCCCATCAGTGCGAAGGGTTCGCGCAGGTCGGCCGCGTCGATGACGGCTTCCAGGTCGCCCAGCCAATGGTCCAGGGTGAGCCCACGCGCGTCGCCGCCGGTCATGCCGCAGCCGCGTTCGTCGTGGCGGAGCAGGCGGTAGTGCTGGCCGAAGAACCGGTACCAGTGGCGCCAGATCGGGCTTTCCAGGTCGTATTCCAGGTGGCTCAGCCAGTTGGCCGCCTTGACCAGCACCGGCCCGCTGCCGAGCGAGGCCCACGCCAGGCGCGCGCCGTCGCCGGTGGTCAGGTAGCGGATCGCCTGTTGCATGCGGCCGTCCCGGAGGGGAACCGGTCCGCAGTGTAGCCGGGACATTGCTCCCCTGCGGTGCGTGCGCGGGGCCACACGTCGGGACATTGTTCCCCTGCCGTGGCCGGCGCGGACGGGCGACGCTGGCGGCTCCCCATCCCGCGCAGGCAGCGCTCCCCCGGTCCTGCCGCGCATGCATCGCGAGGTTCCGATGAAACGCACCCTGATCCTGCTCTACGGCGTGGCCTGTTACGCCGTGTTCTTCGCCACGTTCCTGTACGCCATCGGTTTCATCGGCAACCTGTGGGTGCCGAAGGGCATGGACTCGGCGCCGACCGCGCCGTTCGCCACCGCACTGCTGATCGACCTGGGCCTGCTGGCCCTGTTCGCCGTGCAGCACAGCGTGATGGCGCGTCCCGCCTTCAAGCGCGCGTGGACGCGGCTGATTCCCGAATCCGCGGAACGCAGCACCTACACGTTGCTGTCCAGTCTCGCGCTGATCCTGCTGTTCTGGCTGTGGAGTCCACTGGGCGGTACGGTGTGGGAGGTGCGGGACCCGACGGCACGCGCCATCCTGTACGCCATCTACGCGTTCGGCTGGGCGCTGCTGCTGTACACGACGTTCCTGCTCAACCACTTCGACCTGTTCGGCCTGCGCCAGGTCTGGCTGCAGTTCATCGGTCGGCCCTACACGCACCTGCCATTCCGCACGCCGACCGTCTACCGCTGGGTGCGCCATCCGTTGTATGTCGCCTGGCTGCTGACGTTCTGGGCCACGCCGACCATGACCCTGACGCACCTGCTGTTCGCGGTGATGACGACGGTCTACATCCTGCTCGCGATCCGCTGGGAAGAGCGCGACCTGGTCGCCGCGCTGCCGGAATACGAAGCCTATCGCCGGCGCGTGCCGAGGACGCGCCGCGCTGCCGGATCCCCGTCGTTCACCAGGTCGCGACCAGTTCCTTGAACGGCGTGGTCGTGCGCAGGCCCTGATTGTCGAAGTCGGTCATGACCTTGCTATCGACAGTGACGCGCGACGGCTTCGTCCGGGTCGGCCAGCTGACCTTCAACGCCGCGTCCTTGCGCAGGCCGGGCGCCAGCGTGATGCGCAGGGTCTGGCCCTGCTGCCGCGCAGCCATCGCCAGCGTGCCGTAGGCGGTCGGCAGGCCGTCCACGCGCAGGCCGTCGCCCGCGACCCAGGCGGGCGGCGTGCCGGGCAGCAGCGACAGCGCGTCATCGCCTTCGTGCATCAGCATGCCGAAGATCGCCCGTGCGTATTCCGAACCGATCCACGTGTGCGGCATGTCGCCCAGGTAGATCGCGTGGCGCGGATCGGAATACACCACTTCCGCCAGCACCTGCCACGGTGCGGGGCGGCGGTGGCCGAGGAAACGCATCAGCAGCTCGTGCGCTTCCTGCGGCCGGTTGAGATGCACGTAGGTCAGCACATTGCGGATCTCGTACGGTGTGTACGCGTACAACGCGCCGGGCACGTCGCGCTTGCGCACGTCGTCCAGGTAACGGTCGAACGTGGTCTTCAGCGCATCGGCCGGCATCACGTCCTGCTGCCCGGCCGGATCCAGCCCGATCGACAGGCTGGTGGGATCACTGCCGCCCATGTCGGCGTCGGCGGGCACGGTATCGATGCCCTTCCACTTCATCGTCGCGCGAATCGAGGCGGCCATCGATGCGCGCAGCGCCGCGTACTGCTCGCGCGCCCAGGCGGCCGTCTTCGCGTCGCCCCACTGCTCGGCCAGCCAAGCGCCGTCGCGCCAGCCCTTCAGCGCCCAATAGTCGTCCCAGTAGCTGTGTGTTGGTACCGGATAGCCTTCGTGGCTGATCGATGGTGCTAGGATGCCGTGGAAGCGCTCCGGCGACGGCTGGTCGGCGAGGTAGCCCGGCACCCTCGTGCGTTCGCGCAGTTCCTGCATGAATTTCATCGCGCGCGTCACCTTGTCCTGGTAGTCGCGCACGCTGCGCGCACCGCCGTCCAGGCGCGCGAGTTCGGCCACCAGCCAGATGAACTGGCCTTGGCTGTCGTACTCGATGTCGGAGCCGAACCCCGTGTTGACCGAGCCGTCGTCGTTGAGAATCGGCGACACCAGGCCGTTCTCGTGCACCGCATGGCCGGCGTACCACTGCAGGTAATCGCGCGCGGTCTTCGGCATGCCCATGCGCACCAGCGTGGCGGCGGTGGCGGCGCCATCGCGGATGAACGAGCGGTTGTAGTTGCGCGGGCCGGGCTGCATGGCGTGGCCGCTCTGGTTGATCAGCATGTACGCGGCCTGCGCACGCAGCATGTCGACCAGCGAGGCATCCGGCAGCGACAGACCGATGCGGCCCAGGCGTGCCTGCCACTGCGCGGCGATCTGGTCGCTGAGCGTGGCGAAGGCGCCATCGCCAACGAGTCCTTCCATGTCGATCACCGGCGCGGCCGGCAGCGGCTTGGCGGGATCGATGCGCGCTTCACCGAGGGCGAAGGCGATCACGATGTCCTGCGTCGCGCCCGGCACCAGCGCCACGTCGTAGCCCAGCTGGCCGGCCGCCAGGCCGCTGTCGTCGTGCGCCTGCTGCGCATCGGGCAACGCATCGGCCATCAGCAGGCCGGTGATCTCGTCCTCGCCATGCGCACCGAACGCCGAGGCGGACGCGCGCGCCACCGGCGTCAGCGACTGGAACAGCGTGCGTCCGTTGACTGCCACCTGCGCCGCGTCGCCGCTGCCGACGGCGATGTCGCGGATCGGCGACGGTCCGCCGTTCTGCCACGGCGGGCTGACCTGCATGGGTCGCGTCAGCAGGTTGAAGCTGCCGGCGACCGGCGTGGTGCCGGTGTTGCGCAGGCGATAGCGCACCAGCGTGACCGGCGCGCCGCGTTGTTCGATGGCGATCGCGGCCGTGGTCAGTTCCAGACCGGGTTGCGGCGACCATTGCACGGTGGGCATCGGCATCCAGCCGTCGCGCAAGGCATGGGTGATGGGAGTATCCGCATTCGCCGCGCTCGCGCGGCCGGTGGCATCGCGCCAAACGGGCTGCACCAGCGGCGCGCCCTTGAAGGCTTCGACGTGGCCGAATTCGTCGAGCACCGACTTCTGCCGGCCGGCGGGAATGCCCACGGCCGTCCAGTACACCTGCTGCTGGTGCAGCGACGAGGGGAACAGCGCCCGGTGCTCGCGCGACGCCGCGAGTTCGTAGCGCTTCATCGCCGTCATCACCCGCTTGGGCCCGATCAGGCGCATGCGCTGCAGACGCGGCGCCTGCGTGCCTTCGCCGCGCACACTCAGGCGCAGCGCGGACAGCGGGCGCGCCTGGCTGTCGGCGAGGAAGGTGCTGTCGCCGAAGGCGCGCGGCTCTTCCGCCAGCACGATCCAGCGGTCCGAACTGGCTTCGCGGCCTTCCAGCCGGGCGGCGCGCGGCGTGTCCTTCCACGCCACTTCCAAGCCGGCCACGGACATCGGTTTGGGCAGGTCGATCTGCAACTGCCGCGTGCCATCGGCCGCGGGCTTGGCGGTCATCGCATGCGCCTCGCCGGCTTCGGACCACAGCGCGGCGGGATCACCACTCACGCCGGTGATGCGCGGCGTTTCGTCACCGGCATATGGCTGGAACTCGAATACCGACACGCCCCAGTCCGCCGAGCGGTCCGGGGCGGCCAGGCGCAGGTAGCGCGCCTGCACGGTGGGGAACACGTCGTACTCGATGCCGCCCACGCCATCGCGGGTCTCGAAGGCGGTGCGCCACTGCTGGCCGTCGTCGGAGGCCTGGAGGGAGTACGCGCGCGCGCCGCCCCATTCCCAGTGCAGTTCCACTGCGCCGACCGACACGCGCCTGCCGAAGTCCACCTGGTACCAGTGCCCTGGCGAGAACGCCCCGCCCCACTTGGTCGCCGGATCGCCATCGATGGCCTTGGTCGGGGCCATCTCCACGGTGGTGCTGGCGGAACTGGTCGCCTTCCACGCGGCCCGCGGGGGCAAGGCGTCTGCCGAATGGGCCTGGGGGATGATGGCCGCCCCGACCGTCAGACCGAACAACGCGAAGGCCAGGGACGGGCGTGCCGCGAGCGCGAAGCGGTTCATGGCAGGGCTCCATGGGGCGGGCCGGGCAGGCCACGGGAGCGCCGGATACTAGGGATGAAAACGTTTACATGCTAGTTGCAGCGCACGATTAGCCGCTGCTCGCCAGTATGTTGGGTGCAGGCTGCCCGTCCCGCCTAGGGCGCGCGGTGCAGCCCGTGCCCGGCGTGCTCGCAGACCACCAGGGTGTGCGGTTCGGACACCGTGCCGGTTGCCCGCACGCGGTCGCCGGCCTTCAGCGCCTGCACGTCTTCCGGCGGCGGTGCCTTGCACAGGTTCCAGCGCGCTGGCAGGTGCACGTCGACGTTGCCGCTCGGTGTGGCCAGCGTGATCACGGCACTGCCGTCGTAGGTCCAGGGCGTGGTGTCGACGGTGGCGACCTGGCCTTCCACCGTGGCCTGCTGGCCCGGGACCCAGGCGGGGCCGGCCGGCATGGTGGTGCAGGCGGCCAGCGCCAGGCACGCGGCCAGCGTGGCGGTCAGGCGGACGGTCGATGCGGTGCGGTGTGGCTTCATCGGGGGGACCGGGGGGGCCCGGGGGTCGCGGGCGGGTTCGGTGGCCTGGGGGCCGGCAGCGGGGCATCGCGGCACGCCCGAGCCGACCACGCAGTTCACGCAGCATTCCTGCTTCTCCGGCGACGCCTCGGGCGCGTCCTGTGCGGGTGGCAGATAGCCCGGGAGTTTCGCAAGTTCTGCCGGCGATTTGAGGCGCAGGATCGCCGCCCAGTCCTGGCGGTTCATGTTGCAGGCCGCTGCGTTGTCGGGCGCGCACAGCGTGCCGTCGCCGATCCGCAGTGGCAGCCCGCCCCAGAACTCGCCATTGCGGTTCAGCGGCAGCATCCGCATCGTCACGCTCTGCTGCACGTTGCCGCCGATGGCGTACGCGGTGCTGTCGTTGCCCGGATTCACCGCCACCACGATGTCGCAGTGCATGTCCAGGCCGGTGCCGTTGCGCAGCAGCGGCAGCAGGCCTTCATGGCCGAACAGGCGGCCATACTGGCGCACGTAGCAGATCAGGTCGCCGACCACCGGCTTGGCCCGGGCCACGTCGATGACATCGAAGGCGTTGGTCGACGGGTCCTGGTAGGCCGCCTGCACATAGCGGAAGTGGCGGCTGGAACCCCGGAAGCCCGGCACCCTGGCTTCGCGCATCACCCAGGAAATGAAGGCGGCCGACCACGGCGTGTCCACCACGAAGCCGCGGCAGGCTTCGGCCTGCGGACCGGTGGCCGAAGCGTACAGGCAGTCGGTCGCACCGCGGCGATGGCCGATGGCGCCGAGCAGGCCACTGTCGCGCCAGTAACGCGCCACGCGTTGCCAGGCCCGGTCTTCGCCGATCGACAACAGCGACGACTCGGCCTCCATCATCGGCGCGTTCGCCAGCCGGCCTTCGCGGTCGATGAAGGGGCGATACCACATCAGGTGCTCACGACAGGCGACGGCGGCGATGCGGGTGGCGACGTCGGACGGCGTCTGCTGTGCCAGCTGCGGGCAGGGGTCGGCCGCATGCGCGGCCATCGAGATCAGCAGCAGGAGGGGCAGCAACAGCCATGCACGCATCGGATGATCCTTGGAGTCGGTGGTCCTTACTTACGCATCATGCCGCATGTGCAGGACAGCGTTTCCTCACGCGGTATGAAGGTATGGAAAAGGTCTGCTGGCATGCGCGCTTGACCTCAACCGCGCTCGAGGTCGCAGGCTGGCGTCCTGCCCTCCGAGGAGTTCCCATGTCCGCCACCCTCACCGATGTCGCGCCGTACCTGCGCAGGCTGGGCCACGACCAGCCGCCGGCCCCCACCCTGGCCACGCTGCGCACCCTGCAGGCGCGCCACACCGCCGCCATCCCGTTCGAGACCCTGTCCACCCTGCTGCGGCTGCCCGTGCCGCTGGACCTGCCGTCGATCGAGCGCAAGCTGCTGCACGATGGCCGCGGCGGCTATTGCTACGAACTCAACCGCCTGTTCCTGGCGTTGCTGCACACGCTGGGTTTCGACGCACGGGCGATCGCCGCCCGCGTGCTGATGGGCGAAGCCGAGGACGCCGTGCCTGCACGCACCCACCTGCTGGTGCTGGCGACGGTGGACGGCGAACGCCACATCGTCGATGTCGGCTTCGGGGGCATGGTGCCGACCGCGCCGCTGCGCCTGGACACCGAGGCAGTGCAGTCAACGCCGCCCGAGCCGTACCGCATCACGCGCCACGGCGACCAGTACACCCTGCAGGCGCAGGTGGCCGGGCAATGGCGCAGACTGTATGCGTTCGATCTGCAGCCGCAGGCCGAGATCGACCAGGTGGTCGGCAACTGGTACGTCAGCACGCATCCGGACTCGCCGTTCATGGGCCAGCTGCGCGTGGCGCGCACCGGCCCGGGATGGCGCAGGACACTGGGCAGCGGCGGGGTCGCGCTGCACCGCACCGGCCTTGCCAGCGAGCGCTGGCCGCTGGCGGATGCGGACGCGGTGATCGCGGAACTGCAGCAGGGCTTCGGCATCCGTGTGCCGGCGCATCCCGGCCTGCATGCCGCCGTCGAGGCATGGCTGGGCAGCGGTGCGTCGTCCAGCACGTGATCGGCGCGGGTTCCGCCGGTGACCGGATCGGGATGCGCGGGTAAGCTCGACGCCTTCCCTGCCGAGCCCGCCGCATGCGCTTTCCGATGATCGCCTGGCTGCTGGTGCTGCTCGCCTTCGGCGCGCACGCCGCCGAGCCCGACCGCCGCATCGCCATCACGATCGACGACCTGCCCTGGCAGCGCATGGACAAGACCCCGGCGGCAGACCTGCCGTTGCGCCATGCGCAGCTGATGGCGCAGCTGAAGCAGGCCGGCGTGCCGGTGGTGGGCTTCGTCAATGAAGGCAAGCTGGAGATCGACGGGCAGGTGCAGCCGGCGCGCGTGGCGATGCTGCGCGACTGGCGGGATGCGGGCTACGAACTGGGCAACCACACCCGTGGCCACCTCGACCTGCATGCGGTCGGGCTGCCTGCGTTCCAGCAGGACATCCTGGATGGCGAGCGCACGCTGCGGCCGCTGCTGGCCGAGCGCGGCCAGGTGCCGCGCTGGTTCCGCCATCCCTACCTGCGTGCCGGCCGCACGCCGGACGAGCGTGCCGCGCTGTCGGCCTTCCTCGACCAGCACGGCTACCGCATCGCGCCGGTCACCGTCGACAACGGCGAATGGGTCTGGGCCTTCGCCTGCGCGAACGTGCTCGACGGTCAGCCCGACACGCCAGAGCGCGCGGCCACGCTGGAGCGGCTGCGTCGTGGCTATGTTCCCTACATGCTGAACAAGGTCGACTACTACGAACGGCAGTCGCAAGCCCTGCTGGGCTACGCGCTGCCGCAGGTCTGGCTGCTGCATGCGAACGAATTGAACGCCGTCGCCTATGCCGACCTGGTGGCCGGTGTGCAGCGCCGCGGCTACCGGGTGGTGACGCTGGACGAGGCGATGCGCGACCCGGCCTATGCGCGCGGCGAGGACGGCTACAACGGCCGCTACGGTCCCAGCTGGCTGCACCGCTGGGCGATGGCGGAGAAGAAGCCGAAGGACTTCTACGCCGGTGAGCCCGAGGTGCCGGGCTGGGTGCTGCAGCTCGCGGGCGTGGCATCGGAATAGCTGGCCCGCGTCCCCGGCTTTCCGCGTTGGCCGGAATGGACCAGGGCGGACCGGAACGCAGGCCAGGCAGGGCGAACCTCCTTCCCGCCGGGGATCCGTGCATGCAGAAGAAAGGGGACCTGTCGACCTGCCAGGGACATCTGGTCGAAGGGGTGACCGAGCGGCCCGACGACCGGCAGCCGTGGTCGCTGGCGGTGCGCGTGCGTGCCCCGCAGGGCGGCGCCTGGAGCGAGGCGTGGCGCGACGGGCGGCGCGACTACTTCACCTGCCATGACGCACTGGCCGCCGGCAAGGCGCAGGCGGCGCGCATGATCGCCGGCAAGGCGGGCTAGTTGTGATCTCTCGGTAGGTTGTTCATCCGGGGCATCTCTGGAAGATGGGGGTTGCGAAGCCAACCCAGCCCCCAGGAGCCCCGGATGAACCTGCATAAACATGCCCGTTTGAGCCCGCGCGGTCGAGC
>NZ_PDWV01000060.1 GCF_010093385.1 Pseudoxanthomonas mexicana
GTCTGCGCCAGCGCCAGCATCGGCGCCGATAGCCACAGCAGGCAGAGCAGGGAAAGGATCAGGCGACGCATCTCAGGACTCTTTGCGCAGGCGCTTGGCCAGCAGTTCGGCGAAGTTGGGCAGGGCCGGCGCGGGTGCGACGACCAGCGGTTCGGGCAGTGTGTGCAGCGCGGTGATGCCGCCCGCGGTCACGCCGATGAGCAGCTGTTCCTTGCCGACCTCGATCACCATCACGCGCTCCTTCGCGCCGACCGACAGCATCGACACCACCCGCAGCTGTTCGCTGGGGCGGATGCCCAGGCCGGCGCCGGGCATGCGCTTGAGCAGCCAGGCCAGGCCCAGGATCAGGCCCAGCACCAGCAGCAGGCCGAACAGCGCGCCGCCGATGCCGGGCGTGGAGGGTGCGTGCTGGCCGATCTTCTGTGCGGGCGCGGCTGCGGCGGCGAGGAAGGCGAAGGCGTGCATGGTCGGGCTCAGCGCAGGCGCCGGATGCGTTCGCTGGGGCTGACCACGTCGGTCAGCCGCACGCCGAAACGGTCGTTGACCACGACGACTTCGCCATGCGCGATCAGCGTGCCGTTGACGAACACGTCCAGCGGTTCGCCGGCGCCGCGCTCCAGTTCCACCACCGAGCCCTGGTTGAGCTGCAGCAGGTTGCGGATGGGCATGCGGGTGCGGCCCACTTCCAGCGACAGCGTCACCGGCACGTCGAGGATGACGTCCAGGCTCATGTCGGGTTCGGCGGCGTGCATGTCGGTCGACGGCTCGTCGAGGGTGGCAAGGGTGTCTTCGGTTTCGGGGATCATGGCGTGGCGTCCTGGAAGGCGACGGGAGTCAGGGCGTGGCGTGGCGCGGCGGCGGCGTGGTGGCCGCCGGGAGGATGCTTGGCGGTGATCTTCACGGCGTTCAGACCGTTGGAGATGCCGAACTCGCCGGTGAACACCGGCACCTGTTCGACGCAGACCGGCACCACCTTCGGCAGGTCGATCGGCAGGATGTCGCCGACCTTCAGGCCGGTGAGCTGGCGCAGGCTGATCTGCTTGTGCGCCAGCACGCTGGAGACGGTGACCTCGGCGCCGCGCAGCTGTTCGTGCAGGGTGACGCGGAAGCTGTCGTCGTCGTGCACGCGGTCGGACTGGATGCCGGCATCCAGCAGTTCGCGGATCGGCTCCAGCATGGAATAGGGCAGGGTGACGTGCAGGTCGCCGCCGCCGCCGTCCAGCTCCACGTGGAAGCGGCTGACGACCACGTATTCACGCGGGCTGACGATGTTGGCGAAGTGCGGATTTACCTCGCTGGTGATGTACTCGAAATCCACCGGCATCACCGGCGCCCAGGCGTCGATGAGGTCGGCGAAGGTCTGCTTGAGCAGCAACTGGATCACCCGCATTTCGGTGGCGGTGAACTCGCGCCCTTCGATCTTGGCCGGATAGCGGCCGTCGCCGCCGAAGAAGTTGTCCACCATGGTGAACACCAGCTTGGGTTCGAACACGATCAGGCCCACGCCGCGCAGCGGCTTGAACTTGATCAGGTTGAGGTTGGTGGGCACGTACAGCGAGTGCAGGTATTCGCTGAACTTGATGGTCTCGATGCCGCGCACCGACAGTTCGGCCGAGCGGCGCAACAGGTTGAACAGGCCGATCCGCCAGGTCCGCACGAAGCGCTCGTTGATCATCTCCAGCGTGGGCAGCCGGCCGCGCACGATGCGGTCCTGGCTGGCGAAATCGTAGGTGCGCGCGACCGTGGGGTCGTGCGGCGGTTCCTCGGTCTCGATCGCGCCGGAATCGACGCCGTTGAGCAGGGCGTCGATCTCGTCTTGCGACAGCAGGTCACTGGTCATCATGGCGGCGGGCGTCCGTCACTGCATCACGAAGCTGGTGAACAGCAGCGACTCGGCGGACGGCTTGCCGGTCTCGGCCACCAGCAGGGCCTTCACTTCGCCCAGGGCGGCGTTCTGCAGGCGCTCCTTGCCTTCGCGCGACATCAGACTGGCGGCGTCCTGCTGGGCGAACAGCATCAGCAGGCGCGCGCGGATCGCCGGCGCATGCAGTTCGATGGCCTTCAGCGATTCCGGGTCGCGGGTCATCAGCTGCACTTCCACCTGCAGGTAGCGGGCGCCGCCGGTCTCGCCGACCAGGTTCACCACGAAAGGCGGCTCCAGCGCGAAGTACTGCGCCGGGGCAGGCACCTCGCCGGGGCTCTTGGCCTTCGGTGCATCGGGCTTCACGTCCTTGCCGGCATGGCTGGCGAAGTACCAAGCACCACCGCCGGCGGCGCCGGCCGCGATCACGGCCACCAGGCCGATGGTCAGCAGCGACTTGCCGCCCTTGGGCTTGTCGCCCTTGTCGGCCTTGGATTTGCTTGCGGTCTTGTCGGCGGCTGCCACGGCGCGGGATCTCCTGAGGGGTCGGTCCAGGGGATGCAAGCGGCGTGCCGGGGTTCGTGGGAAAGGCCGACGGGGTTTTGACGGACGTGCTTTCTGTAGGAACGACGTGAGTCACGACCGCGGAAACTCGGTGCCATGAGCGCCGGACCATGCGGCCATCCCTGTATGAACGATCTTCCAGGACCGCCATGACGTGCGGTGGCGACTTGCGTCGCTCCTACAGGAGAGGCAGGTCGGTCAGGCGTAGGCGTCCACCAGCCCGCGTGCGGTCATACGGACGGTGCGGGGCGTCTCGGCGGCGGCTTCGGCGTCGGCAGGGTTTTCACCATGAGACGAGGCGGCCCCCTGCGACGGCGGCGTGTGCTGCTGGCCGACATCGGCATGGGCGAGCTGGAAGCCGTGCTGGCCCAGCATGTCGCGCAGACGGGGCAGGCTGTTTTCCAGCGCCTGGCGGACCTCGGCCTGGGCGCTGCTGAAGTCGGCGTGCACGCGGTCGCCCTCCAGGCGCAGGCGGATCTCCACCGTGCCGAGGTCGTTCGGGGTCACCTTGATGTGCGCGTGGCCGATCTTCTGGTCGGCCATCCAGCGCACGGCATCGCCGACGTCTTCGTCGAAGTGGCCGCCATGGAGGTCGGCACTGGGAGCTTCCATCGCGTTGACGGTTTCAGTGCGCGACAAGCCAAGCGGTGCGTTCGAGGCACCGACGCCGGCCAGCAGATTGCCGACCGGCGTGGAGGCATCGCCTTCCTCGCTGCGGAAGGCATCGACCAGGTCGCGACCCAGGTGGATCGCATCAGGCACGGCCGCCGCCACCTGGCCCGTGGCCAGATGCGCGGCGAACGACAGCAGGTTCTGCAGCGGTGCCTTGGCGTCGGTCGCGGCAGACGTGGGCGGTTGCGACGTTGTCGACGTGCCGGCAGGCACGGGCGTTGTGCTGTCAGCCGAGGTGTCGGGCGGGATGCCGACCGCCACGTCTGGCAGAGAAGCGGCCGTCAGCGCAGCGGGCATCGTCGTAGCGCCACCCGTCGGCAGGCCCTCGGCGTGGGCGGGTGCGCTGGGCATGAGCTGGGCGCCCGCGAGCAGCGGATTGCCGATTGGTTCGGCCACCACCACGGCCGCCGCCGCCAAAGGCGTTGGCGCCTGGAGCGGCGGCAGCTCCATCAGGATCGGCGGCACCGAGGATGCGGCGGGCGCATCCTCGGCGGTGTCCTTCTCGGCGGACGCGGGTGCAGCCTCGTCCGGTCTGCCGGCGGTCCTGTCCGGACGCGGCGCGGCACGGTCCTTCGCTTCGCCGGCGCGCGAGGTCTGCGCGCGCGCTGCGTCGTCGCGTCTGGCGGGACGACGGACCATGTCGTCGAACGCAGGCTTCTTCGTCGCCGAGCCATCGTCGTTGGACATCGTGGCGTTGGCCGGCGTCGTCGCAGGCGCGGACGCCGGGGTGGCGAACGACAGGGCGGAGGTCGGCGACGGCATCAGGCGTCCTCGCTTTCCCGTGCGGCAGCGGCCAGGCGCGCGCGCCGCGCGCCCAGGTCGTCCATCTCGCGCTGGTCGCGCCGGTCCACGATCTGCCGCTCCTGCACGCGATAACTGGCGGCTAGTTGTTCCAGCACCTGCTTGTCGCGGCTGGCCAGCAGCAGGCGGTCGCGTTCGATGTCGACGCTGGCGCGGCTGCGGTCGACGTTCTGCAACTGCTGCTTGAGGGCCTGGTCGATGCGCTCGAGGAAGGCGCGGCGGTTCGCCAGCTGTGCCGGGCTGGTGGCCGCCATCTGGCTGTTGGCGTAGTCCTCGGCGTACTGGCGCAGCTCTTCCAGCCTGGATTCGTGCTGCGCCAGCGTGCGCTGGCGCTCGGCCAGGTCGCGGGCGACGGAATCTTCGTGCTCCTGCGCGCGGCGCAGCAGGGGGTCGATTCGGCGGGACTGGATCATGGCGGGTTCCTTGCGTTACGGCAGGCCGGGCGGCACGGGGATGCCGGCGGCGGCGTTGCGTTGGATCAGGGCTTCGAGGGCGGCGCGACTGCTCGGCAGGTCGGCGGCGCGCGCCACGTCCTGGCCGAGAAATTCGACGATCTCCGGCCAGCGTTCCAGCGCCTCATCCACGGTCGGATCGTTGCCGCGCTGGTAGGCGCCGATGGCGATCAGGTCGCGGTTGCTGGTATAGGCGGACAGCAGGCGCTTGAGCTTGCGGATGCGGTCGCGCCAGGTTTCGTCGGCGATCTCGGTGACCACGCGGCTGACCGAGGATTCCACGTCGATGGCCGGGTACAGGCCGCTGTCGGCCACGCGGCGCGAGAGCAGGATGTGGCCGTCCAGGATGGCGCGGGCGGCGTCGGCGATGGGGTCCTGCGGATCGTCGCCTTCGGTCAGCACGGTGTAGAAGGCGGTGATGGAACCGCGCCCCTTGGCGCCATTGCCCGCGCGCTCGACCAGCGCCGGCAGGCGCGCGAACACGGAAGGCGGATAACCGCGTGTCGTCGGCGGTTCGCCGACCGACAGGCCGATCTCGCGCTGCGCCTGGGCGAAGCGGGTCAGCGAATCCATCAGCAGCAGCACGTTCAGGCCCTGGTCGCGGAACCATTCGGCAATGGCGGTGGCGCGGTACGCACCCTGCAGGCGCGCCAGCGGCGGACGGTCGGCCGGGCTGGCCACGACGACCGCGCGCGCCAGGCCGGACGGGCCCAGCGTGGTCTCGACGAAATCGCGCACTTCGCGGCCGCGTTCGCCGATCAGGCCGACGACGATCACGTCGGCGGCGGTGTAGCGGGTCATCATGCCCAGCAGTGTCGACTTGCCCACGCCCGAACCGGCGAACAGGCCCACGCGCTGGCCGCGGCCGATGGGAAGCAGGGCGTTGATCGCGCGCACGCCGACATCCAGCGGCTGGGTGATGGGCTCGCGCGAGAGCGGGTTGATCGCCATGCCCGCCAGGCTGACGCTGCCCTCGGCGCGGATCGGGCCGCGGCCATCGAGCGGCACGCCGTCGCTGTCGATCACGCGCCCCAGCAGGCCTTCGCCGACTTCCACGCCGCCACGGCGACGCGACGGCACCACGCGCGCGTTCGGCAGCAGGCCGTGCAGTTCGGCGCTGGGCATCAGATAGGTGCGTTCGCCGGAGAAGCCGACGACTTCGGCATCGACCCAACCGCCATCGACGACTTCCACCTTGCAGGTGGCGCCCATGGGTGCTTCGCAGCCGATGGCTTCCAGGGTCAGGCCGACGGCGCGCCGGAGGATGCCTTCGCGGATCAGGCCGCGGCCGCCCAGTTCGGGATTGATCTGCGACAGCCGCGTGGCCAGGCGCAGGTCGCGTGCGGTCAGCCACTCCAGGGGTTGGGCGCTCATGCGCGCGCGCTCCGGTTGAGCACGGTTTCCAGCGCGCCACGCCGGCGCGCTTCCAGGGTGCCGTCGATGCGCACGCTCTCGGCATGCACGCGCAGGTCGCCGCGGGTGAGGCTGGTGTCGGCGGTCAGGCGGGTGTGCGCGGTCATGGCCAGCACGGGGGTCAGCGCGGCGATGTCGTCCGGATGCAGGCGCAGCTCGACTTCGCGCTGCGCGCCGCCGACGGCGTCCAGCGCGGTGGTGGCCAGTTCCTGCAGCAGGACCGGGTCGGTCTGGTAGGCACGGCCGACCAGGGCACCGGCGATACGCACGGCGAGTTCGGACAGTGCGGCGATGACTTCGTTCTCCAGACGGTCCAGGGGCCGCGAGAAGTTGTCCAGGATGCCTTCCATCTGTGCGGCGAGACGACGGACCTCCGCCTGCCCCTGGGCGAAGCCCTCGGCATGGCCTTCGGCGAGCCCGCGTTCCAGGCCTTCGCGGTAGGCGGCGTCCTGGATGGCCTGGATCTCTTCCAGGGTCGGCGGCACCGGCGGTGGCACCTGCTCCTCGGGCGCCGTCGCCGACACCACCACGTCCAGCGGCGCGGGCATCCAGCGCATCGGGGAGGCCGCGGTCATACCATTTCCTCGGCGCTGGCCATCAGCGAGATGACGCCCTGGTCAGCCAGGCGGCGGACGATAGCCAGGATTTCCTTCTGCGCGCCTTCAACATCGGACAGGCGCACCGGGCCGCGCGCTTCCATGTCTTCCAGCAGGATCTGCGCCGCGCGCTGGGACATGTTGCGGGTGATCTTTTCCTTCACCTTCGCGTCGGCACCGCGCAGGGCCAGGCCCAGGCGGTCGTTCGGCACTTCGCGCAGCAGCGCCTGCAGTTCGCGGTCGCCCAGATCGGCGAGGTTGTCGAACACGAACATCAGGTCCTGGATGCGCGCGCCCAGGTCGGCGTCGACCTGGGTGATGCTGCCCAGGATCACCTGGTCCTGGCCGGAGTCCATGAAGTTGAGGATGTTGGCCGCCACCTTCACGCCGCCGATGCTGGAGGCTTTCAGGTTCTGGTTGCCGGCGAACTGGCGTTCCATGATCTCGTTGAGTTCGTTCAGCGCATTGGGCGGAATGCCGTCCAGCGTGGCAATGCGCAGCAGCACGTCGGTGCGCGTGCGCTCGGCCAGCAGCTTCAGCGTTTCCGCGGCCTGGTCGCTGTCCAGGGGGGCCAGCACGATGGCGATGATCTGCGGGTGCTCGTTGCGGACCAGGTCGGCGATGGCGCGCGGATCCATCCACTTCAGCGTGTCCAGGCCGGTGGTGTTGCGTCCCAGCAGGATGCGGTCGATCAGGCTGCCGGCCTTGTCTTCGCCCAGGGCCTGCACCAGCTCCTTGCGCCCGTAGTCGTCGGCACCCATGCCCAGCGAGGTCTGCTTGTCCAGCGCCTCGCCGAAGGTGGAGATGACCTGCATGACCTGCTCGCGGCTCACGCCGGAGATGGTGGCCATGGCGATGCCGAGCTTCTGCACCTCCTTGGCGTTCATGTGCTTGAGGACTTCGGCGGCGTCCTCCTCACCCAGCGAGAGCAGCAGCACGGCAGCGCGCTGGACGCCGGTCAGTGCGTTGTCGTTCGCGTTACTCATCACTGGCCACCCAATCCTTGACGACCTGGGCCACCTGCTTGGAATCGGCCTTCACCGCCTCGCGCGCCTGGCGTAGCCGGTCTTCGTACGCATCGGAGGGCAGGGCGCGCAGCGGTGGCGCATGCTCGTGCGACAGCGTGGCGACCACGCCCTCATCGCCATCGGCGTCGACCACGCTGATGTCCACGTCGTCCTCGTCGGCCTGCGCCTTCGGCCTTCCGGTCGGATGGATGATCTGGCGCATCGCCGGGCGCAGAACGCCGAACAGCAGCGCGATCACCACAAGCGCACCCAGGCCGTAACGCGCGATGTCGCGCAGCAGCGGGTTGTGCAGCCACGGGCTTTCCCAGAAGGGGACGTCCTCCGGCTTGTCGGTCTCGCGCACGAACGGGGCGTTCATCACCGACACCGAGTCGCCGCGCGCGGCGTCGAAGCCCACGGCTTCCTTCACCAGTGCTTCGATGCGCGCCAGGGTGGCGGCATCCAGCGCGGTCATCACGACCTTGCCGTTCTCGCCCGTGCGCGGCACGTGGTCGACCAGCACGGCGGCGGTGACGCGACGCACGCGCCCGGCCGGCTGCCGGGTGTGCTGCAGCGTGCGATCCATCTCGAAGTTGCGGGTGGCGCTGCTGCTGGTCTCCACCGGGGCGGCGGGGTTGGGCGCGGCCGCGGCGTTCGGGCCGGGCGGGGTGTTGCTGGTGGCGCCGGGCACGCCCTCGGGGCCGTTGCCGGCGACGGTGTTCTGGCTGACCTGTTCGCTGCGGATCTTGGCCGGATCGTTGGCGAAGGTCTCGCGGGCTTCCTCGGTGACCGAGAAATCCATGTCCACGGCGACTTCGGCATTCACGCGGCCGGGACCGGTCAATGGTTCCAGCAGTTCGCGGATGCGGTCGTTGAAGGAGGTCTCCAGCTTGCGCACGCGCTCGAACTGGGCGGCATTGAGCGCGGCCTCGCTGTTCGGATCGCTGATGGTGAGCATGCGGCCGCTCTGGTCGACCACGGTGACGCGTTCCGGCGCCAGATCGGGGATGGACGACGACACCAGGTGCACGATGGCGTCCACCTGGTTGCGTTCCAGCATGGCGCCGGAGCGCAGGTCGAGCACGACCGACGCGCTGGCGACTTCGCGCTGGCGGGTGAAGGCGCTGGGCTTGGGAATGGCCAGGTGCACGCGCGCATCGCGCACCGGGCGCAGGGTGGTGATGGTGCGCACCAGCTCGGTTTCCAGTGCGTGCTGGTAGCGCGCGTTCTCGACGAACTGGCTGACGCCGAAGCCGGGATCGCGCTCCATCATCTCGAAGCCCAGGCGGCCGCTCTCGGCCAGGCCGGCGCCCGCCAGCTTCAGGCGAGCGTCGTGCAGGTTCGCTTCCGGCACGGAGATCGCGCCGGTGGCCTGGTCCAGCTGGAACGGGATCTGTGCCGCGCGCAGCATGTCGGTGGCTTCGGCGGTGGCCTTTGCGTCCAGGCCGGTGTAAAGCGGGGGGTAGGCCGGCTTCTGCGACCAGAAGAACACGAACAGGCCCAGCGCAACCGCGCCGGCGATCATCAGCAGCGTGCCCATCTGCTTGAACACGCGCGCATCCTGGATCTTGGTCAGCGCCGCACCGGCCTTGTCGGCGGTCAGCGATTCCTTCAGGGCTTCCTTGGACAGCGTGAGGGCCATGGCGACGGATCGGTTCGGTAGGGGGTCGGATCAGCGGGACCGCATCACAGCGGCATGTTCATGACGTCCTGGTAGGCCTGCACCAGGCGGTTGCGCACTTCGACGGTGGCGCGGAAGGCGACCTGCGACTGCTGCGCCGCCACCATCACCCGCGCCAGGGCCGCGCGCGGATCGCCCAGCTCGGACGCCTGGGCCCGTGCGCCGGCGGTCTTCTGCGCACCGTTGACGCCTTCCAGCGCGTTCTGCAGCGTCTCGCCGAAGCTGGGCGCCTTGACGCCCGGCTGCTCCAGACCGACCCGGTTGGGGGCGAAGGCGCCCGGATTGGGCTCCAGCGCGCGCGTCCCCATCTGGTGCTGGTAGCTGCGGATCTGCGAGAGGATGGAGGTGACGTCGGACATGGGCGGATGCTTCGGTCGTCGGAATGTCTTGCGTGATCAGTTGCAAGACCCGTGCCGGAACCGCGCCCCGCCGCCAGTCAGTTTTCCGTCGCCAGGGCCACGTCTTCGCGCTCCACGCCGTACTTGCGCAGCTTTTCGACCAGCGTGGTGCGGCGCAGGCCCAGCAGCTGGGCCGCGTGCGCGACCACGCCGCCGGCGCGGTCCAGCGCATCGCGGATCAGGTTGAGCTCGATCTGGGCGATGTGTTCGCGCAGGTCGATGCCCGCTTCCGGCGGGCGGTCGGCCGGGACCGCGGGCGCGGCGGCGATCGTGGTCGGGGTGACGGCGGTCGCCATGGACGGTGCGGCAGCGGCGGGCTGCGCGGGCACGGCGGCGGCTTCCGTGGCCACGGCGTCCAGGTGCTCGGGCTGGTAGCGCTTGGGCAGGTCGGCCACGCGCACCAGTCCGCCCGGATGCAGCACCGCCAGGCGTTCCACCAGGTTGGTCAGCTCGCGCACGTTGCCCGGCCAGGCATACAGGCGCAGGGCCTGCAGCGTCTCGTTGGCGAAGCGCACTTCGCCGCGGCCGGTGCGGGACAGCTGCGCGGCGATGGTCATCACCAGGTCGGGCAGGTCGTCGGCGCGCTCGCGCAGCGCGGGCATCTCGATGGGGAACACGTTGAGGCGGTAGAACAGGTCCTCGCGGAAGTGGCCATCGGCGATGCGCGCTTCCAGGTTGCGGTGGGTGGCGGCGATCACGCGCACATTGCAGCGGATGGTCTGGTTGCCGCCGACGCGCTCGAAGCTGCGCTCCTGCAGCACGCGCAGCAGCTTGACCTGCATCGGCAGGCTCATGTCGCCGATCTCGTCCAGCAGCAGGGTGCCGCCTTCGGCCATCTCGAAGCGGCCCTTGCGCGCGCTCAGCGCGCCGGTGAAGGCGCCTTTCTCGTGGCCGAACAGTTCGCTTTCCAGCAGGTCGGGCGGGATGGCGCCGCAGTTGATTGCCACGAACGGTCCGTCGCGGCGCGGCGACTGGTCGTGGATGGCGCGCGCCACCACTTCCTTGCCGGTGCCGGATTCGCCCAGCACCAGCACGGTGGTGTCGAAGCTGGCGACCTGCTCGATCATGCGGCGCAGGCGGGTGACTGCGGGGCTGTTGCCGGTGGGGCCGCTAGTCGTGACCTGCTGGGCCTGGTGTTCGGTATCCAGGCGCTTGAGGCTGGCGCGGCGCAGGCAGGCTTCCAGCTGGGCATGGCGGATCGGGCTTTCCAGCGTCCATACGCCGGCTTCGTGCAGGCCGTGCGCAGCGGCGAAGGCCGCCGTGTCGCCTTCCAGCAGCAGCACCGGAGGGGGCAGCTGGGCCTTGCCCAGCCAGGCGAAGAAG
Organism: Pseudoxanthomonas mexicana; assembly: GCF_010093385.1. Taxonomy (GTDB): domain Bacteria; phylum Pseudomonadota; class Gammaproteobacteria; order Xanthomonadales; family Xanthomonadaceae; genus Pseudoxanthomonas_A; species Pseudoxanthomonas_A mexicana. Next base: position 10,769 of record NZ_PDWV01000060.1, read on the forward strand.
GCGTCGGCGGCCTTCTGGTCGTCCACCGTGCCGACGACCACCGCCAGCCAGTCGTGCGGACGCTGGCGGCGGACATCCACGTCACCGGCGCTGGCGACCCAGCGGGGTGTCAGGTCCATGAATTCGAGCAGGCCGGCCAGGCGTTCGGCACGCGGGGCGTCGGCGTCGATGACGAGGATGCGGGATTCACTCATGGCGGCGGTCTTTGAACTTCTCGAGGATGGGCAAGACTTCCTGGATGTAGGACAGCTTGCTGACGAAATCGTCGGCGCCGGCGCGCATCGCGTGTTCGCGGTGCTCGGCGTCGTCGAAATGGCTGGCGATCACGATGAACGGCGGAGCGTCCTGGGTCTTGATCAGGCGGGTGGCCTGCAGGCCGCCCATCTCCGGCATGGCCAGGTCCATCAGCACCACGTCCGGACGCAGGGTCTCGGAGCGCTCGATGGCTTCCAGGCCATTGCTGGCGCGGCCCACGATCTCCAGCCACTCCACCTTGCGCAGATGGCGCAGGGCGGCGTTGATGAAGCCTTCGTGGTCGTCCACCAGCAGTACGGTGATCTTGCTCATTGCGTTCGTGCTCCGTTATCCGGCCTTGGCCAAGACCGATACGGTAGCGCGTCGGCGTTCCCGGGCGGGAGCGATATCGAGCTGTTCCCGGTACTTCGCCACAGTTCTGCGGGCGATGTGGATGCCCTGCCGGGCCAGCAGGCCGGCGATGGCCTCGTCGGCCAGCGGCTTGCCGGCCGGCTCGGAATCGATCAGGCGGCGCACCATCGCGCGCACGGCGGGGCCGGACACGTTGGCGCCTTCCAGGCGCACGGCGAAGAAATGCTTCAGCTCGAACGTGCCGCGCGGAGTCTGCATGTACTTGCCGGTGGTGATGCGCGAGACGGGGGATTCGTGCATGCCGATGGCATCGGCGATTTCCTTCAGCGTCAGTGGCGCCATCGCTTCATCGCCCTGGGCGAGGAAGCCGGCCTGGCGCTCGACGATGGCACGCGCCGTACGCAGCAGGGTGTCGTAACGGATCGAGAGGCCACGGGTCAGCCAGCGCGCTTCCTGCAGCAGTTCGCGCAGCTTGCCGGCGCCCTCGGACGGGCCGGCCTGCTCCAGCGCGTGCTCCTGCAGGGCGTTCACCCGCACCCGCGGCGTGGTAGCCGGATTCAGCGCCACGCGCCAGGCGCAGTCGGCATGCCACGCCACCACGTCGGGCACGATGTAGCCCGTCGGCGCCGGGGCCAGCGACGCGCCGGGGCGCGCATCCAGCGACAGCACCAGGCGCACGCCTTCCATCACCTGCTCGCTGTCCAGGTCGAGCAGGCGGGCGAGGGCGTCGTATTCGTGCGCGGCCAGCAACGCCAGGCCGTCGGTGACGATGCGGCGGGCGACATGACGCCCCGGCACGCGGCCGTGCAGGCAGTCCAGCTGCACCAGCAGGCACTCGCGCACGTCGGCGGCGGTGAGGCCGGGGAACTCGCCACGCAGCAGGCGATCGCGCAACGCGAGCACGGCGCCGGTGCTCAGGTCGAAGCGGGCCGACGCCAGCAGCGCCAGGGTCTCGGGCGCCTGCTCCAGATAGCCGGCGTCGTTGGTGTTCTCCAGCCAGAACGCGACCACGTCCAGCGCGCGCTCATCCAGTTCCAGCGCCAGGCGGTCGAGCACGCGCACGTGCGGGTCGCTGGATTCGCCGGCGGCCACGCGCTGCATGCGGTCGTCGTCGCCGTCCTGCCAGCTGGTGCCCGGCACGTCCCACAGGTTGGACTCGGGCAGTTCGTCGAAGGCGGCGACTTCGGTGGCGGCGGCATCCTGCGCGGGCAGCACCTCGATCTCGCCGTTCTGTTCGGCGTCCTGCGCTTCTTCCACCTCAAGCAGTGGATTGAGGTCCAGCGCGCGCTGCACTTCCATTTCCAGCTGCAGGCCATCCAGCTGCAGCAGCCGGAGCGACTGCAGCAGTTGCGGCGTCAGGTGGAGTTGCTGCCCGAGCTGGGTGGAAAGTCCCGTCTTCATTCCCGTTGTCCCCGATTCGATGGCATGCCGTGGTCGGCTTCACATCGTGTTGACACTTTGCGGGGCGGGTGACGGAAAAAAAATCAGGGCGTTTCTGGTCGTGATGCGGGCACGCCCCACGGGCTGTCAGGATTTCCCCTACAGCGTCGGGTTGTCGTCGATGGAAGGGGACCGAAAGGGCGGCGAGGCAACGGGAATCCGTCGCCGGCGGGGTCATCCACGCCGTTGCTGCAAGGCTCAGGCCAGTTCGTTCTGGTGGCGCGCGGCCAGCAGCAGCAGATCGTTCGCACGGCGGCAGCCCAGCGATTCCATCATCCGTGCACGATGGGTTTCGACCGTCTTGACGCTGATGCCGAGCTGCGCCGCGATTTCCTTGCTGCTCATGCCGCTGCCCAGCTGGCGCAGGATCTCCCGCTGGCGCGGCGCCAGCGCCGCAACACCGGTGGGACGCTGCGAGTTGAGCATCGGGGCCAGCATCTTGGAAGACACCTGCGGACTGAGGAACACCTGTCCGTCGGCGGCGGCACGCAGGGCCAGCTCCAGTTCCATCGGGGCGGCTTCCTTCACGACGAAGCCTGCGCAACCCCGGTCCAGTGCCACGCGCACCTGGGTGGGATCGTTGTGCATGGACATGATCACCACGCGCGTCTGCGGCAGCGACTCGCGCAGCGGGGGCAGCAGGTCCAGGCCACTGCGGTCGGGCAGGGACAGATCCAGCAGGATCAGGTCGGGACGATGGATCGCCGCCAGGTCCAGGGCTTGCTGGGCGTTGCACGCCTCCGCGACCACGTCGACGTCGGGCAACGCCTGGAGCAGCCGGCCGATGCCGGCGCGGACCAGGGTGTGGTCATCGACGATGAGTACGCGCACGGGAGAAGCCAGAGGTCGCTGTTGTCACGAGTCGTCTCACGATAACGGGGCGGACGGGACGCGTCAATTCACAAAGGCGACGGAGATGTGAAAGCCCGACTTGAGTCACACTTGTGCTGGGCAGGGCGCCCGAAAAACCACGATGTCGCCGCGGTGGCAGGACGGTCGGTGCGCGAATTAGGGCGGACATGCAGGGTGGCGAGATGCGTCTATCCGCGGCCGGCCTGTTGCGACTGCCGGGCTTCGGCGATCTGGCGGCGGTGCAGTCGGAACAGGTGGCGGTCCATCGCTTCGGCCAGGCCAGCGTTCAGCGCACCGAATTGCAGCCAAAGATGATGCAGGCCGTGCGACCCCTGCACCTGCGCCAGCACCATCACGGGCAATTCGATCTGGTCGCTGAGCCAGGCGGCCGGCTGCACGACGACGATGCCTGGCGCGCCCTCGGTGCATGCCACCGGCGATGTCGCATCAAGCCTCATTCCGCGGTGCGACCAGCGCAGCGCCGTGGGCGCTGGTGCGCCTTCGTGGCGGCGCGCCAGGCGTCCCAGCAACGACAGCACCAGGTCGAGCTTGGCCTCGATGCGCTGCTGGGTGGGGGTGGCTTCCTTGCGTTCATCGGGATCGTCGCCACGCACGTCTTCGGCGATGGCCAAGCCCTTGAGCAGCGCTTCGGAGGTCGCCTGCATCACCACGCGCGCGCCGGTGTCGAAGTGCGCCGGCAGCACCACGTCACAGGTGAGCGCACCATCGAACAGGACATGCTCGGCCGGGTGTTCCACCAGCACGATCGGTGTGGCCATGGCTCATCCCTCCACGACGGACAGGTAGGCGCGCGCCGCGCGGTCTGCGCGCTGGCTGGCATGCATGCGGATGCGGGCCTGCTCGCGCGCATCCTGCATGGTCTTCTGCAATTCCAGTTGCGCGCGCAGCAGCGATGCCAGGTCGTCGCAGCCGGCGGCCCGGCCGTCGTCCGCGTGCAGGAAGGCGCGCACGTCGTGATCGTGGTGGTTGAGCAGGCGCTCGACATCCTCCAGATCGCCCGCGTGCAGGGCATGCCGCATGGCGTCCAGCTGGGCGAACAGGTCGTCGAGGGCCGGCGCGGCGCTCATCGTGCGGCGGCCATCGCCGGTACGTGGCGTTGCTCGGGCGGGATGGCGTTCCACGCCGATTCGATTTCGCCCAGCAGGTCCAGCGATTCGCGCAGGGCGGATGCATCGTTGTGCAGGTTGGCCTCGATCAGCCGGGTCTGCACGTAGTCGTACAGGGCCGACAGGCTGCCGGCGATGTCGCCGCCCGCTTCGTGATCCAGCGAGCCGTTGAGGTGCCCGATGATCGCGCTGACCTCGCCGATCGCCTTGCCCTTGCGCGCCAGGTCGCCGCGGACCACGCAGGCTTCCGCCAGGCGCAGGCGTTCGCAGGCACCGGACAGCAGCAGGGCCACCAGACGGTGCGGATCCGCTTCCATCACCGCGCTGCTGAGGCCGGTATTGCGGTACTGCGCGGCATACGACTGAAGTGACATTACGTGATCTCCTGGGGCGGTGGCGCAGACGTGCGCCGCACGACCACATTGCTTATCCGGTCTGGTTGGACAGAGAAGCCAGTTGCTGGGCGAGGTAGTTGCTGGTGCTGCTCATCTGGCCGACCAGCGCGTCCATGGCGACGAACTGGGCCTTGTACCGGTTCCCGACGGCTTCCATGCGCGCGTCCAGTGCGGTGCGCTGTGCCGTGACGTCCTTGATCTGCGCGTTCAGTCCGTTGCTGCGCAGGGTGAAGGCGCCATCGGTGCCGATGTAGCTGCCCACGGCCTTCTGCAGCCTGCCGGCGAACCCGGTTTCGCCGGTGAAGGCGGTGCTGATCTTCTGCGGGTCGGCGGCCAGGGCCGCGGTGAATTTGCTGCTGTCGAACACCAGCGTGCCGTCGGAGGACGGGTAGCCCTTGGTCTGCAGGCCCAGCGTCTTGGCGTCCAGCCCCTGTGCGGCGAGGTCGCCGAGCAGGTTGCCCATCATGCTGCGCAGTTGCCCGGAGGCGCTGCGCATCTGCGCGTCGCCGGTAAGGGCGGAGGGCTCGTTGGTCTCCGCGTTGTATTTCGTCGACGCATTGATGGCGCCGATGGCGGTGTTGTAAGCGTTGACGACGTCCTGGATCAGCTTGCGGGCGGCGGCGGTGTCGGTGGATACGGTGACGGTGCTGGTGCCCTTGGCCTTCAGGTCCAGGGTCAGCCCGGGGACGGCCTCGGTGATCTTATTGCCGCTGGCGGTGACGGTCAGGCCGTCGATCCTGACCACGGCGTCCGCCGCCGGAACGCGCTCCTGCAGGCTGCCGACAAGCGATTGCAGGTCACCGCTGCCGGAGGTGAAGGCGAGGGTGATGCCGTTGGCCGCACCGGTCTTGTCCGAGGACACCGACAGATACTGCCCATCGTTGGAGGTGAGAACGCTGGCCTGCACGCCCTTGCTGCGCGCGGCATCGTTGATGGCGCTGCGCACGTCCTGCAGGGTGGCGCCCTCGGCGATATCGATGGCCAGCGACTCGCCGCCGACGGTCAGCGTCAATTGACCGGCGCCGAAGGTCTGCGCGGCGGCGACCGGCGCGTTGGTGATCCATTTGTTGGCAGTGGCCAGATCGACCACTTCCACGTTGTAGGTGCCGTTGGGCGTGCCGCTGGAGACGGTGGCGGCCGCGACGGTATCGGTGGCCGACTTGACCGTGCGTACGTCGAAGGCCGTGGCGGACTTCAGGGCCTTGAGCGCGGTGTCCAGCGTACTGAAGGCCGAGCTGACGGTGCCGATGGCGGACAGCTTGAACTTGGCCTGGCTCTCGATGCGGTTGAGCCGGTTGTCGGCGGGCTTGCGATCGGCGGCGACCAGCTGCTCGACCATGCCGGTGATGTCCATGCCGGAGCCGACGCCGCCATAACCCAATGAATAGTCTGCCATTGCCCTGTCTCCTGTCTGACCCTTTCCGCAAAAAGGGAGGCCGGGCGGGTCGCCATCCGGTCACGAATGGGACCCGCCCGTGCAGTACCAATAACGGCCCGCGGGAACCGTTCTTTAGCCCGCATTTCTCCGTCTCCCACCGCCGCCGTGGGACCGGCGTGCTGGTGAGAAATGCAGGCTTTCGGGGTGATGCAGGGTTTGTGCCAGTGGAGCGAGGAATGAGCGGAGAGGAGTGAGAAGTGAGCAAAAGCGTCCAGCCGGCTCAGCAGCGTTCGCTTCCACTCACTCCTTGCTCCTCACTCCTCACTCCTCTCCACTCACTCCTGCCAAAAAAAGACCCCCGCCGTTGCCGGCGGGGGCTGGGGTACTGCCAAACGGAGGGAGACGAATCCGTCCGTGACGACAGGTAACTAGGAGGAACTGCGGGTGAGGCGTGCTGCGTATCAGCGCAGCAGGGACAGCACGTTCTGCGGCACCTGGTTGGCCTGGGCCAGCATGGCCGTACCGGCTTGCTGCAGGATCTGGGTGCGGGTCAGTTCGGCGGTTTCCTTGGCGAAGTCCGTGTCGCGGGTGCGGCTGCGCGAAGCGGCCAGGTTTTCCGAGCTGGGCTGCAGGTTGGCGACCACCGAGGTGAAGCGGTTCTGCACCGCACCCAGGGCGGCGCGGGCCGAGTTGACCGCGGTCAGCGCCTTGTCGACGATCTCCAGCGCCTGCTGCGCGCCCTTGAAGGTGGAGATGTCCAGGTTGGAGGCGTACTGCTTGGCCGTGGCGACCGTGCTGGCGGGGACGTCGGCCGGGGCGGTGCCGCCAGTCCAGGTACCGGTTTCGATGGCGATGCCCTTGAAGGCGCCGTTGCTGCCCACGCTGTCCTTTACCGATGTCAGGTTGACCGCACCGGCCGCACCGACTTCGGCATACACGCCGCTTTCACCGATCTTGGCATTGATGGCAGTGACCAGCGCCTTGGCGGCGGCGTCGCGGGTGGCCACGGCCGTGCCCTGCGCCGCGACATCGACGGTGTCGATGGTGACGGTGGCGCCGTCGGCGTTGGTCAGTTGCAGGCCTTCGATCTTCAAGGCGGTCACGCCGTCGGCGGGCGTGGCGGTGGTGAAGGTGGCGGTGGCGAACATCGCGCCGCCCAGCGCATTGGCCTTGGCATCGACGACCTTGTCGACGGCGATGGCCTGGCCGGCATTGGCGCCCACCTGGAACAGCTGGCTGGAGAACGAGCCGTCCAGCAGTTTGGTGCCGTTGAAGTCGGCCTGCTTGGCGACGCGATCGATTTCGGCCGTCAGCTGCTTGACTTCGGCGTTCAGCGCCGCGCGGTCGGACGAAGAATTCGTCGCGTTGGCCGACTGCACCGACAGCTCGCGGATGCGCTGCAGGTTGTTGCCGATTTCGGTCAGCGAGCCTTCGGCGACCTGGGCCAGCGAGATGCCGTCGTTGGCGTTGCGCACGGCCACGTCCAGGCCGCGGATCTGGGTGCTGAAGCGTTCGGAGATGGCCAGACCGGCGGCGTCGTCCTTGGCGCTGTTGATGCGCAGACCGGACGAAAGGCGCTGGATCGTGGTGGCCAGCGAGGCGCCGCTGGTGCCCAGGTTGCGCTGGGCATTCAGCGAGATGGTGTTGGTGTTGATGACCTGTGCCATGGGAAAGTCCTGATTGGGGCGAGGAAGGAGTGCCTGACCGGGACGGGCGGGAGAGACGTCCGCCCCGGTGCCTGGCGCCGCGTCAGCGGAGCAGGCTCAGCACGTTCTGCGGCACCTGGTTGGCCTGGGCCAGCATGGCCGTACCGGCCTGCTGCAGGATCTGGGTGCGGGTCAGTTCGGCGGTTTCCTTGGCGAAGTCCGTATCGCGGATGCGGCTGCGCGAGGCGGCCAGGTTTTCCGAGCTGGTCTGGAGGTTGGCAACCACCGAGGTGAAGCGGTTCTGCACCGCACCCAGGTCGGCGCGGGCCGAGTTGACCGAGGTCAGCGCGGCGTCGACGATTTCCAGGGCCTTCTGCGCGCCTTCGAACGTGGTGATGTCCAGGTCCTTGGCGAACGACGCGGTGGCCGTGGCGGCCGCCGTGGTGGTCGCAGCCGTCAGGCCGGAGCCCGTCACCGTGCCGCCGACCACCAGGTCCTTCCCGGCCTTTACCGAGTTCAGCGTCACCTGGTCGGCCGTGACCGAGGCGTACACGCCGGTCTCGCCCATCTTGGCGTTGATCGCCGTCGCCAGCGTCTTGGCGATATCGTCGCCGCTGGTGCCGTTGGTGTAGGCGACGGTATCGATGGCCACCGAGTTGATCGTCAGGCCGGCGATGCTGCCGTCGGCGGCGGCGTCGGCGATGGCCGTGCCGGTAACGTCGGCGGCGAACTTCACGTTGCCGAGCGACTGCGAACGCGCATCGACCACCTTGTCGACGGCGATGGCCTGGCCGGCATTGGCACCCACCTGGAACAGCTGGCTGGAGAACGTGCCATCCAGCAGCTTGGTGCCGTTGAAGTCGGCCTGCTTGGCGACGCGGTCGATTTCCGAGGTCAGCTGCTTGACTTCGGCATTCAGTGCCGCGCGGTCGGACGAGGAATTCGTCGCGTTGGCCGACTGCACCGACAGCTCACGGATGCGCTGCAGGTTGTTGCCGATTTCGGTCAGCGAGCCTTCGGCGACCTGGGCCAGCGAGATGCCGTCGTTGGCGTTGCGCACGGCCACGTCCAGGCCGCGGATCTGGGTGGAGAAGCGCTCGGAGATGGCCAGACCGGCGGCGTCGTCCTTGGCGCTGTTGATGCGCAGACCGGAGGACAGCCGCTGGATCGTGGTCGCCAGCGAGGCGCCGCTGGTGCCCAGATTGCGCTGGGCATTCAGCGAGATGGTGTTGGTGTTGATGACCTGTGCCATGAGTTCGACTCCTTAGGCGTTTTCTGCACGGGGGATGATGTTGTCCAACGATTCCCCGCCGTGCCGCCGGGGACGCTAGGTTCAGCCTTGCAACAAGCTCAATACGCCCTGCGGCGCCTGGTTGGCCTGGGCCAGCATGGCCGTACCGGCCTGCTGCAGGATCTGGGTGCGGGTCAGTTCGGCGGTTTCCTTGGCGAAGTCCGTGTCGCGGATGCGGCTACGGGACGCGGCCAGGTTTTCCGAGCTGGTCTGCAGGTTGGCGACCACCGAGGTGAAGCGGTTCTGGATCGCGCCCAGGTCGGCGCGCGCACCGTTGACCGAGGTCAGTGCCTTGTCCACCACTTCCAGGGCGCGCTGGGCGCCGGCGAAGGTGGTGATGTCCAGGCCCTGGACGAAGCTGTTCGTGGTGGCCAGGTCGCCGCCGTTGGTGCTGGTCTCGGTCAGGCCGAGGTTGGCGGCGGTGGACACCGTGGCGCCGGCGACGACCGGGCCGCCGAACGCCAGGGCGAACTCCTGCCCGCCCTTGACCGAGGTCAGGTTGATGACGCCGGCCTTGACCTCGGCGTACACGCCGGTTTCGCCCAGCTTGTTGTTGATGGCGGCGGCCGCGGCCTGCGTGATCGACTGTCCGGCCTTCACGTCGAAGGCGCCGATGTCGACGGTGGTCGCGCTGCCACCGGTCGGGGTGACCGAGATCTGCAGCTGCGAATAGGTGGTATCGGCGGCGGCCGCGTCGGTACCCAGTGCCGTGCCCGCGTAGGTATTGGCGAACGTCACGCCGCCCAGGGTCTGGGCACGGGCGTCGACCACCTTGTCGATGGCGATGGCCTGGCCGGCGTTGGCGCCCACCTGGAACAGCTGGCTGGTGAACGTGCCGTCCAGCAGCTTGGTGCCGTTGAAGTCGGCCTGCTTGGCGACGCGGTCGATTTCCGAGGTCAGCTGCTTGACTTCGGCGTTCAGTGCGGCGCGATCGGACGCGGAGTTGCTGGCGTTGGAGGACTGCACGGCCAGTTCGCGGATGCGCTGCAGGTTGTTGCCGATTTCGGTCAGCGAGCCTTCGGCGACCTGGGCCAGCGAGATGCCGTCGTTGGCGTTGCGCACGGCCACGTCCAGGCCGCGGATCTGGGTGCTGAAGCGTTCGGAGATGGCCAGACCGGCGGCGTCGTCCTTGGCGCTGTTGATGCGCAGACC
>NZ_PDWV01000061.1 GCF_010093385.1 Pseudoxanthomonas mexicana
GAACCCTAACCCGCCCACCCATGGACAGACCATCCTGTGCGAGAGCAAGAGCGGCGACGCCCGGCGCTGCACGCCGCCGTGGCGTGGCCAGTCGCGGCTGGTACGACAGATCTCCAACAGCCGCTGCGAAGAGGGTGCGACCTGGAGCTCGCAGGACGGCCTGATCACCGTATGGAAGGGCTGTCGCGGCGAATTCGCGCCGGGCGTGGCCGTCGGGGGCACGATCCGCTGCGAAAGCAACGATGGCCGCGGCCGCACCTGCCGCACGCCGTGGAGCGGCCATTCACGCCTGGTCCGGCAGTTGTCCAACGCCGCCTGCATCGAAGGGCGCAGCTGGCAATCGCAGCAGGGCCAGGTCTATGTCGGCAACGGCTGCCGTGCCGAGTTCGGTCCGCGCGCCGGTGGCAGTGGCGGCTCCAGCCACTACTCCGTCACCTGCAGCAGCGAAGACAACCGCCGCAAGACCTGCGCCTACGACCCGCGCCAGGGCCGGCCGATCCTGCTGCAACAGATCTCCAACACCAGCTGCCGCGAAGGCTACAGCTGGGGTTACGCCGGCAACCAGATCTGGGTGGATCGCGGCTGCCGTGGCCGCTTCGGGCCGCGCTGAGCGACCCTCAGCGGCTCAACCGTCGGCGCCCCACGGCGCCGACGGCGGTTCCACCGGCGTGGTGAGGTCGAATTCCACCCGGAACAAGCGGCCGTTCGGCCGGCTCAGTTCGTAGACGAAGGTCTTCGCGGGCACCAGTTCCATGGCCCAGGTGTTGTTGAGCGAAGCGTTCAGGCCTTCTCGCTTGAACATCGCCACCGATTCGGCATCCACGGGAAACGCCTGCCGCTGCGCCGTGCCGGCATCCACCGTGTCGCCGCCGTACATTGTCACCGCGTCGGGCTGGCCGTCCTGGCGCCTGTGATCGTGCTTCAGGCGCAGTCCCGTGGCGGTCCGGGTCAGCACCCAGGTACGCGAGCGGTCGTCGCCGACATGGGAAGGAATGCGGATCTCGCGCGTCGGGTCGTCGCAGCCCCGCACGTGCATGACCAGCGTCTTGCCCTCGAACGGATCGGGCGTGGCGGATGCGGGCTGGTTGGCGACGATGCGGGCGGCGTAGGCTTTGCCGCAGTGCGCCGCCACCGAGGTGAGGAACGCATCCACCGGCGCGATGGCGGGCGACGAGGCGCAGCCCGCACAACACACCGCCGCCAGTGCGACCAGATGATTCCTCATAGCAGCCCTTCCTGCTGATGCACCTTACACCGATCGACCTTAGGACGAGGATGGAGGTGTGGCCAGTTCGGATTTCATCTTCGCGGGTGTCGGTGTCATCCACGACCTTGCCGGTGATGAGGTGACGGGCTGGCGGGCATCGCGGGGCGACAGCGATGGTTCATCCTGATCCCCGCGCCCCCCCGCGTGATCCGAAGTCGCATCAACATCCAGGTCGTCTTTTTGCACGCCTGCATCACGAGCGACCCTCCACGCCCCACCCGCGACGTCTCCGCATGCTGGGCAATCATCATCGCGTTCGAACCGCGTCTCGTTACGTAGCGAGAGCAGCGGGATACGCGCACCGAAGCGACGGGGTCTGTCGAAGATCCCCGGGCGCCCAGAGGGCCGATCGAAGACCTGCGCCGCGCCTGTCGATGAGGCGGATGGCTCCATCTTCGGGAAAACGTCGATGCATTCGACGCTCTCGCACATCTCGAAGCCCAGCCGCGAATAGTCCCTGGCGATGGCGAAGCGCGGCTGTCCGGATGCATTGGGATCCGGATACCTGACCTGGTAGCGCTCCTCGACGCCGTAGTAACTGCCACGTGCAAGGGTGATTGGACGGAAGTAGCGGACCAACGCCGAACAGGAGATGGCGCCTGCGGCGATCACGGAGGGCGTGCAGCCGTTCACCTGGCGACTCGAGCCATCGGCATAGCGTGCGCTTGCGCGGACGTTATAAATGCCGAACCCCGTCATGCTCCAGCGCAGACTGTCGACACTGTCGCCGTAGTCGCCCTCCACGGAGTACTGGCTGGTACCGTCGGCCAGGCGGGAGAACGTCACCGAAATATCGGGTCCGAGGTAACTCGGCGCCTGCGCCTGCTGGAAGCCCGTGCGCCAATTCCCTAGGGGCTGGATGATCGAGGGTTGGCTCGCATCGAACTGGAGCAGGAGCGAGGGCGTCAGTCCCACCATTGTCTCGCCCTGCGTGGTGCCCTGCAGCGATCGCGACAGGAAAACCGTTGGTACCACCGAGCGTCCCACGGTTCCCGATTGGAGGCGCCAGAAGTGCGTCTGAGTTTGTCCATTGTCGATGGTGAGTCGCGTCCCGTTGTCGATCGTGACGCCGAATGGCGTCGATCCCCACGGCACCATGGGCTCACCATCATCCGTCAGGGGCATCCCTTGCTCGGTCGTGTAGCCGCTACCGTTCGCGCCAAACCTGTGCAGCGGGTACCCGCATACTCCCACGCGCTCGGGCAGCAGCGTCCCCGGTTCGATGCAGAGCCAGGGAAGCGAAAACTGCAGGCTCGAGAATGACCATGCGCTCGCCCTGACCCAACCGTCGAGATCCGTCCCCGACAGCACGCGGTACTCGGTGACGGATACCGGGGGTGCGCCGGCCGACCCTACGTCGAGGTCGACCCACTCCGACTTCAGGACCCACAGACTGATCCCGCCCGAGCGTGCCAGTCGCCGCAGTACGTGGCCTTGAGAAATGCGCTGCACAACGCTGACGTCAGGGAAGGTGCGCTCATAGCGACGCGACACGGTCGTCGTGGGCGTCAGGATGATCTGGCCCGCCCCATCGAGAGAGATCAGGTAGTTGGGACTGGAGAGCGGTTGATCTTCGTGGAAATTGACCGATCCGTCCGCCATGCGTTCGAGCAGGCGCGTGGTTCCGGTGTATCCCGGGTACTGGGTGACCGACAGCCCGCCGAGCATCAGCATGCGCGCGGGCAACTCACCCAGACCGCTGACAGGTGCTCCTCCCTCGTTTTCGAAGAGGTAGCCGGACCAATCCTCCCGGGGCGGCAAATGCGGCCAGGAGTGGAAGGCTTCACGATCGGCGGTGAAGGCATATCCCTCCTGATAGCCTGCAGGAAGTGGCAGCTCGCCCGTCGCGATTCCATGCAACGCATAAGCCAGGGCATCCAACCCGTCGTGACCGACCGCGCGCGCGGTCTGGTCGAGCTCGAGATCAGTTGCGGGTGGCCTGCCCAGCGCATACTCCGCATGGCGCGCCAGCGCCGTGGTAAAGGGTGAGACCCGCAGCGCGGAATGCTCATGGACGTCCAGCTGCCGATCGTCCGCTGCCAATACTGACAAACGAGACAGGCTTCCCAGCAAACTGGACTGCCGCCCCTTGCTGGAACGCGCCTCGACCGAGACCATGCGCTCCACGTCCATCAGGAAGACGGTGGCCTCCCACCGCCGCCCCTGGACGCTGGCGGGAATCACTTCCGTACCGACGCGTAGCTGCAGCGACTGCAGAGAGTCACCGGCAGCCAGCGCCGCTACGTCTCCCACGATCCTGAGCTTGGCCGGTGGCAATAGCGGCTGCGAGCCTCGCATGAGCAAGGCTCCAGCAGGTGGCGCCCCTTGAGAAGATCCTTGCGGAACCGACAACGACAACGTCGCGACCCCTGCAACGGCCACCATCGCACCCATCACCCATATGGCCAGACCGGCCATCCCTGCCTTCGACATCGCCCCCTCCTGATTGGGCGGCCCACTCGCGTCGATCGACGCTTCCCCGGGGCCGCAGGATGAGGCTACCGCGGCCGCGTGGCCGGCGTCGAGTGCAGGGCCGGCAGAGGCGAGGTCAGGACGAAGGCGTCGCGGGCTTAGATTCCGTCTTGGCCGGCGCGCTTTCGGTCTTCGCGGGCGCAGACTCGGCCGACTTGGATTCACCGGACGGCTTCGCGCCTTCGCCACCGTCGGCCAGGTTGCGCTTCTTGTCGCCGTCCTTCTTGAAGTCGGTTTCGTACCAGCCGCTGCCGGCCAGACGGAACGCCGGCGCCGTCACCTGCCGCTTCACCGTCGACTGCCCGCAGGAGGGACAGGTGTCGGGATCGGGGTCGGACAGCTTCTGCAGACGGTCGAAGCGGTGGCCGCACTGGGTGCATTCGAAGGCGTAGATGGGCATGGCAGTCGATCGTGGAGGGCTAACGGGAATAACGGGAACGGGAGGCTGTGTGGGGACGGCCGGCGGGCGAATCAAGCCTCGTTGTACAGTGCCGACCAGGCTTCCTCGGCCTTGGCCAGCTGTTGCTGCAGATCTTCCCGCTCGCGGCCCAGGCGCGCGGCGAGGTCGGCGTCGGCATACGTCTTCGGTTCGGCCAGGCGCGCATCCACCTCCGCCAGCTGGCCTTCCAGCTCGGCGACCCTGGCTTCGGCGGCGGCCAGCTTGACCGGATTGACCTTGCGCGCCGGGGCGGGCGTGGCCTTCGGTGCGGGTGCCGGCTCGCTGCGCAGCGGCTTGCTGCCCTGCGCGGAAGCCCGCGTGCGCAACCAGGCCGCGTATTCGTCCAGGTCGCCGGCGAAGGGCTCGACCACGCCGTCGGCCACGCGCCAGAACGTGTCGCAGACCAGGCCGATCAGGTGGCGGTCGTGCGACACCATCACGATGGCGCCGTCGAAGTCGCTGAGCGCTTCGGCCAGCGCTTCGCGCATTTCCAGGTCAAGGTGGTTGGTCGGTTCGTCCAGCAGCAGCACGTTGGGCTGCTGCCAGGCGATCAGTGCCAGCGCCAGGCGCGCACGTTCGCCGCCTGAAAAGCCGTCGACGGGCTCGAACGCGCGGTCGCCGGGGAAATTCCATTTGCCCAGGAAATCGCGGAAGGACTGGTTGCTGGCATCGGGCGAGATGTCGCGGAAATGGTCCATCGGCGACTGGCCTTCATGCAGCGACTCCACCGTGTGCTGGGCGAAGTAGCCGATGCGCAGGTCCGGGTGCGCCATGCGGTCGCCGGCCATCGTCGGCAGTTCGCCCACCAGCGTCTTCACCAGCGTGGTCTTGCCCGCGCCGTTGGGGCCGAGCAGGCCGATGCGCTGGCCCGCCTCCAGGCCGAAGCCGACATCGTGCAGGATCACCGCATCGGGCCCATAACCGGCTTCGACGTGGTTCAGACGGATCAGCGAGAACGGCAGCTTCGCTGGCTCGGCGAACTCGATGCGGAATTCGCGCTCGGCGCGCACCGCCTCGGTGCCGGCCAGCTTGGCCAGGCGCTTCATGCGGCTCTGCGCCTGCGCCGCCTTGGACGCCTTGGCCTTGAAGCGGTCGATGAAGCTCTGCAGGTGGG
The DNA here is from genome assembly GCF_010093385.1 of Pseudoxanthomonas mexicana. Lineage (GTDB taxonomy): Bacteria > Pseudomonadota > Gammaproteobacteria > Xanthomonadales > Xanthomonadaceae > Pseudoxanthomonas_A > Pseudoxanthomonas_A mexicana. The sequence continues at coordinate 5,293 of NZ_PDWV01000061.1, forward strand.
CGCGCTCGGCCTGTTCCTTCTCGTGCGCAATCTGCTGCTGGCGCAGCTGCTCGGCGCGCTGGCGCTCGAAATCGGGGTAGCCGCCGGTATAGAGCTTGGCGCCGCCGCCGTGCAGGTGCAGGGTGTGGGTGGCGACGTTGTCGAGGAACTCGCGGTCATGCGAGATCAACAGCAGCGTGCCGGGATACTTCAGCAGCCACTGCTCCAGCCAGAGCACCGCGTCCATGTCCAGGTGGTTGGTCGGCTCGTCCAGCAGCAGCAGGTCGCTGGGCATCATCAGGGCACGCGCCAGGTTCAGGCGTACGCGCCAGCCGCCGGAGAACGACGACACCGGTCGGTGGTGCGTGTCGGCCGGAAAGCCCAGGCCGTGCAGCAGCTTGCCGGCGCGCGCCTCGGCGTCGTAGGCGCCGAGTTCGGCCATCTTCTGGTGCGCGTTGGCGACCGCCTCCCAGTCTTCCCGCGCGGTGGCCTCGGCTTCGGCCTGCAGCACGGCGGCGACTTCGGTGTCGCCACCGAGCACGAACGACAGGGCCGGGGCCGGCAGCGAGGGGGTTTCCTGCGCGACGCTGGCGATGCGTACCTTGCCAGGCAGGTCGAGGTCGCCCTTGTCGGCCTCCAGCTCGCCCTGCACGGCGGCGAACAGGCTGGACTTGCCCGCACCATTGCGACCCACCACGCCGACGCGGTAACCCGCATGCAGGGTGAGGTCGACGTTGGACAGCAGCAGGCGCTCACCACGGCGGAGCGCGAAATTACGAAGGGCGATCAAGAAACAACCTACGGGGATTTGGGAGAAGCGGCCGCGTAGTTTATCGATAGCACTCCCACTCGACGTTGTTAAGAAACCATTGACACGCCCATCAGCGGCCTGATAACCAGAGTGTGTGCCGCCTAAGTCCATGGTTTCAAAGGAAACTTTGCAAGCCCTGATCCACTTGAAGTCGCACTTCGCCGTTTTTCCGGAGCCCCCCATGATCCGCACCCGCTCACCCCTGACCATCGCCATCGCCATCGCCCTGGCCCTGGTCGCCCCCGCCACCTTCGCGCAGGAGTCGGCTCCCTCCGACGCCCGCACGCTGGACACCCTGATCGTCACCGGCACCCGCGTCAGCGACCGTACGGTCGCCGAATCGCAGTCGCCCATCGACATCATCACCCCCGAGGCCCTGCAGGCCACCGGCACCATCGAACTGGCGACTGCGCTGGCACGTGCGCTGCCCTCGCTCAACTTCCCGCGCCCGGCGGTCACCGACGGCACCAGCGGCGTGCGCCCGGCGCAATTGCGTGGCCTGTCGCCCGACCAGGTGCTGATCCTGGTCAACGGCAAGCGCCGCCACATCTCGGCCCTGGTCAATGTCAATGGCACGATCGGCCGTGGCTCGTCGGCGGTCGACCTCAACGCGATCCCGGTGTCGGCGATCGAACGCGTGGAGGTGCTGCGCGACGGCGCTTCGGCGCAGTACGGCTCCGACGCGATCGCCGGCGTGGTCAACGTGGTGCTGAAGGGCGCCGGCAAGGGCGGTTCGCTGGTGGCGGACGTGGGCGGCTACTCCGCCGGCGACGGACGCCAGTACCAGCTCTCCGGCGAGACCGGCGTGTCGTTCGGCGAAGGCCGCGGGTTCGTGCATGTGGCCGGCCAGCTGACGACCCAGGACGAAACCAACCGCGCCGGTCCGTACCAAGGCACCGCACCGAACACCGGCAACAACCCCGACATCGGCGAAGTGGCCTATGTCTATGGCGATCCCAAGGTGGACGCCGGCGCGGTGTCGGCCAACGCCGGCTTCGCGTTCAGCGACAACGTGAGCGCCTACGCCACCGCGATCGCCAGCAACCGCGACATCACCTCGTTCGCGTTCTACCGCTCGCCCAACCACAGCAACCAGGGCACGCTGCTGGCCCAGGTCTATCCGGACGGCTACGTGCCCGAGATCAACCAGCTCTCGCAGGACCGGTCGCTGGTGGCCGGCGTCAAGGGCGACACCGAGAGCGGCTGGAAGTGGGATGTCAGCTACAACTACGGCTACAACCACCTCAAGTTCTACACCCAGAACAGCATCAACTACAGCCTGGGAACGTCCAGTCCCCACCGCTTCTATGACGGCGCGTTGGAGTACACCCAGAACGTGCTGAACGCCGATGTCAGCAAACCGCTGGAGATCGGCCTGGCCTATCCCGCCACCCTATCCTTCGGTGCAGAGTACCGACGCGAGAAGTGGAACCAGTCGCCGGGCGCACCGGATTCGTACACCAGCGGCGGCGCGCAGGGCTTTGGCGGCTTCACGCCCGCCAACGCGGTGCATTCCGACCGCGACAGCTACGCGGCTTACGCGGGCCTGGAAGCCGACCTGACCGAGAAGTTCTCCGCCGGCATCGCCGGCCGCTATGAGGACTATTCGGACTTCGGCAGCGAAGTGTCGGGCAAGCTGTCGGCGCGCTACGCCTTCAGCGACGCTGGGGCGTTGCGCGCCCCCGTGGCCAGCGGCTTCCGCGCGCCGGCATTGGCGCAGCAGTACTACCAGGTGGTGACCTCGCAGTACAACGCGAGCCTGGACCGCTTCTTCGAATCGGGCACCTTCCCCGCCACCAGCGCCGTTGCACAGGCACTGGGCGCGGACCCGCTGACCGCAGAGACCTCGCTGTCGTACGGTCTGGGCCTGGTACTGCAGCCGATGGACCGCCTGTACGTCACCATCGACGCTTACCAGATCGACGTCGACGACCGCATCGTCCTTTCGTCGAACCTGATCCTCGGCAGCAACGCCGCCGCACAGGCGCTGCTGGCCAGCCTGGGCGTCAACGGCGTCACCAGTGCACGCTACTTCACCAATGCCGCCGACACCCGCACGCGCGGCATCGACGTGATCGCGCAGTACACCGTGCCGCTGACCAACAGCAGCCTGAACCTCACCGCGGGCTACAACTACAACAAGACCGACATCCAGCGCGTCGCACCGAACCCATCGGAGCTGACTGCCCTGGGCGCCAATCTGGGGCGCATCGGCCGCGCCGAACAGGGTCGCATCGAGGAAGGCTATCCGCGCAACAAGACCACGCTGACCGCGGCCTGGAACCTGGCGCGCTGGGACTTCAACCTGGGCGCCACGCGCTACGGCGAATTCACCAGCCGGATCAGCGAAACCGGCAACTTCGCCAACGACCAGACCTACGGCGCGAAGTGGGTGTTCGACGCCTCGGCCCGCTTCCGCCCGACCGAGAACTGGGCGTTCACGCTGGGCGCGGACAACCTGCTGGACGAGTATCCGGACCGCACCATCTTCCCCAACGCGAACAGCGGCCAGTTCCCCTACAGCAGCCAGTCGCCGTTCGGTTTCAACGGCGCCTACGTGTACGGCCGCATCGCTTACACGTGGTAACGCGCATCCGCGCCTGAGCTCACCGGAACGCCCCGCCCCGTGCGGGGCGTTCCCGTTCTAGCGGCCCGTGAACGGCGGCACGCGCGCGCCGCCGGTTTGCCGCACGCAGGCCCCATCGGCGACACTCGACCGCTCACGCCGAGGAACCGCGCCGTTCGATGCACCATGACACCGACCTGATCAACATCATCGCGGTGGGCCTGGCCCTGGCCTTCGTGCTGGGCGCACTCGCGCACAGGCTGCGCCTGTCGCCGCTGGTCGGTTACCTGCTCGCCGGCATCTTCGTCGGCCCGTTCACGCCCGGCTTCGTGGCCGACCAGGAACTGGCCAACCAGCTGTCGGAACTGGGCGTGATGCTGCTGATGTTCGGCGTGGGCCTGCACTTCTCGCTACAGGACCTGCTGGAAGTCAAGGCGATCGCGATCCCCGGCGCCATCGCGCAGATCGCGGTCGCCACCGGCCTGGGCTGGGCGCTGGCCTGGGGCATGGGCTGGACGCCGCTCAACGGCTTCGTATTCGGCCTGGCGCTGTCGGTGGCCAGCACCGTGGTGCTGCTGCGTGCGATGGAGGACCGGCGCCTGTTGGAAACCCGGCGCGGCCGCATCGCGGTGGGCTGGCTGATCGTGGAGGACATCGCCATGGTGCTGGCGCTGGTGATGCTGCCGGTGCTGGCCGACACCTTCGGCGAAGCATCGGGCGACGAGCCGGCGAGCTTCGGCCGCTTCGTCGTGGCCATCGCCTGGACGCTGGTCAAACTGGGAGCGTTCGTGGCCTTCATGCTGCTGGTGGGCCGCCGGGTCATCCCATGGACCCTGGAGAAGATCGCCGCCACCGGCTCGCGCGAGCTGTTCACCCTGTCGGTCCTGGCGATCGCGCTGGGCGTGGCGTTCGGCTCGGCCACGCTGTTCGGCGTGTCTTTCGCGCTGGGTGCGTTCTTCGCCGGCATGCTGCTCAACGAATCGGAACTCAGCCACAAGGCCGCCAACGATTCCCTGCCGCTGCGCGACGCCTTCGCGGTGCTGTTCTTCGTCTCGGTGGGCATGCTGTTCAATCCGGCCATTCTGATCGCACATCCGTGGCAGGTACTGGCCACGTTCGGCATCATCGTGGTGGGCAAATCGCTGGCGGCGTTCTTCATCGTGCGCGCGTTCAAGCATCCCACCGGGACCGCCCTCACCATCTCGGTCAGCCTGGCGCAGATCGGCGAGTTCTCCTTCATCCTGGCCGCGCTGGGCGTGTCGCTGAAGATCCTGCCGCCGGACGGCCGCGACCTGATCTTGGCCGGCTCGCTGCTGTCGATCATCGCCAACCCGTTCCTGTTCTCCTGGCTGGACCGCTGGCAGAAGAAACAGGACGCCCTGGCGCCCGTGCCGGCCGAGCCGGAAGTACCTCCCGGCCCATCGTTGGACGTCACCGACCACGCCATCATCATCGGCTATGGACGGGTGGGCAGCGAACTGGCACGCGTGCTGCGCGACCGCGGCGTGCCACTAATCGTCATCGACGATAACGGCGACCACGTGGCGCGCGCGCACGATGCCGGCATCCCCGCGATCCGCGGCAGCGCCGCCGCCGACCGCGTACTGGCCGAAGCGCACCCCGAGCGCGCGAAGATCGCCGTGCTGGCGATCCCGCAGCCGCTGGAAGCCGGCGAAGCGCTGGCCAAGCTGCGCGCGATCAATCCGGCGCTGACGCTGCTCGCGCGCGCGCACAGCGAAGGCGAAGTGAAGCACCTGCTGGAACACGGCGCCGACGGCGCAGTGCTGGCCGAGCGCGAACTGGCGTTCTCGCTGGCGGAAATGGTGATGTCCACGCCGCCCTACCGCCCCCAGCGCGTCCCAGGCTGAGCCGGCGGCTCATCCGCCCGATGCCGTGGCCTCCGTCACGGCGTCGGACAGCACCTCGGCCAAGGGTCTGGGTTTGCCGTAAAGATAGCCCTGCACGCGCTGCACACCCAGGCGACGCAGGCAGAACTCGGTGTCCTCGTCCTCGACGAACTCGGCGACCGTCGCCGCGCCGAATGCCTTCGCCACCGCCACGGAGGCCTGCACCACCGCATAGTCCTTGCCGAGCTGGGCCACGTTGCGCACGAACGAACCGTCGATCTTGATCACGTCCACCGGCAGTTCTCGCAGCCGCGCGAAGCTCTGCATGCCCGTGCCGAAATCGTCGATGGCGATGCGGCATCCCAGCGCGCGCAGGTCGGTCAGCAGGTGGCTGGCGGCGGCGGTATTGGAGATGGCCGCGGTCTCGGTGACCTCGAAGCACAGTGCGCTCATCGGCAACGGCGAACCCGCCAGCAGGGTGCGCAGTTCCACCTGGAAGCTCATCGAGGCCAGGCTCTGTCCGGTCAGGTTGATCGCGATCTCCCGGCAATGCGGCAGGGCGGCGGGCGACTTGCGCAGCAGCCGGAACAGTGCGCGCATCACGGCCAGGTCCAGTTCGGCGCCCCGGCCCGCGGCCTCCAGCGGCGCCATGAACCTGGCCGGCGACATGATCTCGCCCCGCTCGTCCAGCAGCCGGCACAGCACTTCGCCGGTGAGCGCACGCGGATCGGCATCGCGCCCGTCCTCCAGCTCGCGGATCGGCTGGAAGTACAGGACGACACGCTCGTTGCGGAGACTGGCCAGTGCCTCGGTCGCGTCGTGCAACTGGCGGTGCTGGGTCTGGCGCAGATGGCTGTGGGCCGCATCGTGGTAACGGGGGCGCAACTCGCCGTGGTGGCGCGCCTCGAAGGCCAGGGGCGACGCAGTCACCACCGCGCGGGCCACCACCCGCGCATGCGAACCGTTGAATGCGGCGACGCCCAGATAGGGCAGCAGGCGGATCGGCCGGCCGCCGACATCGATCTCGGCGTGCTCGACCCGCGCGACCACCCGCTCCCACAGGTCCGGATCGCCCGCGTGCTGGGGCAGCAACGCGAACTGTCCGGTGCCCACGTAGTAGGTTTCCACCAGATCCTGCAGACGGCGTGCAGTGGCGTCCATCGCCTGTGCCTGCGTATCCAGCCCGAAGCCGGCCACCAGCGTGTCGGTCTGGTCGAGCAGCAGGTAGCCCAGCTCGGTACGCGCCAGGGGGCGTGAGACGCGCTCGCGCAGGGCCTTGAGGTTGGGCAGGCCGGTGACCTGGTCTCGCAGCGTCTCGGCCGACAGGCGCTCGGCCAGTTCCTGGCGATCCCGATGCGTCAGCCACAGGTACAGCATCACCAGCAGCAGGATGTTGAGCTCGAGGGTGACGTGCAGCAGATTGAAGAAGCCGACCGGGCTGTTCGCATACTCGGCCGTACCGGCCACCATGCCTACCAGCGTCAGCAGCGTTGCGGAGAGAGCCGCCATCGCCCAGTGGGACGGCAGGCGCAGCATGGCCCAACCCAGCACCAACAGCAGCGCGAAGCGGTAATCCATCAATACGAGCTGCGGATTTGTCCCGCCGGCCCCGAACACCTTCCGGACAAGCATGGTTGTCCACACGCTGACCGCCAACCCGGCTGCCAGCACGACAAGCCACAACCAGTGCGACGCATACGCCGTCCGCGGCACGGGATGGCCCCGTTCGCGCCACGCCACCATCACCGGCAGGGTCACCACGGCCACACCAAGTTGCTTGGCGAAGAACATCTGGAAGACCGTGCCCACCGCCGAGTCGGGTGTGGACAGCATGACGATGCTGAAACCCATCAGGGCCAGGACGAGCGGATACAGCAGCAGACCGATGCCGGCGAAGCGGACCAGGTCCCGCCGCATCACCCGTTGTCCGTCCGGACGCGGCCACTCCATCCAGCGAGCGCATGCCAGACTCCAGCCCAGCGCGAATGCGTACGTGGCCCCGCCCCAGAACAGCCCAGCACCCGGACGCCAGTCATTGAAGTACAACTGGCGTACGGTCCAGCCGGCGAACGTCAGCAGGAAGCAACCCGCGACCACCCTGCGATCGCGCTCCAGCAGGGCAATCGCGAACAACAGGCCTGCGTGCAGATGGATGAGCGATGCACCATCGGATACCTGGCCGAGGAAATCGATGCGGTAGCTCACGGGAACCTGCTGCAGCAGCAGGCATAGGCCGCCCAGTGCCACGGCCCTGGTGACCCACCCGGCACGCCTCAGGCGCTCGACATGATCGACGCTTGTCATTCCGACCGTCCCCCAGAACGCTGGCGCGACGTTTCTGCGCGGCCGGGCGAGTGTAGCGGACACCGCATGGCGCACAACAGCGCTCCCGGCGTCGGATCGCGCTGGATGCCGGTCACTGCACCGCAGCGGCGGGTGCCACGGCGACCGGCAGCCGCCGGGCAGCGATGGGCTCCGGACGCCCGAAGTGGTAGCCCTGTCCCCCCCTCCCACCCATGCCACGCAGCTGCTCGGCCAGGCTCGCGCTTTCGACATACTCGGCGACCGTGGTCAGACCATGGGCATCGGCCACGGCGATCGCCGCGCGCACGATCTCCAGGTCGCGCGACTGGCTCTGCATGTTGCGCACGAACTGGCCGTCGATCTTCAGGCTGTCCACCGGCACCTGCCGGAGGCGCTCGAAGTTCTGCATGCCGCTGCCGAAGTCGTCCAGGGACAGCGAGCAGCCGCGTGCGCGCAGGTCGTGGAACAGGCGCAACGCCGGCTCCTGGCTCGCGATCACCGCCGTTTCCGTCAGTTCGAAGCACAGCGCGGAGTGTGGCAGCGGCGACTGCCTCAGCAACTCGGCGAAACGTGCTCGGAACGATGCCGAAGCCACGCTCTTGCCGCTGAGGTTGATGCCGAGCCTGGCGACACCCGGAATCGCGAGCGGGTGCGTCCTCAGCCACTGGAACAGGCACTCGATCACCGCGATGTCCAACTCGGACGCGTGACCGCCCGCCTCGAGGTCGGCGATGAACTCGTTGGGGAACAACAGCCTGCCTTGCGCCGTACGCAGCCGGCACAGGACCTCGCCCTGGAACCCCGCCGAAGGCTGGCCGGCCAGGGCGACGATGGGTTGCACGTAAAGCTCCACCCTGCCGGCATGCACGCAGGCCAGCGCCTCGGCAGCGGCGACCAGCCGATGTCGCCGTGCCTGCGCATCGGGCCCGCCCGACGGACTGGGTTCGCAGGGCAATGGATTGTGTTCGCCCGCTTCCCGTGCACGCAGGGCGGCGTCGCACGCATTGGCCAGGCATTCGTCCAGTGCCTCCACGCCCGCCCGGTCGCAGGGTGCGACGCCCAGGTACGGACTTACCCGCAGCTGTGCGCCATGCCACTGGAACACGAACGCCTGCAGCCGTCTGAGGATCTCCTCCATCTTCCCGACACTGGCCCCGGCCTGTTCGGCGCCAAGCGGAAGCAGCACGAATTTGCCTCCCCCCATGTGGTACGGACGCGCCAGCGGCACCATTTCCCTGCCGATCTCCCGCAGCAGCTGCGACTGCGCGCGCCAGCCATAGCCTCCCAGCACGCGCTCAACCTGGTCCAGCAACAGGAAGCCCAGTACGGCAGGCCTCTCGGGCGATGTGCGCCAGGCCTCGCGCAGCGCGTGGGCATTGTCCAGGCCGCTGATCGCATCGTGTCGGCACATCGCACGAAGATGGTGGTACCGGTGCTTGCGCTCGCGGTTGAGCAGGAACAGCACGGCGAGGATCAACACCATGAAATTGCATTCGACCAGATGCGCCAGCAGGCCGACGACCTGCGGAGGAGACGCGGCCTGCCCGGCCTGATCGGTCAGGCCATGCAGCAGGACCAGATGCGTCAACGTCAGCAGGGGCATGGAGTACTCGACGCGCCACAGGAGCATCGCGATACCCAGCAGCACGCCCGCCAGCGCACGATAGTCGTAGACCACCTCCACCCATCGCAGGGCCGGCCGCGCTTCCAGCATGTGCGCCGCCAACACGCTCAGGCAAAGCCACGTCATCACCGCCACCCAACGACCACGGAGGGCGCGCCGCAAGCGGTCGTCGGTCCACAGCAGCAGGAACGGTAGCGTCACGACGCCCACACCCACATGCTTGGCCAGCCAGAGTTGTACCGCCGTATTGGCGACGGCAGCAGGCGCTTGGCCATGGGTCCAGGCCACCAGGGCCGACAACAGCGTCCAACCGGTGGGAAACAGGAACAGGCTGACCGCGGCGTAGCGGAAGATCCCCGACACCTTCAGGCGGTGGGCGCCCCGGAAGGGTCCGCCCGCCCTGTGGGCGCACCATTCGGTCCAGCGCCACTGCAACACCATGGCGACCGCGAACCCGGCCGCATAGGACTCGGTGGGCGCCTCCAGCCGGGCGCGCCACCACCAATGCAGGAAGCTGGTGAGGAAGGCCGTGGCGAGCACGCGCCGATCGCCTCCCAGCAAGGCGACGCCCAGCAGCAGGCCTGCGTGCGCATGCAGCAGCGAGGCCTCACCGGTCGAGTATGCGTGATGGAAAAAGCGCGCGCTGTATTCGACACCGACACTCTGGAGTAACCAGCAGGCAAACGAGACCACACACGCGTCCACCCACCAAGCGCGACGTCGCGTAACCATCGTTGCGTCTCCTCCCCCCGGGTGACGCCCCTGCGAACAAGCCCCCGCTCTCCGCATCGCGCCGGAGCCGACGTTACTCCGCCGTCGACGACAATGCGATAAGCGCGACGCTAATGTGAGTCGGTCATGCGCGCGTCGGCCGTCGCGACCGATTTCGAGGTGCGGCCGCATGCGCGGTCCGCACCCGATGCCCGACCTCTACACCTTGGTCGTGCGCGGCCCGGCGGCAGGAGTCACGACGTCGACGCGCTCCGTTCGAAATGCAGCTGCCCGCCCTCGGCACGCACGCGCACGGTATCGCCCGCGCCGAACTCGCCCGCCAGGATCTTCTGCGCCAGCGGGTTCTCCAGCTGCGCCTGGATCGCGCGCTTCAGCGGCCGTGCGCCGTACACTGGATCGAAACCGACGTTGCCCAGCAGCGCCAGCGCCGAATCGTCCAGCTCCAGCACGATCTGGCGTTCGGCCAGGCGCTTGGCCAGGTAACGCGTCTGGATGCGGGCGATCTCGCGGATCTGCGCCTTGTCCAGCGGGTGGAACACCACGATGTCGTCCAACCGGTTGATGAACTCGGGCCGGAAGTGCGCCTGCACCACGCCCATCACCGCCGCCTTCATCTGCGTGTAGCTTTCGGGCGTGTCGTCCGACAGCTCCTGGATAAGACTGGAACCGAGGTTGGACGTCATCACGATGACCGTGTTGCGGAAGTCCACCGTGCGGCCCTGGCCGTCGGTCAGGCGACCGTCGTCCAGCACCTGCAGCAGGATGTTGAACACGTCCGGGTGCGCCTTTTCCACTTCGTCCAGCAGGATCACGCTGTACGGACGACGGCGCACGGCCTCGGTCAGGTAGCCGCCTTCCTCGTAGCCCACATAGCCCGGAGGCGCGCCGATCAGGCGGCTGACCGCGTGCTTCTCCATGAACTCGCTCATGTCGATGCGGACCATCGCGTCGCTGCTGTCGAACAGGAACTCCGCCAGCGCCTTGCAGAGCTCGGTCTTGCCCACGCCGGTGGGACCCAGGAACAGGAACGAGCCGCTGGGGCGGTTGGGATCGGACAAGCCGGCGCGCGAACGGCGCACCGCATCGGACACGACCTTGATCGCCTCTTCCTGGCCGATGACCCGGCCGCGCAGCGACTGCTCCATCTGCAGCAGTTTCTCGCGCTCGCCCTCCAGCATCTTGCTTACCGGGATGCCGGTCCAGCGGCTGACGACCTCGGCGATCTCCTCGTCGGTGACCTTGTCCTGCAGCAGGCGGAAGCCCTTCTGCTCGGCCTCCTGCGCCGCCGCCAGCTGCTTCTCCAGTTCCGGCAGCTGGCCATACTGCAGCTCGCTCATGCGCGCGTAGTCCTGCTTGCGCTGCGCGGCCTCCAGCTCCAGTTTCACGCGCTCGATCTGCTCCTTGATCTTGGTCGCACCGGTCAACGTAGCCTTCTCGGCCTTCCAGATCTCTTCCAGGTCGTTGAACTCGCGCTGCAGCGATTCGATCTCGGTTTCCAGATCGGCCAGGCGCTGCTTCGACTGCGCGTCCTTTTCCTTCTTCAGCGCCTCGCGCTGGATCTTGAGCTGGATCAGCCGGCGCTCCATCCGGTCCATCTCCTCCGGCTTGGAGTCGATCTCCATGCGGATGCGGCTGGCGGCTTCGTCCATCAGGTCGATGGCCTTGTCCGGCAGCTGGCGGTCGGCGATGTAGCGGTGGCTCAGCGTGGCGGCGGCGACGATGGCGGGGTCGGTGATCTCTACGCCGTGATGCACGGCGTATTTTTCCTTCAGCCCGCGCAGGATGGCGATGGTGTCCTCAACGCTGGGTTCGCCGACGAATACCTTCTGGAAGCGGCGCTCCAGCGCGGCATCCTTCTCCACGTACTTGCGGTATTCGTCCAGCGTGGTGGCGCCGATGCAGTGCAGTTCGCCGCGCGCCAGCGCGGGCTTGAGCATGTTGCCGGCGTCCATCGAACCTTCGGCCTTGCCGGCGCCGACCATGGTGTGCAGTTCATCGATGAAGAGGATGATCTGGCCTTCGTTCTTGGCCAGGTCGTTGAGCACGGCCTTCAGACGCTCCTCGAATTCGCCGCGGAACTTGGCGCCGGCGATCAGCGCGCCCATGTCCAGCGACAGCACGCGCTTGCCGCGCAGGCCTTCGGGTACTTCCCCGTTGACGATACGCTGGGCCAGGCCCTCGACGATGGCGGTCTTGCCCACGCCCGGCTCGCCGATCAGCACCGGATTGTTCTTGGTGCGGCGCTGCAGGACCTGGATGGTGCGGCGGATTTCCTCGTCGCGACCGATCACCGGGTCCAGCTTGCCGGACTCGGCGCGCGCGGTCAGGTCGATGGTGTACTTCTCCAGCGCCTGGCGCTGGTCTTCGGCGTTCTCGGATTGCACTTTCTCCCCCCCGCGCAGACGGTCGATGGCGGCACGCAGCTTCTGCTTGTCGGCGCCGCTGGCCTTCAGCTCCTGGCCGGCGGCCCCGCTGTCGTCCAGCGCGGCCAGCAGGAACCACTCGCTGGCGATGTAGGTATCGCCGCTGTCCTGTGCCAGCTTGTCGGTGACATTGAGCAGGCGCGCCAGGTCGTTGCCGATGGACAGGTTGCCGGCCTGCCCGGTCACCTTCGGCAACTTGTCGAGCGCCTCGCCCAGCCGCTCGCGCAACACGGGCACGTTGACGCCGGCCTGCGCCAGCAGCGGGCGCGTGCTGCCGCCCTGCTGCTCCAGCAGTGCGGTCAGCACGTGCACCGGCTCGATCATGGTGTGGTCGCGGCCCACGGCCAGCGACTGCGCGTCGGCCAGCGCCTGCTGGAAACGCGAGGTCAGTTTGTCCATCCGCATCGGGAGAACCTCAAGGTAGAAGGGGCCGGCGAACCCGGCCGATGCTACCCAGATGCGGTTAAGCGGCGGTGTTTCAAGGCCTGCTAGAACCGGGTTCACCGTAGGTGGGCCTTGGCCCACCGTCTTCGCGACACCCGGAACGGCGAGCCTGGGCCCGCCCTACGCCTTCTTCTGCAGGGACAATGCGCCCAGCAGCACGGCCAGCGCGGCGTAGGCCCCGGCGAACTGCCAGAGGATGGTCGCGCGCAGCCCTTCGACGTCCCAGGGCAGGTAGATGCCGCCGCGCGGATCCACCGAATGGATGATGCCGAACAGCGTCAGCAGCGCACCCACCAGCAGCGCGACGACCGCGCGTCCGTTGCGGCCGTCGATCATCGCCACCAGCGCGGTGGTCCAGATCATCGCGGTGATGATGAACCCGTTGCCCAGGGTGACGATGGTGGCCAGGTCCGGCAGCCCATGCCCGTCGACGCCTTCGTACAGGCCAGCGAAGTGGTCCGGCGCGATCCACGCCGGGTTGCCGAACTTGATCGTCAGCAGGTAAGCCACCGACGGCAGGAAGCCCAGCGCCACCGCGATGGCGTGCTTGCGCGGGGTTTCGGTGAATGCCTGCACGGTGATGTCCAGGCCCACGTAGACGATGATCGGCGCCAGCACCGCCACCGGCAGCCACTGCACCAGGCCCGACACGTAGCCGAGCACGCCGCCGAGGCCGATGAAGATCCCCGTCAGCAGCGTGTAGCCCTTGCGCGCGCCCATGTGCTTGTACGCGGGCTGGCCGATGTACGGCGTGGTCTGCGCCACGCCGCCACAGACACCGGCGACCAGCGTGGACACCGCTTCGGCCAGCAGCACGTCGCGCGTGCGGTAGTCGTCGCCCGCAGCGCGCGCGCTCTCGCTGACGTTGATGCCGCCCACGACCATCAGCAGTCCGAACGGCAGCAGCAGCGGGAGGTACGGCACGGTGTAGGCCAGGCCATCCAGCCAACCCAGCGTGGGCAGCGGCAGGGTCAGCGCGAGCGGCACCGCCTCGGGCACCTTGAAACCCGGCGCACCCAGGCCGGCCAGGCCCAGCCCGTAATACAGCGCGGTGCCGACGATGAAGGCCAGCAGCACGCCTGGAATCTTCACCGGCAGCCTGCCCTTCGCCACCAGCACGTACAGCAGCAGTCCGAAGGTGACGAAGCCGACGATGGGCTGGCGCAGCGTCTCGATCAGCGGCAGGAAGCCCAGCAGCGTCAGCGCCGCGCCACCGATGGAGCCCAGCAGGCCGGCACGCGGCACCGCCCGCGTGACCGCATCGCCGAAGAACGACAGACCAGCTTCAGCACGCCCATCACCACCAGCGAGGCCATGCCGAGCTGCCACGTCGCGTTGGCCGCCGCCTGTTCGTCCAGGCCCGCCTGCTTGAAGCCGACGAACGCCGGGCCCAGCACCAGCAGCGCCATGCCGATGCTGGTGGGCGCGTCCAGGCCCAGCGGCATCGCGGTGACGTCGTCGCGCCCGGTCTTCGCCGCCAGGCGATGCGCCATCCATGTATAGATCAGGTTGCCGACCAGCACGCCCAGCGCGGTGCCCGGGAACATGCGGGTGAACACCACCTCGGCGGGGAACTGGAAGATGCCGATCAGCGCGGCGGCGATGAAGCCGAGGATGGACAGGTTGTCCACCACCAGGCCGAAGAAACCGTTGAGGTCGCCGGGGACGAACCAGCGGCGCACGGGAGAAGCCGATGCGGTCATGGAGGCAGGAATCAGTGGGGTGGGCGGAAGTCCGCCAGCATAAGCGCCAGCACCGACGGCGGGCGCACCGGCTTCAGAACGATACGTCCACGGCATGCCGCGACCACAGCACCGATTGGTGGCCGGTGGCCTGCTTCCACGCCAGGCGGATCGCCTCGATGTCGGCCCGGCGCTGCGGCGTGTCCTCGTGCAGGACCACCAGCACCTTGGTCTTCAGCCGGTTGGGTTCCTTCGCGCCGCGGAACAGCCACTGGCCGTAGGCGTCGAACACGGTCAGGCCATCGGGGAAGCGCGCGGTGACTTCCTTGTCCAGGAAGGCGCGCCACGTCGCCTCGCTGATCGGCTCGGCCTGGGGACGGTCGGCCGGTCCCGTCTCTTCCCCCACGCCGAAGTACAGCTCGCTGCGCACCCAGCCGTTCGCGCTGGCCGGACGCAGCGCATCGCCTTCCAGCGCGGCGGTGGTGGCAGGGGCCGGCGCGACGGGCGGCGTGGACGCACATCCGGCCAGCGCGAGAAGGACCAGCAACCAGACAACACGATGGGACATGGGGAAGACCTCATGGAAGAAGGACAGGATGGAGCACGCCACCGCGATGGCCATATGACGCGACGGCATAAGGTGATGGACAGCGGAGATGACACACGGCCCGCCGTGGCGGCTAATATATCGCTTCATCGCAATATAGCGATAGACTTTATTCCGCCCCTCCCCTCGC
>NZ_PDWV01000062.1 GCF_010093385.1 Pseudoxanthomonas mexicana
TAGGGCTCGTACACGCTGCGCTCGATCACCGCGCCCGCGCTGTTGGTGACCGCCACCGGCGTGCCCAGCGCATCGGTGTGGATGTACTCCACCACCGTCTGTGCCTGCGCGACCGCCACGAGGGCCAGCCACATTGCCAGACACACCACAACACGCAAGAGATGTCGTTCCATGTCCTCTCTCCTCACAGCGTGAACGGGCCAGCCCAGGCCGAGCAGCCGGCACTGCTGCAGGCGCGCACCCAGAACTGACGCGTCCCCAAACCGGTGCCCGAGACAACAGTGTTGGGTCCGTTGTAGATCTGCGACCGCGTACCCGTGCCCACCTTCATGTCGACCTCGTAGCGCGTCGCGCCCACCGAGGCGTTCCACTGCACCTGCCAGTACGTCACCGGCGGCTGGACTTCGGTATCCGTGTTCTTCATGCCACCAAGACCCGTCGGGGTGGCAGGGATGTACGACACGACGGTGTTCGCCGTGCCCGACCAGGGGCCGCACCCGGCCGCATTGCACGCCATGGCGCGATAACCGTAGGTGGCCGATGCACGACCGGTCACGCCGATCGATGTCGCTGCACCGCTGTAGAGCGCCGTCCAGCCACCCCCGTTCACCTGCTCCTGCACCTGGTAACTGGTCGCGCCGCCCACACCACTCCAACTGATGGTGTAACTATCCGTCGCGTTGCTGGCCGGCGCAGACACGCCGGGGGCCGTACTCGGCGTGTGGACCACCTGCACCGTGCCGGTGGCCGAGTAAGGGCCGCAGCCTGCGGCATTGCAGCCTTTCACCCGGAACGCATACGTGCCGCCGGCCTGGCTGCTGTAGCTCTGCCCCGTGCCGGCACCGCTGTAGACCACGGACCATGCCCCGCCGTTGTCGCTGCGCTCCAGCGTGTAGGCGTTCGCCCCGCTCACCACGGACCAGCCCACCGCATAGGCCCCGTTGGCACCCAGCGCGGGCACACTGAGGGTGGGTGTACCCGTGGGCGCGTAGATGGCCTGCACCGTGCCGACCGTCGACTGGGGACCACAACCGGCTGCATTGCAGGCCGCCACGCGGTACACGTACGAGCCTGCCTCCTGCCCGCCGGAAGCGGAGGGCACTATGCGAGGTGGCTTGGCAAGCAGAAAGCGGGGCAGGGCTTGAATCAGGGTTTGAGACAGCCACTACATCCAGTCGGAAAACTACTCTGACCACTATTTTTTGCTTGCACCAAGACGTCGTAACGCTAGCGCCCACCTAGATGCTTGACGTCTATTAGCAGATTGGAGAGGTCTTCTTGCTTCATTGGGCTCACCTCAGAAATCATCGAAGGAACGATCTCTCCTACCCACGGAGAGCCGGGGCCAGTCGGAGAAGCAGAGAATGCACCCTCGACCCTGACATAGCTATATGCATGCGATCTCAATATCTCCTCAAGCTTGTTTCTCTCCCCCCTCACGACAATCGACTCGATCACCATGTCGTTCAAGAAGTCAAGTTCCGTCGCATACAGGGTCGGGATACCCTGCCTGATCGCCAGATATCCTTTCAAGCTCACTTTCCTTCCATCCGCACTCTCTGGACTATTCTGAAGCCGCCTGAAGCTTGTAATGCACACCTCGCTCGAGCCTCCTCTGAAATAGCATGTGGCTCGAACCGCATCACCCTTGACCTGATCTGGATCGACGGGTCGCCCTCTTTCGCCGCATGCAGCTAGCAACAGCACAACTAGCGTCGTTATCATTGCTTGCAACACGGTAGTGATCTTGTTCATTTGTCAATCCTAATTACGGGTTTTCCAGCACCATCATATTGGTACGATCCGTTCGGGTTAGTTACGAAATGCGGAACTCCTGGGCTTGCTCCATACCAGTGGGTGTCGCCCCTACTGAAAGGCGCATAATGGGGGTTATCAGAAGTCGCCAGTGGATGTCCGTGAATAGTCGAATTGCCGTCAAATGGTGATTTTACGGTAAATCCTATTCCGCGTTTATCAAATTGATCGCCAACGGTTATCCCGTAGATCTTATAGGCCTCTACCGATGAGCCAATCGCCGCTTCAATCTCGAGCCCATACTTCGTAACAATCGGCTGAAGCATCGCATTAAAGGTATTCACTGCATCGGACCGAGAATCGTGCGGAACGCTTTCAAGACTTGAGCGCATGCCATCTACCTCCCGGCTTGCGGCAGAGAATCGCTCCATCTCATTGCCAGGCCTCACCGGAAGACCATTGTCGCGCCCATTTCGAGCCACCTGCTTTGGCTTGTCAGACTGAGCGACAGGAATAACCGCTCTGCATCGGAGGGGCGTTCGCTCACAGAGTGATCTTCGGTCCGGTTTTCGACCATCGGGATCTATGAAACCGAAAGGATTGCTATTGGCGTATCTATATCTATGAAACTGAAGGTTAGGACTATCATAAGCAGTCACCGAGTCCACACTAAGAAACACCCCCACCTGCGGATCGTAATACCGCTGCTGCATATACGTCAGCCCGGTGGCCGCATCCTGCACATGCCCCGTGAACCCCGGCCCATCCGTCAGCGCGCGGTTGATCAGCTGCCCATAGGGCTCGTACACGCTGCGCTCGATCACCGCGCCCGCGCTGTTGGTGACCGCCACCGGCGTGCCCAGCGCATCGGTGTGGATGTACTCCACCACCGTCTGTGCCTGCGCGACCGCCACGAGGGCCAGCCACATTGCCAGACACACCACAACACGCAAGAGATGTCGTTCCATGTCCTCTCTCCTCACAGCGTGAACGGGCCAGCCCAGGCCGAGCAGCCGGCACTGCTGCAGGCGCGCACCCAGAACTGACGCGTCCCCAAACCGGTGCCCGAGACAACAGTGTTGGGTCCGTTGTAG
Source organism: Pseudoxanthomonas mexicana (assembly GCF_010093385.1). Classification (GTDB taxonomy): domain Bacteria; phylum Pseudomonadota; class Gammaproteobacteria; order Xanthomonadales; family Xanthomonadaceae; genus Pseudoxanthomonas_A; species Pseudoxanthomonas_A mexicana. The sequence goes on from NZ_PDWV01000062.1 coordinate 2,850, forward strand.
ATCTGCGACCGCGTACCCGTGCCCACCTTCATGTCGACCTCGTAGCGCGTCGCGCCCACCGAGGCGTTCCACTGCACCTGCCAGTACGTCACCGGCGGCTGGACTTCGGTATCCGTGTTCTTCATGCCACCAAGACCCGTCGGGGTGGCAGGGATGTACGACACGACGGTGTTCGCCGTGCCCGACCAGGGGCCGCACCCGGCCGCATTGCACGCCATGGCGCGATAACCGTAGGTGGCCGATGCACGACCGGTCACGCCGATCGATGTCGCTGCACCGCTGTAGAGCGCCGTCCAGCCACCCCCGTTCACCTGCTCCTGCACCTGGTAACTGGTCGCGCCGCCCACACCACTCCAACTGATGGTGTAACTATCCGTCGCGTTGCTGGCCGGCGCAGACACGCCGGGGGCCGTACTCGGCGTGTGGACCACCTGCACCGTGCCGGTGGCCGAGTAAGGGCCGCAGCCTGCGGCATTGCAGCCTTTCACCCGGAACGCATACGTGCCGCCGGCCTGGCTGCTGTAGCTCTGCCCCGTGCCGGCACCGCTGTAGACCACGGACCATGCCCCGCCGTTGTCGCTGCGCTCCAGCGTGTAGGCGTTCGCCCCGCTCACCACGGACCAGCCCACCGCATAGGCCCCGTTGGCACCCCGCGCGGGCACACTGAGGGTGGGTGTACCCGTGGGCGCGTAGATGGCCTGCACCGTGCCGACCGTCGACTGGGGACCACAACCGGCTGCATTGCAGGCCGCCACGCGGAACGCATACGTGCCTGCAGCCTGCGCACTGTAGGTCAGGCCCCCACCGGCACCGCTGTACACGCTGGTCCAGCCTCCACCGTTGATGCTGCGTTCCACGGTGTAGCTCGTCGCACCGGAGACGCCCGTCCAACTGATCGAGAAATTGCCCTGGGCTCCCACGGCTGGAACGCTCAGCGACGGCGCCGAAGAGGGAACATGCACGGACTGCACTGTGGCCGCAGCCGAGCACGGTCCACCCCCGGCAGGGTTGCAGGCCTGCACGCGGTACACGTACGAGCCTGCCGCCTGCCCGCTGTAGGATTTGCTCAAGGCGGTGCCGGTGTAGGCCGCGGCCCATGCCCCGCCGTTGACGGCGACCTGCAACCTGTACTCCGTCACGCCGCCAATGGCGGTCCATGTCACGGCATAGTTGCCGCCAGCGGCCGTTCCGGGGGCGCTGAGCACCGGCGCCGCGCCCGGCGGATACTGTACGGCGACCGAGGCGGTCGTACTCCAGGCACTGCAACCGGCATTGAGGCAGGCGCGCACGCGGTAGCCATGATTGCCGGCAGGCTTGCCCATCACCGCCAGGCTTAAACTGGCACCGCTGTAGGCGGACGTCCAGGCGCCGCCAGACACCGCTTCTTCCAGCTGGTAGCCCGTCGCTCCCGAGGACGCCGTCCAACTGACCGTATAGCTGCCCGTCGTATTGAACGAGGGCGCAGTCAGCAGCGGCGTGGCCGGCGCGGTGGAGTTGACCACCCGCGCCACCAGGCTGCCGCCCAGGTAGACGTACCGGGTGATCTTGGCCTGACGCAGGTCGTTCTCGTACAGCAACTGGCCCGACTGGCTGTACAGGCTGTGCTTGTCCGCCGTCGTCCGGTCCAGCACGCGCCGGCCCAGACCGTCGTAGGCGTAGGTACTGTTGCCGGGCGCGTTGCGCAGCCGGTTACCGTAATCGAAGGTGTAGGCCTGCCCGTTCTTGTTGGTCAGGTTGCCCTGCACGTCGTAGTCCAGGCCCACGATGGTCGCGCCGCCCGAGTTCTTGATATTGGTCAGGCGGTTGTTGGTGTAGACGTACTGGGCGTAATCCTTGGCGCCGGTACGCGTCCAGGACGTCAGGTTGTCCAGTACGTTGTAGGCGAACTGGTGCAGCTGTCCGCCACCGCTGGCGGCGAAGGCCGGCGAACTGGCGGTCAATAGGCGATCCAGACCATCGTAGGTCATGGCACGGTTCTGATTACTGTCCCGCCAGTCCAGAATCGACTGCACGTTGCCGTTGCGATCGTAGGCGTATTCGTTGTCGAGCACCCCGCCGCTGTCGATCACCCGACTTGGCAGCTGGCGCGCGTTCTGCGCCATCGAGTGCACGATGCCGTTGCCATAGGTGAACTGCTTGATCGCCCCGTTGGGGTAATACTGCACGCCGGTCGCGTACGAACCCGCCTGGGTCGGCTGGCCCAGCGCGTTGGGTGCATAGCCCACGGTCAGGCCCGGGGCCGCGATGGCTGACAGCGCGCCATTACCGTCGTAGCTGTAGCCCACCGTCAGATCCACGCTACCCCACTGCTGTCGCTCGCTGGCCAACTGCCCGCGACGCTTGTAGGTGTAGATGGTGGTGACGCCCAGGCCGGTGCCGTTGGCGGTGACGAGTGAGGCCTGCTTGCCGTCCTTGAAGTAGGTGAAGGTGGTATTCCCCAAGCCAGCACCGGGGAACGCCAGGGACGCGACGCGATTGCGGGCGTCATACGTACGGGAGACCTTGCGGGCCAACACGGCGGCGTTGGACGCATCCGCGCAGCCCAGCGTCGCGGCCACGCCCGCGGCCGACCACGCCAGGTTGCCGGCACCGTCGTAGCCCATGAGGGTGGCGCCGGTCTCGGGCTCCACGCTTCGGCACAGCTGCTGATGGGTGTCGTAGGCGTAAGTACGCGTCACCAGCAGGCTGCCCGCCGCATCCCGGCGGGTGATCGACAGCGGCTTGCCCAAATCATCCCGCGTGATATCGGTGATGGCGCCTTCAGGATGCAGGATCTCGGTGGGCCAGTCCGTCGACGGCGAACCATAGGCCTTGAAGCGCGTGGTGGTGGAAGCCGAGCGCGCATTGGTCGTGGTGATGCGGAACTGGCTGTCGTAGGTTGTCAGCGTCGTCAGCGGCCCGTGCTCACTGTCCTGCGAAACAGACGTGGCGCGGCCCAGAGCGTCGTACTCGCTCCATATGCCGGTGGTCAGCGCATCGGTGCCTCCGGGGTAGGAAGCGAATGTGGTCCGCCCATCGTGGTCGTACGCGAAACGGGTGAAGCGCTGGGTGCCGGTCACGTTGGCGGTGTCGTACTCCCTGACCACCAGGGGCTGCCAGCGCGCATCGTAGTAGCTGATCTTGCGGGCATTGCCGGTACTGACCGTCTGCCGCCAGTGACCGGCGGGAATGCCGTACTCGGCCGCGGCCACCTTCTCGAACAGCAACGTGGTCGGGTTCCAGGTCACGGTCGGCTGTACGGTCGGATCGTCACAGGCCCCGACTGCCGTCTCGGAAGGGTGCGCGAGTTTGTTCAGGCGCCCCATGGCGTCGTAGCCATAGCAGGTCTTGTCGCCCGTCTCGCTGGTGACCGAGGTGATCCAGCCATTGTTGTCCACGGTGGCCGATTGCGAGGAGCCCGTCGGCGCTTCTGGCGTGGCCGGATACTGGATCAGTCGCGGAATACCCCGGTACCAGTCGCTCACCGTGATGACGTTGTTGTTGCCATCCTTGACCGTAGCCAACGTGCCGTTGGCGTTGTAGGTGAAGGTCTGCTGGAGCTTGCCAAACGCCGACTTCGTCAAAGGGAGCGCGGTGCTGGGGCTGTATGTCGTCGCCTCGGCCACCACTCCGTTGATCGAGCGCTGCTTCACCTGACCCAGCACCCAGGCCGCCGTGTTGTCTTCATACACCGAAGCCACTGTCCGGCTGTAGGAGGTCGCGCCTGGCGTGACCAGTTCACTGCGCTCGACCGCCTGTGTGATCCGTGCCAGCGCGTCGAACGCGGTCACCGTATTGAAGAAGCTCGCGCCCTGCTGCTGGGTTTTAGAGCTCTTGAGCGGCCGGTTGTAGTCGCCACGCCCACGAATGAACTCGTACGCCAGAGGCTGACCCATCCAGTCGGGGAAAGGCATGCTACCCATCTCGGAGGTCTGGACGTACGTATTCTCTCGCCGTAACAGCACGTTGCTGCCCTCGCGAACTTCCTGACTAAGCATTTGCCCCTCGTTTGCCAGTGCGTCCGTACCATAGACTTCCTGCGCGACCGAACCGTCCGGCTTCGTTGTGGTGACTGCGCGAGTACCGCCCACCGGGTAGCCGGGCGTCATCTGGAAGTCGTCCTGGTGCTGGTACTCCCACACTTGGGCGCTCAGCCCAGGACCTGTCAGCGTCTTGCGCTGCAGCGCAAGCACGTCGAACCGATTGGGCACGTAGGGCTTGTGACTCCAGAAAGTATTGGCAGGTGTATCCGCATCATCCTCACCCACCATCACGGCATCGCACATGCCCGTGGAACCAGTGAGGTTTGTGCGGTAGTGTCGGCGGTACCCCAGTCGGTAGGTACCCACCGCCCCGGACGGGTGTGTCATGACCAGATCGCCCGTGGCGCCAGTGAGGCGCCGCATCAACTGGCACTCCATCGGGAAATCGAAAGGATCTGCATCTGTCATTGGGGCGAAGCGCGCCAGCCCCAGCATCGCGGCAGAGGAGAAGGTGAACTGGCTGTTGTCCGGCAACGTGACCGAGCTCAGAAGTCCATCCGAATACCCATAGGAGACCGATCGCGTGCCCGTCGTCGCCGACGCAATGCGGCCGCTGCTGTAAGTGAAGCTGATCTGACGGCCATCACTGGCCGTGATGGAGCTGAGGGCGCTGCCGGACCATGTGTATGTCAAATAGTTGCCGAAGCGGTCCTCGATGCGCGTGGGATATATCCGGTACGTGCGCCGCGGGAGCTCGGCGAACTGGCGGAACACGCGCCCACTGCCCAGCACCAGGGTTCCAGAACCCTTTAGGGGTCGCTCCAGATAGTCCACCATCCAGTCGAAGAAGTACTTGGTTCCATCGGGCGCCAGCGCCAGGAATCCTTCGCCAGCCTGCCCGCTCTGCAGTTCCGTCAAACAGCCAAAGCGCCAATGACTCTTGGTGGTCAGGTTTGTCCAATTGCCAGCAGGCGCAGGTATCGGACCCCCGGGACTACGGTAGAGGACTCCCTGCTCGCCGCCTCCCGGCACATTGAGGCTGATGCCGTTCCAGATGTTGTAATTGAGGAAGTGCACCTCCCCCACGCTCACGCTGGGAGGCCGGTACTGGTCCGAGTTGGTGGGCGAGGAGCACCTCGCATTGGGCGCTGAGGTATCAACGACCCAACCCTGCGCTTGCGCGTAGGTCGCGGACAGGTAAGGGAGATCCAGCTCCCACTCGCCGAAGGCGTAGCCGCGCCAGAGATTCTCGTCCCCCGGCGAACTCGGCGTCTTGTTGCCATCAACTTCCAGGCGGCGGGTAACCGCGACGCTCAACCCGTCATTGCCAGGCAGCGCCAAGTCCGTTTGGGAGAATGAGATGCCGCCCGTGCTGGCTGACACCTCTTCGCCGAACAGGTCGGGTCCAAGCGCACGCACGTGGATAGCGTGCTTTTTCGAGCCAATCACCTTCTCGCCATAACTAATGGCTTCTATGGCATAGGCGGAGGCACAGCTACCCCATAGAACGAAACCCAGCAGCAAGCTGGCAGCACTCCTACTCTTCGACACGCTTCCCCCAAAGGCAACCATATGCGGCTACCAGCTTTCCATGCTCGGCGCGTCGAGACGCACCCCCGTGTCTCCAGCCTAAGGCGAGTTACAGATCAGGGAAAGACATTGCTGTTGGTAAATGCGTGAAGCAGACAGTTTGATCAGGACGCCCCACCAACCGACTCGCGGACCTGATGCCGATGTTTGCTTTGGGTCGTAAGCCGCCCTCCCCTACCCTCGATAAACATCCCTAATCCCCTGCTCCACCCTGATACCCGCTTCCTACAAGAGGTATCAGTAGCACAACGGGCGCGATATTGGTTTGACCTTCCTCCCGCGGTTCAAACTGGCCCACGAATAACACTGGATGTATGTTCGGGCGTGGCTTGATTTGCCTGCGTTCCAAGCACGACCTGCTGGATTCGACCACCCATGCATTGGGCTGATCCCGCATGCTTCACGAGCATGCAAGAGCAGCGGAACTCTCGACCTACGCCGTGGTTGAAGGCTCCGGTCCTGGCCGCCCTAGCCTACATAAGCTATTGCTAATGTAGCACATGTTGATATAATATAACTATCCATTCCGACTCCTCTAAGGGAGCAAGTGTCTCGTGTCGTCGCTCAAGATGTCCGCACGAACTGCAGAGGCAAATTGACTCTCTCAAAGCATTTCGCCACGTACTGTTGCGACTGGTCGGGGGCCCTGGTGCGCTCTGGCTTGCCACCGCAGGATTCCATGGCAAACGGCCTCTGCGGTTTTCCTCAACCACCGCCGTAACGACAGGACAGGGCAACACCATGACCCGCATCCTTATCCTTGGTAGCGGCTTTGCCGCACTCACCGCCATCCGGCAACTGCGCAAGCAGCGTGTCGACGCCGAGATCATCGTGGTATCGCCACGCAACGAACTGGTCTACCTGCCCAGCCTGATATGGCTGCCTTCCGGCGAGAGGACAGGAGACGATCTGCGCGTCCCGTTAGCGGACTTCTTCCGCCGTGAGCGGGTGGTTTGGCACCCCGGCAGCGTGCTGCAGGTGCTCGAAGGCGGGAGGCGCGTGGTCACCGACAACGGCGAGCTGCACAACGACTACCTGATCGTCGCGACCGGCGGCCGGTACCTGCGCAAGCTGCCCGGCATCGAGCATGCTCTCATTCCCTGCGAAGGCATTGCCAGCGCCGAGGCGATTCGCGACCGACTGGCGGCGATGGATGGCGGCACGATCGCCATCGGCTTCGCCAGCAACCCGAAGGAACCCGGGGCGGTACGCGGAGGTCCGATGTTCGAGTTCCTGTTCGGCATCGACACCTTGCTTCGCCGACAAGGCAGGCGCGGGAAATTCAAGCTCGTGTTCTTCCACCCCTCCCAGGAACCGGGCCAGCGACTCGGCCCATCCGCTGTGCAGAAGCTGCTCTCGCGCATGCGGGCGCTCGGCATCGAAACCCATCTTGGCCACAAGCCCGTACGATTCGATGCGGACAAGGTGGTGACGGAAGGTGGCGAGTTCGCGGCCGACCTGATCCTGTTCATGCCCGGCCTCACCGGCCCGGCGTGGCTGGACGACAGCATCCTGCCGCGTTCGGAAGGCGGTTTCGTGGCCGCCGACGCGCACTGCCGCGCGATCGGCCTGGAGCGCGTGTACGTAGCCGGCGACGTCGGCAGCTATCCCGGCCCGGACTGGATGGCCAAGCAGGCGCACCAGGCAGACCTGCAGGCGGAAGCCGTCGCCAGGAACATTGCCGCCGAGTTGCGCCACGAACCCGCCAGCCACGGCTTCAAGACAGAACTGGCATGCATCGTCGACACGCTGGACAGCGGCCTGCTGATCTACCGCAGCGGATCCAGAACCATCACGTCGCCGCGATCGCGCGTGTTCCACTGGCTCAAGCGCAAGTTCGAGGAACGCTACCTGAAGCCGTATCGGTAGGTTCCGCCAGCAGAGGTCGCTGGATTGCGCAACGAGTATCCGTTTCTACACCTCGGCAAGTCCATCTAGACCTGGGCGGCCGAATACACTACACCGTGGCGCCCCGATACAGCCGACGCAGAAACCGGGCGCCTGCGCCGGCATCGCCGCGTGCGCTAGTCGCGATCCCGCAGCCGCCTGTAGAGCGTACGCTCGCTGACGCCCAACTTCTCTGCCAATGCCTTGCGGGACCCGGTGTGCGCGCGGGCCGCGGATTTCACCAGGCCCGTCTGCATGGCCTTCAAGGTGCCTTCGGCCGGAGTCGCCCCTTGTGGCGAGGCTCCATGGGTGTCCGTATCGCTTCCCAATGTCAGAGCACGCAGGATGTGGCGCTCCGTGATCCGGGGCCCGTCACAGAAGATCACCGCTCGCTCAAGAAGATTGCGCAACTCGCGGACGTTGCCCGGAAAGTCGTGGCGGCGAAGCCGCTCCAGGGCCGAAGGCGTCAGCGTCAACGAGCGTGCGGCCTCCATTCCCTGAAGCAGATTCCGGACCAGGCCTTCAAGATCATCCATGCGTTCACGCAGCGGCGGTACGCGGATGGGGAAAGTACTCACACGATAGTACAGGTCCTGACGAAAACTGCCGGCTTCCACCATGACGCGCAGGTCGCGATGGGTGGCCGAGACGATACGGACGTCAGCCAACCGCAACTCGGTCCCGCCGACCCGGCGATAGCAGCCGGTTTCGATGAGCCGCAGCAGTTTGACCTGCATCGTCAACGGCACATCGCCCAGTTCGTCCAGAAACAGGGTGCCCCCGTGCGCGACCTCGACCAACCCCTTCTTGGTGCTGAGCGCACCCGTGAAAGCACCCCGTTCGTGTCCGAAGAGTTCGCTTTCGAACAAGGTCTCGGACAAGCTGGCGCATTCCAGCACGACGAAAGGATGCGTACGCCGCGGGCTGGCATCATGTAGGGCCTGCGCGACGACTTCCTTGCCACTGCCCGACTCGCCTTGGATCAACACATTCACGTTTGAGTCGCCTGCGCGCGTGATCAATTCCAGCATGGAGCGAAATGGTGCGGAGCGCCCAATGAGCCGACGCTCGGATCCTCCGCGCGCAAGGACGCGCAAGGGCTCCATCTTTTCCAGAAAATAGCTCTCACGCGCAGTGCCCCCCAGCAGGGGCGTCAATTCGATATTGAAATACTCCTCCCCGCCCGGCATGTGATGCAGGTGCACGGCACGCTCGCGCTGGCCACTGGCCAGGGCAGCGGCAAGCGGGCAGCTCTCTCCCATTCTGTCGCAGGGAACCGGAGAGCCATGAGAAACCTGATGGCAGGTCCGTCCCACTACCGGCGCCTCGCTCGCATACAGCGCCACATAGGCGGCATTGGCGGCCACGATCCGGTACTGCCGATCGAAAAGGACGTGCGGCTCCGGCAGGCTTTCCAGGTAAGAGAGCAGTAATGGGGGCAGCTTGGTGCTCAAGTCGCTTCAACCTGGAAACGCCATATGTGGCAGAACCATGCTGCCATAAATGGCGTACACGGCGCCATTGCCGAACGTCACTACATCGTAACTGTTTGATTCAACAGTCTTCGTGGCGCTTGGTGCGATTGGCACGCTGAGTGCTTACGGGTAGACGCGGGGCGGACTTGCAACGCCACCGCGGGAGGGGATGCGCCGCCCGCCGACCCATCCCCTCCCCCTTTCCATTCCGCACCGGAGGAGTCGCCGTGATATCGGAACACCTGGTCGAACTTTCGCGACTGCAGTTCGCGGTCACGGCCATGTATCACTTTCTTTTCGTACCGCTCACCCTCGGCCTCACCTGGATCCTGGTGATCATGGAAAGCGTGTACGTGATGACCGGCAAGGTCATCTGGAAGGACATGACCCGCTTCTGGGGGAAGCTCTTCGGCATCAACTTCGCCTTGGGCGTCACCACCGGCATCACCATGGAGTTCCAGTTCGGCACCAACTGGGCCTACTACTCGCACTACGTGGGCGACATCTTCGGTGCACCCTTGGCGATCGAAGGACTGATGGCGTTCTTCCTGGAATCGACGTTCATCGGCCTGTTCTTCTTCGGCTGGGAGCGCTTGAGCAAAGGGCAACACCTCCTTGTAACGCTGCTGATGGCGATCGGCACCAACCTGTCCGCTCTGTGGATCCTCGTGGCCAATGGCTGGATGCAGTATCCGGTCGGCGCCGAGTTCAGTTACCAGACCATGCGCATGGAGATGGTCAGCTTTTGGGATGTGGTCTTCAACCCGGATGCCCAGGCCAAGTTCGTGCACACCGCATCGGCCGGGTATGTGACAGGCGCTATGTTCGTGCTGTCGATATCTGCGTGGTACCTGTTGCGCGGCCGCAACATCGAGTTCGCCAAGCGCAGCTTCCGCGTGGCCGCTGCCTTTGGCTTGGCTGCGGCAGCGTCAGTGATCGTGCTGGGCGACGAATCCGGCTACACCGTCGGCGAAGCGCAGCAGACCAAGCTGGCCGCCATGGAGGCGATGTGGGAAACCCGGCCAGCGCCGGCCGGGCTGGCGCTGGTGGCAGGCATCAACGAACGGGAGCAGCGCAACGACTGGGAAATCGAGATCCCCTGGGTCCTCGGCCTCATCGGAACACGCAGCACCGACCAGGCGATTCCCGGCATCAAGCAGATCAAGGCGCGTAACCGTGAGCGCATCATCAGCGGCATGCAGGCCGTCGAAGCGCTGGAGCGCCTGCGTGCGGACCGTGCGGACCTGGAAGCGGGGTCCCGGTTCGAATCGCACAAGGCGGACCTGGGGTTCGGTCTGCTGGTTCGGCAGTACGTACGCGACATGACCGAGGTCACGCCCCCGATCATCGACCGCGTTGTGGATGACACCATCCCACGCGTCGCGCCCATGTTCTGGTCATTCCGCCTGATGGTGGCGCTCGGCTTCCTGATGCTCGTCCTGTTCGCCCTGGCATTCTGGCAGACGGTAAGAGGACGCTTCACCGAGCGCCGCTGGTTGTTGAAGTGGGCCCTGTGGATGCTGCCTGCACCATGGATAGCCTGCGAGCTTGGCTGGTTCGTCGCCGAGTACGGCCGCCAGCCCTGGACCATCTACGGCGTACTGCCGACGCACATGTCGGTGTCGAACCTGAGCGTTGCCAGCCTGTACGGCTCGCTCGCAGGGTTTGTCGTGTTCTACACCGTCCTGCTGGCGGTCGAGATGTACCTGATGGTCAAGTTCGCCCGGCAAGGACCAGGCAGCCTGGGCACAGGTCGTTACGACCTCGACGTCGCCGATGCTCTGGCGCATCCCTGAGGAGAATCCGATGATCTTCGACTACCCCACCTTCAAAGTCATCTGGTGGATCCTGGTTGGCGTCCTGCTGGTCGGTTTCGCCATCATGGACGGACACGACATGGGCGTCGGCACCCTCCTGCCCTTCGTCGGAAGGAACGACGAAGAGCGCAGAGTGGTCATCAATACCGTCGGTCCACACTGGGATGGAAACCAGGTCTGGTTCATCACCGGAGGGGGCGCCATCTTCGCTGCATGGCCCCTCGTTTATGCAACGGCCTTCTCGGGCTTTTACTGGGCCATGCTGGCGGTGTTGTGGGCCCTGTTCTTCCGGCCGGTCGGCTTTGACTATCGCAGCAAGATCGCCCACCCCGCCTGGCGCAGGACATGGGACTGGGGTCTTTTCATCGGAGGTGCGGTACCTCCGCTCATCTTCGGTGTGGCCTTCGGCAACCTGTTCCAGGGCGTCCCCTTCCACTTCAACGACATCCTGATGCCTACGTACACGGGTACCTTCTGGGCGCTGCTCAATCCCTTTGCGTTGCTGGTCGGCGTGGTCTCCAGCGCCATGATCACCATGCACGGCGGCATGTACCTAGCTCACAGGACGGTGGGCGACGTGCAACGACGCACCACGACCGCCGCCGTCGGCGCGGCCCTGGTGATGGTGCTGGCCTTCGTGGCTGCCGGGTTGTGGTTGCGCTTTGGGGGCATCGAGGGCTTCAGCATCCAGACAGCGCTCGCACCCGACGCGCTGCCCGACCCTCTGGCCAAGACGGTCGTCCGTGATGCCGGCGCCTGGTGGGCGAACTACGAGAAGCAGCCGTTGATCTGGCTGCTGCCGATCCTGGGCGCGTCGGGAGCGCTTGCGGCTGCAGGGCTGGTTCGCACCGGCCGTACGTTGGCGGCCTTCCTGGCCTCCTCCCTGTCCATCGTCGGCGTGATCGGCACCGCCGGCGCGGCGTTGTTTCCCTTCGTCATGCCCTCCTCGTCCGATCCGCGCTCCAGCCTGACGGTATGGGACAGCACCTCAAGCCATCTGACACTCGCGCTGATGTTCTGGGCCACGCTCGTGTTCATGCCCATCATCATCTTCTATACGGGCTGGGCCTACCGGGTGATGCGCGGCAAGGTGACCGTCGACGACATACGTGCCAATGAGCATTCCGCGTACTGAGGCCCGCGTGATGACCACGATCGCACTCACGACACAGAACCGCCGTCACGTCACCCCGCATGCGGGCCGCTGCCGACATTTCATGGTCAAACGGGTCGGCGATGGCTGCGAGGGCGAATGGGAATCGCGCGCCCTTGCGAAGGAACAGACGCTCTTTTCGTGTGCGGAAGGCCTTCCGGACGCACCCCGCGATGTGGACGTGATCATCACCGCCAGTGCCGGCCCTGGCCTGCAGGCTCGACTGGCACGGCATGGCGTCCACTTGGGCGTGACCGACATCCTGCTCCCGGAGCAGGCACTGGCGGCATGGCGGGAGGGCCACCTGGAAGTGCGGCCGCCCCTGCCAGCGGCAGCCTCCCGCGCAGACGGCGGCACCTGTCGCTGCGCGGGGCACAACGAACGAATCGCTCAATCAGACCCGGCTCCGTCGCGTCGCACCGACGACGACCCAAAGGGTTGAATAGGAGAAAAAGCTATGTGGTATTTCGCGTGGATCCTCGGGGTCGGCTTTGCGGTATTGCTGGCCATCCTCAACGCAATGTGGGGGGAACACGAGCAGGGGCGCCGAGACGCTTCGGAAGGCGACTAACGCAGTCCGGGACTTCGTCAGGTCAGGTCAGGAGCCACGTGACAGTACGGTTTATCCAGTATCCTCCGCCGATCAGGAACACGAACAGCACCGCGGCGAGCAGGAGCGGCCTCACACCCGCTTGACGGATCGCCCCCACATGGGTGCGCAGGCCTAGCGCGGCCATCGCGACGGACAGCAGCATGGTATCGACTTCGATCAGCGCGTCGACAAGTCTGACCGGTAGCACGTTGAGCGTGTTTGCCGCGCTGGCGGCGATGAACAGCACGGCGAACCATGGGATCGTGATGCGCGCGCCACCGGCGTCGGCCTCGTTCTCGCCCCTCGACGCGATCGACAGGAACAACAGGAAGGGTGCGAGCAGCATCACCCTGATCATCTTCTCGATCACAGCGGTGGCCGCCGCGGCATCACCGACGCTCCGAGCGGCGGCCACGACTTGGGCCACTTCGTGAATGGTCGATCCAGCGAACATGCCGAATTCATGCTCCGACAACCCCAAGTGCGGGTAGAGCCAGGGATAGGCGAACATTGCCAGCGTGCCGAATCCCACCACGGTGGCCACTGCCACCGACCCCTTGTGCGCCTGCCCGCGCACTACGGGCTCGACCGCCATGACCGCTGCGGCGCCGCAGATGGCGCTTCCTGCACCGATCAACATGGCGGTCTGCCGGTCCAGCTTCAGGATGCGCGTTCCCACCAGAACGGACAGGAGGAACGGCGAGGTGACCATCATCACCGCCGTCGTTACGCCGGCCCAGCCCACGTCAGCAATCTGCTGGAACGTGATGCGGAATCCATACAGCACGATGCCGGCGCGCAACAGCATGTTCTTGGAGAAGTCCACTCCCGTCGATACGTGGGTAGCGACTACAGGAAAGACCGTATTGCCCGCAACAATGCCGCAGACTATCGCCAGCGTCAGCGCACTCAGTCCCAGGTGCTGGGCCCAGGTCGACTTGGCCAAGGCCATGGCGGCAGCGGCCACCGTACCGGCCAGGGCGAGTCCGAGCCACCAGGATGTCTCCTTCAAGGGTCGGAGGAATACCGCAAACGCGGCAGGCACGTAGTGACGCATGACCAGAATCTCTCAGGGACCATTCGGGGTCGGGGAATGCACAAACGCTAGGCCCGCCAGTAACATGAGTCCAATACATCCTTCTCACCCTTGCATGAGTTGCGGTTATGCATATCAACTTGCATCTGTTGCGCATCTTCTTCATGGTCTCTGACCACCGCAGCTTCTCGCGCGCCGCTGAAGTCCTGCACGTCAGCCAACCCGCGGTTTCCAAAGCGGTGCGCGAGCTGGAGCGCCAGCTGGACCTGACCTTGATCGAGCGTGGTTCCGGCGGTGCCAGAGGGACGAAGGGGGTACGATTGACCGACAGCGGCAGCGCCCTGTACGAGCACGCCCGCGGCATCTTCGCGTTGGAACGGGCGGCACTGGAGGACATCCGTGCCCGCATCGGCAACCAGCGGGGTCGCCTGGTGGTCGGTGCCAGCACGACGGTTGCCGGATACTGGCTACCACCTTACGTGGCGGCACTGTCGACGGGGCTCCCTTCGATCGACGTCAGGGTTGTGGTTGGAAACACGCAGTCCATCGCGCAGACGCTGATCGATTGCGAGCTGGATGTGGCGCTGGTGGAAGGTGTTGTGGACGACCCGCGCATCGTGGCCACGCACTGGCGGGACGATCAGATGCGGCTCGTCGCCCATCCTGCGTACCCCGTGGCCCGCAGGCGCAAGCTCGGCACCGATGAATTGAACCGCCAGCCGTGGCTGATGCGCGAGCCCGGGTCGGGAACCCGCCTGGTGACCGAAGACATCATGCAGACTGCCGGCATCGAACCGGATCGGCGGGTGGAACTAGGCAGCAACGAAGGCATTGCGCGTGCCGCGGCCGCGGGACTTGGTGTGGCGATCCTCCCCGAGTGCGTCGTCCGCGACCTGGCTCAACTGGGCCGGCTCAAGTACCTGCGCCATCCCGTGTCGGGCCAGATGCGGCCCCTGTATCTGCTCCAACTCAGGGAGCGCCCGCCCTCCCCGCTCGTGCGCGCGTTCACGGCGATCCTGGCAGAGCGCCACGGATGATCCGGCGAAATGACGTGACCTCAGTTCAAGGGCTCCGTTTGCCATGAGTTTAGCGAAGCCAAATCGAGGAGCCTGGTCAGCGCCCCGGAGTTGGCACCGTCGGCGCCCAGAGCCTACGGCGTTTCCGTTTCACTGGGCGGACCGACAAGCACGGCCGCAGTCGGCTTATCGACGGTTTTGGCCACTAGAGATGTCCGCTTCGCGACCCCGTGGCGGATATCGGATGGGTGCCGCCGACGATTCCCATCGTTGTGGAGCTCTCCGCGGGAACGGCATCGAGAGAGCTCGCCCTGCCCGCCGGAGGCTGGCATGCGCCACCTCACTTGGCTGCTGTAACCGCCACGCTTCAGGACCTGTATCCAGCCTGGCCGGGGCTGCGCCTGACCGCCAAGCGCAAGAAGATGACGGACGTTGACTGGGCTGCGATTGAGTGGAGGAGAAGAAGCGCCGCACTGCCCCTGCGCGGCTTGTCGTGCAGGGGCAGTGCGGCGCCCAACGATTCGCGTCGAGGATATCCGACTCCGTCAGTCGTCCTTGTTGCTTTCCTGCTCCTTTTGCTCCTGAACCTGTTGCTGTGTCGTCTGCTGGCTCTGTGGCGCCGGCTGTTCTTGCCGCGTGCGCTGCTCGATCTGCTGTTGGGTCTGCGCTTGCGTTTGTTGCTGGCCGCCCCGCATGCCGGCACCGGGCCCCATCCTCGCACCGGAACGTGCGCCGGGACCCATGCCGGCGGCGCGGCCCGGCGGCACATCGGGCAACTCTATGCCGCGCTCGGCCGCACGTTGCCGCATTAGTTGGTGGTGCTCCAGGCGGAAGGCTTCGCGCTCCTGCTGGGTTCTGAGATTCCGCATCTTGTTGCGGTATGCGGTGCGCTCCTCGTCGGTCATCAATTGATAGCCGTATACCTGGGTCTGTGTGCTATCGCGATCAAGATTCTGACTGGGGTCGCGCAGGCGGTCCTGTTGCTGGACGCCCTGGCCCCGCTGCGCTGGGGCGCCTTGCCCACCGCGCTGCTGTGCGTAAGCGGGGCCCGAAGCGGAAAGGACAAGACAAGCGGCGATGATGAAGAAAGGCTTCCTGGTCATACGACACCTCTGCGTGTGGATGTGCCTCGCATCATTCGCCCATCCGGAGGGACTTCCTTGATCCGGATCAATCCGGAGGGGAGATCTCCTACCGTCCATCCGATCTTCATGACGAGTACAGCGCTGCCAAAGTGACCGATCAGGTGGAAGTAGCGGCCGCATATCCCGGCCGCGGACACGTCGCTTCTCAAGTCGGGGCATACATGTGCCGACACTTGTTCTGGTCGGGCACTAACGCTGCGCGACGCTTTGACGCAGCGCCCCAGATCGATGCGTATTGCTTACCCGACCAAAAGGATGCGACCGCCATGACGTTCATCCATCCGACGGTCGGACCCGGAAGATGACGCGTCCGTGGTAATCCGGCCCCAGCGCCTGCGTGCGGTAGCCCAGTGCCACGATACGCGCCTGCAGCTCATCCCAGCGTTCGCGCTTGGCGATCCACACCACGCCCGGTTCGCGCTCGGTCAACTCGCCGCGCAGATCCTGGTCGAAGGATCGCTCTGCGTAGCCCTGGCGCGGCGGCGGATCCAGCGCGATTTTCTCGATCTCGGCGCCCAAGTGCAGGTGCAGGCCATATCGCGCCATGTCTTCGACGAATACGACCTCATGGATCGGTCCGGGCGCTCGATCATGTATCGCCTCGGCCCATGCCCCCGCATCCTTGTGGGTCGGCCACCAGGCGGCAGCCAGGCGCAACGCCAGCAGCAGGCCGAACCAGACCAGCAGCCGGGGCCAGCGCGGCATGCCGCGCCCATCGGCCTGCCGTCGCTGCGCTATCAACAATGCCAGCGGCACGAACAGCGGCAGCAGATACAACGGTAGCCGAGAGCGCGCAAGGCAGAATACGACCAACGGCAGCAACAGCCACAGCGCGAGCAGCACGTCGGCGCGCTGCGCATCGCGCACGGCCGGCGCACGCCAGGCGCGGTGGGTGGCGGGCAGCGACTTCGCCCAGCGCCACAGATCGGCGGTCCAGGGCACGGTACCGAGCAGCAGCGTCGGCACGTAGATGACAAGCCAGCCGTACCACTGCCCATGACGGCCGAATTTGTCGGTGGTGACGCGATTCACCACCTCATCGCCGATGAAGTATTCGAGCAGGCCTGGATTGTTCACCGTCACCGCCACGAACCACGGCAGCGCCAGCAGCAGGAAGACCGCCAGCCCCGCGCTGTCGAACAGGCGGTGACCCCGTTCGCGCGGCACCAGCCAACCGTAGATCGCCATCACCAGCAGCGGTAGCAACGCCGGTGGGCCCTTGGTGAGGAAGGCGAGCGCGAATCCCACCCACATCAGCACCTGTCTCTTATCCACATCCCCGAGCCCCCGCGACTCCTGAGCGACT
>NZ_PDWV01000063.1 GCF_010093385.1 Pseudoxanthomonas mexicana
GGGACGGACACCACCATGCCCTGCGCCGTGATCGACATCCAGTCGGAACTTCGCTTCTGGGAAGAGACCTACGCGTGCCAGCCCTTCCACCGCCCCGGCACGCCCTTCCGCTACTACGTGCCCACGCTCAAGTTCGCGTACGACGCCTACCTGCTCTCGCGCAGATGCTCGCTGCAGCAGCTCCTGCCCGCGCTGTCCGCGCGTTACGACGCCGCCATCGTGCGCGGCATCCGCCTGGATTGGCCATGGGCGCTGGCGATCATCGAGCGCGTCTGGGCGCGGCTCAATGCACCGCTGGAAGAAGACCCACCCCTGTTCGCTTTGCCTGCGGCGCTGCTGGAAGAGCGCGCCCTGCTCGACCACGCCATGCAACGACGAAGCGATGTTCACGCCATCATGGCGAACGTGAACGAAAAAGGGCCCACACGGTTAAATCCACGTTAGAACGCCCTTTATTTCACTTAAGCATCACTGCGCGGAACAAAAACTTTCCCCGTCACCACCACATCGACACGGGGGATTCACCATGGCTAGCCAGTCCCGCAACCGCCACGCCACCGCGCAGATCGTCGACATCGATGCCGAACTCGCCTACTGGAAGACGCGCCTCAATGAGGACACCTTCCAAGTGGTCGGCGCCACCGTCAGCGACCTGGAGAAGTGCCTGAAGATCGGCTACGACGCCTACCTGCTGCACCACCGGCACGACTTCGACGAGATCGCGCCTTCCCTGCGCGACCGGCTGCAGCGCTACTGCCCCGATACGCCGATCGGCTGGTACGCGCGCAACCCATCATGCGCGCGGTCTGGCAGCGGCTGAAGCCGTCCGTGGGCCACGCCTGACCGGTTCTTGGCGCGCCTGCAGGCCTCGGGGCCTCAGGCGCGCAACCCCAGGGCGTGCTCGATCGCTCCGAACAGCGCCTGCACCTGCACCGGTTTCACCACGCTCGCCGCGCAATCATGGCCGTCGGCCTGTCTGTCGGGTTCGCGCAGACGCACCACGGGGCCTTCGAAGCCCGCCTCTTTCAACACCGCCAGCACGTCTGCGGCCGACAGCAACAGGATGTCGTCGTCGATGACCGACAGCGCAGGCAGGCCGTTGCGCGCGATCTGCTGCAGCGCGTTGGCGCCATCGGGCGCCATCACCGGGTCGTAGCCCTGCGCGGCCAGCGCATTGCCCAGCAACGACAGGCGCGTCGCATCGCCATCGACCAGCAGGATCCGGCGTCCGCCACCATCGAGGAACGCGGCATCTTCGGCCTCGACCCATTCGTCGGCGACCGGCGCCGGCAGATGCAGTTCGAACACGGTGCCGCTGCCCAGCGTGCTGCGCACCTCGATGCGTCCGCGCACCGACTCGACGATGCGCTTGCAGGCCATCAGGCCCAGTCCGGTCCCGCTGGCCTTGGTGGTGAAAACCGGCGTGAACAACTGCCCGCGCGTGGCTTCGTCCATGCCCGTGCCCTCGTCGGACACGCGCAGCACCACGTACTCCTGGCCGTCGTCGGCCACCGTAGACGTCGCCGACAGCGTCAGCTGCCCGCCGCGCTCGGCCATGGCCTGGATGCCGTTGAGGCACAGGTTGATCAGGCACTGCTGGAACTCGGTGTAGTTGCCCTCGATCAGCAGGTCCTCCGGCGGCGGCTCCACCACCAGGCGGACCTGCCGCGACAGGCTGCCCTGCAGCAGCAGCTGCACGGCGCTGAACAGCGCGGCCACGCTGATCGTCTCGCTGGCCTTGCGCGAACCGCGCACGAACGAGAGCATGGAATCGGCCATCTCGTGGCCGCGCTTGCCGCTTTCGGAGATCACCGCGCCCAGGCGCAGGATCTTGGGATCGTCGCTGTACGTGGACAGCAGATCCGGCACGATCAGCAGCGGCTGCAGGATGTTGCGCAGGTCGTGGCTCAGGCCTGCCGCCAGCATGGCCAGGCAGTCCAGCCGCTGCGAGCGCATCAGTTCCTTCTCGGCGTGCTCGCGTTCGCGCTCGGTGCGCGCCTCGCGGATGGCGCGCGCCACCGCCGACGGCAACCGCGCCGGCGTGTGCTTGAGCACGTAGTCGCTGGCGCCCTGCTGCAGCGCCCTGACCGCCGCCTCCTCGCCGATGGTGCCGGAGAAAAACACGAACGGCAGGCGCGGGTCGTGCTCGCGCAGGATCTCCAGTGCCTGGTACCCGGAAAATCCCGGCAATTCCATGTCTGACAGCACCAGGTCGAACGGATCGCCGGCCAGCGCAGCGCGCATGTCCTCCGCACCGTCGACGCGCAGGAACTCTGCGTCCAGGCCGGCCTCCAGCAGTTGCTCGATCAACAGCTCCGCATCCAGCTCGGAGTCTTCCACCAGCAGGATGCGGACGCGGCCCAGCGGGGCACCGGAATGCGGCACGGCTCAGTCCCCGACGGGCGTTTCGTTGATGACGGCCCAGAACGTGCCCAGCGTCTTCACCGCCTGGAAGAACTGGTCGATGTCCACCGGCTTGACCACGTAGGCGTTCACGCCCAGGTCCCAGCTGCGCGCCAGGTCGCTCTCCTCGCGGGAGGACGACAGGATCACCACCGGCAGGAGCTTGAGCTTCTCGTCGCTGCGGATGTGCTTCAGCACCTCCAGGCCGTCCATGCGCGGCATCTTGATGTCCAGCAGCAGCACGGACGGCAGGCCGTCCTCGCGCTGCGCATGGGCGCCACGGCGCAGCAGGTAGTCCAGCGCCTCCACGCCGTCCTCCACGTGAACGATGGGATTGGCCAAGTTGGCCTCGCGCAGCGCGTCGATCGCCATTTCGGCGTCGGCCAGGCTGTCTTCGGCCAACAGGATGGTGCGGATGGCGCTCATGCGTCTTTCTCTCGGGAAGGCGGAGCGTCGAGCGCCGCGGGAAGGGTGAAGAAGAAGGTGGCGCCCTGGTCGGGCGCCGATTCGGCCCAGATCCGGCCGCCATGGCGTCCCAGCACGCGGCGCACGCTGGCCAGGCCGATGCCGGTACCGGGGAAGTCGCTGGCCTTGTGCAGGCGCTGGAACACGCCGAACAGCTTGCCGGCATAAGCCATGTCGAACCCGGCGCCGTTGTCGCGCACGCTGAACAGGTGGCTGCCATCCTCCTGCCGCCGGTGCTCGACGTCGATGACCGCACGCTCGCGCTGGCTGCTGTACTTCACGGCGTTGCCGAGCAGGTTGCTCCATACCTGGCGCATCATGTTCTCGTCGGCCAGCACGATGGGCAGCGGCGCGATGCGCCATTCCACCCGGTCCGCACGGCCCTCGCCCTGTTCGCCCGTATCCAGCATGGCGCGCGCCTCGGCCACCAGCGACTGCATGTCCACCGCCTGCAACCGCAGCGCGCCACGGCCCAGCCGCGAATACACCAGCAGGTCGTCGATCAGCTGCGACATGCGCCGGGCCGAACCGCCGATCACCTCCAGGTAATGGCGGGTCTTGTCATCCATGCCCTCGCCCAGGTGGCGACCCAGCTTGTCCGAAAAACCGGCCACGTGCCTCAACGGCGCACGCAGGTCGTGCGACACCGAATAACTGAACGCCTCCAGTTCGCGGTTCACTTCCGACACCTGCTCCACCTTGCCTTCCAGCTGGCGGTTCAGCGCGGCGATTTCCTGCTGCGCGGTCTTCTGCAGCGAGATGTCGCTGACGGTCACCAGCACGGCGTGGTCGTCGCCCTCGGGCAGCGGCATGCGGCGCGCATTCAGCAGCACCGTGCGGCGCAGGCCGTCGACGGTCTCCTGCTGCAGTTCGTAGTCCCACAGCTCGCGGCCGCGCGCCAGCACGTCGTCCAGGCGCTGGCGCATCACCTTGTCCTGCCAGGCGGTGCCCAGGTCGTCCAGGCTGGACACCTTCTGGCCTTTTTCGATGCCGTAGAGTTCGGCGAAGGCACTGTTGTGCATGTGGATGCGCTGCTCGCCGTCCAGCAGCACGATGGGCTCGCGCACCGTATCCAGCACCACCAGGGCGCGCTGGCTGGCCTGCGCGGTCTGCTTTTCGGCGGCCAGCCGCCGGGCCGCCTGCCGGGCCAACGACATCAGCACCAGCGACAGCAACAGCAGCTGCGCGCCCAGGGCGATCATGCGGATCCACTCCATGCGCTGCCGCTGTTCGGTGGCCTCGCTGTTGCGCTGCTTCAGCAGCGCCCGCTCATCACTCAGGATCTCGTCCAGCAGGCCACGGATCGGGAAGCGGGTCGCCAGGGGCGCCACCACGTTGGCGCGATAGGCGTCCGGCGCCAGCAGCAGCTGGTCGACCACTTCGACGCGCGCATTGACCAGTTCGCGCAGCCGCCCCACCCGGATCAGCTGCTCCGGATTGTCCGCCGTCAGGCGGGCGAGGCTCTGGAACCGCTCCGGCAACGACTCGCGCCCCCTGCGTAGACGTTCGCGCGCCAGCGGATGATCGGCGCCGAGCGCGATCAGCATGGCCGACGCTTCCATTTCGCGCACGTCCAGCGCAAGCCCCAGTACGGTGGCTTCCACCTCGTGCGTGTGGATGACGGCGTCGGCCGCTTCCTGGGTGTCGCGCGCCAGGCGCTGCAGCAGGATGACCGGACCCACCACGATCAGCAGGATGGCCAGTCCCAGCAGCAGCAGGCGTCCCTTGCCCCATGCATGCGGGGTGCGATCCTCGTTCATATTCCCCTGGCGTCCGATGGACGCGCAGCAGACCCGACAGCCCCTGCGCGTGGAAAGTCGGACGATGCTATCGCAGGAATGTCACATTGGGAATGAAGAAAAATCCGTTCAGGAAACAGGCGCCACGCACACGCGGTCACGCCCCTCGCGTTTGGCCGCATACAGGGCGAGATCGGCGCGTCGCATCAGCTCGCGCAGGGTCTCGCCGGGCCGATGCTCGGCGACGCCGGCGGACAGCGTGGTGACCGCGCCTTCATGCTCGCCACCGAACTCGCCGCGCACGTACTCGGCGAAGGTCCGCGCCGAGCCCGCATCGTGCCCTTCCAGCAACACGGCGAACTCCTCGCCACCGATGCGCGCAGCACACCCGCGGACGCCCGCACGCGCCTGCATGATCGCGCCAAGGCGTTGCAGTACGGCATCGCCGCCGTCGTGACCCAGCCGGTCGTTGATGCGCTTGAAGAAATCGATGTCCAGCACCACCAGTGCCAGCGGCACGCCGGCGGCGGCGGCACGCGCATGCGCCGCTTCGGCTCGCTCGCTCCAGCCGTTGCGGTTGAGCAGGCCGGTGACCGGATCGGTGCTGGCCTGCTGGACCAGGCGTCGGCGCATGCGCCAGGCCGAGACCGCAAAGTCGCTGCGGTAGCCGGCCAGCACCAGACCGAAGCCGATGGTGGTCAGCGTGTACAGCCAGTACAGCGCACTGCCTGTGCCGGGCGCTCCGTACAGCACGATGCGCAGCTGGGCCATCGCCACGATCAGCAGCGCGAACGCCAACAGCGATACCGGGCGCACCATCAGCGCCATCAGCGCCAGCGGCAGCAACTGGAACAGGCCGGTACGAAGGGCCAGCTGGCCGGTCGCGCCAGGCAGCGGCATGCTCATGAAGATGCCCAACAGCAACGTCGCCAGCAGCGTCAGGACCAGCCGGTGCTGCCATTGCGGCAGACGGGCCACCGCGGCCGCGCAACCGGCCACCACACTGGCCATCAGCATCTGCAGCCAGCCGGGGTAGCCGATCGAGGGCGTGGCGCCCGCCACCTCGAACACCGTGATGATCGCCAGCAACACCGCGCCGCACAGCAGCACGCCGCTGACGATCGGCCGGGTGGCGCGCAGCTGGGCCTGGGTAAGATCCTCCCGCTCGACGCTATCCAGCCCCTGGGTGGACTCGCGCGCGAAGAAGCCGCGCAGGCGGTGCACAATGCCCACCGCCATGGGGGAAACAGGTGGCTGCGCACCGGTACGAGGCGGCGCAACGCTCACCGGCTTCCCGCGCGGCTCCCCCCGCATGGAGCTAGCCGCCGAAGATCGCGCGCATGCGCGCTTCGTCGGGCTGCTCGATCACGCCCTTCTCGGTGACGATGGCGTCGATCAGCGACGCCGGGGTGACGTCGAACACCGGATTCCACGCCGGCACGCCTTCGGCCACCGTGCGGGTACCCGCGATGCCGAGCAGTTCGCCGGGGTCGCGCTCCTCGATGTGGATGGCATCGCCGTTCGGCGTGGCCATGTCCACGGTGGACGAAGGCGCCACCACCATGAACTTGGCGCCGTGGTGGCGCGCGGCGATGGCCAGCTGGTAGGTACCGATCTTGTTGGCGGTATCGCCGTTGGCGCAGATGCGGTCGGCCCCGACGATGACCCACTGCACGGCGCCGGTCTTCATCAGGTGCGAAGCGGCCGAATCCGCGATCAGCGTGGCGGGAATCCCGTCCTGCAGCAGCTCCCAGGCGGTCAGGCGCGCACCCTGTTGCCATGGGCGGGTCTCGCCCGCGTACACCTTGCCGATGCGGCCCTGCGCCACGCCGGCGCGGATCACGCCCAGCGCGGTGCCGAAGCCGGCCGTGGCCAGCGAACCGGTGTTGCAGTGGGTCAGTACGCCACTGCCCTCGCCGATCAGCGCCGCCCCCAACTCGCCCATGTGGCGATTGGCGGCCAGGTCTTCCTCGGCGATCGCCAGCGCTTCCAGCTCCAGCACGCCACGCCAGTCGCTGCCGGCGGTCTTCAGGGCCGCACGCATGCGCGCCAGCGCCCAGGCCAGGTTCACGGCGGTGGGACGCGCGGCGTTGAGGCGCTGCAGGGCGGGCTCAAGCTTGTCCGCCGCCTCGGCCGGCGTGGCGGCCATCACCTCGCGCGCGGCCAGCACCACGCCCCAGGCGGCGGCAATACCGATGGCCGGCGCCCCGCGCACGGCCAGGTCGTGGATGGCCGCTGCCACCTCGTCGCTGGTGGTGCAGCTGAGGTATTCCACGACGAACGGGAGCTTGCGCTGGTCCAGCAGTTCCAGCGCGCTCCCGGTCCAGCGGATGGGACGGATTCGGTCGTAGCGGGCGTAATCGACGGTGTCGTTCATGGGGCCATTGTACCGGCCCCTCCCCGCCTCTCCTCACATCCGCAGGATCACCAGCTGCGGAACTCGGCCCGGCAGCCGTCGGTCACCCAGACACCGCGGGCGTCCCGGCCCCAGGTGCGGCCTTCGATGCAGGCGGCGTTGGACAACTGGCGGACCAGCTGCACGCGGCCACGCCCGTCCACACCGCAGGTGCGGGTGCGTCCCTTCTCGGACTCGCAACGGAAGGTCCGGCCGTAGCCGTCCCCGTATCCGTTGTCGTAGCCGCCGTTGTTCCAGCCGCCGCCATTCCAGCCGTGGCCCCGGCCGTACACCTCGAACTCGGCCCGGCAACCGCGCGACACCCAGATCGCATTGCGATCGCGGCCCCAACTGTAGCCTTCACTGCACGGGGCCTTGGAGAACTGGCGGACCAGACGCACCTCGCCGCGGCCGTTGACCGGACAGCTGCGCGAACGCCCGTCGATCGACTCACAGCGGATGCGCTGCGCACTGTCCCAGCCGCCACCGCGGCCGCTGGCGAACTCGGCGCGGCAACCGCGATCGACCCAGACGCCATCCCGCAGCCGGCCCCAGTTGCGGCCTTCCTCGCAGCGCGTCTTGGAGACCTGCCGCACCAGCCGCACGCCGCCGCGCGTATCCATGCGGCACTCGCGGTAACGGTTGTCGTTGGAGTCGCAGCGCACGACCTGCCCGCCGCCGTAATAGCGATCGTCATACTGCGGTGCGGCCTTCGCGGCGACGGTGCCGAACAGGGCGACGGTGCCGAGTACCAGTGTTGCGATCAGCGAGCGTTGCATGGCGAGCGTCCTCGTGGGTGTTGGACCGCAATCTACGCAGCGATGATGAACGCGCGCCCACGTAACCGTTTGCAGGGAACACCCACGCGGGGCATGTTTGGCTGGCTTTCAGGCGCGCGCGAAATCGAAGGCGACCACATCCGCGATGCGCGGTGTGTCGAGCATCGCCATCAGCAGCCGGTCCACTCCAAGCGCGACGCCCGCACAGTCCGGCATGCCGTGCGCCAGCGCGGCGAGCAGGCCTTCGTCGATGGCGGGCGCATCCTCGCCCCGCACGCTGCGTGTCGCCACGTCGCGTTCGAAGCGCACACGCTGCTCCGCCGCATCGGTGAGCTCGTGGTAGCCGTTGGCCAGCTCCAGCGGGCCCAGGTAAAGCTCGAAGCGTTCCGCCACCGGCACGCCGTCGCGCTCCACCACCTTGGCCAGCGCGCACTGGCTGGCCGGATAGTCGTACACCACGCGGATCTCGTCGTGTCCGAACGCAGGCTGCAGCCGGTGGGTCATCAGCAGGTCCAGCCAGTCGTCGCGGGTCAGGCCGTCGCCGTCGATGGCGATGCCGGCCGCGGCGCTGCGCACCGTCTCCAGGTCGGCCGTCATCGGATCGACGCCCAGCTGCTGCCGGTACAGGTCGCGGAAGCTCACGCGGGACACGGTCGCTTCCCGCCCGATCATCGACAACGCCGCCTGCACCAGCGCCACCGTCTCGTCCATCAGCGGTTCCAGCGTCCAGCCCACGCGATACCACTCCAGCATGGTGAACTCCGGGTTGTGCCGCCCGCCGGCTTCGCCATCGCGGAACACCCGGCCCAGTTCGTAGCAGTCGCCGATGCCGGCGGCCAACAGGCGCTTGAGGGGAAACTCCGGCGATGTCCGCAGCCAGCGGGTACGCGATGCGCCGTCGGTGCGGCCGGAGAATTCCAGCGCGAAGGAGGCGATGTTGGGGTCGGTGTTGCCGGCGCGCGAAATCATCGGCGTCTCGACTTCCAGCACATCGCGCCCGATGAAGAAGTCGCGGACGAGCCGGTTGAGCGAGGCGCGCAGGCGCAGCGTGTCGAGCGAAGCCGAAGGTTGCCAAGTCAAGGCATGCCTCCCGCAATTGTAGGAGCGACGTAAGTCGCGACCGGAAGAACTCGCCTTCCATGTAGCGTTTTTTGCATCGCTGGGTTCAAGGGTCGGAACGCTGTTGGCGTGCGGTCGCGACTCACGTCGCTCCTACAGAGAAGCGGGCTCCGCCTCATGCATGGTTCTCCAAGAACGCCAGCAGCTGCGCTTCGTCCCAGATCTCGATACCCAGCTCCTGCGCCTTGGCCAGCTTGGACCCGGCGGCTTCGCCGGCCACCACCAGATGCGTCTTCTTCGACACGCTGCCGGCGACCTTGGCACCGAGCGCTTCCAGCTTCTCCCCGGCTTCGCCGCGGCTCCTGGACGCCAGGCTGCCGGTCAGCACGACGGTCTTGCCGTCGAGCGGTCCCGCGGACACCGCCACGTCCGCCGGCGTGATCGCCCGCAGTTCGTCGAGGGCCGCACCGCAGCGCGAGAGCAGCTGCGCGTTGGTCTCGTCCTCCAGCCATGTGGCGAAGGCGTTGGCCGCATCGCTGGGCAGACCGGCGGTGACGAAGTTGTGCACCGGCGCATCCAGCAGCGCCTGCACCGACGGGAACGCCGAGGCCAGTTGCTCGGCGCGCACGCGGGTGACCTTGGGAATCTCCAGGTCGACCAGCACCGTGGCCAGCTCCAGGCCGGCGCGCAGCTTGCCCGAAGGGGGATGCGTATCGCCGATCACCACCCCGCGCGCCAGCAGGTCGTCGATGGCCTGCTGGTTGCCGGGCTGGTCGAGGAAGTGGCCCAGCGAGCGCGCCACTTCGCCGCCGATGTCCGGCACCTGCTTGAACAGCGGCCACGGCAGGCGACGGATCACCTGCAGGTCGCCGAACCACTGCGCCAGGGCTTTGGCGGTGCTCTCACCGACGTGCTGGATGCCCAGACCGAACAGGAAGCGCTCCAGCGTGGTCCGGCGACTGCGATCGATGGCCTCGATCAGGTTCTCGGCCCACTTGGTCGCCACCTTGCCCGATTTCGCCGTCTCGGGCGTGGTGCCATCGCGCTCATCGACGCGCCGCTTCATCTCCAGCAGGTCGTCCAGCGTCAGCTTGTACAGGTCGGCCACGTGCTGCACGAAGCCCAGGTCGCTGAGATCCTCGACGAAACGTTCGCCCAGACCCTCGATGTCCATCGCCCGGCGCGAGGCGAAATGGATGATCGTCTCCTTGCGCTGCGCCGGGCAGGTCAGCTCGCCGCTGCAGCGCCACACCGCCTCGCCTTCCTCGCGGACGATCTCGGAACCGCAGACCGGGCATGCCGACGGCATCCGCCACGGCACGGTGCCGTCCGGGCGTCGTTCGGGCACCACGCCCACCACCTCCGGGATGACGTCGCCGGCGCGGCGCACGATCACCGTGTCGCCGTTGCGCACGTCCAGGCGGGCCACCTGGTCGGCGTTGTGCAGGGTGGCACGGGTGACGGTCACGCCGCCCACATGCACCGGTTGCATCAGCGCCCACGGCGTCACGGCGCCGGTGCGGCCGACATTGACCTCGATCGACTCCAGTACCGTCATCTGCTCCTGCGCGGGGAACTTGTGCGCGATCGCCCAGCGCGGCGCGCGCGAGACGAAACCCATCTCGCGCTGCCCTTCCCCGTCGTCCAGCTTGTAGACCACGCCGTCGATGTCGAACGGCAGCCCATCGCGCGCCTCGCCGATGCGACGGTAGTAGTCGAGCAGGCCCTCCACGCCTTCCACCACCTCACTGAGGCTGCTGACCGGGAAGCCCCAGCCGCGCAGCTGCTTCAGCGTGGCCGAGTGCGAATCCGGCAGTTCGCCGCCCTCGACCAGGCCGGTGCCGTAGGCGAAGAACGCCAGCGGCCGCTGCGCGGTGATGCGCGGGTCCAGCTGGCGCAGCGAACCGGCGGCGCCATTGCGCGGGGTGGCCAGCACCTTGCCGCCATGCTTGCGGGCGTACTCGTTGTACGTCTCGAAATCGGCGCGCGGCATGTACACCTCGCCGCGCACTTCCAGCACGTCCGGCCAGCCGGTGCCGCGCAGGGTCAACGGGATGGCCTTGATGGTGCGCAGGTTGAGGGTGACGTCCTCGCCGGTGGCGCCGTCGCCGCGGGTGGCGCCCTGCACGAAGGCGCCGCCTTCGTAGCGCAGGCTGATCGCCAGACCGTCGAGCTTGGGCTCGGCCGAGAACCGCAGCGCCGGGCGCTTCAGCCGGTCGGCGATACGGCGGACG
This sequence comes from Pseudoxanthomonas mexicana, assembly GCF_010093385.1. Lineage (GTDB taxonomy): Bacteria > Pseudomonadota > Gammaproteobacteria > Xanthomonadales > Xanthomonadaceae > Pseudoxanthomonas_A > Pseudoxanthomonas_A mexicana. The sequence continues at coordinate 11,075 of NZ_PDWV01000063.1, forward strand.
AAGTCCTGGACCTCCTCGTCGCTGAAGGCGTTGCCCAGCGAGAGCATGGGAATGGCATGGCGCACTTCGGCGAACTTGCCGGCCGGCGCATTGCCCACGCGCTGGGTGGGCGAATCGGCGGTCACCAGATCCGGATGCGCTGCCTCCAGCGCCTCCAGTTCGCGCAGCAGACGGTCGTACTCCGCATCCGGGATGCTGGGCTCGTCCAGGACGTAGTAGCGATAGTTGGCATCCTCCAACTGGCGGCGGAGGTCGGCGATGCGTGCGGCAGGGGTCGGCGTCATGGGTGAATTCTAAGGCCGCCGGGCGTGACGGGAGGTGCTGGCCGGCGGGGTCGAGGGCCGTCCCTGTCCCCGCCGCGCGGCACCTCAGGCCGGGTGCCCGTCACGGCATGCCGGCACCCACCGTCATCCGCACCGGAATGCCGGCCGGATCGAACCCATCCAGGCAGTACACGTTGATGCCGTAGTGGTCCGGCGTGACACGCTTGCGGTGGAACGGGTAGATGCCGCACACCTTGCAGAAATGATGGTGCGCGGTGTGGCTGTGGAACCGGTATTCGGCCAGCGCATCGGCACCGGCGAGCAGGCGGAAGGCGCTCTCGTGCACCTTCACCATCAGCGCGTTCTTCTTGCGGCAGATGGAGCAGTCGCATTGCGTCAGTTCGGGAAAGTCGGTGTCGATCTCGAAACGGATCGCGCCGCAGTGGCAGCGGCCGGTCCAGGTCTGCAGGGGGCGGGTCATGAGGCCTCCACGTTGGCGGGCAGGAACCGCACGACCTTCTGCTTCAGCAAGCGGATGAGCATGGGGTCCATGAAGTCGTAATCGTCTGGGATGTCCAGGCAGATCACCCGCTTGCCGTTGAGGTGGCGCGCGAACTTCGCCGACAGCCGGTTGCGGTGCGCCTTCTCCATCACGAAGATCATGTCCGCCCACGCCAGCAGTTCGGGCGAGACCGGTACCTCGGCGTCATTGCCCAGGCCGGCTGAGGCGGTCTCGATCCCCGGCCAGTCGGCGAACACCTGCTCCGCCGTCGGGCTGCGCAGGCGGTTCTGGGTGCAGATGAAGAGGACGTTGCGGGGCATGCCTTGGGTCAGCGATGGCAGGAGGCCTGCAGGAAGCGCAGTGCAGCCACGATCTGGTCCACGCGCGCTTCGCTGAGCCGACCGATGTGGTCCTGCAGCCTGTGCTTGTAGAGCGAGGAGATCTGCGACGCGATCACCACGCTCTGTCGGGCCAGCCCACCCTCGCCGGCATCCAGCAGGACCACGCCGGGTTCGGGGGCACGATGGAGGTTTGAACTGAGCGCGCAGACCACCACCGTGCCGATCCGGGAGTGATTGAAGACGTCGTCCTGCACGACGACGTGCGGGTGCGGAACGCCCGGAATCGACCCGCGCGATGCATCGGCGGCGACCCAGAAGATGTCTCCGCGGTGGATGACACGCGCCGGAACAGGGGCATCGAGTTCTCTGTCCATGGGCATATGGTAAAGGCGCCACATCCCCGACACGACGTCACCGCAGGATCTTCTCCATCGCCTTCCCCTTCGCCAGTTCGTCCACCAGCTTGTCGAGGTAGCGGATCTTCTGCATCAGGGGATCGTCGACGTCTTCCACACGCACGCCGCAGACCACGCCCTTGATGAGCGATGCACGGGGATTGAGATGCGGGGCTTCGGCGAAGAACGTTTGGAAATCGGTCTTCGCCACGATCTGCCGTTCGAGCCCAGCCTGGTCGTACCCGGTCAGCCAGCGGATGACCTCGTCCACCTCGGCCTTGGTCCGACCCTTGCGCTCGGCTTTCTGCACGTACAACGGATACACGCTGGCGAAGGAGGTGGCGAAGATGCGGTGGCCAGGCATTGCGGATCCTCCAAGCGAACCGATGTCATCAAGCGCCATCGTAGGATGGGTGGAGCCGGAGGCGATACCCATCACGAGCTATTGGGTCATCCACGATGGGTATCGCTGTGCTCAACCCATCCTACGTGCTGTGCTTCTCTCCGCCTGCCCACCGCACAAGCCAGATCGACTCCTGCAATGTCGGGCTTCGCGTCGCCCACGCCTACGCTACGAAATCCATGTCGCTTCCGTGCCGACCAAATGCCATACACCGTTTCTCAGGCGAAGCCTCGATCGCCACCCGCTTCCGCAGCGTGGACCGCAGTGGATGCCAAAATCGACGGTGGCAGACAGGCCTTGGGAGTCCAGCAGATACCGTGGCATATCCAGCGAAATCCATGCCTCCAGCCCCGGATACCATCGTTGAAGGCATGGCAGGGGCGTGTGCTGCCCGTCACGCATCATTCGACTCTGGCACTGGTCGACGTGCTCGCGAAAAGAGGTGGGTCTTTCCCTGCGAACGGATGGGCACCCCCAATCTTCCGGCAACTCGAGCAGACCCAGTTTTTGCCGTCCATCCATCCGATCCTTCGGCGCTGAGGCCGCGATCAACAGACCGGCATCCATGTGGCAGCGATCACCAAGCGCCACCCGTAATACGGTAGCGTCGTGCTGGAGAGCAAACTCCCTGGTCAACACAAAGTGCGGAATCTCGTCCGGCGGCGGTGGCGGTATGGCGGACCGTTCCTTCAATAAAGGGAGCACCATTGCCGCGGCAGACACGCCGAGCATCAACATCATCCATACAGCGATCCGTTTTCCCGTCATGCTTCCCCACATGAGATTCGGTGTAAACAGTGCTGGGTTTCCGATTCGCTTCAATCCAGCCTACGACACCGCGAGTTCGTCATCCTGGGAAACCGAATTCACCACCTCGGCGCCTTCGTCAGCGGCGGCGCTTCGTGCTGGCGGTCGTAGGCGCGCAGTTCTTCGCGGATGTGCTGGATGCGCTGGCGGCCGAGGGTGTTGCGGCTGTCGTCGAGGACCACGCCGCCCAGCAGCTCGGCCATGCGCTCGACGTTGGGCAGCAGCTTCTCCCAGGCTTCCAACGCCGTCATCGGTGCGGGCAGCGTGAGGAAGAACGCAATGGCCGGGGTTTCCAGCGAACGGATGTTGGCCATGTCGAAGCTGCCGGGCTGCATGATGTTGGCCATGCTGAAGACCGGGCCACGCTCCGGATGCCCTTCCACCAAACGGTGGAACACGTTCATGTGACCGAAGGTCAGGCCCGTCTTCTCGGCGGCGACCACGATGTCCTCGCCGCGCAGCACCTGCCCGGCCTTGGCCGCCACGTAGAGCGAAACGATCTTGTCGAAATCCTGGCTGGGACGCTTGCCCAGCTCGCTCTCCACGCCCGCGACCGGCGTACCGCCGGCCAGGCCCAGTTCGGGCTGGCTGACGCGTTCGTCGTTGTAATCCTGCATCTGCTCGCTGGTGTCGTCGCCGGCGAGGCTGGGTTCCACGCGCGCGGTGTCGCGCTCGGCGGTTTCGATGCGACGGCCCTGGCTGGGCTTCTTGGGGCGTCCGAACAGGAAGATCGCCACCAGCAGCAGGATGCCGGCGACGAGGATTCCGATACGAAGCATGGCCATGTCGGACACAGGGGATTCTCCGGCAGGTTGGGATCGATCAGGGTCAGGCGGCGCCGGCCAGGCGGGCGGCCTCTTCGAGGTCCACCGACACCAGGCGGCTGACACCGGGTTCCCGCATGGTAACGCCACTGAGCTGGTGTGCGGCTTCCATGGTGGCCTTGTTGTGGGATACGAACAGGAACTGCACCTTCTCGCTCATCTCCTTCACCATGTTGGTGAAGCGGCCGACGTTGGCCTCGTCCAGCGGCGCGTCCACCTCGTCCAGCAGGCAGAACGGCGCGGGGTTGAGCTGGAAGATGGCGAACACCAGCGCCACCGCGGTCATCGCCTTCTCGCCGCCCGACAGCAGCGAGATGTTGGATACGCGCTTGCCGGGCGGGCGGGCCATGATCGCCACGCCGGGGTCCAGCAGGTCTTCGCCGGTGAGTTCCAGATAGGCGTGGCCGCCGCCGAACAGGCGCGGATACAGCTGCTGCACACCGGCATTGACGCGGTCGAAGGTGTCCTTGAAGCGGCCGCGGGTCTCGCGGTCGATCTTGCGGATGGCCTCTTCCAGCGTTTCCAGCGCGGTCGTGAGGTCCACGTGCTGCGCGTCCAGGTATTCCGAGCGCTGGCTGGCCTCGCCGTATTCGTGGATCGCGGCCAGGTTGACCGGCTCCAGCCGGCGCATGCGGCCGTCGATCTGGGTGACGCTCTGCTCCCACTCGCGGATGTCGGCGACCTCGGGCAGCGTGTTGATCACGTCCTCCAGCACGAAACCGCCGGCGACGACCGCCTCGGACAGCTGCTCGGCCTTCAGCGCGAGCGCCTGCTGGTCGAGCTTGCGCTGCGAGATGCGCTCGCGCTGGGCCACGGCCTGCTCGTCGCGCTGCTGGCGGGTCTGTTCGTACTGGCGCAGTTCGTTGTCGATGCCTTCCAGCAGTGAACGCGCCTCGGCCAGCTGGCGGTCGGCGGTGACGCGGTGTTCCAGCGCCGCCTGGCGTTGCGCCTCCAGTTCCTGCACCGGCGAATCGCCTTCGTTGAGCTGCAGGGTGAGTTCTTCCAGGCGCGAGTCCAGCTGGCCACGCTGGCCGCCCATGCGGTCCAGGGCCTGGCTCAGCGAGACGATCTGCGCGCGCTGCGACTCCAGGGTCAGGGCCAGCGCGTGCACGGTGTCGCGCGAACTGCGGGCGGCTTCGCGTGCCTGGTCGCGCGCGTCGACCCGCTGGCGACGTTCGTTGTCCAGCGCCTGCCGTGCGGATTCCAGATCGCCCATGCGGGTGACCGCATCTTCAAGTTTCGCCCGCGCTTCGCGGGCCTGCTCGCGGCTGGTCTCCAGCGTTTCGACCAGCTGCGCGATCTCGCCGTCGATGCGATCCAGACGGGTGCGGGTGGCTTCCAGCTTGCCCTGGTGGCTCTGCAGTTGGCCGGCCAGCTCGGACACGCCGCGATGGGCCATGTACAGCGTGCGCTGGGCTTCCTCGCGCTGCTGCTCGGCAGCAAGCAACTGGTCGCGCAGCTGCGCCAGGCGTTCTTCCAGCCCCGCCTCGCGCGCCTGCAGGGTTTCGATCTCGCCACGCAGCGCCTGGATCTCGCGCTCGCGCAGCAGCGCGCCCTGTTTGGCAGCGCCCGAGCGCAGCACGCGCACCCAGCCGGCGCCCAGACGCTCGCCGTTGCGGGTGATGACGGAATCACCCTCGCCCAGCTGCGCTTGCAGGCGACGGGCCTCGGACAGGTCTTCGGCCACGTGCAGGCGGGCCAGCAGGCGACGGATCGCCGCCGGGCCCTGCACCTTGGCCGCCAGCGAGGTCGGCGCGAACGCCACGTCGCCACGATCATCGGAGACCAGCGCGATGCGGCCATCGCCGAGTTCGCCCAGCGCCTCCACGAGTGCTTCCGGCGCATCGACCAGAACGCCTTCGATCAGTTGACCCAGCGCACCCTCGACGGCATTTTCCCAGCCCGGCTCGACCGTCAGCTTTTCGCCGACACGCGCGGCGTTGTCCAGGCCACGGGCCTTCAGCCAGGTCATGGCGGCGCCCTGTTCCTGGCCCAGCGCGGCGTGCTGCAGCGTCTCCAGCGAGGACAACCGGCCGCGGGCTTCCTGCGCGCGTTTGCGGGTGTCGGACAGTGCGGCCTGGGTGGCGCGCTGCTGCTCCTGGGTGTCGGCGGCCGCCTGCTTGCGGGCTTCGACCTGTTCGGTGAGCGTCTCCAGCGATTCCTTCTGGGTATCGTGCTGCAATTGCAGCTGTTCGAAGGCGGACGCCAGCGCTTCCAGGTCCAGGCCGGCGCGTTCGGCGGCGAGCGCTTCGCGGCGACGTTCGGCTTCCAGCGACTGGCGGTCGAGGTAGTCCACGCGGGTGCGTTCGACATCGCCGGCACGGGATGCCTCGGCGGTTTCGCGGCTGTGCGCTTCCCAGCGCTGCTGCCAGTCCGCCAGTGCGGCCTCGGCCTCGCGTAGCGCGTCCTGGCGCATCACGTCGTCCTCGCGCAGCTGCTCCAGCTGCGGCTCGGCGTCGGCCACGGATTCGCGCAGCACCGCCAGACGGGTCTCGTCGCCGCTGATGTGCTGGCCCAGTTCCTGCAGGGCGTTGTGGGCCTCGTCGCGCGCCTTCTTCAGTCGCTCGGCCAGCTCGCGCTGGTGCTGGATCTGCTGTTCGATGCGGGCCAGCGTGCTGCCGACCTGGTAGACCTCGCCCTGCGCCTTGTTGAGGGCGTCGGCGGCTTCCTCGCGGCGCACGCGGTCGGTTTCCAGCAGGCGCTCGGCCTCGCGCTGTTCGGCGATCAGCTGCTGCAGTTTCGTTTCTTCCTGCGACAGCGCTTCGCGCAGACCCTGCAGCCTGCCGTCCAGGCCGCGGTATTCCAGCGCCTTCCACTCGGCGTCCTTGACGCGGCGCTCTTCCTGCAAGGCCTTGTACTGCTCGGCCTGCTTGGCCTGGCGCTTGAGGTGCTCGAGCTGCTTGCCGATCTCCTCGCGCAGGTCGTTCAGGCGGTCGAGGTTTTCGCGGGTGTGGCGGATGCGCGTTTCGGGTTCCTTTCGGCGCTCCTTGGACTTGGGGGTGCCGGCGGCTTCCTCCAGGTAGATGCGCAGGGCTTCCGGGCGGGCCTCGATGGTCTGGCTGATCATGCCCTGCTCGATGATCGAGTAGCTGCGCGGGCCCAGGCCGGTGCCGAGGAACAGGTCGGTGATGTCGCGGCGGCGGCACTTGGTGCCGTTGAGGTAGTAGTTGCTCTGGCCGTCGCGGCTGACCAGGCGCTTGACCGATATTTCGTTGAAGGCCGCGAACTCGCCACTGATGGTGTGGTCGCTGTTGTCGAAGATCAGTTCCACCGAGGCCTGCGACACCGGCTTGCGCGCCGCCGAGCCGGAGAAGATCACGTCGGTCAGCGAATCGCCGCGCAGGCGGCTGGCCGAACTTTCGCCCATCACCCAGCGCACGGCGTCGATGATGTTCGACTTGCCGCAGCCGTTAGGGCCGACCACGCCGGTCATGTTGGTCGGCAGGTGCAGCACGGTGGGATCGACGAACGACTTGAAACCGGACAGCTTGATGGTGGAAAGGCGCATGCGGCGGTGTCTTCCGGGCACCGCGACCGGACCGGGCCGGCGCGCTGCCGCAAGTGTGAAATGGGATCAGCTTCGATTGCCAATCCATTGATTTGGCTGGCAATCCGGCCTGCCTTCAGGCATGCCAACGGATGAGTATAGCCGCCACTGCCGCCGGATGTCCGGGCCTCCCGGCGACCTACGCCGCACAGCCCACGGCGTACGGAGGGGGCCGCGCCTGTTAGCATCGCAGACCGTTTCACCCCTCCTCCCTCACTCATCAACGGTCCCCACCCGTGTCTCTTTTTGCATCCGTCGAACTGGTGCCCGGCGACCCCATCCTGGGGCTGACCGAGGCTTACAACGCCGATCCCCGCACCCAGAAGGTCAACCTGGGCGTCGGCATCTACTACGACGAGCAGGGCCACATCCCCCTGCTCGCCTGCGTGCGCCGCGTCGAAGAAGCCCTGGCCGCCGAGGGCAAGCCGCGCGGCTACCTGCCCATCGACGGCCTGGCGGCCTATGACGCCGCCACCCGCGAGCTGGTGTTCGGCAAGGATTCGGAGCTGGTCGCCGCCGGACGCGTCGCCACCACCCAGACCATCGGCGGCAGCGGCGCCCTGCGCGTGGGCGCGGACCTGCTGAAGAAGCTGCTGCCGCACGCCACGGTGGCGATCAGCAATCCCAGCTGGGAAAACCATCGCGCCGTGTTCGGCGCGGCCGGCTTCGACATCGTCGACTACACCTATTTCGACGCCGCCACGCATGGCCTGGATTTCGCCGGCATGCTGGCCGACCTGGGCCGCCTGGAACCCGGTACCGTGGTCCTGCTGCATGCGTGCTGCCACAACCCCACCGGCGCCGACCTGACCGTCGCGCAGTGGCAGCAGGTCGCGGCGCTGCTGAAGGAACGCGGCCTGTTCCCCTTCATCGACATGGCCTACCAGGGCTTCGACAAGGGCATCACGGAAGATGGCGCCGCCGTACGCATCGTCGCGGAGACCGGCATCGACAGCTTCATCGTGGCCAATTCGTACTCCAAGTCCTTCTCGCTGTACGGCGAGCGCGTGGGCGCGCTGTCGGTGGTCGGTCCGGATGCGAACGCGACCAGGGCGGTGCAGTCGCAGGTCAAGCGCATCATCCGCACCATCTATTCCAGCCCGTCCACGCACGGCGCTGCGCTGGTAGCCGGGGTGCTGGCGAGCAGCGAGCTGCGCGCGCTGTGGGAAAGCGAGCTGGGTGCGATGCGCACGCGCATCCACGCGCTGCGCGCGGGACTGGTGGAGAAGCTGGCGGCCCTGGGTGCGCCGGAATTCGCCTTCATCCAGCAGCAGGCCGGCATGTTCTCGTATTCCGGCTTGAGCAAGGCGCAGGTGGATCGGCTGCGCGACGAGTTCGGCATCTATGCGGTCGGCACGGGCCGCATCTGCGTGGCGGCGTTGAACCAGCAGAACCTCGCATACGTGGCGGAAGCGGTGCGAACGGTCAGCCGCGGCTGAGCGCAACGGCGACGGGATGACAGGAAAGGGAGGCCTAGGTGTGTAAACCCACCACGTTGTTCAGTGGGATTCGGGTGATGGGTGGCCTGTAGCCAAGGCTGGCATGTGGTCGATGCCAGTTGTAGTGATGAAGCCAGCCCTGCAGCGCGTGGGCTCGCTGTTCGGA
>NZ_PDWV01000064.1 GCF_010093385.1 Pseudoxanthomonas mexicana
CATCAGCACCAGCCACCCGGCCACCCGCCGCCCCGGGCCGAAGCGCGCTTCGACGAAGGCCCAGACCGCCAGCGTTTCGCTGGCGGCGAGCAGGAAGTCGGTGGTGATCAGCCCGGATGCGCCGAACGGCAGCAGCATCGTGGCGTAGGCGAGCGCGGCCATGTCCTCGGCGCCGGGCGTCAGCCGCCGCGCGATGCGCCAGGCCAGCCATGCGCTCAGCAGGTAGGCCAGTGCCGCCGGCAACCGCGCCGCCCACGGATCCCGGCCGAATGCCGCCACGCTCGCGGCGATCGCCCAGTAGGTGAGCGGCGGTTTGGTCCAGTGCCCGGTCTCGTGGTGACGATGCGGTTCGAGCCAGTCGCCGCTATCGAGCATGTTGAGTGCCACGTTGGTGTAGCGCCCCTCGTCGGGATCCCAGATGCCGCGCATGCCGAGGAAGGTGAAGGCCAGCAGGACCGCCAGCACGGTGATCCAGGCGCGACGGCGGGCGGGGCCTTCACGCCAGTGAACGGGCGCGCTATTCCTCGTGCCAGATTTCATGGCTATCCACCAGGACGCGGAGTCGGGCCCGCTCGGCCGCGATGCGCGCCTCCGCCTCGTTCAGTGCGATCTGGCGCTGCATCCGCTCGGCCATCAGCCAATCCGACAACGACAGTTCGCCCAACTGCCAACCACGATGCACGCGCCGGCTGGCGGCACTGCTGGCGTCCAGGGCACGCCGTTGGGCCAGCCATTGGCTGTACCGGGCCTGTGCGGTTTCGACGCTTGTCCCGGCCTCGCGCCGGATGTCGCGCTGCATGGCGGCCGCATCGCCGTGCAGTGCGGCGGCCGTCGCACCATCCCCGGCGGCCGCCGCACTGCGGTACCGGCCTCCTATCGGCACCGACACCACCACGCCGAGCGCCCGTTCGGCACCGTCGCGATCGTTCATCAGGCGTAGGCCGATGGTCGGGTCGGCGAAGCGATCGGCGCGGCTGCGCGCGGCAAGGGCATCGGCTTGGGCAGCATCCGCCTCGAGGGCGGCGATCTCGTGGCTCCGCTCGACGATGCGCCGAGCCCAGACCTCAGCGGACTCCGTCAGCTGTTGCGGTACCGTCACTTCAGGAACCCGCTCCGGCAGCGACAACGATGGGAAATCCGTCGTCAGCGCCTGCCGCGCCACGTCCACCGCGGTGCTGGCCGCCACGTGCTGGGCCTCGGCTTGGGCCAGATCCACCCCGAGCAGATCGAGATCCTTTTGCGCGGCATCGCCTACCTGCACCCGGCGGGCCAGCGCAGCGTGCTCTCGCCGCAGAGCCTCCAACTGGCCGTCCATCTCTCTGCGCTGTGCGTCGGCGCGCAACCAGGCCATCCAGTCGTCCAGGAGTCGGCGCGCCGCCTGGTGGCGCGCATCGTCCAAACGCAACTCCGCGGCCAGCACGCCCTGCTCACCGATACTCCGGTCCAACGCCACCTTGCCGGGCAGGCGGAACGCGCGCCCCACCTGCAACTCGTATTCGCGATAGTCGCGTCCGCCTCCGGCCTCGTCGATGTTGCGCTGCTGGACGATGGCGCTTGCAGTGACCTCATGAGGACCGGCGGCGCGGGCGCGGGCCTGCGCCCGCGCCGCGTCGACCCGAGCGCGGGCAGCCCGCACTTCGGGCTGCGCGCCGATGGCCTGGGCCACGCGTTGGGGGTCCGGCAACCATTGCGCTGCCTGCGCAGGCAGGACGGCAACGGACAGCAGCACCATAAAGACGATCTTCATCCCAGCCTTCCCATCGCCAGCACGGGTTCGGTCCACCAGCGCACGTCGCGGCAATCCACATGCGTGCGCAACAATTGGAGTACGTCGTCCAGCCGATCGGCCTCCATCACCATCCACAACACCCGCCGCTGGATCCGTCCGCGCACCTGCTCTGCGCTGGAGGCACGGCTGAAGTCGCTGCTGTGGCCCTCGGCATGCAGCAAGGTGAACCCGGGCATCGAGGCATCCGCGCTGATGGTTTCGGTGATGGGCTCTTCCAGCCCCGGCGGAAACAGCACACTCAGGCGCAACAGGCTCATACGGAGGCTCCTTCACCTGGTTTGATGCCACCGCGCGTGTGCCCGCCATCGGGTTGGCCGAAGCGTAAGTACAGCAAAGGCATCAGCAGCAATGTGAGCGCCGTGGCCGATACCAGCCCACCGACCACCACGATCGCCAAGGGGCGCTGGATTTCCGAGCCTGGCCCCGATGCGAGCAACAGCGGCACCAGGCCCAGTGCGGTAATGCTGGCCGTCATCATCACCGGGCGCACGCGCCGCCATGCGCCCTCGCGCACCACCCTCTGCATCGGCAAGCCCTGTGCATGAAGCTGGTTGAACTGGGTCACCAGCACCAGGCCGTTGAGCACGGCCACGCCGAGCAGCGCGATGAAACCCACCGAGGCCGGCACCGACAAATACTGACCGGACATCCACAGCGCGAGCACGCCCCCCACCAGCGCGAAGGGGACATTGCACAGGATAAGCAGCGCCTGCCTGGCCGAGCCGAACGTCATGAACAGCACCACGAAGATCAAGCCCAGCGCCACCGGCACCACCAGCCCCAGGCGCGCGGCTGCACGCTGCTGGTTCTCGAACTGCCCCCCCCACTGCAGCGAGTAGCCCGCCGGGAGCGCGATCCGGGACGCCACGGCCTGCTTGGCCTCATCCACGAATCCGACCAAGTCGCGCCCGTCCACATTGGCCTGCACCAGGGCGAAGCGCGCGCCGCCCTCCCGTCCGATCTTGACCGGACCACTGCCCGGCTGGATCCGGGCCAGCGCCGACAGTGGCACCTCGCCGCCATCAGGCAGGCTGATCTGGATGCGGGCGAAGCGTTCGGCGGACATCCGCACCTCGTCGCCTCCGCGAACGAGTATCGGGGTGCGCCGGTCCGGCTCGATGACGTGCCCGGCCGCCACGCCCTCCACCTGCGCACGCAGCTCGTCCTGCACATCGGCCACCGACAAGCCGTAGCGCCCCGCGGCGGCGGCATCGATGTCGAGCTTGAGGTAGTCCACACCCTCGGTCGTCTGGGTCAGCACATCGCGCGCACCGGGCACCTTCTCCACGGTCGCCGCCACACGCGCGGCCAGATCGCCCAGCACGCCAAGGTCGGGACCGAACACCTTGATGGCCAGGTCGCCGCGGCTGCCGGTGAGCATCTCCGACACGCGCATCTCGATGGGCTGGGTGAAGCCGTACTCGATGCCGGGGAACTGGACGAGCGTCCGGCGGATCTGCTCGACCAGCCAGGCCTTGTCCGGCTCGCGCCACTGGCGCTTCGGCTTGAGCTTCAGGAACATGTCGGTCTCGTTCAGGCCCATCGGATCCAGGCCCAGCTCATCGGACCCGACGCGCGATACCACGTGGTCGACTTCGGGCAGGCTGCGCAGCGCACGTCCAACCGCGATGTCCAGCTCCACCGACCGCTCAAGCGAGATGGACGGGGATTTCTGCAACTGCACCAGGATGTCGCCCTCGTCCATGGTCGGCATGAAACTCTTGCCCACGGCCAGATAGCCGACGACGCCCAGCGCCAGCGCCAACCCAGCACCGGCGAACGCCAGGCCCGGCCTGGCCAGTACCTTGTCCAGCAACGGCCGATAGAAGCCGTCGATCTTCCGCATCAGCCACGGTTCGCGGTGCGCATGTTCCTTCAGGACGAACGAGGCGACCACGGGCACGAAGGTCAACGACAACAGCAGCGACGCCCCGAGCGCGAACACGATGGTCAGGGCGACCGGACTGAACAGCTTGCCCTCCAGCCCTTCCAGGGTCAGGAGCGGCAGGAAGGTCAGTACGATGATCAGCATGCCTGCGGCCACCGGCGTGGCCACCTCGCGCGCCGCCGCGTACACCCGGTGGAGACGCGGCAGGTGTGCGCCGGCGGCCCCGGGGCCGAGCCGGGCCACGGTGTTTTCCACCACCACCACGGCCGCGTCCACCAACATGCCGATGGCGATCGCCAAGCCACCCAGGCTCATCAGGTTGGCGCTTTGACCGGTCGCCTGCATCAGCAGGAAGGTGAACAAGGATGCGAACGGCAGCATGGAAGCGACCACCACCGAGGCGCGCCACTCGCCCAGGAACAGCAGCAGCAGGATCACCACCAGTACGGTGGCCTCCATCAGCGCGCGGGTCACCGTTCCGACCGCGCGTTCGATCAGCGCACTGCGGTTGTAGAACGGCACGATCCGGACGCCGGCGGGCAGGCCTGGCCTGAGCTCCGCCAGGCGGGCCTCGACGCGCGCGATCAGTTGCGAAGCGTCCGTTCCCCGCAGCGCGACGACGATGCCCTGCACCGCCTCGTCTTCGCCGTCCTTGGCCACCGCGCCATAGCGCGTCAGTGCGTCCACCTTCACCTGCGCGACGTCCCGGATCCGGATCGGCGGCATGCCGGCGCGCACCACGACGTTGCCGATGTCCTCGAGCGAGCGCAGTGCGCCTTCGGCGCGAACGATCAAGGCCGATTCGCCGGCCCGCAGGCGACCCGCGCCGTCGTTCCGGTTGTTCCGCTCGAGCGCGTCGGCGATGTCGCGCAGGCGCAGGCCGGTCGCGGCCAGGCGGACGCGGTCCGGCACCACCACGAAACTGCGCGCATGGCCACCCAGCACGTTCACGTCCGCCACGCCGGGCAGCGTGCGCAAGGCCGGACGCAGGGTCCAGTCGAGCAGGCTGCGGCGCTCCTGCAGACTCAGGTTGCCGCCCTCGACGGTGAACATGTAGACGTCCGACAGCGGGGTGGAGATCGGTGCAAGACCTCCGCCGACATCCGCAGGCAGCAGCGGGACGACGTTGCCGTAGCGCTCGGCCACCTGCTGCCTCGCCCAGTAGATGTCTGTCCCCTCGGCGAAATCCAGTGTGATGTCGGCGATGGCGTATTTGGACGTGGAGCGCAACATCACGGCGCGCGGGACGCCCAGCAACTCCATTTCCAGGGGGGCGATAACCCGCGCCTCGACTTCCTCGGGCGTCATGCCCGGTGCCTTGAGCACCATCTTCACTTGGGTGGGCGAGATGTCAGGAAACGCATCGATCGGCAAGCGGGCGAAGGCCAGCATGCCCGCCCCGGCGATGCCGAAAGCGACCAGCAGGACCAGCAGGCGCTGGCGCAGCGAAAATTCGATCAGGCGTGCGAGCACAGCGCTTACTCCGTCGGCGCCAGCGACTTGAGCACGCTGGCGCCCGCGACCACCACCTGCATGCCAGGACGCAAGCCTTTGGCGCTGACCACGGCACGGCTACCGTCGCTGCCTAGCGGCACGACCACCTGCCCGCGGTAGCCGGTCTGCTCGAGGAGATACAACACCTGCTTCTCCCCCTGCGGAAGCAGCGCCGACGCCGGCACCTCCACCGCATCCGCCGGCGCAGGCAGCGACAGCGCCACTTCCACCTGCTGGCCCGGGACCAGGGTGCCGGCGCGCTCCGCGCGTGCGCGGACCCGCAGGCCCTGGCTCAGCGCGTCGGTATCCGCGCCCACCGCCACCACCGTGGCCATGCCCCCATCGGGCAGACGCACGCCGAGGCCGGGTCGCAACTCGCCATGCAGGCCGATGGGCGCGGTGAACACGATATCCAGCCCGGTGCCCCCGGCGACCAAGAACGCTGGGGCCATCGCCTCCATCGCCTGTCCCGGCCTGACGCCGCGACGCAGGATGCGCCCGGTTTGAGGGGCGAGGATCTCGTATTCGCCCGGCATGCCTTCCGCTGGGCGACGCAACTGGGCCAACATGGCGCCGGCCTCCCTCACGCTGGCTGACGCCGCTGCCGATCGCGCTTCGCTCTCGATCCTGCGCGCAGTCGGAATGATGCCCTCTTCGGCCAGCAACGCATCCCGGCGAGCCTGCTGCTGCGCCGCGCCCGACTCGGCATGTGCGCGCGCCAGCGCGCCCTGCACTGCGATGAAATCCCGGCTCTGCACTCGCAGCAACGGCTGCCCGCGCCGCACATGCTCGCCTTCGTCCACAAGCACGCGCGTGACCACGCCGGCAAACGGAACGGTGACCTGGCTACTCGTCGCCAGCGGCGGCATCGCTTCCGCGGGCAGACCGGTCACCGGCACGTCCGTCGCGGCGCGGCTCCGCTCGATCCTGATGCCGAGGTTGCGTTCCTGCTCCTGGGTCAGCCGCACCCTTCCCTGCGCATCGGCGGTGGGCGCAACACTGGCCGCCCGCGCCTCCGCACCATGCGGCCATAGCCACCATGCCAGCAGCGTCACGGCAACCGCCGCAGTTGCCATCCAGTACAGTGGGCGCAGACGCATACGCGCGGATCCTCAAGCCAGTTGCGCATATGCTGGCGGACCAAGCTTGGGGAACGCTTAAGACGGAGGCCGAACGCACTTTCCGGTGGCGAGGAAAGCGCCCACTTGTCGCCCGCGGAACAGGCGAACCTGACCGTTACAGTGCCGCGAACGGCCCAAGTGTGGCGATGACCTCGCCCTGCTCAAGTGAGAAAACCAGCCGCAAGCCCAGGGCATTGGCCAGCGCTTGCGAAAGCGCCAGCCCCAATCCCGCGTGACGGCGGTCGCCTCCGCGGTCGCGCCCGCGCCAGTAGCGCTCGCCGAAATGCGCCACGTCCTCGGCATGCAGGCCGCTGGCCGCATTGCATACGCGCAAGCGGTAGCCGTCGGCCTCCTGCTGCAGCCGTACCCGCACCGGCCGCGCCGGGTCTCCGTAGTCCAATGCGTTGTGCAGCAAGTTGGTCAGAATCCGTTCGAGCATGCCGGTATCCGAATGCACCCATGCGCTTGGCGGCGCCTGCAGTTGCACCGGCGGCACGTCCGGATGCGAGCCGGCGGTGGCGTCGATCAGTTGGCGCAACAGCATGGAGAGGTCCAGCGGATCGGGTTCGGGCGATTCCAGTCCGGATTCCCAGCGAGAAAGCGCCAGCAATGCATGGATGCTGCGTTCCATGCGGGCATTCGCGCACAAGGCGGCCTCCATTCCCTTCCGCAATGCCGGCGCGTCGCCTGCGCGCAGCGCGTGTTCGACGGCGAGACGGACCTCCGCCACCGGCGTGCGCAACTCATGGGCTACGTGACGCGAGAACCGGCGCTCCCGCTCGAGCGCCTGGTGAGAACGCTCCAATGCATCCCGCACCGCGCGCGCGTACGACTGCATCTCACGCGGCAGATGGTCGACGTGAAGCTGGGCCACCTGGTCGGGCGACATCGCCGCCAACCTACTTCCCTCTTCCGTCATCGTGCGGAACGCATGCCTTACCAGCAAGAGGCACATGGCCACGGCCAGCAGGATGGCAAGCACAATGCCGCCCGCCA
Source organism: Pseudoxanthomonas mexicana (assembly GCF_010093385.1). GTDB lineage: Bacteria > Pseudomonadota > Gammaproteobacteria > Xanthomonadales > Xanthomonadaceae > Pseudoxanthomonas_A > Pseudoxanthomonas_A mexicana. The sequence continues at coordinate 7,289 of NZ_PDWV01000064.1, forward strand.
TGATCCCGTGCACCGTCGTTCGGTACGGTCCCAGCTTTCGCGCTCGGTTGCCAGCACCAGCCATCCGTCTGTTGATAGCGGCCGGGCGAACGCACGCCCGCGGTGTCCGTCGGGCAGCGTCGTATCGTAATGAATGCTGGCTACGGCCGGCTGCGGCAACGACACCGCACCGCCGGCGCTGTTCCCCGACTTCGTCCGCAGCCGGCCGTTTCCGTCGTAGATCGCGAAGAACTCGGTGTGTCCGCCCAGGTCGTAAGCGGCAAGCAGGGTGTCCATGTCCTCGTGGCCGCGCCGTTCCAGCTGCACCGAGAACGCGCTCGCCCGCGCTTCGAGGAACTGATCCAGACGCTGGTACATCGTCAGGTCCAGCAGCGAATCGAGCGCGACGAAGAGCATTCCAAGCAGCAAGCCGATGCCAAGCGTCAGCCGCCAGAGGAGGCGCCGCTGGAGCGAGGGTGGGGAATTGGCCTCAGGGGATGACATAGCCGAATCCTCGACGCGTTTCGATGACATCCGGCGCCCCCGCTTTCGCCAGCTTGCTGCGCAGGGTACTGAGGATGACTTCGACCACCTTGTCCGATGCTTCGCTCTGGCTGTTGTAGAGCCGATCGAAGATTTGCGCGCGCGTCAGCAGGTGGCCGCGCTCGCGCAACAGCAGTTCCAGCAATGCGTACTCCTTGGGGGTGAGATGGACGTCCTGACCGCGCCAGAGTGCCCGGTGCGAGCGCAGTTCGAGTTCCAGCCCGCCGAGCGCCAGCCGCGTTTCCCCGCCTTCGCGCGGGCGCCTCGCCAAAGCGCGCAGGCGGGCCAGCAACTCATCCAGTGCGAAGGGTTTGACCAGGTAGTCGTCGGCACCCGCATCCAACGCGGTCACCCGGTCGATCACCTGGTCGCGCGCCGATAGCATCAATACGCGCGCCTGTCCGCCCTTCTGCCGCAGCTCTCGCAGCACATCGATTCCTTCGCGGCGCGGCAGCATCCAGTCCAGCACCACGATGTCGTAGTCGTACTGGTCGATGTAGGCCGCGGCGCTGGCGCCGTCCCCCGCATGGTCGCAGGCGTACCCCTCACGCGCCAGACTGGCGGCCAGGGCGTCTGCCAGCGTCGGCGAGTCTTCAACAATGAGGATGCGCATGCGGCTGCTCATTCGTCGTCTTCGGGCTTGCGCTCATCATGGCTTGCGCTGGCAGGACCCTCAAGGATCCCACCGGCCGCGCCCGATTGTTCGCCAGCCGCCAATCCGAAAGGAGATGCAGTCGACCGGCACCGTCCTCCTCACCGGTCGACCAGACGCCGAAGAAGGCCGCGACCGGGGGCCCATGGAAAACCCGGACCGGGAGATCCCACACGGGTACGGCGGCTTTCGAGTCCGGGGAGGAAACAGAAGCATTCACGGCACGATTCGGCATGGCGGGGGCGACAGCATGCGCCCTCATGCTTGGTTGACGCTTTGGAAACACAGCAATTCGGCATCCGCCCCATGGACGAGTATCACCGGATAACCGGCGCGTGCCCGAGGGCGAATCCGGACCGGGCTTGCGGGGGGAGGGCCGGACCGGGCAAGCCGATGGCGCAGCACCCCGTCAGGGCCATAGGCACCGCATCACCGAACGCCAGCCGAGGCGGCCGACTGCCGGGAGCGGCATGGCGCCAACGACATCTTGCCGCCCATGCCAAGCGGTGTCTGGCGGCTGCTCGCAGCCAGCCTGTCGGATCCGATGCTGTGGTTCCTGGTGGTCAGCGCTGGGCTGTTCGCCCGGGTGGGCGAACGCAGCGAGGCTGTCGTGTTGCCGGTGGCGATCGCGCCGCTGCTCGGCATGGACGCATTCCTGCACGGGCGCACGCAGACCCCAGCACGGCCGCACTGGCCACTAAATGGAAGGGCGATCTTATCTCGGCGACCCTCGATAACGATCCCTAATCGATCTAGACACCCCACAAGCAGTTGCAGTCACAAGTGCGGCCTTGGCCCGCTAGAGCCCGAGCATGCGCTGGATACTTGCTTGAAATGTTCATAACGAGGGCACCGGGCGCCCCCAAGGTTGACTAGGATTTGTTGTCGAGGGCGCGTGACAGGGCATTGCCCTGTCGACGCTGATGGCCATGACCGAACACCGCTCGGTAGTCAGCGTGGCCGGGTATTTCCAGGCCGGATCTGCGCCGGCGCATCTAGGCGCACGACTGCTGGAGCCCGTCGCCCCCAATCTAGGTGCGTCACCCCCCATCCGTGAGTGGATCAGGCTGACACGCGCGATCGTTCTACATACAGCTGGCTTAGCGCTGTTGCACTGGATACACCAGTAACTGCCACCGTATCTGCCCATTGGCCGGGTTGTGTTGACGATGATTCTGCGGGGGCAAGGTATGCCCCCCAGCGATGGCGATCTCATCGCCACAGGAAGTACAGCGGTATATACCCGGATGCGGGGCCGCTGTACCGGGGCCGTGCACGGCATCAAATGCCGCGTCTTGTGACTGGGTCAGATAATTTCCGTGCTTGTACAGCGCCATCTCGCATCTCCTGCATTGTCGAATGGGACGAGGATCGCGCCTGCGGGACCGGGCGGGCCCGTCAAGGCGCGCGATGCCACCACCATGAAGCTACACATTGAACCCTTGTGCACCGCGCTGAGGTGGGCTGCGCCTGTTACAAGTGCTTACCCGTGCCATCAGGCGCATGAACGAATGGCTCCGCTTCTTCGCGCGAATCACCATCGCAGTACCATGTACATCGAGCGCGCTTAGTCGCACCACCAGCGCATTAAAAGTTATCTGTGCTGACGTTTTGCATTATCCCCTAGCGATCGCAACCAGAATCTATCGCATCGGCGATCAGTTCGCATGGCGCTGCGAAGCGAAAGAATCGCGAATTACATACCTGTAAGTAAACGCGCTTACGTGTCCGCAGCGCCCAGGACATGGCGTTGCAACGACTAAGGAGGGGCGTGCACGGTCACGCCATACGGGGTACGTCACGCGCTACTACTTCACGAGCCATTTGTTCGCCACACCCCGGCGGCCGGTGGCTCTCTACCATGGTGATCCATCAGGAGACAGCGATGAACAAGTGCGCTTTGGCGAGTGTTCCACTGCTGCTGTTGTTTGCGGCCTGCGCGAGCACGCCGGATGTCACGCTCGGCTACTTTCATGCCAAAGCCGTGGCCGACGTCAGCGTCACGCGCACCTTCGTATGCAACAAGAAGAAGCACGTGATCGAGGTCATTACCGCCGAGGTGCAACCACGCTATGTGGCGGACACATGGCACCCGCTGTCGATCAAGACACTGGACGGCAGCATGGCCGATACCAGCCTGACTCTGGGCTACTACGCCGACGGCCGATTGAAAACCGTCAACGCTGAAGCCACCGGCCAGGGCGGTGAGATCCTGAAAGCTGTTGCATCCGCTGCTGGATCCTTGTTCTCCATCCATGGCATAGATGGGGGCGGCGCAGCCCCGCACCCAGTCGCGTGCAATGTCATCGACCAGTTGGGCGACAAGAAGCCGGTGGCTATCGTTTACAAGATGCAGGGTCTGCCATTGGGGGACGGTACAGCCAATATTCCCGTCGCACCGGGGAGTGAAGCTTCCCAGACCAAGCTAAACAGCTTTGTAGGCAGCGTCTGCGCTTCGGTAACCAGCAAAAAGCCGGCGGCCAATACGTGGCCGAAGATCGCTGAGGGAGATCCCTCCCCCAAGCTTGAGCTGAGGCAGCCAGGCTCAGCCGATGTCGTGATCCATCGCAACGGCTGTAATGGCCCTGCGCTGCCGGCCCAGACGATCGTTGCCCCTCAGCATGGTCAGACGTTTTATCTGCCCATACCGAGGGCGCGTGCCTTCGGTAAACAGGTCTTCGCGCTGGAACTGGCCGAGTCTGGCGTCATCACCAAGGTGCAGTACGCCAAGGACACCGGCGCCACCCAAGGTCTGTCAGTCGTGAACGCGGTACTGCCTGAGTTCCAGGGCAACACGGCTGCCGAAAAGGCCAAGGCCTCCAACGACCGTGCGGATGAAATTGCTGCCAACGCGCGTCTAGCCAAATGTTTGGCTGATCCGACCAATTGCAAATAGTCTGGAACGCGGGCCGGCGTTCCAGCTAATGCGATGCCGGTGTGGCACGCCGTTGTACCCCCCTTTGGTGGCGACACCGGCTGCCCGATCCGCCGCTGGCCGTGCGCGGAAGCTCACGACGCCAGGCAATTCCGGACGGCGCCGTCGCTAGCTGCGGGCGATGCCTCGTGGACGCCGCTTCGGGGGCGTCTGCTGGGCCTGTCGGAGCAGCTCCCACAGATCGACCTGCAGCGCCTGCGCTATCCGGATCAAGGTGGAGAGCCGGCAGTCCTTGCGTCCCTGCTCAATAGCACCGTACTGGGTGCGATGCATCCCAATCTGGTCGGCAAATGCCTCCTGACTCACGCCTAGGGCGATCCGGTGGGCCCTGATGACGGGATATAGCGCAGCGGTAGCGAGTGCGGCAGACACCGCCAGCAAACTAAGAACTGCACTATTATTGGTCTACACTATTTTCGGTAGCATTTTGAGCTGGAGGCCCCGTGGAATTGCACGTGCACTGGTGTCTGGTCCAAACCGCCGACGTTGGAGGACCTCGCTCTACGCTCGGGGGCAATGAGTTTGATCTGTCCGACATCGCATTGCCCCCAGCTGCGGTGGCCGCCGGGCTTCAGGTCGGATTGAACGAGGGGCTTGCGCGCTATCTGACGTGGCTGTTCAGTCATCCAGACGAATCCACGTGTATGGCCGTCCTGAGCAAGGCCGAGCGTGAGGCGATCCCGCCTCCGCCCAGCGCGCTCGCCATTAACGCTGCCGCGTTGGAGTTCCTGCATGAGGCCCCTGCCCCGCCGCGAGACGCCCACTGAGCCCGTGAGCCGGGATGGGTGACCCAGCCGCACTATTCGCTGCGGACCGGGATCACATCGAACGGCAGGTGATCCCGGAACAACCTACGGTCCGTGCCGGAGCACGAGGGACGCTGTCGTTGTGCAAACAGGGCGGCAGGCATGACCAGCGGTTCCAACGCCGGCGTCTGGTCCATGTCCGGGAACCCCAACAGCAGCTTCGTCGCACGCGCGGAATGTTGACGGATATTGTCGCGTTGCGCAGTCAGCCACTCGAAGGTGGAGCTGGCGTCTCGGTACTCAAAACCAGGAAGGTCGCAAACGCCTTCGAAGTGGAGGCGACACGCGCGCATCAGTACCTGACGACGCCAGCGTCGCTCAATCCGTCCCTTGCCCTGTCCCGGCGGGGTGCGCGGCTTAGCGCTAGAGAAATTGGCGATAAAGTCATGGTGCCGCACCAACTCCTGCTCGGCGCGCGTCATGACCGCTTCCGAAGGCTGAAAGCGGGGGGCCCAGTCCACGAAGCGGGTCTCGAGCAGATAGCGCCAAGTATCCCGTACCTCCCACTGGTAGCGGTGGAGTCGTGCCCATTCCATGCCCACGGCGTGGAGCACGGCGCGGAACCTAGCCGCCTGCTGACGATGCCCCAGATCCTGAGCTTCCCGAAAAAGCAGCAATAACAACAACAGCCCATCGAGCGAGAGGAAACGCTGGACCTGCAGATCTAGCCGCGAGGTGGTGTCTGCGGTCAGCGCCTGCTCGCCTGCGACCAGGCCCAGCTCAATGGCATGCGCGTCGTCGTCCGGCTCAACCTGAAGCATGCCATGGCGCGTGAGCTGCGCTTCCAGCCACGCCGCACCATCGGGAAAGCAGGGGGAACGCTCCTTCAGGTGGTCCCACAGCGGATGCGCATACGCGGTCTGCGCGGCCTTATAGCGTTGCTTACTTGCCACGTGCGTGCGCAGCCATTTGGCAGGCCTGTACCCATCGAGCAGGACGGGCTCGAAGCATTTCCCCGGCCGTGCCCCGCGCATCAACGCATGGCGAGGACTAGGACGGTCCAATGCTTGGACCTTATCGACGTCGGCCAGGGCCATGACTTCGACCAGCCAATGCCATGCCCGGGCACGCTCGGCGGCCTCACGAAAGCTTCCCTGGGGACGTCCGGCAGGAATAGAGCGTAATTCCAAATAAGGGTGGCGCACGCCGGGCCAATAATGTGCTTCGATGGCCGCATCTGTCCATGGGGGGCCTTTCGTGACCGAAAACTGCTCCTCGGGTGCTATCGACGGCTGCGAGGGCGTGGCAGACACCTTGGTGGCACTGCATGGCGAACTCATGGACAGCCAAGCGCTGGTGGCCCTGTTCAAATTCGGCAGTGAGCGCTCATTCCGGCGCAGCGCAAGCAAGGGCGCGCTGCCGGTGACCGTATTTCGCGTCCCCGGCCGTCGCGGCTGGTTCGCGCGTACACGCGATGTAGCCGCATGGCTGGCAGAGCTGGGAAGCCATCGCCCCGTCCCTTCTAAACCGCGGGTTCTATCCGACTAGGAGTTGCCTATCGAAGCCAGTTCCCTACTCGAAAAAATCGCTTTTCCATTCCTAAAAAAGAAAGGGACCCCGGCTAGGGGGTCCCGCAGAGCCGTTAAGAGGCCCGTCACCTCAGAGCTTTGCACCTTTTTTGGGTTCGGTCAACGGCTGCCTGAAACGCAACCCCAAAGAGGTCTATCCCATGTTGCATGACTCGCTTTCGGCCATTAAGGCCGATTTGATCCAGTGCCCCGAACAGCACGCCTTTGAGTTCGCGGACATCTCTGCTCCCACGCACCAAGCCATCGAGGCACTGCCCATGCGCTGTCCGGGTCGCGAGAACTATCTGCTGTGGAGAGCCGAGTTCAGCCCACGCGAGCGGCCCTACCAGCGCCTGTGCCTTGAGGTGATTCAGGAGAGCGAAGTCCGCCGCGCGATCCTCAGCCCTCGCCTGCAGGCGGCCTAACGCCGCCACTCCCGTTCGCTGAGAACTGCCCACCACAGTGTGGGCAGACAGCGCTGCCCTGAAGCTGGTGCCGGAGCATCGGCCGGCACTTCGCGCGCGCGCCATGCGCGCAACAAGGAGATCACCATGACCGCTGGAACAAAGGCCACCCAAGCCAAACCGATCACCGCCCACGCGGTGAATGCCGCCCTTCCCTATCAGCCTCGCATGCTTAATCGCGGCGAGCGTAGTCGCCGGGAAGTCTTCGTTTTCTTTTCTCCCCGTAACCAGCGCATTGTAACCATTGCCGACACGGTCAATGTGGCGTTTGCCATGCAGTTGGAGTTCGACCCCACCTTGAGTGCATATGTCGAGCGCCCACGCCGCCTGAAACTGTCTGACAGGCAGGAGGTCGACATCAGCTTTTGGACGCGCAGCAAGAGCGGTGAAGAACGCTTCCATATGTTGATCCCGCACAGCGGCAATCTCGGCAGCACTACCGGCACGTTGTCCGTGCGGGATCGTGGTTCTCTCGATGTCGTGGCCCAGCGCCAAGGCTTGGTGCTGCATTACGTGACCGAAGCCGAACTCTTGGCCAGCAGAGCGTGGCTGGCCACGGCCTTTGAGCTGTTGCCGTTGGTCTGGGAATACGGCCGACTGCTTAATCGCGCCCTGATTCGGCCGCACATCGAAGCTTTGGTGCGCAATGCAGAGCGGGTGAGTCTGGCGCGCACGATCGATGCCTTGGCCTACGACCCCGGCCAAGTGCAGGCGGTGGTGGCTGGCATGATCCACGAGGGCGCGCTGCGTCTGGTCGACTACCAGCCGGGCGCGCGCGATGCCGTGCTGGAGGTGCCTCATGACTGATGTGCACGCCATCTACGATCAGGAGCAATTGCAAGCTTGGTATCGGCCGCCGGAGAGTGAAATGGCCGAAGCCTTACGGACGCGCTATCGGCAAGCGTGCGCGGCGCTCACTGCTGTCTTGACTGGTGCGTGCTCGCTCTCAAGCGCCGCCACGATGCATCGGCTGTGTCGCAAGCGCTTGCGCCATATGGTGCAACTAGCGTCCGAACTGGCAGCCGATGGCCGACCCTTTGGGTACCGCGTCTGCGTGCCATGGGGGGTCTATCAGCGACGTCCGCAAGCCGAAGAGGCAAGCGCCATGCCGCGCCGCGCCGCCGCCCACGCAATGACAGCGCTGATGGCCGCCCAGCCCACGATTCGCGGGTGGGTCGATGCCTTTGATCACCCCTTGCCTCCGGGCAAGCCGCCCAAGGTGTTCCTGCGCCTGCACAAACGCATTGTCGATGAGCTCAAACGGCTGGATCTCGGCGACTACTACCCGCTCAACCAAACGGACAAGGGGCGCAGAGCGCTGCTGCGTTTTCTTCGTAACCGCCGACTGGCAGTCCCGGGTGGCGAGTGGGACTCGGCGGCCGAGCCGGTGAGCCGTCTGACCGACATTTTCCCGCAGACCCCCTTCACACGCACCGAGCTCGACGGCCATCGCATCGACATCGAGACGGTCTTGAGCGTGAGCCTGCCCAAGGGCGGGCTGGCGGTGCGGCCCATCACCTCGTTGTGGCTGCTGGTGGAAATAGAAATCGACTCGCGGGCGATAGTCGGCTGGACCCTGCGAGTAGGCCGGGCCTACAACAATCTGGACGTGGCCTCGTGCCTGGCGGTAAGTCTGCGGCCCTGGGAGCGCCGCACCCTGACTGTCCCAGATCTGGAGTACGCCCCCGGTGCTGGCCTGCCCTCTGGTCTGCTCAACCAGATGCCCGGCTGGCGCTCGCGCTCGGTGGCCATGGACAACGCCAAGGCGCATCTAGCCGCCGATCTGGAGCAGCCGTTCTGCCGCGCCCGAGGCGGGATGCTGGTGTTTGGCCGGGCCCATGAGCCGCGCTCGCGTCCGATCGTGGAGCAACTGTTCTCCCGTCTTGAGCGCGGTGCCTTGCGCCAGATCCCCGGCGGATTCGAGCCAGCCAAACGCCTGGGCGAGAGCAAGCTTCGCATCAGCAACTTCTCACCCTCTGACCACCCCATCCAGTTGCACGCGTTCGAAGAACTGCTGGATGTGATCATCGCCAATTACAACGCTACCCCGCACAGCGCGCTGGGCAATCTCTCACCGCTGCAGTTCCTTCAGATGCAGCGCCGGCGGGCCTTCGACTTCACCGTGGGCACAGGCGATGAAGATGCGGCCGACATGGGCAGCGTACTCATCCCGCTGGTGGTTCACGGCAATCGAGGCCAAGGGGTGATGCCGCACGTCAACTACGCCTACGTCCGGTATCGCAGCCCGGATCTAGACAACAAGTGGGAGCTGATCGGCAAGCGGATCTTGGCCCGAGTCAACCGGTACGATCTGCGTACCTTGTTGCTGATGCGCTCGGTGACGGCTCCGATGTGCGTGGTGCGGGCGGCCTCGCCGTGGACACGCACCGTTCATGACGAGACTACTCGCAAGTTGATCATGCAATGGAGTAAGCAGCGCAAGGATTTCACCATCATTGGCGTTGACTGTGCGATCCAGGCGTACGTGGATTCCTTGCGTGCGCACTGCGCCGACTCGCAGCAGGCGGTGGATCAGCTGGCCCGTATTGAGCAGCTGCATGCGGGAACGCCGCCCACCCGACGAAAGCCTGCTTTTCAAGAAGCTGCGCGGGTTCCCCCCGGCGGGTGGATCACCCTCGACGACGACTGAGGCGGCACGTAGTGCTGCTGCTAATTCCCTTTCGTGCAGGAGTTGAACATGTCTGACGATCAGCATCCGATCTTCATCACCAACGGCTACCAGATCAATACGATGCCCACCACCGCGCTAGCTAATTTCATCGTCACCAACATCAGCCAAGGCCACCATGGTTGCTCGGCTTACGGTGGCGGTGGTCTAGGCAAGACCACTGCACAGCAGTACCTGACCGACAATGCCTCGCGCTGGCTCATCGGGCCGGGCAAACAACCTATCGGCGTGGCAGCCCGGATGGTCATGCCCAGTGGCAATCGGCGCAGTGATCGTGCGTTCTGGGGTGCGATGAACAGTCGCCTGCGCATTTCCACGGCGTTGCGCGTGGAGCCCAGCGTGGCGCTGGAGCGGTTGCGCAATTTCATTCGTACCCGCTGCGGCCAGGCGAAGGTTCGCCGGATGGTGTTGTTCATCGACAACGCCCAGCGCATCACCGACACCGAGTATCAGTACTTGGAAGACCTGGACGGCCAACTGACGGATGACCAGCTCAGTCTGTTCCTGGTGTTGGTGCGGCAGAGCGATGCCGAAGGCGTGGATATCGGGGATGACTGGCTGGAGCGTCCCTCGCACACGGTGCGTCGCTGGTTCATGGACACCATGCCATTTCAGCCGCTGATGGGCTTGCGGGAAATTGCCCACGCGCTCTCGCGCTACGACAAGGCGATGACCTGGCCGACGCCGGACATGTCCTTCTCGCGCTACTTCGCCAGGACGGCTTTCGATGCGGGCTGGACGCTGGCGTCTGACGCCGGCCTGCTGCTGAGCGAAATGCAGGCCCTGCGCAAGGCCTTCCACTTGCCGGAAAGCGAGGCCTGGCCGATGGCGACCTTCACCCTGGTGGTGCACTACCTGCTCTCCGAAGTCGCCGCACGCGAGCCCGGCTTCAAAGGCTTCACTGCCGCCCAGGTCAAGAATGCGCTGCTGACCACCGGCTACCTGAGGTTGGAATTCGTGCGTGCGCGGCTGCCCTTTCCGGAAAGCCTGCGGGGCCAGCCGATGCCCGAGGCGGCGTAGTGTCCTGGTCTGCCATCATCCAGGCACGGCCTCAGATGCCCGCCCTGCCGGGTGCAGAGCTCGAACCGTACCCGTATCTGTCCGGGTACGGGCTGATGCAGCGGGTGACACGGCTGGCCACACCCATGTCCTCCGAACTAAGCAAGCTAGGGTTCCGTAATCACCAGGTGGCTGATGTCCTACTGGCCACCCAACGGCGGAGCAAGCCCACCTTGAGCTTGCTCCAGATTCTAGGACTTCAATCCACGTCCTTGGCGGCGTACTGGCGACCTTAAACTTGGTCGCCAGTGCAGACCGGCGACTTGTTCGGCCGCCAAGCCCGTCCGGTTAGGCAGTGTCCGTCTTGTGCGCAGCATGGCTATCACTGCGCCCTTTTCCAGCTGCCTTCCATCACCCATTGCCCGTGGCATGGCTGCCGTTTGGAAGAGCGTTGCTGTCACTGTGGCAACCCGTGGCATGCGCGATTCGACTCGGCGGCAAAGTTGGGCATCTGTGCCTGTGGCGCTGACCTGTTTGAACCCCTCACCGCCACAGTGGATATGTGGGATTTTCCCACCGCAGAGGCCGAAGGGTGGTTGGAGGAGTACCTGAGATGGGCCATTCGCCGCCGAGCCTCACGCTGGCTCTGTGTCCCTGAGAACTGTGCCCACTGGGATGATGGCTATGCAATGCTGGCCGCGCCACCGCCCTCGCTGCAGGCGCCTCAACCGTATCGCCCCTGGAGCCGTGAGCTTTTCAGTGGCCAGGGCGTGGATCCCGCTCCCCGCCAGTTCTGGGGGTGGTCCTCGTGGGGCGCCGAACGACCCCTGACCATGGCCCCGTTGCCGACCACCATCTATCCCAAGCTGTGTGAGGCCACCAAGAGCCTGGTGTTCTGGCTGCCTTACGAGAGCAGGACGCCCTTTGAGCTTGTGGAAGCCAACAACCTGCAAGCCGACGCGACATTGCGGGAGAACGTGTTCCTGCGTCCTGACTGCTTTATTTCCCCACGGGGACAGGGAGGCGCCAGCACGTGGCTTCATCTGTCCGCGGTGGACCGTGGCATTGCCGCATTCATTGGGCAGGTGCTGGATCTCACAACCAAGGTATTGAGGACCAGCCCGCCCTTGCAGGATCGCTCGCTGCAGGCCGAGCGCTCCCATGCAATCGATCAGCTTGAAGGTCGCCGACATCTGTCCGATGCTTTGGAGCATCTGCTTACGAGTGCCTATCGCTGGGGACTGGAAGCGATCCTTCGGTCCAAGCTGAACGAGCATCCCGAACTGACGCCAGCCAAAAGTTGGCCCATCCTGGAACTGGTGGGACGATTAGGTCGCCTCAGGTCAGTTCGCTTGGTGTCGGTACCCGATAAGCCGCTTCACACCCCGTCCACGTCGGTCTCCAAAGCCGCCTGACGACCGGGCCGACCAGTTGGCCCAGATAAAAACGGGGCACATTGGCGGCACTTCTGCAATCTCGGGGCGATTTGTTGGCGGCTCCAACAACTAGGTGTGATCTCTCGGTAGGTTGTTCATCCGGGGCATCTCTGGAAGATGGGGGTTGCGAAGCCAACCCAGCCCCCAGGAGCCCCGGATGAACCTGCATAAACATGCCCGTTTGAGCCCGCGCGGTCGAGC
>NZ_PDWV01000065.1 GCF_010093385.1 Pseudoxanthomonas mexicana
ACGTGCCTCAGGGGACCCCCGACGGGCTAGGCCAGCGGCGGGGACGCCGGCTCTGCCGGGGGGGTTTGTGGGGGCGCTTGGGGTCCGGCAGCCCGGGGGGGAAAACCCCGAGGGGCGGCGCACAGGGGTGGGCGCGGTTTCCGGCGGGGGGAGGGGGCCCGGCCCGAAAATCCCCGCGGGGACTGCGCACCCGCCGCTTGCGGCGGGCGGACCGCCGGGGGGTGTTTCTTTTGCCTACTTTTCTTTGCACAAGCAAAGAAAAGTAGGGCCTCCGCGGCGAGCGGCGCCATGCTTGCAAGCTAGGCGAACATCCCGTCAGGCCCAGAAACCCGAAGCGGCAGCATGCCTCTGGAGCGGTCCAATACCCGCACAGGCGATGTACTTCGTTGCCCCTCTCCCCAACCCCTCTCCCGCAGGGAGAGGGGCCTCCTCCTGGGGCCGATGAAAGGGCCCCTGCCTGGCGGGTGTAAAATCGGGCCGATGAGCTTCCCCGTCCGCGCCATCACCCTCGACCTCGACGACACCCTCTGGCCGTTCGCCCCCATCGGCGCACGCATCGAGCGCGTCCTCGACGACTGGCTGCGCCAACACAGCCCCGCCACCGCCGCCATGTTCCCCGTCGAGCGCATGCGCGCCGTGCGCGAGCAGGTGTTCGCCGCGCATCCGCAGCACAAGCACGACCTCAGCATCCTGCGCCGGATGACGCTGGAACACGCCCTGCGCGAGAGCGGCGCGGACATGGCCCTGCTCGAGCCCGCGTACGACACCTTCTACGCCGCACGCAACCAGGTCGAGTATTACCCGGACGCACTGGCGGCGCTGGAGCGCATCGCCGCACGCGTGCCGGTCGCCGCGGTGACCAACGGCAACGCCGACCTGCAGCGGATCGGGCTGGGCCACCTGTTCGTGCACCAGATCCATTCGCGCGAACACGGCGCCGCCAAGCCGGAAGCCAGCATCTTCCTGGCCGCCTGCGAACGGCTGGGCGTGCCGCCGGCCGAGGTGCTGCACGTGGGCGACCACATCGAGATGGACGTGCTGGGCGCTGCACGCGCCGGCCTGCGCAGCTGCTGGATCAACCGGCCGGAAGACCACGACGGCCAACCCCGCGCCTGGACGCACGAAACGCTGCGCCCGGACCTGGAATTCCATACCCTCACCGCGCTGGCCGACTGGCTGGACGCCCACCCCGACTTCGCCACGGAACACGCCGCCGCATGAGCGCCGCCCTCGCCTACACCGATGCCTCCACCACCGCGCGTGCGCTGCACGTGCTGGACCGCACGCAGCTGGCCGCCTGGCGCACGACCCAGTCCGCCACGGTCAATGCCTGGATCGACGCGCAGGGGTTCGCGGCCGGCGCGGGTTCGCTGCTGTTGCTGCCGGGCGAGGACGGGCTGGCAGGCGCGGTCATCGGCATCGGCGATCCGCTGGATCCCTACAGCTACGCACACGCACCGTTCGGTCTGCCGGCCGGCGACTGGCAGCTGGCCAGCGACCTGTCCGTCGACGCACGCACCGCGCTGCAGCTGGGCTGGGGCCTGGGCAGCTACAGGTTCGACCGCTACAAGCAGCCGGCGCGCAAGCCCGCGCGCCTGGTGCTGCCGCAGGCCGATGCCGAAGCGCTCGACCTGCTGGCGGCCAGCCTGCAGGTGCGCGATCTGGTCAACACGCCCACCGAGCACATGGGCCCGGACGAGCTGGAGGCCGCGGTACGCGAGCTCGCCGCCACGCACGGCGCGCAGGTGGAGGTGGTCGCCGGCGACGCGCTGCTGGCGCAGAACTTCCCCGCCATCCACGCGGTGGGCCGCGCCTCCCACCGCGCACCGCGCCTGATCGCGCTGCGTTGGGGCGATGCGGCGCAGCCGCACGTGGCGCTGGTCGGCAAGGGGGTGTGCTTCGACACCGGCGGCCTGGACATCAAGCCGGCCGACGGCATGCGCAACATGAAGAAGGACATGGGCGGCGCGGCGCACGCGATCGCGCTGGCGCGCCTGGTGATGGCGCGCCGGCTACCGGTGCGGCTGACCCTGCTGGTGCCGGCGGTGGAGAACAGCATCGGTCCCAACGCCTTCCGCCCGGGCGAAGTGATCGCCACCCGCAAGGGCGTCAGCGTGGAGATCGACAACACCGACGCCGAAGGCCGCGTGATCCTGTGCGATGCGTTGGCCTACGCGGGCGAGCAGTCGCCCGACCTGCTGCTGGACTTCGCCACGCTGACCGGCGCGGCGCGCATCGCGCTGGGTCCGGACCTGCCGGCGCTGTTCGCCAACGACGATGCGGTGGCCAACGACTGGATCGCCGCCGGCGAACGCACGCGCGACCCGGTGTGGCGTATGCCGCTGTGGCGCCCGTACCTGCGCTACCTGACCAGCGGCATCGCCGACCTGGCCAATGCCGGCTCGCGCATGGCCGGCGCGGTCACCGCCGCGCTGTACCTGGAGCGCTTCGTGCCGGACGGCATGAAGTGGGCGCACCTGGACGTGTATGCGTGGAACGACAGCGACCGCGCCGGCCGCCCCGCCGGTGGCGAAGCCCTGGCCCTGCGCAGCGCGTACGCGATGCTGAAGGCGCGCTACGGCGCGTGACGTTGCCCCCTGTAGGAGCGACGTAAGTCGCGACCGTGTCCCCGAAGCCACGTGAACCGGTCGAAGACGCGACGAGCGTCGCATGCCATTCCTGAGCAATAACGCGAGCCATCGAAGCGCGGGACGCGTGCAGTCGCGACTGACGTCGCTCCTACAGAAGGCACTTCATTCCTACAACCACCCGCGCTGCCGCGCCAGCCGATAGGCTTCGATGCGGTTGCCCACGCCGAGCTTGCCGATGGCTTCGGACAGATAATTGCGCACCGTGCCCTGCGAAAGATTGAGCTGCCGGGCGATGTCGCCGGCGGACTGGCCCTCGCCGGCCAGCCGCAGCACCTGGCGCTCGCGGTCGTTGAGCGGATCGGCGTCGGACCAGGCTTCCAGTGCGAGTTGCGGATCGATCGCGCGACCCCCGCGGTGCACCTTGCGCAGCGCCTCGGCCAGATCCTCGGCCGGCGCGTCCTTCAGCAGGTAGCCGGACACGCCGGCCTCCAGCGCGCGTCGCAGGAACCCGCTGCGCGCGAAGGTGGTGACGATGACCACCTTGCATGGCAGCTCGTGCCGCTGGATGCGCTGCGCGAGCTCCAGGCCGCTCAGGCCGGGCATCTCGATATCGGTGACCAGCAGGTCGGGCTTGAGCCGCTGCAGTTCGCGCCAGGCGGTCTCGCCATCGGCCGCATTGCCGATCACCTCGATGTCGCTTTCCATGCCCAGCAGCGCGGTGAGCGCGCCACGCACCATGGCCTGGTCTTCGGCAAGCAGGACGCGGATCATCGGGATGTCGTGGCAGAAAGATTGAACGTCACGCTAGTAAATCACACTCGTGAAGTGGACTGCCCATTGTAGGAGCGACGTAAGTCGCGACCGCACGGGTGGCGCAGCCATAGAAATGAGCGAGGCAGCCTGCATCCGCGCACGTGTGCCGAGATGAGGATGCGTCCGGCCTTGCGATCGCGACTTACGTCGCTCCTACAGGGGCTTTCTCTGGTGCCGTCACGACATCGCCCCCCGACGGCAACGGCAGCATGATCTCCACGCAGGTGCCCTGCCTCAGGGTGGAATCGATGCGCAGGCGCCCTCCGCGCGATTCGACGCGCTCGCGCATGCCGCCCAGGCCGTTGCCGGGCACGGCAGCGCTGCCGACGCCGTTGTCGCGGATGCGCAGGGCGACGTGGCCGGGCGTGGACGACAAGGCGACCTCGGCGATCGTGGCGCGCGCATGGCGCTGGATGTTGGTCACCGCCTCGCGCAGACTCAGGGCGAGCACGGTTTCCAGGTCGGCGGGCAGCGCGACTTCCTGCGCGTCGTAGCGCAGGGTGACGCCATCCGATTCCAGCAGCAGGCGAGCGGAGGCGAGTTCGGCCGCCAGTCCGGCCGCGCGGATGCCGGTCACCGCACGCCGCACCTGCGCCAGCGCATCGCGGGCGACACGGCTGACTTCGTTGATCTCGTTGCGCGCGGCCTGCGGATCGCGGTCGATCAGGCGCCCGGCCAGGTCGGACTTCAGCGCCACCAGCGACAGCGTGTGGCCGAGCAGGTCGTGCAGGTCGCGGCCGATGCGTTCGCGTTCGGCCAGCGCGGCCAGCCGGCGCACTTCCTCGTGCGAGAGCTTCAGCTCGGCGCGCTTGCGCACGGTCTCCGACTGGAAGTAGTTGCCGGTGAACACGGCCACCGAGATGATCGCGGTCAGCACCGGCACGAACACCGGGAACCCCAGCCACATCGACAGGCCGTGATAGGCCCCCAGCAGCGCCGCCAGCACCGCCAGCCGCACCCACAGGGCGCCGGGCAGCAGCGCCACGAACGCCGCCGCGTAGATGATGTAGGTGTTGGAGAAGGCGTTGTACGCCATCAGCCCGCAGCCGAGCGCGGCGATGCCCAGCGTGCACAGCACCCGCGTCATCGCGCTGCCGCGGTAGGCCAGGAAATACATCGGCAGGAACGCCGCGATCGAGGCCAGCGTGGGCCACAGGCGCCACTGCAGGTTGCTGCCCCAGTCGCTCCCGGACGGCACCAGCACCGGCATGAACAGGAACACCAGGTAGCCCAGCAGGAAGAGGGGCATCCAGCCCAAACCCAGCGCCTCCGGCACCAGGGCGTCGCGCAGGCGGGTCAGCCGGCGCAGCAGCGGAGAGGAAGACAGGTTCATCGGGGGCTCCTTGCTCGGCGGTCCGGTCACTGCACCAGGCGGCGGCGCGCCAGCACGAAGAACACCGCGGTGATGGCGGCCAGCACGGCCAGGTGCAGCCCCAGCGGACGCCCGGCGCCGACACCGACGGCCTGCTGCGCGACCTGCGCCAGATGATACGCCGGCCATGCCGGCGCCAACGGCTGTAGGAGCTTGGGCAGCATCGTCAGCGGCACCCACAGCCCCGACAGGAACGCCATCGGCAGGTAGACCAGGTTGATCAGCGCCGGCGCGCCGCGGCCGCCGACCAGCGTGCCCAGCCACAAGCCCAGCGCGCTGAAGGGCAACACGCCGACCAGGCACGTCGCCGCCCAGGCGGCCCACTGTGCGGCCGACAGCCGCACGTGCGCCACGCCGGCCGCCAGCGCGGCGAGCAGCAACAGGATGATCGCGGCGAACAGCAGCGCCATCGCCATCTTCGCGACCAGGTACGCACCCGGCGGCATCGGCTGCGCGCGCTTGAGCGTCAGCAGGCCCTGTTCGCGATCCAGCGCGACGGTCACGCCGAAGCCGAACAGCGCCACGCCGATCACGCCAAACACGCCATAGCCGGCCAGCAGGTACTGCGCCGCGACCGGTCCGCCCTTGCCGCCCAGCAGCACCCCGAACAGCAGGTAGAACACCGGCGGGAACAGCAGGCATGGCAGCGAGAACGAAGGCGTGCGCAGCAGGCGGAGGAATTCGTAGCGGGCTTCCAGCAGGTAGGCGCGCGTGGACGAAAACGGAACGGTGGCGACGGTATCCATCAGGCGGCCTCCTTCTGCGTATCGCGGGTCAGCGCAAGGAAGGCGTCGGCCAGGCCGGCACGCTGCACTTCCAGTTCGGTGAGTGCGGGATCCTCATCCAGCAGGCGGCGGACCACCGGCTCGGCCACCTCGGCGACGATGTCGAGGCGCTCGCCCTCGCGTTGTGCGCGCTGCACGCCCGGCCAGCCCTGCACTTGCGCGGCCGGCAAGGTGGTGCTGCAGCGGATGCGCCGCTGCGCCACGTGCGCGCGGATCTGCGCCACCGTGCCTTCGGCGACGACGCGCCCGTGGTTCACCACGACGACGCGGTCGGCCAGCGCTTCGGCTTCTTCCAGGTAATGCGTGGTCAACAGCCCCGCGCAGCCCTGCGCACCCAGTTCGCGGATCGCCTTCCACAGCGTCTGCCGCGCATCGATGTCCAGGCCGGTGGTAGGTTCGTCGAGGAACAGCAGCTCGGGCCGTCCGCAGAGGGCCAGCGCGAACTGCACGCGCCGCTGCTGCCCGCCGGACAGCTGGCCGTAGCGGCGGTCCATCAGCCCGTCCAGACCGGCCAACGCCATGCAGTCGGCGACGCTGCGCGGGCGCGGGTAGTAGCTGCGGGTCAGGTCGATCAGCTCGCGCACCTTCAGCGTGTCCGGCACGGCCGCCGTCTGCAGCATCACGCCGACGCGGCGGCGCGCAGTCAGGTCCTGCGGCGGCAGGCCGAACAGGCCCGCCTGCCCCGCCTGCGGACGCTGCAGGCCCAGCAGCAGGCCGATCGCGGTGGTCTTGCCGGCCCCGTTCGGACCGAGCAGGGCGAGCACCTGGCCGGCAGGCAGCGCCAGATCCAGGCCATCGAGCGCCAGCACGCGGCCATACTGGTGGCGCACGCCCTGCAACCGGGCCAGTGCGGGGGAAGGGAGGGTCGCCATGTCCATGCCAGGGCCTTGTCGGAAGATGGACACAGCCTGCGCCGTCGCCCCGCATGTGATCAGTGGCGCCCCTCAGGCGAATCAGGTGACAGGTGTCACTGGGATGCGCGCGCCGGAGCCGCGATGATGCCCACCATCCCGGCCCGCTGCCGTCCCGGACCGGCCGGTTCCTGCATGAAGTGACTTCCGGCAACTAGGCTTCCGTTACCCTTGCTGGTCACACTTCCCCGCATTCACCGTCTGGATACGCATGAACACGTCTGCCGACCTGCTGAAGGAACTCCGCATCGACCGCAAGGCACCGCCGCCGGAGCCCACGTCGCGCCGCGGCCTGTGGATCACGCTGGGCGTGATTGCCGTGCTGCTGGCGCTGGCGGCGGCCGGCTGGGCGTTGTTCGGGCGCGAGAAGCCGATCGAAGTGCGCACCGCGCCGACGGTGGCGATGGGCAACGGCGGCGCGGCCGCCTCGGTGCTGGACGCCTCCGGCTACGTGGTCGCGCGGCGCATGGCCACGGTGTCGGCCAAGATCACCGGCAAGGTGCGCGAGGTGCTGATCGAAGAAGGCATGAAGGTCGACGCCGGCCAGGTGATGGCCACGCTCGACCCGGTGGATGCCGATGCCAGCCGCGCGCTGTCGCAGGCGCAGGTCGAGGCCGCGCGCTCGCAGGTGGCGAACGTGCAGGCACAACTGACCGAGGCCGAGGCGAATGCCCGACGCCTGTCCTCGCTGGTGCAGCAGCAGCTGGTCGCCCGCTCGCAGTACGACCAGGCGGTCGCCGCGCGCGACGCCCTGCGCGCGCAGCTGCAGGCCGCGCAGCGCAACGTCACCGTGGCCAGCCGCAGCCTGGCCATTTCCGATAATGGCGTGGACAACACCATCGTCCGTGCGCCCTTCGCCGGCGTGGTGATCGCCAAGGCCGCGCAGCCGGGCGAGATCGTTTCGCCGCTGGCCACCGGCGGCTTCACCCGCACCGGCATCGGCACCATCGTCGACATGGACTCGCTGGAAGTGGAAGTGGAGGTCAACGAGTCCTTCATCGGCCGCGTGCAGCCGAAGATGCCGATCAAGGCCACGCTGAACGCCTATCCCGACTGGCAGATCCCCGGCGAGGTGATCGCCATCATCCCCACCGCCGACCGCAGCAAGGCCACGGTGAAGGTGCGCGTGGCGCTGGCGGTGAAGGATCCGCGCATCGTGCCGGACATGGGCGTGCGGGTGAGCTTCCTGGAAGCGGCCAGGCCGCAGCAGGCCGCGCAGCCCAAGGGCGTGCGCGCGCCGGGCGCCGCCGTGGTCGAGCGCGATGGCGCGCAGGTGGCCTTCGTCGTGGGCGACGAGGACACCGTGCAGCAGCGCGCGCTGAAGGTCGCCGGCAAGCTGGGCGACGATGTGCACGTCACCGAGGGACTGGACGCGGGCGAGACCGTCGTCCTGGATCCGCCCGCCGAACTGAAGGACGGTGCCAAGGTCGTGCTGGCCGAAGACACCGAGTAAGCCTGCAAGGCGCCGCGTGAGGATGTCCTCGCGGCGGCGAACCACCGAATACCGGGCGCCGTTCCACCGGCGCCTGTCGATCCCGGGCGACGCCCTCCGTCGTCCCACGGGCGCCCCGTGTCCTTCGAGGACGGGATCCGCCCTGTTTGAACCGCAGCATCGCCGTTCGCCTTTCCGTCTCCTACAAGGATCCTGCCGATGTCTTCCCTGGTTTCCATCCGCAACGTCACCAAGACCTACCAGCGCGGCCCCGAGAAGGTGCAGGTGCTGCATGGCATCGACCTGGACATTCCGCACGGCGATTTCGTCGCGCTGATGGGTCCGTCCGGTTCGGGCAAGACCACCCTGCTGAACCTGATCGGCGGCCTGGACACCCCCACCGGCGGCGAGATCGAAATCGAGGGCCAGCGCATCGACCGCATGAACGACGGCCAGTTGGCGCACTGGCGCAGCACGAATGTCGGCTTCGTGTTCCAGTTCTACAACCTGATGCCTACGCTGACGGCGCAGCGCAACGTCGAGCTGCCGCTGCTGTTGACCAAGCTGGGCGCGGCGCAGCGCAAGCGCAACGCGGAGATCGCGCTGCAGCTGGTGGGCCTGGCCGACCGCAAGTCGCACCGTCCCAACGAACTGTCTGGCGGCCAGCAGCAGCGCGTGGCGATCGCCCGCGCCATCGTCTCCGACCCGACCTTCCTGATCTGCGACGAACCCACCGGCGACCTGGACCGCCATTCGGCCGAAGAGATCCTCAACCTGCTGAAGATGCTCAACCGCGAGCACGGCAAGACCATCATCATGGTCACGCACGACCCGAAGGCGGCCGAGTACGCCACCCACACCATCCACCTGGACAAGGGCGAACTGGTCGACGCCCCGGCCGCCGCGCACTGACCCGGAGGCGGACATGAAATATTTCTCGTTGATCTGGTCGGCGCTGTTCCGCAGCAAGACGCGGACGCTGCTGACGCTGCTGTCGGTGGTCGCGGCGTTCCTGCTGTTCGGCCTGCTGGACTCGGTGCGCGTGGCGTTCAACTCCGGCGGCAGCGTCGCCGGCGCGGACCGCCTGGTGGTGGCCTCGCGCCTGTCGATCACGCAGATGCTGCCGTACAGCCTGCTGACGCGCATCGAATCCACGCCCGGCGTGAAGAAGGCCACGTACGCGGCCTGGTTCGGCGGCATCTACAAGGACCCGAAGAACTTCTTCCCCAATTTCTCCGTCGGCCCGGGCTACCTGGACATGTACCCGGAGTACATCGTCGATCCCGCGCAGGTGAAGGCGTGGGAGGCCGACCGCACCGGCGCCATCGTCGGCGAAAACCTGGCCAAGCGTTTCGGCTGGAAGGTCGGCGACACCATCCCGCTGCAGGCGACGATCTTCCCGCAGAAGGACGGCAGCAATGCCTGGCCGCTGACGCTGCGCGGCACGTTCAAGCTGGCCGATTCCAAGCGCAAGGGCGAGGAGAACCAGTTGATCTTCCACTGGAAGTACTTCGATGAAGCCAACCAGTACGTCAACGGCCAGGTGGGCTGGTACATGGTGAAGCTGGACAACGTGAACCACGCCACCCGCGTGGCGAAGGCCATCGACGCGATCTCGGAGAACTCGGCGCACGAGACCAAGACCCAGACCGAGCAGGCGTTCAACCAGTCCTTCGCCAAGCAGTTCGCCGACATCGGCCTGATCGTCACCGCGATCATGGCGGCGGTGTTCTTCACCCTGCTGCTGCTGACCGGCAACACCATGGCGCAGGCGGTGCGCGAGCGCATCCCGGAACTGGCGGTACTGAAGACGCTGGGCTTCACCAACGGCACCGTGCTGGTGCTGGTGCTGGTGGAGTCGGTGCTGCTGATCGTGCTGGGCGGCGTGCTGGGCATGGGCCTGGCGTCGGTGATGATTCCGGTGGTCAGCGGCGCCAGCAACGGCATGATCGCCCTGCCGAGCATTCCCGCACAGACCTGGGCGCTGGGGCTGTCGCTGATGGTCGCCATCGGCCTGATCGTCGGCGCGCTGCCGGCGACACGGGCGATGCGCCTGAAGATCGTCGACGCCCTGGCCGGCCGCTGAGAGGAGACAGACATGAAGAAGCAATGGTTGGGCAATCTCATCTCCGTGGTGCTGCTGGTCGTGGGCCTGGTGGCCTGGATCATGTCGCCGTGGTTCGTCGTCGCCGGCCTGGCGGTGCTGCTGGCGCTGTGGCTGTTCCTCACCCGCAGTGGCCGGCTGTCGCTGGAAGCGGCCAGGATCGGCATCGCCAGCCTGCCGCAGCGCTGGGGCGCCTCGTCGGTGATCGTGGTCGGCATCGCCGGCGTGGTCGGCGTGCTGGTGGCGATGCTGGCGATGGGCGAAGGCTTTTCGGCCACGCTCAAGCAGACCGGCAGCGACGACACCGCCATCGTGCTGCGTGGCGGTTCGCAGGCGGAGACCAATTCGGTCATCACCCGAGACCAGGTGCCGCTGATCTCGACGCTGGCCGGCATCGCCAAGGACAAGGACGGCCGCGCCCTGCTCTCGCCGGAACTGTCGCAGATCGTCAACCTGCCGACCGCCGGCAGTGGCGAAGACGCCAATGCGCAGTTCCGCGGCGTCAGCGAGGCCGCGTGGGCGATCCGTCCGCACATCAAGCTGATCGAAGGCCGCAAGTTCAACATCGGCGTGCGCGAGATCGTGGTCGGCCAGGGCGCCAGGGGCCAGTACCGCGGCCTGGAGATCGGCAAGACGCTGCGCCTGGGCAACCAGGACTGGACCGTCGTCGGCGTGTTCGCCGCCGGCGACGCGCACGACTCGGAACTGTGGACCGACATCGATACGCTGTCGTCGGCCTACGACCGCCGCGCGTACCAGTCGGTCACCGTGCGCACGGCCGGCAAGCCGGGCTTCGACCAGTTCAAGAAGGCGATGGAGAACGACCCGCGCCTGAAGCTGGACGTGCTGACCACGCGCGACTACTACACCAAGCAGAGCACCGGCCTGACCACGCTGATCAGGGTGCTGGGCACGGTGATCGGCACCATCATGGCGATCGGCGCGGTGTTCGGCGCGCTCAACACCATGTACGCCGCGGTCGCCGGCCGTGCGCGCGAGATCGCCACCATGCGTGCGATCGGCTTCCGCGGCCTGCCGGTGGTGATGGCGGTGATGCTGGAGACGATGCTGCTGGCCCTGCTGGGCGGCCTGCTGGGCGGCCTGATCGCCTGGGTGGTGTTCAACGGCTACAGCGTGGCCACGCTGGGCAGCAACTTCAGCCAGGTGGTGTTCCAGTTCAAGGTCACGCCCGGACTGTTGTGGAGCGGATTGAAGTGGGCCCTGGGCATCGGCCTGGTGGGCGGGCTGTTCCCGGCCCTGCGTGCGGCGCGCCTGCCGATCACCCAGGCCCTGCGCGCGATCTGACGGACGTAGGGGAAGTGCCGGCACATGCCGGCACTTCCTTCACGTCGGCGCATCGAGCCACCCTCGCGACACCGCCTCGGCGACATCCTCCGGCGTGTCGATGTCGATACCGAGATCCGGCGCATCGCAGGCGATGACGCCGGCCCCGGCGGCATTCAGCACATCGCACAAGCCACGATCTCCCTGTAAGTCCCGTGCGGCGGGCAGCATCGTCGGCGCCACGACAGCGGGCACCCCCACGCGGTCGCCGAAACGCGTGGCGGCAGAGCCTGATGGCGCCGCCCGCGCTGCTGCCAGCAGCACCTGCACGTGCACGAGATCCAGCGCCGGCTGGTCGCAGGTCAGCAGCAGCGTCGCGCGATCGTGCGCAGCGAGCGCATCCAAGGCGACGCGCACGCTTCCCGCCAAGCCCTCGTTCCATCGCGGGTTGACCAGGCACTCGACCGGCAGGTCGCGCACCGCGGCCACGACATCGTCCGCGTGCGCACCGACGATCACCCGCACGCGTGCGGCACCCGACGCCAGCGCCAGTCGCGCGGCCCGGTGCACCAGCGTCTCGCCGTCGCGCGTCAGCAGTTGCTTCGGCCGGCCCAGGCGCGTGCTGCCCCCCGCCGCCAGCACCACCGCGACATGCGGCACGGTCATGGCGTTTCGCCGTGCCGCCAGGCCTGCAACTGGGCGGCGATGCTCAACGCGATGGCCTCGGGGCCTTGCCCGCCCAGCCTGAGCCCCACGGGCGAGCGCAGGCGCGGCACCAGCAGCGCATGCGTCGGCGCTGGCAGTACGCGCAGCAGGTCTTCGCGGCGACGCACCGGCCCCAGCAGGCCGATGAACGGGATGCGGGTATGCGCCAGCGCCTCCAGGGCCTCGCGGTCGTGTTCGAAGTGGTGGTGCATGACCAGCGCGGCATCGGGCGCGGGCTGCAGTGCGCGCAGCGCGTCGTCCGTCGCCTGCATCAGCCATGCGTCGGCGATGTCGGTATCCGGCATCCAGCGCGCGCGCCGCTCCACCACGCTGACGTGCCAACCGAGCGGACGCAGCGCCTGCAGCAGCGACGGGGTTTCCGGTCCCGCACCGAAGATCGCCACGCGTGCGGGAGCCGGCACGCTGACATCGCCGGCCAGACTGACCGTCGGCGCCTCGGCATGGCGCGCCAGCGTCCAGTGCAGGCTCACCTCGCCCACCCGCACGTGCACGTCGCCATCGGCCGACAAGGTCAACGCCAGCGCGCCGCGGCCCGCCCACCACGCCTGCACGGCCGTTGCCCAGCCGGGCATGCGATCCAGCGGCAGCAGCACCAGCCGCAGACGGCCACGACACCCGACAGCGGAGCCGGCGAACAGGTCCTCATCGTCACGGGTGTCGATCTCCATCGCACCCGCGGCACCCACGGCGGCGGCATGCCGCGCACGCCTGGCGATCTCCGGCTCCAGGCAGCCGCCGCTCAGCCAACCCACCTGCGTCTGGTCCGGACCGAACAGCGCCATGGCCCCCGCACGGACATACGTCGAGCCTTCGGTGGCCATGACGACGGCCAGTGCACGGCCATCGGTGTCCTCACCGGCGTGGGCGGACGCGAGCAGCACATGAGTGGATGCGGTCATGGCACCACGATGGCGCAAGCCGCGGGGCGAAGGCAACGCCCGGCGCGCCGGTCGGGGCATCGGGCAAGCATCCCGCAGGATCGTGCAAACATCGATCCATGCCTTCACTGGCATGCAACGTGGGCGCGGAGTATCGTCGCCCGGTCCCACGCCGACGCCAGGAGACGCCATGAAGTTGAACGTCAACGGGGCCGAGCGCGAAGTCGACGCGCCGGACGACATGCCGCTGCTCTGGGTCCTGCGCGACCTGATGGGGCTGACCGGCACCAAGTTCGGCTGCGGCATCGCGCAGTGCGGCGCCTGCACGGTGCATGTGGACGGCGCCCCCTTGCGCGCCTGCGTCACGCCCGCGTCGGCCGTCGCCGGCAGGAAGATCACCACCATCGAAGGCCTGTCGGCCGACGGCTCGCATCCGGTGCAGAAGGCCTGGGCGGAACTGGACGTCGTCCAGTGCGGCTACTGCCAGTCCGGCCAGATCATGTCGGCCGCCGCCCTGCTCGCCAAGGTGCCGTCGCCCACCGATACCGACATCGACCAGGCGCTGTCCGGCAACCTGTGCCGCTGCGGCACGTACCAGCGCATCCGCGCCGCGGTGCATCGCGCGGCCGACATCGGCAAGGCCTGATCCGGTGCGGCGACGCGGGTCGCCGCCTTCCCCATCGTTCGACGGAGGCTGTTCCGTGAACCTCGAAACCTCTTCCCCGCGCCGCGACTTCCTGCGCGCCACCGCACTGGCCGGTGGCGGCCTGGTGATCGGCTTCCTCGTGCCCGGCGCGCGCCGCTTCGCCATGGCCCAGGAGGCCACGGCCGCAGCACCCACGACCTTCGTGCCGAACGCGTTCCTCAGCATCGCGGCGGACGACACCATCACCGTGCAGCTCGCGCATGCCGAGATGGGCCAGGGCATCTGGACCACGCTGCCGATGCTGATCGCCGAAGAACTGGATGCCGACTGGTCGAAGATCCGCGTCGAACACGGTGCGGCGGACAAGGCTTACACCAGTCCGGTATTCGGCATGCAGGGGACCGGCGGTTCGACCACCACCCGGGCCGAGTTCGACCGCTACCGGCAGGCCGGGGCGGCCGCGCGGGCCATGCTGCTGCAGGCGGCGGCCGCGCGACTGAAGGTTCCCGTCGACCAACTGCGCACCGAGAACGGCGCGGTGGTGTCCGGCACCACGCGCCTGCGCTACGGCGAACTCGCCAACGACGCCGGCCAGCAGACCCCACCAGCACTCGATACGCTGAAGCTGCGCGACCCGAAGGACTGGAAGCTGATCGGCAAGCCGACCAAGCGCCTGGATACGCCGGAAAAGATCACCGGCAAGGCCAGGTTCGGCATGGACGTGCAGTTCGAAGGCCTGCTCACCGCGGTCGTGCTGCGTTCCCCGGTGTTCGGCGGTACGGTCAAGTCGTTCGACGCCACCAAGGCGCGCGCGGTGGCCGGCGGGCGCAACGTGGTGCAGGTGCCCAGCGGCGTGGCGGTGATCGCGGATCACTACTGGGCCGCCAAGCTCGGTCGCGACGCGCTGCAGGTGGGGTGGGAGGCGGGCGATGGCGCCCAACTGGACAGCACCGCGCTGCGGCAGCAGTTCTCGCAGCTGGCGACCGAGGAGGGGCCGACCGCGGTGCGCGCCGGCGACGTGACGGCCGCCCTCGGGAAGGCCGCGAAGACGGTCGAGGCCGAGTACGCCGTGCCCTACCTCGCCCATGCGGCGATGGAGCCGCTGAACTGCACGGTGAAGATCGGCGACGGCGAGTGCGACATCTGGTGCGGCACGCAATTCCCCACCCTGGACCAGAACAGCGCCGCGCGCATCCTCGGCATTCCGCCGGAGAAGATCCGCATCCACACGCCGTTCCTCGGCGGCGGTTTCGGCCGTCGCGCCACGCCGACGTCGGACGTCGTCTCCGAGGCAGTCGAGGTCGCAAAAGCCGCCAAGGCGCCGGTCAAGACGGTATGGACGCGCGAGGACGACACCCGCGGCGGGTACTACCGCTCGGCGTTCGTCGAGAAGATCAAGGTCGGCCTGGGCGAGGACGGCCTGCCGACGGCCTGGCACCAGGTGATGGTGGGCCAGTCGATCATGGCCGGCACCTTCATGGAAGCGATGATGGTCAAGGACGGCATCGACGCCACCTCGACCGAGGGCGTGGCCAATTCGCCCTACGTGCTGGGCACGCCCGCGCACCGCGTGGACCTGCATTCGCCGAAGACCGGCATCCCCGTGTTGTGGTGGCGCTCGGTGGGTCACAGCGTCAACGGCTTCGTGATGGAAGGTTTCGTCGACGAACTGGCGCACGCGGCGGGCCAAGACCCGGTGGAGTACCGGCGCAGACTGCTGAAGGCTCACCCCCGCCACCTCGCGGCGCTGAACCTCGCCGCCGAGAAGTTCGGCTGGGGTACGCCGCCCGCGCAGGGCCGCGGCCACGGCATCGCCGTGCACGAATCGTTCGGCAGCTACGTGGCGCAGGCCGCCGAGGTGTCGATCGAGGAGGGAAGGATCCGCGTGCACCGCGTGGTGTGCGCCATCGATTGCGGCGTGGCCGTCAATCCGGCGGGCGTACAGGCGCAGATGGAGTCCGGCATCGTGTTCGGCCTGAGTGCCGCACTGCATTCGACGCTCACGCTCCGCGAGGGCCAGGTGCAGGAATCCAATTTCCACGACTACCCGGTGTTGCGGATGAACGAGATGCCCCAGGTGGAGGTGCACATCGTGCCCAGCACCGAGCGCATGGGCGGCGTGGGCGAACCCGGCACGCCGCCGATCGCGCCCGCGGTGGCCAACGCGGTGTTCGCCCTGACCGGCCAGCGCCTGCGCGAACTGCCGCTGCGTCTGCCGACGTCCACCTCTTCGACGCCGACCGCCTGAGGCCCGCCATGCGCATCCTGATGATGTCCCTGACCGTGCTCCTGCTGGTGGCGTGCAAGCCGCGTATCAGCGAGGAACAGAAAGCCCAGGCGCTGACCGCGTTCGCCACGGTGGAGCAGGTGTTCCAGCATCCGCGTTGCAGCAACTGCCACATTCCGGGCGACGCGCCGCTGCAGTTCGATGCGCAGACACCGCATGCGATGAACGTGGTGCGTGGGCCGGACGGCAAGGGCGCGCCCGGCCTGCCCTGTTCCACCTGCCATGGCGAACAGAACTCGCCGGCCAGCTACGGCCCGCACGCACCACCGGGCGCACCGCACTGGCAGCTGCCGCCGCCCGACCAGAAGATGGCCTGGATCGGCCTGCCCGCGGACCAGCTGTGCGCGATGATCCAGGACAAGGACCGCAACGGCGGCCGCGACTTCGATGCGCTGCTCAAGCACGTGGCCGAAGACAAGCTGGTGCTGTGGGGCTGGAACCCCGGTGGCGAACGCGCACCGGTGCCGGTACCGCACGACCGGTTCGTCGCGGCGTTCAAGACATGGGCGGAGGCGGGCGGCCCCTGCCCCTCGCCTGGCGCCAACGCGGCGGGCGGCGCCGCGCGCTGAGCCTTACTTGCCTGCGGACGCTGCGACCAGCGCGTCGCGACGACGCGCGCGCCACAGGCCGTCGCTGGCGAAGATCACCAGGCCGGCCCAGATGGCGGCAAAGCCGACCGCGCGCGTGGCATCGAAGGCTTCCTTGAACACCAGCACGCCGATCAGCAGCTGCAGGCTGGGCGCGACGTACTGCAGCAGGCCCACCACGGACAGCGGGATGCGGCGCACGCCGTAGGCGAAGCCGATCAGCGGCACCGCACTGACCACGCCGCCGAGGACCAGCAGCAGGTCGTCGCGCCAGCCGTAGCCGTCGATGAAACCGCCGCCGTGGCCGAACTCGCCCCACACGACGTAGGCCAGGCCGGGCAGGAACAGGTACAGGCTTTCCACCCCCAGTCCGGCGACGGCATCCACCGCCACGGTCTTGCGCACCAGACCGTACAGGCCGAACGAGAACGCCAGGCCCAGCGCGATCCACGGCGGCGACCCGGCCTGCACCGTCAGCCACGCCACGCCGGCCAACGCGAACCCCACCGCGATCCATTGCGCGGGCGCCAGGCGTTCGCGTAGCACCAGCACGCCCAGCACCACATTGATGAGCGGATTGATGAAGTAGCCCAGGCTGGTTTCCACCACATGCCCGGCGTTCACCGCCCAGATGTACAGGCCCCAGTTGAACGCGATCAGCAGGCTGCTGACGCCCAGCAGCGGCACCGCGCGCGGCTGCGCGCGGATCTGTCGCCACCAGCCGAGGCCGTTCTTCAACAGGAGCCAGCCCAGCACCAGCACCGCGCTCCACACGATGCGGTGGGCGATGATGTGGAACGACGGCACCGCCTTGAGCAGGTGCCAGTACAGCGGCACCACGCCCCAGATCAGGAAGGTGCCGACGGTGATCGCCAGCCCTTTGCGGTCGAGCGGTGGATGGGTCATTTCGACTGCCGTGCGCGCGCCAGCGTGATCACCACCACACCGGCCAGGATCACCGCCATGGCGCCCAGGTCGTGCGCGGTGAAGGTTTCGCCGGCGATGAAAGCGCCCAGCGCCACCGCGATGACCGGATTGACGTAGGCATAGCTGCCGACCAGCACCGGGCGCGCGTGGTGGAGCAACCACACGTAGGCGGTGAACGCGACGATGGAACCGAACACCGCCAGGTAGGCGACCGCCAGCCCGCCTTCCAGCGTCCAGTCCGCCACGTGGAAGCGCTCGCCGTGCAGCAGGCCCGCACCGACCAGCATCACGCCCGCCGCCAGCATCTGCGCCGCTGCCGTCATGAAGGGCGACGGCAGGTCGCGCCCACGCGACCACACCGAGCCGTAGGCCCAGGCGATCGGCGCGATCAGCAACAGCACCAGTCCCACCGGCGAACCGGTCAGCGAGCTGCCCGCATTGAGCCAGACCACACCCGCGAAGCCGACGATGATGCCCAGCCATTCGCCGCGCGTCGGGTGCTGTCCGCGCATGGCGCCGAACAGGCCCATCCACAACGGCATCGACGCCACCGCAACCGCGGCGAGCCCCGACGACACCGTCTGCTCGGCCAGCACCACCATGCCGTTGCCCATCAGCAGCAGCAATGCGCCCATCACCAGCAGATTCTTCCACTGCGCGCGTGTCGGCGCGGCGACGCCGCGCCAGCGCAGGAACAGGAACATCACCAGGCCCGCCGCGACGAAACGGCTGCCCGACACCATCAGCAGCGGCGGGAAGCCGCCTTCCAGCGCGAAGCGGATGCCGAGATAGGTCGAGCCCCAGACCACGTACACGATGGCCAGGGCGGCAGCGACGGCAAGGCCGCCACGCGCGGGCGCGGCGGCGGAAACGGAGGCGTTCATGGGAAACCGTGGGGGAATGCGGTGTGAGGCAATTCTAGGCCAGACGCGGACCGGCGGCATGTCGAACCCGTCCTCGGCCGGTTGAAACCTTTCCCGTCCGACTTGAACAGCGTTCAAGTCTTTTGCCGCACGTGCTTTGGTTGACGGGAGTGGCGCCAGGCGCGGCAAGGAGGCTCCCGCCTGCGTGCCGTTCTTCTCCATCGCGCATTTCCACCTTCTGCGCCATCACGACCGACATCGTTCCCGCCGCGAAGGTGGCGGATCAGCCGCGTTCCCGCGCAAGCAACTGCTGCTTGCGCGGCAATCCCCAGCGGTAGCCGCCGAGCGAGCCATCGCCGCGGATCACGCGGTGACAAGGCACCACCACGGCGATGCGGTTATGCGCGCACGCGCTGGCCACCGCGCGCGCGGCGCGCGGGGCGCCCAGCTGCCGCGCCAGGCCGGCATAGCTCACCGTCTCGCCCTCAGGCACTTTCATCAGCGCATCCCATACGCGTTGCTGGAAGCCGGTCCCCAGCAGGTCGACCGGCACGTCCGCCTCGCGACCGGCGAGGCGCTCGGCGACGGCCTGCAGGCGCGGAGCAAGGAAATCGTCACGGCCGGCTTCCACGCGTTCGAGCTGCGCATGCGGGAATTCATCGCGCAGTCGCCGTTCCAGTGCGGTGTCGTCCTCGCCCAGTTCGATCGCGCAGATGCCGCGCTCGGTGGCGGCCACCAGCGTGCGGCCGAGCACGGTGTCGACGAGTGTCCAGCGGATCGCCACGCCGCGGCCACCGGCACGGTAGGTGGCCGGGGTCATGCCGAGTTTCGCCGCTCCCTGCTCGTACAGCCGCGACGGCGAACCGTAGCCGGCATCGTAGAGCGCGGTGGTGACGTCACGGCCTTCGCGCAGGGCCGCCTTCAGCGTGCCCAGCTTCTTGCGGGCCAGGTACTCGGCAGGACTCAGGCCGAAGCGCGCGCGAAACCGGCGCTGCAGATGCGAGGCGCTGAGACCGGTGTGCGAAGCCAGGTCCGCCAACGACGGCTCGCCTTCGTCGAGCAGGCGGCGGGCCAGGTCCAGCGGGTCGGCCGCCATAGGGGTGGGGGCGGGCCGAGATCGGCGCG
>NZ_PDWV01000066.1 GCF_010093385.1 Pseudoxanthomonas mexicana
GCCCCCACCACCGACGACGTGCTGCGTGACCCCGCGTTGTACCTGAACCGCGAACTGTCGCAGCTGGACTTCAATTTCCGCGTGCTGGCCCAGGCGCAGGATCCATCCGTGCCGCTGCTGGAGCGGCTGCGCTTCCTGTGCATCTCCTGCACCAACCTGGACGAGTTCTTCGAGATCCGCGCCGCCACGGTGCGCCACGCGCTGGATTTCGGCCTGCCGCCGGGCGCGGACGGCATGAGCCCGGCGACCGTGCTCAACCGGATCCACGACCGCGCCGCCGAGCTGGTGGATGCGCAGTACAAGTGCTGGAACGAAGTGCTGCGCCCCGGGCTGGCCGAGGCGGGCGTACGCGTGTTCGGCCGCGACAGCTGGAACGCGCGGCAGACCCGCTGGCTGCGCGCGTACTTCCGCAACGAGATCATGCCGGTGCTGTCGCCGCTGGGCCTGGACCCGGCGCATCCGTTCCCGAAGATCCTTAACAAGTCGCTCAACATCGTGGTGGTACTGAAGGGCAAGGACGCGTTCGGCCGCGCCGGCCACCTGGCCATCGTGCGCGCGCCGCGCTCGCTGCCGCGCATCATCCACATGCCCCAGCGCGTGTCCGGCGGCGAGAACGACTTCGTGCTGCTGTCCTCGGTGCTGTCGGTGTTCGTGGACGAGCTGTTCCCCGGCATGGAGGTCAAGGGCTCCTACCAGTTCCGCGTGACCCGCAACTCCGAGGTCGTCGTGGACGAAGAGGAAGTGGAGAACCTGGCGCTGGCGCTGCGCGACGAACTGGTCGGGCGCGGCTACCGGCCCGCCGTGCGGCTGGAGATCGCCCACGACTGCCCCAAGCCCATTGTGCGCACGCTGCTGCAGAACTTCGCCCTGCCCGACAACGCGGTGTACCCGATCAACGGACCGGTCAACCTCAACCGCGTCATCCAGGTCTACGACCTGGTGCAGCGTCCGGAACTGAAGTATCCCGCCTTCACGCCGCGCGCGCTGCGCGACAGCGACGCGATCTTCGAGAAAGTGGCCGACGGCGACGTACTGCTGCACCACCCGTTCGATTCGTTCGCGCCGGTGCACGAACTGATCAAGCAGGCCGCGGTCGATCCGGAGGTGCTGGCGATCAAGCAGACCCTGTACCGCACCGGCAAGGACTCGGCCATCGTCGACGCGCTGGTGCAGGCCGCACGCAACGGCAAGGACGTCACCGTGGTGGTGGAGCTGCGCGCGCGCTTCGACGAGGACGCCAACCTGGGCGTGGCCGACCGCCTGCAGGAGGCCGGCGCGCAGGTGGTCTACGGCGTGGTGGGCTACAAGACCCATGCCAAGATGCTGCTGATCGTGCGCCGCGAAGGCCGCAAGCTGCGCCGCTACGTGCACCTGGGCACGGGCAACTACCACAGCGGCACCGCCCGCGCGTACACCGACATCGGCCTGATCACCGCCGACCCGGACATCGGCAACGACGTGCACCTGCTGTTCCAGCAGCTGTCGGGACTGGCGCCCACCACCAAACTCAAGCGCCTGCTGCAGTCGCCCTTCACCCTGCATCCGGGCCTGATCAAGAAGATCGAACGCGAGGCCAGGCTGGCGAAGGCAGGCAAGCCGGCGCGCATCATCGCCAAGATCAATGCGATCAACGAGCCGCGCATCATCCGCGCGCTGTACGCCGCCTCGCAGGCGGGCGTGCGGATCGACCTGATCGTGCGCGGCGCCTGCGCCCTGCGCCCCGGCGTGCCGGGCATCTCCGACAACATCCGTGTGCGTTCCATCGTGGGGCGCTTTCTCGAGCACAGCCGCCTTTACTGGTTCGGCAACGACGGCGCGCCGGAGTTGTACTGCGCCAGCGCCGACTGGCTGGAACGCAATCTGCTGCATCGCGTGGAAACCTGCTTCCCCATCCTCGACAAGGATCTGGCGGCGCGCGTGTTCAAGGAAGGCCTGCAGAATTACCTGGACGACAACTGCAATGCCTGGGAACTGCAGGCCGACGGCCACTACGTCAAGCTCAGGCCGGGCGACGACCCGCCGCATTCGGCGCAGGGCACGCTGCTGGCCAAAGTATGATGCGACCGATCGCCGCCGCCATCGCCGCCGTGCATCGCACTGCAGCATTGCGCCACGCCATTGGCTAAACTGACCGCATGGCGCCCCTGACCTCCCCCACCTCCCCGCCGCTCCAGGACGGGGACCTGCTGGCCGCGATCGATCTGGGTTCCAACAGCTTCCACATGGTGGTGGCGCGCTCGATGCTGGGACAGTTGCGCGTGGTAGACCGCCTGCGCGAGACCGTGCGCATGGCCGACGGCCTGGACGGCAAGGGCGGCCTGTCCGCCGCGGCCCGCCAGCGCGCACTGGACTGCCTGTCCCGCTTCGGCCAGCGCATCCGCGACATCCCCGCCGCCCGCGTGCGCGCCCTGGCCACCAATACGGTGCGCCAGTTGCGCGAGCCACAGGAATTCCTGGCCGCGGCCGAAGCCGCGCTGGGCAAACCGATCGAAGTGGTCTCAGGCCGCGAGGAGGCGCGCCTGATCTACCTGGGCGTGGCGCACGCGCGGCCGCCGAAAGCGAACCAGCGCCGCCTGGTCATCGACATCGGCGGCGGCTCGACGGAATTCATCATCGGCCGCGGCTTCGAGACGCTGGAGCGCGAAAGCCTGCAGGCCGGCTGCATCGCCAGTACGCGCCGCTTCTTTCCCGGCGGCAAGCTCTCGCGCAAGCGCTGGAAGGAAGCGCTCACCGAGATCGGCGCCGAGTTCCAGCAGTTCGCCGGCCTGTACCGCAGCCTGGGGTGGCAGGAAGCCATCGGCTCGTCCGGCACCAACAAGGCCATCGGCGAGATCTGCGCGGCGATGAAGCTCACCAAGGGCGCGGTCACCGCCGAGGCGCTGCCGCAGGTGCGCGACAAGCTGCTGCAGGCCGATCGCATCGAGGACATCGACCTGCCCGGCCTGTCCAGCGACCGCCGTCCGATCATCGCCGGCGGCGTGCTGGTGCTGGAGGCCGCGTTCGAAGCGCTGGAGCTGCAGCGCCTGATGGTCAGCAAGGCGGCGATGCGCGAAGGCATCCTGTTCGACATGCTGGGCCGCGGCAGCGACAACGACCCGCGCGACCTGTCCACGGCGGCGCTGATGCAGCGCTACGGCATCGACGAGTTCCAGGCCGCGCGGGTGGAGGCCACCGCGATGCGTCTGTTCGAACAGGTGGAGCAGGACTGGGGCCTGGACGACGACGACGCGCGCATGCTGGGTTGGGCCGCGCGCCTGCACGAGATCGGCCTGGCCATCGCGCACAGCCAGTACCACGTGCACGGTGCCTATCTGTTGGAGCACTCCGACATCGAAGGCTTTTCCCGCCAAGAACAGCAGGTCCTGTCGGCGCTGGTGCGCACGCACCGCCGCGGCGTGCCGAAGAACGCGTTCGACGCCCTGCCCGACCGTCTGCTGCTCAGCGCCAAGCGCAAGGCCGCGCTGCTGCGCCTGGCCGTGCTGCTGCACCGCTCGCACGACAACGAGGCCATTCCCCGCCTGGACCTGACCGCCAGCGGCGATCGCCTGGACCTGGTGGTCAGCAAGAAGTGGATCGATGCCCGCCCGCTGCTCCGCTCCGACCTGGTCGGCGAGCCGGAGGACATGCAGGGTCTGGGCGTGGCGTTCAAGCCGTTCGTGGCCTGACCGGTCGGCAGCTTCTTCTGCGGCGGACCGACGGCGCGTCCCGTGCCCCGCCATTCGCGACGGGGCGGGCACGGGGCTCTGGCATGATGCGTCCCTCACCCTGCCCGACGACACCATGAAGAGCTATCGCCTGGCCGATGACCTGACGGTTTCCCGCATCGGCTACGGCTGCATGCATCTGAGCCGCGCCTGGGATGCCTCGCCGATTACGACGGAGGAACGCCGCAACACGCAGCGGCTGGTCGAAACGGCGCTGGCCCACGGCATCACCCTGTTCGACCACGCCGACATCTATGCGCGCGGCAAGTCCGAACAGGTGTTCGGCGATGTGTTGCGCGCCTCGCCCGGGCTCCGTGCGAAGATGGTCCTGCAGTCGAAATGCGGCATCCGCTTCGCCGACGATCCGCCGGGCGCACCGCAGCGCTACGACTTCAGCTATGCGCATATCGTGGCCTCGGTCGAAGGCAGCCTGGCGCGCCTGGGCGTGGACCATCTGGATATCCTGCTGCTGCACCGCCCCGATCCGCTGGTGGAGCCGGACGAAGTGGCGCGCGCGTTCGATGCGCTGCACGCCAGCGGCAAGGTGCGGTACTTCGGCGTCAGCAATCACACACCCGGCCAGATCGACCTGCTGCGCCGGCACGTGCGCCAGCCGCTGGTGGCGAACCAGGTGGAGATCAGCCTGCTGCACCTGCCCTTGATCGACGACGGCGTGGTCGCCAACACCACCGGCCACGCTTACGCATCCGCGCGCGGCACGCTGGACCACGCACGCCTGCACGGCATCCGCCTGCAGGCCTGGTCGCCGCTGGCCGGCGGCAGGCTGGCCATGGCCTCTGGCTTCGCCGATCCGGTAGTCCGCGAAACCTCGACCCTCTTGCGGCAACGGGCCGAAGCGCACAGCGTGAGCCCCGAGGCGATCCAGCGGGCCGGGCTGCTGCGCCATCCCGCCGGTCTGCAGCCCATCGTCGGCACCACCGACCCCGTGCGGCTTGCGGCCTGCTGCGCGGCGGACGAGGTGCAGCTCTCGCGCGAGGAATGGTATGCGCTGTTCACCGCGGCGCGTGGTGGGCGCGTGCCGTAGAACGCGATGACCGGTGGCACGGGCGCGATGTCCTGTCCGCTGGCCATCATGGCTGCCCCCCCTCTTTGCAGGAGTTCTCCATGCCGGATACCGCCATCAACCTCCAGGCCAAGCTGAGCGGCTTGTCGCAGCATTGGTCTCCCCGGG
This sequence comes from Pseudoxanthomonas mexicana, assembly GCF_010093385.1. Lineage (GTDB taxonomy): Bacteria > Pseudomonadota > Gammaproteobacteria > Xanthomonadales > Xanthomonadaceae > Pseudoxanthomonas_A > Pseudoxanthomonas_A mexicana. Next base: position 4,897 of record NZ_PDWV01000066.1, read on the forward strand.
TCGTGGCCGAGATGAACGACTACCAGTTCAAGCTTGCCAAGATCCTGGGCGAGTTCGTGTGGCATGCGCATGAAGAGACGGACGAAGTCTTCATCGTGCTGTCGGGCGAGATGACGCTCGAGTTCCGGGACCGGGTCGTGCCCTTGGCCACCGGCGAGATGTACGTGGTACCCCGGGGCGTCGAGCACCGGCCCGTCGCCCGCGAAGAATGCAGCATCATGCTGGTCGAGCCCCACGGCGTGATCAATACCGGCGACGCCGGTGGTGCCTACACCGCCCCCAACGATGTCTGGATCTGACTTCCCATCCCCTGCCACGCCACACCAACCTGCCGGGTACCCCATGACGGATCCCTACAACTCATCCCCCGCGTACGCGCCCGCCCCGGAGGCATCCGGAGCAGGGATGCCACCCCTGAACGACGCGATGGTGACGACCGCGCTGGAACTTCCCGGCTACCGTATTCGCCGCAACCTGGGCATGGTGCGCGGCATCACCGTGCGGTCGCGATCGATCGTGGGCAACTTCCTCGGCGGCCTGCAGTCGTTGTTCGGCGGCAACATCACCATCTACACCGAACTGTGCGAGCAGGCGCGCGACGAGACCTATCGCGACATGCTCCAGCATGCCCGCCAACTGGGCGCCAACGCGATCATCGCCGTGCGCTACGACGCCACCGACGTGATGGCCGGCCTGACCGAGGTGCTGTGCTACGGCACGGCAGTGGTGGTCGAACCGCAGGACGGCTGAACCCGATGATGCCGATGAAGCGCATGCGTCCGTGGTTGCGCAGGCTCGTGCTGGCCGGCCTGATCCTGGCGGCGTATCCGGTGTTCGTGCTGACGTATACGTGGTCCCATGTCCTGCAAAGCCCGCTCCCGGGCGGCCGACACGGCCCGTTGGATGCCTACCGGCACACGCTCGCCAGCGCCGTCGTGGCCTATACGTTTGACGCGCGCGCCATCGACCTGGTCAACGGCGTGATGGAGCGGCGCGGCAGACGCTCCAACGCTATGGACATCCACAACAACCTGATTGGCGCCGGCATCGGCTCGCGCGCCGCCCGCTTCTCGGACATCGAACCGATGGTGGCCCGCAGCGTGGCAACGGGCCGGATCGATGCCCCTTCGCCGAACCAGACCACGTGGTTACCGCCGGGCGACTGGGAAGAGGGGTTTGCGTGGTGAGGAAGCTGCCCGGTGCCAACGGGCACTGAGGCTCCGCTATAGTCGCTCTAACACGGCCGGCCCCACGCCGACCGGCAATCCCTCGCATCCCTGCCGGAGGTTGTCATGAAGCGTGTGTTCCGCTTGATCCTGGCGGTCATCGCCGGGCTGGTCGTCGGTAGTCTCGTCAACATGGCGCTGGGGATGCTCAGCGCACACGTCATTCCGCCCCCGGCCGGCGTCGACACCGCCACCACCGAGGGCCTGAAGGCGGCGATGCCGCTGTTCGAGCCGAAGCACTTCCTGTTCCCGTTCCTGGCGCATGCGGTCGGCACGCTCGTCGGCGCCTTCATCGCCCCGCTGGCCACCCCTGAGCGGACCTGCGGCCCGGCCTGGGTGGTGGGCGCCTTCTTCCTGATCGGCGGCATCGCCGCCGTCGCCATGCTGCCTTCGCCGCTGTGGTTCAGCGGGGTGGACCTGGTATTCGCCTACCTGCCGATGGCCTGGCTGGGGCATCGGCTGGCAGCGCGCGGATATCGCACGCCCTGAGTACGGCGTCTCCGTGCAACGGACTCAGGCTGTCAGCCGGGCGACGATCCGGCGCACCCACGGTGCCAGCACGGTGACCGCGATGAAGGCTACCGGCCAAGTGGTGGCGCAGCTGCGTGCCCAGGCGGCCAGGAAACCCGGATGCAACCCCTGGTTGACCAGCAGCACGAACGCGGACACCAACGACACCATGATGGCGGAGAGCAGCGCACCGAACAGCAACGGTGCGAAACGGGCGGGAATACGCATGGAAGACTCCTTTGGGATAGGTGGATCAGACGGATAAGAAGGCCTGCAGCAGCAACGCCGACAGGTAGAGCCCCGCTCCGAACGCGAGGTGATTCAACAGGCTGTGCACGCGTGCGATGGCGGGGCGCGGCGCTCTGGACGCGGCGATGCCCGCCCCCATGCCCGGCTGCATCAGCAGGAACGGCGCGGCGACGGTGACCACACCGACCAGCAGCGCCGGCCCCGGCGTGGGATGACGCAGCCACGCGAGGCCCCAGACCAAGGGAACTAGTGCGGCAAAGAGCACGCCGGTGAGGTAGTGCATGCACCACCCCAGCATGCGTTCGCCGCGGACGGCACGACTCCGGGCGATCGCGTCATGGCGGAACCGGCCCGTGGGCATATGGCCCAGCCAACGCCCCACCAGCGCATAGTCGGGAGCCGGTACGCCGAAAAGGCGTCGACGCAGTACGCCCCACGCATCCATCGCGAGCGTGGCGCCGATGCCGATGAGTACCGTGCAGATCCAGGCAGGCATGTGGTTTTCCTCGTGCGAAGGTCCGGCACAGGCTTGTGCCGCTCGACCGTTGGGCGCACGATGCCACTTCAAGTCGACTTCAAGTCAAGCGAGAACACGATGGACATCGGCGAGGTCGCAAAAAGGGCCGGGGGGCCGGCGTCGGCCCTGCGCTACTACGAGCAGAGGGGCCTGATCGCATCGGACGGTCGACGCGGCCTGCGCCGCACCTTCGACCCCAATGTGCTGGAGCGTCTGGCCTTGATCGCGCTGGGGCAGACGGCGGGGTTTTCCCTGGACGAGATCGCCGCGATGTTCGGTGCGGACGGACAACCAGACATCGACCGGGGCGCGCTGCGCGCCAAGGCGCGCGAACTGGACGTGATAATCCTGCGGCTGACCGCGATGCGAGATGGCTTGCGCCACGCCGCCGCGTGCCGGGCGCCCAGCCATCTCGAATGTCCGCGCTTCCTGGCCTTGCTCGGCGCGGCGCCTGCTGATGCGCGCGGAAGCAGGCAGGACAAGGGGGTGCGCCCGTACCTCGCCGGCAAGCGCCGACCTGTCGCGCGCAATTGAATGCTGCGGCATCCTTTATGCCCCAAGCAGGAGGCCGGACCATGGACGCCGCCACGTCATCGTACTTCCAGCGCGTCGACGCAGGCCTCTATGCCGATCATCCCGCGCTGGAGCTGAATCTGTTGAGCCGCGACGCTGCCCGCGCCCTAACGGCCGACCTGCACGGACATCCGGTGGTGGCGTTGCTCGACGGGTTGGTGCTCGACGATCCCGGCACGAGTAATCACCACGTGCTGCTGGGGTGCCCGCCGCTGAAGGAGCATGTGCTGTTCCTCGCCCACGATGAGGCGACCAGGGTGGTGTTTCCCTCGCTCGAGGCGTTCATGGCGGCGGCCGACGCAGCCTTGGCAGGCGGCATCGCGCTGCCCGAACTCCATCCGACCCACCCTCCAGTGCTCGCGGATCAGCCCGCGCTCGAGGCACTGCTCGAACGTTGCATCGGCCACGATGAGATCGAGGTGGCATTGGCACTGATCCCGTCGCTGGATCTGACCGGGCACGGCATGCTCGCTCGCTTGGCCACGCACGAGGATTTCTTCTTGGCGGAGGCCGTGGCGGACGAGATCGTGCGGCGGCCGGAGCCCGCGTTGGCGGCCATCGCTGCGCTGTGCGCGGCGCACGCGCATCCGCAGGCCAGCAGCGCAGGCCATCGCGCCTTGCGGGCCCTGGGCCGGTAAGGGAGCAGCGACGTCATCTAGCGGTAACCACACCGCAACACGCGCTACACACCACGGCCCCAGCATGCGCAAAACGTGGAGCCGCGCATGCGCTTTGCCATCGTCACCGAGACGTACCCGCCGGAAGTCAACGGCGTCGCCCTCACCGTGCAGGGGCTGGAAACCGGCCTGCGCCAGCGCGGGCACGCCGTGTCGCTGGTGCGGCCGCGACAGGCGATCGAATCGGAGGCGGCCGATGACACCCTGCTGGTGCGTGGCGCCCGCCTGCCGCGCTATCCCGGCCTGAAATTCGGCTTGCCGGCCACCCGGCGCCTGCTCGCGCTATGGAAGGAGTCCCCGCCGGATGCGATTTACGTGGCCACGGAAGGCCCTTTGGGTTGGTCGGCCGTGCGCGCGGCGCGCCGACTGGGCATTCCGGTGGCCACCGGCTTCCACACGCGCTTCGACGAATACATGCGCGACTATGGCGTGCGCTTCCTGCAGCACACCGCGCTGCGCTGGATGCGCCGCTTCCACAACAGCGCGCAGGCCACGCTGGTGCCGACGCGCGAACTGGCGGACTTCCTGCGGGCGCAGGGCTTCCATCACGCCGTGCGCCTGGCGCGCGCGGTGGATGCGCAGCACTTCAGCCCGTCACGCCGCGACGAGGCGCTGCGCGCGCAGTGGGGCCTGGGCCCGGACGACCTGGCAGTGATCTACGTGGGCCGCATCGCGGCAGAGAAGAACCTGGACCTGTCGATCCGAGCCTTCGACGCCATCCGGCAGCAACATCCGACGGCGAGGTTCGTGTGGGTCGGCGACGGGCCGGTGCGCGACCGGCTGGCGCAGGAACATCGGGACTTCGTGTTCTGCGGTGTGCAGCGCGGCGAAGCGCTGGCACGCCACTTCGCCAGCGGCGATCTGTTCCTGTTTTCCAGCCACAGCGAAACCTTCGGCAACGTCACCCTGGAGGCCATGGCCAGCGGCGTGCCGACGGTGGCCTTCAACTACGGCGCCGCACGCGAGCACCTGGTCGATGGCGTGCACGGTGCGGCGGTGGAGGACGACGATGCATTCATGGCGGCTGCCCTGCGATTGGCCACCGACCCGGCAGTCCGCCGTGCGATGGGCGAAGCCGCCGTCGCCGCGATGCGCGCCCTGCGTCCCGAGCAGGTCGCGGCCGATTTCGATGCCCTGCTGACCGACCTCGCCCTGACCCGGAGAAGCCACCATGCGTCCATCGCCACCGCGTAATGCCTTCATCGGCCAGGATGCCGGCTGGTGCCTGCGCGCCAACCGCTGGGGCGAATGGCGCGGCGTGCGCCACTTTTTCGCGGTCGTCAGCCGGTTGGGCGACGGCGTGTTCTGGTATGTGCTGATGGCAGCACTGATCGTCGTGGACGGCTTGGACGGCCTCGCCGCCTCCGCGCACCTGGCCGCCACCGGGGTGATCGCGCTGACGCTGTACAAGGGGCTGAAGCGCGGGACGCGCCGGCCGCGCCCGTTCGCCTCCGATGTGCGCATCCGCGCCTGGATCGCACCGCTGGACGAATTCAGCTTCCCGTCCGGACACACGTTGCATGCGGTGGCCTTCACCCTGGTGGCGCTGGCGCACTACCCCGGACTGGCACCGCTGCTGATTCCCTTCGCTGCCTGCGTGGCCGCGTCGCGCGTGGTGCTGGGCCTGCACTACCCCAGCGATGTACTGGCAGCGACCGTCATCGGCTCGGCCCTGGCCGGGCTGTCGATCTGGCTCGTGCCCGGCGTCAGCCTGCTGGGATAAGGCGAGCGGCGCTGCCAGGCCGTCTGGAAACCGCGCAGGCAGCGCACCCGCAATACGGATAAGGCGCCGGGGATGTCCGAAAAGCGTCGCGTGCGAGGGCGCTGCTACAACGCTTGAAGCTTGGCGCGTGCGAGGGCGGGCTTCAGCTGGCCCATCCAGTCGCGATCGTTGGCCACCTGCGCGTCGGCCCGGCTGCGGTCGAGCGTATCGAGGTCCAGGTCGGCGATCGCCCACGCCTGGTTGCCCACTGTTTGCGCCACCACGCCGTCGGCGGGCAAGCCACGGTCCATCGGCGCGAAGATCGCGGCCTCGCCCGTGTTGATGTCCAGCGCGGGGCTCCAAGGCGCTTCGCCCGCCGTCACCGACTGCGCCACGAACATGCGGTTCTCCAGCGCGCGCGCCAGGCACCCCACGCGCACGCGGGTCGCGCCGGCATCGGTGTCGGTGCAACTGGGTACCAGCAGCAGGCGCGCGCCAGCTTCGGCCTGCGCACGTACCGGCAGCGGGAATTCACTGTCGTAGCAGACGACCACGCCAGTGCGCACGCCATCCAGGTCGAACACCTTCAGCGCCGCGCCGCCCTCGATCACGCCGAGGCCTTTTTCGAATCCGGTGAGCTGCAGCTTGTCCTGCCAGAGGTGCGCGCCCTGCGGCGTGAACACGTCGCAGCGGTTGCGATAGCGGCCATTACCCTGCGCCAGCAGGAAGGTACCGGCCACGACATACATGTCCAGCGACGCCGCCAGCCGCGCATACAACGCCAGCCAGTCGTCCCGATGGCGCTGGATCGCGGCCAGCGAGGCATGCAGGTCGGCCTGGGTGCCGGCGTCGAAGGTGGCGGCCAGTTCCAGCGACAGGTATTCCGGCAACACGGCGACGCGCGTGCCCTGCGCGGCGGCCGCGCCCAGCACGGCGGCCTGGCGTTCGGCGAATACAGCGAAATCCGCGGGCGCCTGGATCGGATACTTCGCGACAGCGACTTTCATCGCGCGGTCTCCAGCGGGCGCAACCAGAACGTCAGCGCATGGTCGACTTCCCCCTGGCCGATCTCGTTCCATGGCAGACGCATCGTCATGCCGGGGCGCCGCTCATAACCGCGCTTGCGCCAGAACACCTCGTTGCCGCGATGATCCGCCGGCCTGCGCGGATCGTCATCGGCGCGATCCACCGCGCAGAACGCGGTCCAGGCGAAACGGCCCAGCGCGCGCGCATGCGCTTCGCGATGATCGAAGAACGCGTGGCCGATCCCGCATCCGCGGTACGCCGGCAACAACACGGATTCGCCGAAGTAGAAGACGTCCTCCGGATCGATGGCACCGTCGACGAACGGTTGGCGGAAGGCTTCGGTATCGTCAGCCAACGGCAGGCCGGTGGAGGCGCCGATCACTTCACCCTTCTCCACCGCCAGCACGAACACGCTTTCGGCCGAGCGCGCGTAGGCCCCCAGATACTCGCGTTCGTAATCGGCATCGCCTTCGTAGAGATAGGGCCAGTCGCGGAACACCGCCACGCGCAGGCGCGCGACATCATCCAGCCAGGGCGTGATTTCCGGCCCACGGAAGAGGCCGATGGTGTGCGCAGAGCTCATCCGTGAACTCTAGCGCACGCCACCGGCCGGGGCGAGGCAACCGCACGATGTCCCGTCGTTAGCGGGGCGCGGGGAATGCGTCGATTTGTTGCAGTCCGCGATCGTCCCAGACGTACACTGCGCAGGCCGCGGCAGGCAGCAGGCACAACGCCGCGCGGCCGTCCTCGCTGCGCGTGTCGAACCGCGGCGATGCGCCCTGACCCTGGTCCCGCCATGCGGTGTACGTCAGGGGATGCGTCCAGCGCCCCAGGCCTTCCCTGGCCTGGCGTGCGTCCTGCAGATAACCGGCCGCGCGCGATACCAGAGCGGCGATCGTCTGCGACGAAAGCCTGAAAAGCAGACATCCCCGGCGCCGATGCGCGAGCGGGACCAGCAGCATGGCCAGCGTGGCGTCGTCCATGGCCTCGACGATGACCGCATCGGTGCCGATCTTCTCGGGCAGCACGCGCCGTGCACGCCGATGCAGGGTGGCGGGATCGATCATGGAGGCCTCAGCGCAGTTCCGTGCCCAGCGCATACCAGTCCACCTTGCGGGTGACCCACATGATCGCGGCCAGGATGCCGAACAGCAGCAGCGACCCCATCAGCAGTGCGTTGTTCTCCGACTTCAGCAGGAGGTAGAGCACGCCGTACAGCGCCGTCAGCAGGGTCGCGAAGCCGGCGGCACGCAGCCAGCTCTTCAGTACGCCGGACAGGTAGAAGAACTGCAGTCCGATGCACGCGGCGGCGGACACCAGGTAGGCCTGCCAGAAGGCGATGTGCTCGGACAGGCTGAGCAGCAGCAGGAAGAAGACCGCCAGCGCCAGCCCGACCAGCAGGTACTGCAGGGGGTGGATCGGCAGGCGCTTGATCAGTTCGAACAGGGCGAAACCCACGAACGTCAGCACCACGAACAGGATGCCGTACTTGCTGGCCCGATCCACCTGCGTGTAAACGTCCACCGTATCCACCAGGCTGACCACCGCGCTGTCGATGGCGGTGTCGCCGCCGGCATCGCCTTCGAAGCCCTCCGGCGAGACGCGCAGCGAGGGCGCCTGGGTCAGTTTGCCGGATGCCGACTCCAGCTGGCTCTGCGCCGCACTGGCCAGCGACGACACCTGCCAGCGCGCGGTGAAGCCGCTCTGGTCCAGCGTCTTCGCGTTCGGCAGGAACCGGCCACCGAACAGCGGTTGCCGCCACGACGAACGGATCGCGATGTCGTTGCTGTCGGCGATGGGCGCGATGCCGAGGGTTTGCGTGCCCGCCAGCGCCATCTCCAGGTGCACGTTGCTGGCGGGCAAGGCCCCGCCCGGCGCATCCAGCAGCGCATGGACGCCCTCCATCCGCGACGCCATCGCGCCCGTGCCGGCGGCCAACGTGCGCGGCACGCCATCGACCAGCAGTGAGGGTGTGCCGACCAGCCCGCGCACGTCCGCCCTGCCGACCACCACGTAGGGCTGGCCGTAGATGCGTCCATCGGCCTGCGGCAACTGCAGCGGCGCGAAGCCCGCTTTCATGGCCGCCTTCCACTCGTACACGTTCACCGTGTACAGGCCGATGCGCCGCTCGCCCGGCTGCAGATGCCCGTCCACCGCCAGGGTCGCCGGACTCTGCAGCAGATAGCCCTCTTTCACGTCCCGGCGCACTTCGGGCTTGCCGTCCTCGTTCAGCGCGTTGACGAGGCGCTCCTCGCGCCACGGCACGACACGCAGCGGGCCCACGACCTGCTGTGCGCCGGCCATGCTCTGGGAAACGCGCACCTCGGCCATCGCGCGGTAACGCTCGCGGTCCTGGATGACGCCGCGGATCATCAGCAACGGAATGAGCAGCAGCAGGACCAGCCCGCCCACGGTGAGGAAACGCAACAGCAATTTCAGTGACTTCATGTCGATGCCCCGGTTGGATACGGGAAGCATCGTCACGCGGCCCGGTGCAACCGGCAGGGAGCGTGTTTGAAGGCTGTGTGAAGTCTCGTGTCAGACCGCCGGCAACGACAGCACGGCTTCTGCACCGCCCTCGGGCCGGTTGCGCAGCGAGGCTTCGCCGCCATGCAGGCGCATCACTTCGCGCACGAACGGCAGCCCCAGTCCCGAGCTGCGCTGGCCGCTGTCCGGGCGCGGCAGCGAATAGAAACGTTCGAACACGCGTTCGTGCGCGTAGTCCGGAATCCCCGGACCGCGGTCGCGCACGATGAAGCGCACCTGCCCGTCCGCCTGTTCGACGACCAGTTCCACCGAACCGTCCGGCGGCGAGAACGCAAGCGCGTTGTCCAGCAGATTGCCCAGGGCGCGGCGCAGCAGGAAGGCGTCGCCCTCCACCGCCCAGGTACCCGCGGGCGGCGCGCGGTGGATCCGCACGCCATGCGGGGTGAGCCTGGCATCGACGGCCTGCACCACCTGTTCCACCAGCGCGCCGGCATCGATGCGCTCGCGCCGCTGCAGCCAGCCGTGCTGTTCCACTTCCGCCAGCGCGAGCAGCTTGTCGATGGTCTCGGTGAGCCGCTGCTCCTGCGCCTGGATGTGGCGCGCGAAACGCTGGCGGTCCGCCTCCGGCAGCGGCTCCTGCAGCAGCTCGGCCGCACCGCGGATCGCGGCCAGCGGCGATTTCATCTCGTGGGTCAGCGACTGCACATACTGCTCCACGTAGGCCTTGCCGGCCAGCTTGCGGCGCATGGTCTCCAGCGCGCGTCCGAGGTCGCCGATCTCGTCGGCACGCGGCCGCGGCGGCGGCACCGGCTCGCCGGCGCTGACCGCCTGCGCGTAACGGTTCAGTCCGCCGATGCCGCGCACCAGCCACCACGTCATCAGCACGCCGATCAGCGCGGAGATGCCGATCAGCCAGGCACCGCGCAGCAGGATGCTGCGCTGGCTGGCGACGATGAAGGGCTCGATGCTGCGGTTGGGCTGCGACAGCGTCAGCACGCCCAGCAGCGTGCGGCGGTCGCCCGGGTCGTAGATGGGCGCGGCCACGTGCATCACGGTATGCGCGGTATCGCCCGGGGTTTCCGGACTGGAGCGGGCGCCGTACTCGCCGCGCAGCGTGCGGTAGACATCGTTCCAGCGCGAGTTGTCGCGGCCGACGTCGCGCCCCTGCGAGTCGAACACCACCGTGCCACGCGCATCGGTGACCGTTACCCGGTAATCGACCGAGCGCTTCTGGAACCGCCAAACCCAGGCCTTCGGGTCGCGCTGCTGGGCCAGCGCGACGTGGCGCGCGAACCCGCCGTCGGCGATGCGACCGGCCTTCAGGTCGTCGGCGGCCACTTCCGCCAGCAGGTTGGCCGCGTCCACCAGGGTGGACTCCATCGCCTGGCGCACACCGGGTTTCACTTCGTTGACGAACACGCGCATGACGAAGAACGCGGCGATGCCGACGATCAGGAAGAAGCCGAGCACGAGCTTCAGCCCCAGGCGCATGCATCAGGCCTCGACGGCGTAACCCAGTCCGCGATGGGTGCGGATCGGGTCGGGATCGGCCCCCGCCGCGCGCAGCTTGGCGCGCAGGGTCTTCACGTGGGTGTCGACGGTGCGGTCGGCGCTGTCGGCATCGCTGTCCCAGCCCCGGTCCATCAGCTGCGCGCGGCTGAGAATGGCGCCCGGGCGCTGCAGCAGCGCGTCCAGCACGGCGTATTCGTAGCGGGTCAGGTCGAGCAGCTGCTGCCGGTAGCGGATGCGGTGGCCTTCGCGGTCGATGGCGAACGCGCCGCGCGTGACCCAGGGGTCGGCGGACACCGGGGATGCGGCAGGTACCGCCCCCGCGCGGCGCAGACGTGCACGCACGCGGGCCACCAGTTCGCGGGGGGAAAAGGGCTTGGTGACATAGTCGTCGGCGCCCAACTCCAGCCCCAGCACGCGGTCGATCTCGTCGTTGCGGGCGGTCAGGAAGATCACCGGCACGTCGCTGAAGCCGCGCAGTTCGCGGCACACGTCGAACCCGCTGCCATCGGGCAGGCCCACGTCCAGCACCACCACATCAATGCCACCGGCGCGCACGCGCGGCGCCACCTCGCGTGCGAGCAGGCAGTGATCGGCTTCGATGCCTTCACTGCGCAGCGCATACAGCACGGCGTCGGCGATGGCGGCTTCGTCTTCGGCAATCAGTACGCGGGGCATGGCGCAAGCATATATGCTGCACGCCATGAATTACCGCCACGCCTTCCATGCAGGCAACCACGCCGACGTCCTCAAGCACATCGTGCTGCTGGCCCTGGTCGACGCGCTGAAGCGCAAGGACACGCCGTTCTTCGTGCTGGACACGCATGCCGGCCGCGGCCGCTACCTGCTGGGCGGGGCGGAGAGCCGCAAGACCTCCGAGGCGGACGAAGGGGTCTTCCGGCTGCTCGATGCGCCCCGCCTGCCGGCACTGGCCGAGTCCTACCTGCGCGCGGTGCAGGCGAACAACCCGGTCGGCGCGCTGGTGGCCTACCCCGGCTCGCCGTTGCTGGTCGCGCAGGCGATGCGGGCACAGGACCGGCTGGCCGCCTGCGAGCTGCAGCCGGAGGAAGCGGCCGCGTTGAAGGACCTGTTCGCCCACGACCCGCGCGTGGCCGTGCATGCCCGTGACGGCTACGGTGCGATGAAGGCATTGCTGCCACCGCGCGCCGGCACGCAGCGCATCGCCCGCGGGCTGGTGCTGATCGATCCGCCCTACGAGGCACAGGACGCCGAATACCCGCAGATCATCTCCGCACTGCGGGATGCGCTGGAACGCTGGCCGGCGGCGACCTATGCGGTCTGGTATCCGATCAAGCAGCGGCGCACCCTGCAGCCCTTCTTCCGCAAGGCGGCGGCGCTGCCGTCTAGGAGTGCGTTCGTGGCGGAACTGCAGGTGCGGCCCGACGACTCGCCCCTGCGCCTGACCGGCAGCGGCATGCTGGTCCTCAACCCTCCCTGGCAGCTGGACCAGGCGCTGGCGCCGGTATTGCCGGTGCTGGCCACCGCCCTGGGCGAAGCCGGCGCCAGCCAGCGGCTGGAGTGGCTGCGCCCACCCGCCTGACGGGTCTCCGCGTCACACGGCGCCGTCAGGGTGCTGTGCGAGAATTTCCCTCCCCTATCTGCCGACGACCCTTCTTCCATGGCCGGATCCAGCCTGTTCGCTCTGATCGACGACATCGCCACCCTGCTGGACGACGTGTCCGTGATGACGAAGGTGGCCGCGAAGAAGACCGCAGGCGTGCTGGGCGACGACCTGGCGCTCAATGCGCAGCAGGTGACCGGCGTGAAGGCCGACCGCGAGCTGCCTGTGGTGTGGGCGGTGGCCAAGGGCTCGATGGTCAACAAGGCCATCCTGGTGCCGGCCGCGCTGGCCATCAGCGCCCTGGAGACCTGGCTGCACGGACGCGGGTACAACATTCCGCTGGTGACACCGCTGATGATGCTGGGCGGCGCTTTCCTCTGCTTCGAGGGCGTGGAGAAGCTGGCCCACAAGTTCCTGCACAAGGGCGAGGACGAGCAGGCGCATGCCCAGCGGCTGGCCGCGGTGCAGGACGCCAAGGTCGACATGGTGGCGTTCGAGAAGGACAAGATCCGCGGCGCCATCCGCACGGACTTCATCCTGTCGGCCGAGATCATTGTGATCTCGCTCGGCACGCTGGGCGGGCGCACCTTCATCGAGCAGGTCATGACGCTGGTCGCCATCGCGGCGATCATGACCGTGGGTGTATACGGTCTGGTGGGCGGCATCGTGAAGCTGGACGACGCCGGCCTGGCGCTGACCGCCGACACGCGCGACAGCGGCTGGGCGCGCTTCAAGCGGGCCTTCGGGCGGGGCATCCTGTACAGCGCGCCCTACCTGATGAAATTCCTCTCCATCGCCGGCACCGCGGCGATGTTCCTGGTGGGCGGCGGCATCCTGGTACACAGCATCCCGACGCTTCACCACCTTATCCAGCCCTACACCCACGGCGGATGGGGCGTGCTGTGGGAAAACCTGTTCAACGCGGGCGTGGGCGTGGTGGCGGGCGCCGTCATCCTGGCGGTGGTGACCGCGGTCCAGCGCCTGCGCGGCAAACGCCACGCTGCCTGAACCGTGTGCCCTTCGACCCTCGCCGCCCCTCAGGATTTCATGCGAGCATCGCCCCATGACCGCGCCGAAACGCCTGCCTCCGTGGCATGAACACTTCCGCCTGCCCAGCGGGCGCGAACTGCTGATCCGCCCGATCCGTCCGGAAGATGCCGGCCCCATCCAGGGCGCCTTCGGCCTGCTGGGACCGGAAGAGATCCGCCACCGGTTCCTCTACGCCCTGAAGGAGCTGTCGCCGGAAATGGCGCAGCGCCTGACCCATCCCGACCCCAACACCGAGTTCGCCCTGGTCGCCGCCGAGCCGCTGCCCCCTGGCGAAGCGCTGGTCGGCGCGGTCGCGCGCGCGGCGCTGGTGCCGCGCACGCGCGACGCCGAGTTCGCCATCCTGGTGAGCCACTTCATCGCCGGCCAGGGCCTGGGCCGCCATCTGATGCGCAAGCTGGCCAAGTGGGCCCGCTCGAAGAAACTGGACCGTCTGTACGGCGACGTGCTGGACACCAACCTACCGATGCTTGCGCTGGCGCAGTCGCTGGGCTTCAAGCGGGTGCGCGAGGGCGACGGCTCGGGCCTGGTCCGCGTGGTGCTGGACCTCAACGAAGAGCCCTGACGCCGCCGACAGGCGGTCGGCCCGCGCCGGCCGCTCAACGCGTGTCAGCGGATGAGGACGTGGCCCCCGCCACCGTTCCGGGAGGTCGTCATGCCCCGTTACCTGATCGAACGCGACATCCAGGGCGCCGGCCTGATGACGCCCGCCGAGCTCAGATCCGTCTCGCAGACCTCCTGCCGCGTATTGGACGACCTGGGTCCGCAGATCCAGTGGGAGCACAGCTACGTCACCGACGACAGGATCTATTGCGTCTATCGCGCACCCAACGAGGACATCGTGCTGGAACACGCGCGCCGTGGCGGGTTACCCGTCGACCGCATTTCCGTCGTCGCCCAGGTGATCGACCCGCTGACTGCGGAATAATCCATTCCGGGGCCGTGAGCGGCCCTTGCGGGCCTGCTTGGTAAACTGCGCGTCCCTTCGCGCTGGGCGCCCCATGGTGTCCGGCGCTGCCGTTGTTTCGTGTACCTGTCTCTTATACACCTCGGACGCTGCCGACGATCTTACGCGTGTGGATTTGGAGGT
>NZ_PDWV01000067.1 GCF_010093385.1 Pseudoxanthomonas mexicana
GGGGGGGGGCGTGGGGGGGGTGGGGTACGGAAGCGATCGGCGCGGCATGGTGTCCATGCGCCCAGACTAAGGCGCGCGCGACAGAGGGGCTATCCGGATCTTGCGCTTGGAACGAAGAGCGAGTGAGGAGGGGTGAGGAGCGAGCAGGAGCGCGTGCTGACGCTCACTCCTCACTCCTCATCGCGCACCACTGCCTCATTCCGCCCAGCGACCGGGGCCGGGCGAATCCGGCAGCACCTGCGCGGACAGCTTGCGGTCCTGGCCCAGAATCTCGATGGCATCGCCCAGGATCGCCGCCGATTCGCGCAGCAGCGGATCCGGACGCTTGTCGGCCAGTTTCTCGCGCTGCGCGTCCTTCACGATGTCGCGCTCGGAAGCGCCCAGGCCGTCATCGGCCAGGTCCTCGGCCAGCGGGTCCAGTGCCAGTCCCAGCGCCTTGCGCTCGGCCTGGCGCTGCTTGCGCTGCGTCTCCTGGCGGTCGCGTTCGGCACGGCGTTCGGCTTCGTTGAGCGAAACGTACTTCTTGGCGGCCTCGGCGCGGAACTGGGCCACGTCTTCCGACCACCACTGGAACTCCTTGTCCTTCGCCGAGCGCGCGGCGTGCAGCGCCTGCAGGCGCGGCAGCAGCGGCGCGAAGTTGCCGTACTGCAGGTGCGGCACGGCGGCGATGCGCGTCCACGGCAAGGCGTTGTCGTAGGTGCTTTCGCCGTACTCGCTGGCGTCCACGCTCACCGGGAACGCGATGTCGGGCACCACGCCCTTGTGCTGCGTGCTGCCACCGGCCACGCGGAAGAACTGCGCGATGGTCAGCTTCACCGAGCCGAAGCGCGGCGCTTCGTTGGCCGGCCAGCGGTCCAGGTCCACCATGTTCTGCACGGTGCCCTTGCCGAAGCTGGTCTCGCCGATCACCAGGCCGCGTCCGTAATCCTGGATGGCGCCGGCGAAGATCTCCGATGCAGAGGCCGATCCGCGGTTGATCAGCACGGCGAGCGGACCATCCCACGCGACGCCGGTCTTGCGATCGCTGTTGACGGTGACGCGGCCGCCGGATTCGCGCACCTGCACCACCGGGCCCTTGTCGATGAACAGGCCGGTCAGCTCCACCGCCTCGTCCAGCGAGCCGCCACCGTTGTTGCGCAGGTCCATCACCACACCATCCACGCCCTGCGCCTTGAACTGCGCGAGGAGCTTGGCGATGTCGCGGGTGGCCGAGTTGAAGTCGTTCGGATTGCGGCGACGGCCCTCGAAGTCCTGGTAGAACGCCGGCAGCTTGATCACGCCGATGCGGCGTGCGGGTTCGCCCGCGCTGGCGGGCAGCGTGATGGTTTCGGCCTTGGCCGCCTGCTCTTCCAGCTTGACCTTCTGCCGGGTGATGGTGACCTGCGCGTGCTTGCCGTCGATGCCGGCTTCCACCGGGATGTACTCGATGCGGACCTGGGTGTCCTTCTTGCCGCGGATCTGCGCCACCACATCGTCGATGCGCCAGCCGATCACATCGGTCATCGGTCCGGACTTGCCCTGGCCAACGGCAACGATGCGGTCACCGACCTTCAGCTTGCCGCTCAGGTCGGCCGGGCCGCCCGGCACGATCTCGCGGACAGCCACCAGGTCGTCCTGGCGCTGCAGCACCGCACCGATGCCTTCCAGCGACAGCGACATCGACTGGTTGAAGTTCTCGGCGGTGCGCGGGGTGAAGTAATCGGTATGCGGATCGATCGCGCCGGTATAGGCATTGAGGAAGGTCTGGAAGACATCCTCGGTCTTGAGTTCGTTGATGCTGCGCTGCAGGTTGGCGTAGCGCTTGTCCAGCGTCTTGCGGATGTCGTCGGGCTTCTTGCCGGCCAGCTTCAGGCGCAGCCAGTCGTTCATCACCGACTTCTTCCAGATCGCATCCAGTTCCTTGCCGTCGGCCGCCCACGGCGCATCCTCGCGGTCGTATTCCCAGCGCTGGCTGCCGGTGAAGTCGAAGTCCTGCTTCAGCAGCGCGCGCGCATAGGCCACGCGCTGGCCCACGCGCTGCTTGTAGACGGCGAAGATCTCGTAGGCCGGCGCCAAGTCGCCGCTGCGGATCGCGTCGTCCATCTTCGTCTTGTACGGGGCGAACCGCGCCACGTCGGCGGCGGTGAAGAACTGCTTGCCGCCGTCCAGCGCCTCGAAATAGCGCTTGAAGACCTCCTGCGACAGGGCGTCGTCCAGCGGACGCGGCCGGTAGGCATAGCGGCTGTCCGACAGCAGGCCGTACACCAGCTTGGAGGTGTTGGACTGGTCCGCGTTGGGCGCCACCGCAACCGCGTCGCCGTCACCGCGCGCCAGCAGCGCCAGCGGGGTCGACAGGGCCAGGGCCAGCAGCAGGAAGGGGGCTTTCTTCAGTGTCATTGCGTACTCGTGGCCCGGGGGCCCGTCAGGCTGGAACGGATGGCGGATTCGACAGTCCGACAGTGCACAAAGTTGCGCGCCTTGTCATCTGCCTTTCGGCAGCCTAATGGCCGGAACGTAGGAAAAGGTGAACCGTGGCCGTGCCATGACCGGGTCGCTCGGCCCGACGGTACGCCCCGGGGGGCGTTCGTCATGGAACGAGGCGTCAGCCCGCCTGGCGTGCGGCGTGGGCGGCCTGCGCCGCCTGCTGGTCGGCGTGGTAGGAGGAGCGCACCAGCGGACCCGACGCCACGTGGCTGAAGCCCAGCGCCATGCCGTAATCCTCCAGCGCCTTGAACTCCTCGGGCGTCCAGTAGCGCAGCACCGGGTGATGGTGTGCCGTGGGCTGCAGGTACTGGCCGATGGTGACCATGTCCACGTCGTGCGCGCGCAGGTCGCGCAGCGTGCCCTGCACCTGCTCCATGGTCTCGCCCAGGCCCAGCATGATGCCGCTCTTGGTCGGCAGGTGCGGATGCTGCTGCTTGAAACGCTGCAGCAGGGTCAGCGACCACTGGTAGTCGGCGCCGGGGCGGACGTTCGGGTACAGGTCCGGCACGGTCTCGATGTTGTGGTTGAAGACGTCCGGCGGATTGACCGCCAGGATCTCCAGTGCGCGGTCCATGCGGCCCTTGCCACGGAAGTCCGGGGTCAGGATTTCGATGCGGGTCGCCGGCGAATGCGCGCGGATGGCCGCGATGCAGTCGACGAAATGCTGGGCGCCGCCGTCGCGCAGGTCGTCGCGGTCCACACTGGTCACCACGACGTACTTCAGGCCCATGTCGGCCACGGTGTTGGCCAGGCTCAGGGGCTCGGAGGGGTCCGGCGGCTTGGGGCGCCCATGGGCGACGTCGCAGAACGAGCAGCGACGCGTGCACACCTCGCCCAGGATCATGAAGGTGGCCGTGCCGTGGCCGAAACATTCATGGATGTTCGGGCAGCTGGCCTCTTCGCACACGGTGACCAGACGGTTCTCGCGCAGCTTGGCCTTGAGCTTGGCCACCGAGCCATCGGAGGGAATACGCACCCGGATCCACGACGGCTTGCGCAACACGGGCGCGTCGGCGAACTGGACCGGCGATCGCGCGATCTTGTCGCCGCCCAGCTGCTTGGCGCCGGCCTCGAGCGGGGCGGACGAGGAACTGACGACCTCGAGGGGGATCACGCGTGCGGGAGTGTCGGGCATGGCGGCAATTCTAACGCTTCGCTGGTCGCCTCTGGCCGGCACCTGCCTTCAGGCGCGGGAAGGCGACGGGGGCAGCGCCCCTGAGTCAGGGACGCAGGGAAGCCGCGGGGTGTGGTGGCGCGGCTTGGGGCCGAAGGTTTGGGCAGCGGGAATAAAAAAGCCCGCAAAGGCTGGGCCATTTGCGGGCTTGCTCCCTCCCCCACGTCGGGATGCGGGGCCATCGTGAAGGGTGCGTTACGGGTGTTGCACGCTGCACTGCAAAACAAAAACGGCGAATTCAAGGCAGTCTGATGTGATGTCACAAACATGAACGAGAGCGAAATCCTTGCCCCACCAACATGTTACCGATATCAGACCAATTTCTGTGCCGCTCGTCAGAATGCGGATTACGTTCTTCACCGCATTTACCTGAACAGGGATAGGCTGCCGGCCTCAACCGACGCGTCGATATCCGCCGGCCCGGTCCGAACCGATCCGAGCCCACGCGCTCGCGCCACTTGCCGCGCGCTTCGGTGAAGCCGATGGCCGGCCACGCCGCCGGCACCTGCCTCTCCCTCGCCGCGACGTCGCCAGCGCGGTGTTGACGAAGGCGTTGCCGGCCACCTGATAGCGCGTACGTCGCAACCAGGGCGATCCGCGCTGCCCGAATGACAAGCAGGCCGCAGTGACGGCTCCGCCCATGCCACCCGCACGCCTCCCTCAGGCACGTTCCGACTCGGCAACCTCTGCCATGAGAGCGGCGATCGGAGCTGGCTTGCCGAACAGATAGCCTTGCAGCAGCGTGCATCCCAGCCCGCGCAGCATGTCCAGCTGCTCCTGGACCTCCACGCCTTCAGCGACCACGGTCAGCTGCATCGAGCGCGCCAGCTGCACCACCGAGGCGATGATCGACCGCGTCATGTCGCGCGCGCCGTCCTGCAGCAGCGCCGCCGCGAACGACTGGTCCAGCTTGAGGCTGTCGAACGGCAACTCGCGCAGCTGCGCCATCGACGAGTAACCCACCCCGAAATCGTCGATCGCGATGCGCACCCCCGCCGCGCGCAGGCGCTGCAGCATGGCGCGCGCGGCGGCCGGGTCGCGGGCCAGGACGGACTCGGTGATCTCCAGTTCCAGACGGTCCGCCGGCAGCCCGACGCGTTGCAGGACGTCCATCACCGAGTCCACCAGGGACGGCGACGCCAGCTGTATCGGCGAGACGGTCACGGCCAGGAGGGGGTCCGGCGCCCAGGCCAGCGCATCGCGGCAGGCCCGCTCCAGCACCCACAGGCCGATCGGCACGATCAGTCCCGATTCCTCGGCCACGGGAATGAAGTCCATCGGCGGTATGCGCCCATGCACCGGATGCCGCCAGCGCAGCAGCGCTTCGTAGCCGCGCACGCGCAGGTCTTCGGCCGCACGCAGCGGCATGTAGTCCAGCTCCAGCTGACCGGCATGGGCCGCCAGCGCCAGGTCGCTGACCAGCGCCAGGCGTTCGCGCAGGCGTTCGCTCATCCGCGGCGAGTACTGGCGGAACATGTCGCGCCCCTCGTTCTTCGCCGCGTACAACGCATTGTCCGCTTGCCGCATCAACTCGCCGGTTTCCGCCGAATCGACCACCCTCGATACGCCGATGCTTGCACGCACATCGACGCGATAGTCATTGACCCATTCCGGAACCCGCAACACGTCCAGCAGGTGCTCCAGGCGCGCACAGGCTTCCGCGTCGGCACCCTTTGCCGGCAATCCACGCAGCAGCACCGCGAACTCGTCCCCGCCCAGCCGTGCCAGCAGGTCGCCCGGCCGACACCCCTGCTGCAGGCGCCGCGCGACCGCGCACAGCACCTGGTCGCCCACGGCATGGCCCAGGCTGTCGTTGATCGTCTTGAAGTTGTCCAGGTCGATCATGGCGACCGCATGCGGCCCCTCCCTTTCCACCTCCATGGCGTCGAGGAAGGCCCTTCGGTTGGGCAGCCCTGTCAGCGGATCGTGGTGGGCCAGGTGGTGCAGCTTACGTTCGCGCACCAACGCCTCCGCCTCCCGCAGCCGGGCATCGGTGACCTCGCACCCCCCGCCACGCCACCCGATCCATTCGCCCGTGGGCGCATGCAACGGCTTGGCGCTGAGCGACCAGCTGCGCGGCTGCTGGTCCACCATTGCTTCCACCACCACGCCGCTGAACGGCCGCCCGCCACCCAGGCGCTTCCGCAACGCGGCCGGCCCCACCGCGGCCTCGCCGCCCAGGGCCAGCAGCGCGTGCGGGGCGAACAGCGTGTCCAGTCGCTTCCCCACCAGATCAGCGTCCACCAGTCCCAGCATCTGCGCGAGCCGGCTGGCCGGGCGCGTCAGCACCCCGCCGCAGTCGCTTTCCCACAGCCAGTCGTTGGCCTTGCTTTCGAAATCGCGCAACAGCAGGCCGACGATCTGGCGCTGCCGGTCCGCTGCCAGTTCGGCCTCGATGCGGCGGACGAACAGGTGCGAGGCGAACAGCAGGGCCGAAGAGAGCATCACCGCGTAACAGCACAGCAGTGTCACCGTCATGCCCTGGGCCAGGAAATCCAGCCTCGCCACCATCAGGCACGCCGATACCGTCAGGATCGCCAGCCAGGTGAAGGACACCAGCGGCGTGGTGATCCCGACCAATACGCCAGTGGCGATGAGCCCGGGCGTGTAGGCGCTGAGCAGCAGGCGGCTGGCGTCGCTGGCCGCAAGTGGCGCACCCAGGTAGATGCCCGCACCCGCGGCCAGGGCACACAGGGCGCACCAGAACATCGAAACATGCAGATCGCCATGCCGCAGTGACTGTTCGCCCTGACGTTGCTGTCTGCGCGCGCAGCGGACCGCATGCCAACCCCACCCCAGGTGGACAAGCCCCAGACACGCGAACCAGGCCCACGCGAACGCGGCATCAAGGAAGGGCCACATGACCAGCAGCACGCCACCACCCGTGTAGCAGTTGGAGGCGGCATACCAGGGCACGACGCGAAACAGATTGCGCAACTGCCGGTTCAGCAGCAATGTGCGCACATCCTCGCTGGCGTCGGGCAAGGTCCAGCACCGGCGCACACGCTCCCATGCCCCCCGCATTGCCCATCTCCTGTCAGGCGCAGCCTCTTAATGCGAGAAAAGTCACGTTAATCAGAGGCTTGCAATGGAGATATTAACCATTGAAGGGCCGTGCATCACAACCATCGCCCCGCTGCGGGCGTCGGCACTGTCGGGGAGGGGCGAAACGCGGTGCGTCGTCGTGCTTCAGGCCGCCTGTTCCATCCCGGCTCCTCGCACACGCCGCATGCGCACGGCCGCGGCCAAACGCTCGAGCACCTGACCGCTCGCCTCCCATCCCAGGCAGCCATCGGTGATGCTTTGACCGTAACGAAGGGGCTGGCCGTCGACCAGATCCTGGCGTCCGCCCACCAGGTGGCTCTCCACCATCACACCGACGATGCGGCGCTCACCCACCTCGAGCTGTGCCGCGATGTCGTCGACCACCGCGGGCTGGTTGTCGGGATCCTTGCCGCTGTTGGCATGGCTGGCGTCGACCATCAGGCGTGCCGGCAGTCCCGCCTTGGCCAGTACCTGGCTCGCCGCCTCGATGCTGGCCGCATCGTAGTTGGGCGCCTTGCCGCCGCGCAGGATCACGTGGCAGTCCGGGTTGCCCGCCGTGGCGGCGATCGCCGAGCGGCCTTCCTTCGTCACCGCCAGGAAATGATGCGGATGCGAGGCCGCACCCACCGCATCCACCGCGATCTTCACGTTGCCGTCGGTGCCGTTCTTGAAGCCCACCGGGCAGGACAGTCCGCTGGCCATCTCGCGGTGCACCTGGCTCTCGGTCGTGCGCGCGCCGATCGCACCCCACGCCACCAGGTCGCTGATGTACTGCGGCGAGATGGTGTCCAGATATTCGCATCCGGCCGGCAGGCCCAGCGCGTTGATGTCGCGCAACAGGCCGCGCGCCAGGCGCAGGCCGCGGTTGATGTCGAAACTGCCGTCCAGCGCGGGATCGTTGATCAGGCCCTTCCAGCCCACCGTCGTGCGCGGCTTCTCGAAGTAGACGCGCATGACGATCTCGAGCTCGCCGGCCAGCGCATCGCGCAGCGGCTTCAGGCGTGCGGCGTACTCCATCGCCGAAGCAGGATCGTGGATCGAGCACGGACCGATCACCACCACCAGGCGGTCGTCGTGCCCGTGCAGGATGTCGTGCAGCGCGGCGCGCGCTTCGGACACCGTCTGCGAAATCGCGTCGTCGCACGGCAGTTCGCCGATGATCGCGGCGGGCGTGACCAGCTCATCGAGCTTCCTGATGCGCAGGTCGTCGGTGTGGGGGGCCATGGGGGGTTTCTCCGGAGTCAATAAAAAAGCCGCCAGGTTCGCTGGCGGCTTCAAGGGGATTCTTCTGGTGTCTACCTAGAATGAACGCAGCCCCGCCACCGCCGTGGGATCGCGGTAATACCAAAACCAGAAGCGGGCGCGGGTCGGATTCATTGGGGCGTAGTGATATCACGCCTTTCCCGGACGCGCGAATGTTTCATCTGCAACGTGGTGGTGGCAGGTCAGGCGACTTCGAAGAACAGCAGGTAGACGAGGCGGCCATCCTCCAAAGAGTTGCCGAACGCTTCACCTGCGGTGTGCCACATCCAGGGACGGAGCATCAGTAGCCGGTTGAAGCGCATGGGCACGCGCATCGTCATTTCCCACTTGCTGTCGTCCAGCGTGTGTTTGCTGACGATCTCCCGGTACATCTGTTCCTGCGAGGCAAAGCCGGCGGCGGCCAGTTCCTCGTCGGTCATCGGCGCGCGGTCGCTCTGGGTAGGCAGGTGCCTGAAGAATTCGGTACCCCCCCGGCAGTCTTCGGGCCGGCTCAGGTACAGGACCCCGGACCAGTGCGCCTTGTCGATGTGCACCTTCGCCCGGCCGATGTCGCCGGCCAGCGTGATCCTGAACTTGGCGTGCGATTGCGGTGGCGGCGCGGGGCGCAAACGTTCGCCCACCAACCGCGACACCGCCTCCGTCAGCCCGTCGATCTCGACCCGTTCGACCGAATTGCGGCCGGGAAACGCCCCCTTCTGGTCCGGGGGGTAGGTCAGCCGAAGGCCCGCATCGCGCAACGCGAGCGCATCACGGGGTCCCAGGAAATCATCCACGACCAGCAGCGAGGTAGGCATGGATGTCGAGGCTATCCGGACGCACCGACGCCGACAAGATCCCTGTTCGTTCCGCTTCCGCCAATCGGTGGCCGTGAGCGGCGCACCCTCGCGTTGGCCTTCTTGTCGCAACCGGCGACGCCACCGGTACCGGTGCACCATGGCCCTGTCCCGCCGACACCTGCTCGCGGCGCCCGCCGCCCTCGCCGCGACGGCCCTGCTGCCCGGCCCGCTGCTCGCCGCCGTGGCCGCGCAGACCTCCACCCCGCCCGACCTGTCCGACTGGGAGGCGGTACGCGCGCAGTTCGCACTTGATCCGGCCTACCTGCACTTCGCCTCGTTCTTCATCGCCAGCCACCCGACGCCGGTGCGCGAAGCGCTCGAGGGCTATCGACGCGCGATGGATGCGAACCCGTTCCTGGTGGTCGAACGGGCGATGTTCGAGGACGACGCGCACAACCTGCCGTTACGGGTCTGCACCGAGGCGGCGGACTACCTGGGTGGAGAGGCAGCGGAGGTCTGCCTGACGCGGAGCACGACCGAAGGTCTCGCGCTGGTCTACCACGGCCTGCCGCTGAAGGCCGGCGATGAGGTGCTGACTACGGTCCACGACCACTATTCGCACCACGAATCCATCCGCCTGGCAACCGCACGCGCGAACGCATCGATGCGGAAGATCGCGCTGTTCGCGTCCTCCGCCACGGCCAGCGTCGATGAGATCGTCGGCAACCTGAGGGCCGCGGTGCGTCCGGCCACGCGCGTGGTCGGCATCACCTGGGTGCATTCCAGCACCGGCATCCGCCTGCCGATCTGCGAGATCGCGGCGATGCTGCACGACCTGCCTTCACCGCCGCTGCTCGTGGTCGATGGCGTGCATGGCCTGGGCGCCACGGACGAGACGGTTGCCACGATGGGCGCGGACTATTTCTGCGCCGGCACGCACAAGTGGATGTTCGCGCCGCGCGGCACCGGCCTGGTATGGGCGAATGCGGCGAACTGGGGCCGCCTGCAGCCGTTGGTGCCCAACTTCACCGAACTGGAAAGCTACAA
The DNA here is from genome assembly GCF_010093385.1 of Pseudoxanthomonas mexicana. Lineage (GTDB taxonomy): Bacteria > Pseudomonadota > Gammaproteobacteria > Xanthomonadales > Xanthomonadaceae > Pseudoxanthomonas_A > Pseudoxanthomonas_A mexicana. Next base: position 9,769 of record NZ_PDWV01000067.1, read on the forward strand.
GGCCTGGGCAGAAGATCGTCCGCCTTCGGGTCCCGCCAATGCGGCACGGATGACGCCCGGCGGCTTCCATGCCTTCGAGCACCAGTGGGCGATGGCCGCGGCTTTCCGCATGCACCGGCAGATGCAGCGCCCGCGCGTGGCGGCGCGCATCACTGCGATGAACGATCAACTGAAGCAAGGCCTGGCCCGTCTGCCGAAGGTGAGGATGCACACGCCACGCGCGCCCGCGTTGTCTGCGGGGTTGGTGGCGTTCGAGATCGAGGGCGTATCGCCCACCGACATCGTGAAGCAGCTGCTCGCGCGCCGCATCGTCGCCAGCACCAGTCCCTACGCGGTCAGTTACGCGCGGCTGGCGCCCAGCCTGGTGAACACGCCCGCTGAAGTCGATGAGGCCTTGCGCGCGGTGCGTGAGATCGCTGGGAACGGATAAAGCAAAGCCCCGCATCGCTGCGGGGCTTTTCGTGGAACAGTGACGCGGGAAGCGGACTTAGAAGTCCATGCCACCCATGCCGCCCATGCCACCGCCGGCCGGCATCGCCGGCTCGTCCTTCTTCGGGGCCTCGGCCACCATCGCTTCGGTGGTGATCATCAGGCCCGCGATCGAGGCGGCGTTCTGCAGCGCGGAGCGCGTGACCTTGGTCGGGTCCAGGATGCCGAATTCGATCATGTCGCCGAACTCGCCGTTGGCGGCGTTGTAGCCGAAGTTGCCCGAACCTTCCTTGACGCGGTTGACGATCACCGAGGGCTCTTCGCCGGCATTGGTGACGATCTCGCGCAGCGGGGCTTCCATCGCGCGCAGGGCGATCTGGATGCCGTGGTTCTGGTCTTCGTTGGCACCCTTCAGGGTACCGATGCTCTGCAGCGCGCGGATCAGCGCGACGCCGCCGCCGGGGACCACGCCTTCTTCCACCGCCGCACGCGTGGCGTGCAGGGCGTCTTCGACGCGGGCCTTCTTTTCCTTCATTTCGATTTCGGTCGAGGCACCGACCTTGATCACGGCCACGCCGCCGGCCAGCTTGGCCACGCGTTCCTGCAGCTTCTCGCGGTCGTAGTCCGAAGAGGTCTCTTCGATCTGCGCCTTGATCTGCTTGATGCGCGACTGGATGCGCTCGGCATCGCCGGCGCCGTCGATGATCGTGGTGTTCTCCTTCGAGACCACGACCTTCTTCGCACGGCCCAGGTCGTTGATGGTGGCCTTCTCCAGCTGCAGGCCGACTTCCTCGGAGATCACCGTGCCGTTGGTCAGCGTGGCGATGTCTTCCAGGATGGCCTTGCGGCGGTCACCGAAGCCCGGCGCCTTGACGGCGGCGACCTTCACGATGCCGCGGATGGTGTTGACCACGAGGGTGGCCAGCGCTTCGCCTTCCACTTCCTCGGCCACGATCAGCAGCGGCTTGCCGGCCTTGGCGACGCCTTCCAGCACCGGCAGCAGTTCGCGGACGTTGGAGACCTTCTTGTCGTGGATCAGGATGAAGGGGTCGTCGAATTCGACCTGCTGCGACTGCTGGTTGTTGATGAAGTACGGCGACAGGTAGCCGCGGTCGAACTGCATGCCCTCGACCACGTCCAGCTCGTTCTCCAAGCCCGAGCCTTCCTCGACGGTGATCACGCCTTCCTTGCCGACCTTCTTCATGGCCTCGGCGATGATGTCGCCGATGTTGCTGTCGGAGTTGGCCGAGATGGTGCCGACCTGGGCGATCGCCTTGTCGTCGGCGGTCGGCTTGGAGAGCTTCTTCAGCTCTTCGACGGCGGCCTTCACGGCCTGGTCAATGCCGCGCTTCAGGTCCATCGGATTCATGCCGGCGGCGACGGCCTTGGAGCCTTCGCGGATGAACGCCTGCGCCAGCACGGTGGCAGTGGTGGTGCCGTCACCGGCATTGTCGGAGGTCTTGGACGCGACTTCCTTCACCATCTGCGCGCCCATGTTCTCGAACTTGTCGGCCAGTTCGATTTCCTTGGCGACGGACACGCCGTCCTTGGTGATGGTCGGGGCGCCGAAGCTCTTCTCGAGCACGACGTTGCGGCCCTTCGGGCCGAGGGTGGCCTTGACGGCATTGGCGAGGATGTTCACGCCGCGCACCATGCGCGTACGGGCGTCTTCACCGAAACGGATATCTTTTGCAGCCATTTGAATAACTCCGGTAGGCGTGAATCCCAGGCCGGCGGCCGGGATTCGGGATTAGAGATTTGGGAACTCGGAAAGCGATGGCGGGGACAGGTGGACCGGGCCTGCAGCCATCGCTGCTGCCGGTCCCGTCGCCCCCATGCCGGCTCTTAGGCCAGGATCGCCAGAACGTCGTCTTCCTTGATGATCTTGTACTCGACGCCGTCCTGCTTGTAGGCCGAACCGGAGTACTGACCGTAGATCACCTTGTCGCCCACCTTCACCTTCGGGGCGCGCACGCCACCGGTGGCGTCGATGAACTTGCCCTCGCCGACGGCGATGACTTCACCCTTGGTGGGCTTTTCCTTGGCGGCGTCGGGGATGATGATGCCGCCGAGCGAGGTTTCTTCGGCTTCGATCGGCTTGACCACCAGACGGTCGTACAGCGGCTTGATGTTGCTCATGTCAATCCTCTTAAGTGATTGATTGGACTAGGAAAGGGGCGGCGATGTTAGCAGTCTCCACCGGAGACTGCCAACGACGCGGACGCAAAAACCCGGCAACGCCGGATGCCGTCCGATGTTGGGCGGGGCCCGGCGGCTTTCAAGGCCCTCCAGGAAAATTTTTTGCCCGGGGCCGGCTCCGGCGGGTCTGCGATAATCGCCGGCCCATGCCCGTCTTCCTCATCCTGTCCACCTGCCCGGACGCCGACACCGCCCAGCGGCTGGCGCGGATCCTGGTGGAGGAGCGCCTGGCGGCCTGCGTCAGCCTGTTGCCCGGTGGGGTGTCGACCTACCGCTGGCAGGGCCGGGTGGAACAGACGACCGAGGTCCAGCTGCTGGCCAAGACCCCGGCCGACCGGCGCGACGCCCTGATGGCCCGGCTGGCCGAACTGCATCCGTATGAACTGCCGGAGATCCTGGTGGTCGAAACCGCCGCCGGCCTGCCCGCCTATCTGGACTGGGTGACCGCGGAAACCCGCACCGACGCCTCACCCGAGTGACCCGATGACGCCGATCCGCACCCTGCCCGCCCTCCTGCTGCTGTTCCTGGCCTCGCTGCTGGCACCCGCGGCCTCGGCCGCGATCACCCAGGACGACCTGCTGCCGGTGGACGAGGCGTTCGTGCTGACCGCCACCGCACCGGCCCGCGAACGGATCGAGATCCGCTGGAAGATCACCGACGGCTACTACCTGTACCGTCACCGCACCGGCGTGGAGGCCGACGCGGGCTTCGCCGCGCAGCCGCTGCAACTGCCCAAGGGCAAGGCGTACCGCGACGAGTTCTTCGGCGATGTGGAAACCTATCGCGGCGAACTGGTCGCCACCCTGCCCGGCCGGCCCGCGCCCGGCACCGACAGCGTCAGCCTGAAGATCAAGTACCAGGGGTGCGCGGATGCCGGCATCTGCTATCCGCCACAGACGCGCACGCTGAAGGTGGCGCTGCCGCCCGCGGCAGGCGACACCTTCGTCCCGCTGGGCGGTGGCGCGCTTGCCGGCAACCTGCTGGGCCAGAAGCCGCAGGCGGGCATGGACGCATTGCCGTTGCCGGAGGAGCAGGCGTTCGCCTTCGAGGCGATCGCCTTCAACGGTAACGAACTGCTGCTGCGCTTCACCCCGGCGCGCGGTTACTACGTGTATCGCGACCGTACCTCGATGGCGCTGGAAGGTGCGCAGGGCATATCGCTGCAGGCGCCGCGCTGGCCGAAGGGCAAAGCGCATCGCGATGACATTTCGGCGACGTCACCGTCTACTTCGACCAGGCCGAAGTGCCGGTGCCGCGGAAGCGCGACCGCGCCGACGCGGTGACCGCGACGCTGCGGGTGACGTTCCAGGGCTGCCAGACCGATGGCATCTGCTATCCGCCGATGACGCGGCGGGTGAAGCTGGCGATCCCGTCCGGGACGGTCACGCCCGTCAGTACGCCTGACACGCCCGCACCCGCCACCGTGGCGCCACTGCCAACCGCGACGACTCCGGTCGATGCCGCCGTCGCCACCCCGGATACGACCACGTCGGCAGCCTCCATCGCGACCGATGTCGAACGCACGCGCCCGCCCGAAGAGGTGCTGGCCCGCAACCCGCGCGGCACCTCCTCGCTGCTCGTCGCGCTGGCGCTCGCGCTGACCGGTGGCCTGATCCTCAACCTGATGCCGTGCGTGTTGCCGATCCTGTCGCTGAAGGCGCTGTCGCTGGCCGAAAGCGGGCGCGAGGGCGGCGATGCCCGTCGGCGCGCGCTCTGGTACACAGCCGGCGTGCTGGTCAGTTTCGTCGCCGTGGGCGCGCTGGCCATCGCACTGCGGGCGGCGGGCCAGGCGCTGGGCTGGGGTTTCCAGCTGCAGCAGCCGTGGGTGGTCGGACTGCTCGCGTACGTGATGTTCGCGGTGGGCTTGAGCCTGTCGGGCGTGTTCGCGATCGGGCATCGGCTGGCGGGAACCGGTCACGGGCTGGCGTCGCGTCGCGGCCCGGTCGGCGACTTCTTCACCGGCGGGCTGGCGGTGGTCGTGGCCAGCCCGTGCACGGCGCCCTTCATGGGCGTGGCGCTGGCGTATGCGTTCACCGCGCCCACGCCGCTGGCGCTGCTGGTGTTCGCGGTGCTCGGCCTGGGGCTCGCCCTGCCGTTCCTGCTGATCGGTTTCGTGCCGGGGCTGGCAAGCCGCCTGCCGCGTCCCGGTGCGTGGATGGACACGCTGAAGCAGGTGCTGGCTTTCCCGATGTACCTGACGGCAGTCTGGCTGCTGTGGGTGCTGGGCAAGCAACGCGGCATCGACGCCGTGGGGTTGGCGCTGGTGGGCCTGGTGCTGCTGGCGCTGGGGCTATGGTGGTTCCAGCGCGCGCGCTTCGCCCCTGCGCCGTTGCAGCGCGCGCTGGCGCTGGCACTCGCTGTCTCCGCACTGGTGCCGCTGGCGATGCTGCATCGACTGCCGGCGGAGACAGCAGCGGCACCGACGACCGAAGGGCACGCGGCCTACTCGGCGGATCGCCTGGCCGCCCTGCGCGCGGAAGGCCGCATCGTCTTCGTCGACATGACCGCCGACTGGTGTGTCACCTGCAAGGCCAACGAGAAGGCGGTGCTCAACACCCCCGCGTTCCGTGAACTGCTCGCAACCCATGACGCGGTCATGCTTACCGGCGACTGGACCAACGTGGACCCGGCCATCACCGCCTTCCTCGAGAAGCACGGTGCGGTCGGCGTGCCGCTGTACGTGATGTATCCGCGGGGCGGTGGCGCCGGGGAAGTGTTGCCGACCGTCCTGACCCAGGACGGCATGCGCCGGGCCTTCGAGCGCGCCGCACGATGAAGGCGACGACCTCGCGCGTGCTGCTGGTGGCGGTGGCCGCCGGCGGCCTGGGCCTGCTGGCCAGCCTGTGGTTCAACGGCAATCCGTTCTGGCGCACGCAGGTGGGCGAGCGCGCCCTGCATGCGGCCACGAACGCCACCGCGCCCGCGCCCCCGCCCGGCGTCACGCCAGCCGGCATCGGCGACCCCATGCCGGCCATCGCGCTTCCCGGACTGGACGGCGCCATCGTCGACCTGCACACGCGCTACGCGGGCAGGCGGCTGCTGATCAACGTGTGGGCGAGCTGGTGCGGACCGTGCATCGAGGAGATGCCCGAGCTGGACCGTTTCGCGGCGACCCAGGGCCGCGAGGGCGTGCAGGTGATCGGTCTTGCGCTGGATACGCCGGACGGCGTACGTGATTTCATCGCCAGGGTGCCGGTGCGCTATCCGATCCTGCTGGATGCGCCCGGTCCTGCCGATGCGAGCGTCTGGCTGGGCAATGCCAAGGGCGTATTGCCCTACACCGTGCTCGTGGATGCCGATGGCCGCAGCGCGCGGCAGAAGATCGGCCCCTTCAAGCCCGGCGAAATCAGCGGCTGGGTGGAGTAGCCAAGCGCGCGACCCCGCGCCGTGCGGATCACCCTCACCCTGATCGACGGATCCGCGCCACGGCTGCACATCCCTGATGGGCCGTGACAGGCCACAAAATCAAACATCCGCTTAAAACGAAGCAAACTTCGGCGAACTGGACAGCATCACCGGGTTCAAGCAGACTGCCGCCCTTCCGCTGGAGACGCGAATGGCGAAGCTGCTGGTCCTGCATGGCCCCAACCTCAATCTGCTCGGCACCCGCGAGCCGGAGGTCTATGGCCATGCGACGCTGGCGGACATCGACCGGTCCCTGGCGGCACAGGCCCAGGCCGCCGGCCACCAGTTGGACAGCTTCCAGTCCAATGCCGAGCATGCCCTGGTCGACCGCATCCAGGCCGCGCGCACCGACGGCACGGCCTTCATCCTGATCAACCCGGCCGCCTTCACCCACACCTCGGTCGCCATCCGCGACGCACTGGCCGGCGTGGCGCTGCCCTTCATCGAAATACACCTGTCCAACCCGCACAGCCGCGAGCCGTTCCGCCACACCAGCTATCTCAGCGACAAGGCGGTCGGCGTGGTCTGCGGCTTCGGCGCCGACAGCTACCGCTACGCTCTGGACGCCGCCCTGCAACGGCTGCCCGCCTGACCCCTTTTATCTTGTTCCGCGCGCGGAACATCGTTCAACCACGAGGCTCCCATGGATCTCCGCAAAATCAAGAAACTGATCGACCTGCTGGAAGAGTCGAACCGGGCCGAAATCGAGATCAAGGAAGGCGAAGAGTCCGTGCGCCTGGCGCGCACGCCGAAGGGCGGCTATGCGGCGCCCGCGGCACCGGTCGCCTACGCCGAGCCGCGCCCGGCCGCGCCGATGCCGATGAGCTCGCCCACCGAAGCCTCTACCGGCGGCACCGCCAAGCCCGGCAACGCCCTTCCCGACGGCCACGTGGTGCGCGCGCCGATGGTCGGCACGTTCTACGCCTCGCCGGCGCCGGACAAGCCGGCGTTCGTCAGCGTGGGCCAGGCGGTGAAGGCCGGCGAGACGCTGGCCATCATCGAAGCCATGAAGATGTTCAACCCCATCGAGGCCGACGTATCGGGCACGGTGCTGTCGGTCCTGGCTGAAAGCGGCCAGCCGATCGAATTCGATCAGCCGCTGTTCGTGATCGGCTGAGGTCCGCACCATGCTGGACAAGGTCGTTATCGCCAACCGGGGTGAGATCGCGCTGCGCATCCTGCGCGCCTGCCACACCCTCGGCATCCGCACGGTCGCGGTGCACTCCACCGTCGACCGCAATCTCAAGCACGTGGCCATGGCCGACGAGTCGGTCTGCATCGGCCCTGCCGCCTCGAAGACAGCTACCTCAACATCCCGGCGATCATCGCCGCGGCCGAGGTCACCGATGCCCAGGCCATCCATCCCGGCTACGGCTTCCTGTCGGAGAACGCCGACTTCGCCGAGCGCGTGGAGCAGTCCGGCTTCATCTTCATCGGCCCCAAGGCCGACACCATCCGCATGATGGGCGACAAGGTGGAGGCGATCCGCGCCATGCAGGCCGCCGGTGTGCCGTGCGTGCCCGGCAGCGGCGGTCCGCTGGGCGACGACATCGTCGCCAATACCAAGATCGCGCGCGAGATCGGCTACCCGGTGATCATCAAGGCGGCGGGCGGCGGCGGCGGCCGCGGCATGCGCGTGGTGCATGTCGAAGGCGCGCTGAAGGCGGCCATCGAGACCACCAAGTCCGAGGCCAAGGCGGCCTTCGGCAACGGCGAGGTCTACATGGAGAAGTTCCTGGAGAATCCGCGTCACGTGGAGATCCAGGTGCTGGCCGACGGCCAGGGCAACGCCATCCACCTGGGCGAACGCGACTGCTCGATGCAGCGCCGCCACCAGAAGGTGGTGGAGGAAGCGCCGGCGCCCGGCATCACCGAGGAGCTGCGCAACGAGATCGGCAAGGTCTGCGTGGAGGCCTGCCTGCGCATCGGCTACCGCGGCGCGGGCACGTTCGAGTTCCTGTTCGAGGACGGACGCTTCTACTTCATCGAGATGAACACCCGCATCCAGGTGGAGCATCCGGTCACCGAACGCATCACCGGCATCGATCTGGTCTGCGAACAGCTGCGCATCGCGGCCGGTCACAAACTGAGCATCAAACAGTCCGACATCGTGCTGCGCGGCCACGCGATCGAGTGCCGCATCAACGCCGAAGACCCGGATACCTTCATGCCGCACCCGGGCCTGATCCAGCATTTCCATCCGCCGGGCGGTCCGGGCGTGCGCGTGGACACGCACATCTACGAAGGCTACCGCGTCCCGCCGAACTACGATTCGATGATCGCCAAGCTGATCGTGCACGGACCCGACCGCGAAACGGCGATCGCGCGCATGCGCGTGGCGCTCAGCGAAATGGTCATCGACGGCATCAAGACCAACATCCCGCTGCAGCAGCGCATCATGCGCGACCAGGGCTTCCAGGCCGGCGGCCAGAACATCCACTACCTGGAAAAGCGCCTGGCCGAACGCAAGAACAAGGCGATCTCGCTGGTCTGATTCGCCACGGCCCCGCGTCCACCGCGGGGCCGCCTGTGTCGAAAGCTGGGCGGGGCGCGTGTCCGGCGGGGCACCGCTCCGGCGTTGGAGGAAGCGGACCCCCGACGAGAACGCACGATGCGTCCCCTGCCCCACCTGGCTCTTCTACACATCTGACGCTGCCGA
>NZ_PDWV01000068.1 GCF_010093385.1 Pseudoxanthomonas mexicana
GGGGGACTCTCCGGCATCGGGGGCCTCTTCCATGTCTTCGGGCGTGGCATCACCCACCCAGCGGCGCCAATGATGCGCCGGCGGGGTTTCCGCGCGCAGGCGCGAGCGCGAGGGCTCATCCTGCGGGCGGGACGTGGAATCGAGGACGGACATCAGGCTTCCCCAAGCTGAGCCCCATTATGCGATCAAGTTCACGGCCGAGGCAGGAGGGCCATGATCCCCGAAGCGCCGGCCCCTGTCACGGGCCGGAGGTCGGGGGTGTCGCCTGCGCCGAGGGCGCCGTCTGCAGCAGGCGCTTCAGTCCGCGCGAGACCTTGCGCCAGACCCACCACACCGCCACGGCGATCAGCAGCGACACCCCGATCACCAGACATAACGCAATCCAGGGGTGCGCAAAGGCCAACGCCAGCCCGCCGACCACCACGGCATCCTCGGTCACCGAGGCGGCCCAGTTGCTGACCGGCTCGGGCGAGGTGTTCATCAGCGCACGCGATCCGCTTTTCAGTACATGGCTGGTCAGGGCGATGCCGGCCCCCGCGGCCAGCGCGCCGCCGCTCAGCTGTCCGTCAGGCGACAGCGTGGCCGCGGCGAGGAAGGCACCCGCCGGCACGCGGGCCAGGGTCTGCAGCAGGTCCCAGCCCGAATCCACGCCCGGGATCTTGTCGGCGAAGAACTCGGCCAGGGCCAGCGCACCGGAGGTGCCCAGCACCCACCAGGACTGGGTGGCCTGCAGCGCGGGCGGCAGGTCCAGCCAGCCGAGGGCGCCGGCCAGGCCCACGCCGAACACGGTGAGGTAGACGCGGATCCCGGCCATCCATGCCAACAGGATCCCAATTACGAAAAGATGCGCTTCGGACATCCAGGCCACTCCCGTTAGACTCGTGGGCTCGCGCCACTGCGGCGAGTATAGGGGTCCCGTCTGGCTGCCGGCTGAGCATCGCCCGCCGCCCGTCTGTCATGTCCGCACCTGTTCCTTCCCGCTTCCGGATCGTGCCTCGCGACGCGGCCGTACGCCGCCGCGGCACGTCGCTGTTGCTGGGTCTGGCCTGGCTCGCCAGCCTGGGCGCGGTCTGGTTCGTCGCCAGCCATACCGCGGCCCCGCGCCTGGCGCAGGCCGATGCGGCGCGGATGCGCGCGGAGCAGGCGTTGCAGGCGGCGCAGGCCGAGGCGCGCACGCTGCGCCAGCGCGAATTCACCCTGGCCCGTTCCGACCAGATCAGCCGCGCAGCCAACGCCGAGGTCCAGGATGCGCTGGCCGAGCGCGACGAGGAAATCGCCGCACTGCGCGCCGACGTGGCCTTCTACGAGCGCCTGGTGGGATCGACCAGCCAGCGCAAGGGGCTCAGCGTGCACGTGGCCGAGTTCGCCCCGGAAGCCGGCGGCACCTGGCGTTACCAGATCATGCTGACGCAGACGCTCAACCGCGGCGCGATCAGCCAGGGGCAGATGCGTTTCAGCGTCGAGGGCGTGCGCGACGGCAAGCTCACCGCCGTGCAGTGGGACGAACTGCACCAGCAGCGCGGCGCGCCCGGACAGACCTATTCCTTCCGTTATTTCCAGCAGTTGGACGGCAACGTGATGCTGCCGCACGGGTTCACGCCGCAACGCGTCAAGGTGACGCTGAACGGCGAGGACGCGGCGGTGGAGCAGGCCTTCGACTGGAAAACCGCCACAGCCGCAGGAGGCAAGTGAGATGTTCAAGCCCAAGCCCATCCGTCCCGACGTGGGCGCCATCGACACCCTGATCGGTCCCCAGGTCACCATCCGCGGCGACGTGATGTTCAGTGGTGGCCTGTACGTGGAAGGGCACATCCAGGGCAAGGTGATCGCCGAAGCCGGGGAACGCGCCGTGCTGACCCTGGCCGAGCAGGGCAGCATCGAGGGCGAGGTGCAGGCACCGGTGGTGGTGATCAACGGTCGCCTGACCGGCGACGTGCACGCGCACGAGCGCATCGAACTGGCGGGCAAGGCCCGCGTGCAGGGCAACCTGCACTACAAGGTGGTGGAGATGAGCGCGGGTGCGCAGCTGACCGGGCGCCTGGTGCATGCCGATGCCGTGCCCGCCGCGGGGCACGAGGGCGCGGTCCAGCCGGAAGCCTGGGCGGCCGCCGACGCCTGACCGGGCATTCAGAGCCCGCTGGGACCGGCCGCGCTATCCTGCGGCCATGAACGCCAGGCCCGCTCCGCCGACCGTGCCACCGCCCCGTTTCCGCAAGGGGCCGGTGATCGCCGGCATCGCCGTGGCCATCGCCCTGGTGCTGGGTGGCTGGGGCCTGTGGCGCGGGCTGGCAGGCGGCGCTGGCGATGAGGCCACGCCTGCGCAGCTGCGCGCGCAGCAGCGCCGGATCGAATCGCTGGAACAGCAGGTGGCTACGCTGTCGCGCTCGGACCAGATCAGCCGCGATGCCAACCGCGACCTGCAGGCCACGCTGTCCGAACGCGACGAGGAAATCGCCGGCCTGCGCGCCGATGTGGCGTTCTACGAACGCTTCGTCGGTGCCACCGCCCAGCGCCGCGGTCTGTCCGTGCATGAACTGACCCTGCAGCCCCAGGACGAGCAGGCCTGGCACTTCACCGCCACGCTCACCCAGAACCTCAATCGCGGCGCCGTGAACGCCGGCCGCCTGCTGGTATCGGTGGAAGGTACCGAGGCCGGCAAGCTGCGCCGCCTGGCCTGGTCCGACCTGCGCCAGCAGCCGAACGCACCGGGCGTGCCTTACTCGTTCAAGTATTTCCAGCAGGTCGAAGGCGACCTGCTGCTGCCGCCTGGCTTCAAGCCCGTCCGGGTCATCGCGCGGGTGGTGCCACAGGGCGGTGCCGCGGTGGAACAGTCGTTCCCGTGGGCGCAGGCCGCGGCGAAGGAAGGCGCGGGCGAGGGCGCCGACACGCACTGAGCTTGAACTGACTTCCGCCAGCCCCCATCCTTCCGCCATGACCACCGTCGTCTCACTGCCCACCGCACCTGTCGCGCCCGGCTACCAGTCGATCGACCGGCCGCTGAACTTCACGCCCGCCGCGGCAGCGAAGGTGCGCGAACTGATCCACGAAGAGGGCAGCGACAGCCTGGCGCTGCGCGTCTACATCCAGGGCGGCGGCTGTTCGGGCTTCCAGTACGGGTTCGAGTTCGACGAGAACCGCGCCGAGGACGATGTGGCCGTCGATACCGATGGCGTCTCGCTGCTGGTGGACCCGCTGAGCCTGCAGTACCTGATGGGCGCGGAAGTGGACTACAGCGAAAGCCTGCAGGGGGCGCAGTTCGTGATCCGCAACCCCAATGCCAAGACCACCTGCGGCTGCGGCAGCAGTTTCAGCATGTGAACCCCGGCCTGCCGCGTTCCGTGACAGGTCCGATCGCTCTTCCCGTTCCGCTGGCCGGCTTCGCCTTCGCAGGCGATACGCTGGACCGCGCCGATGCGCTGCGTGACGATGCCGAGGCGTTGGCGCGCCTGTGGCCGTCCGCGCGCGTGCTGCTGCTCGACGAGGACGGGCGTGCGTTGGCGGACGAGGCGGGCATGTTGTCCGCGATGTCGGGCGCGACGCTGGGCGGCGGTCCGGGCGCCAGCCTGTTCCTCGGCCTGAAGGACGGGGAGGCCTGGTTCGCCGCCGATGCGCGGCACCATCCGGTGGATGCGCCTTCCCGGATCGACCTGCGCCGCGCGGCGGCGGCATGGCCCGCCTTCGAAGCCGGCGTGTTCGCCATGGCGCGCGCACTGCTGCACTGGCAGTCCGCCACGCGCTTCTGCAGCGCCTGCGGCGGCGCCATCACGTTCCGGCGCGCGGGCTACATCGCCCATTGCACCCACTGCGGCAAGGACCACTATCCCCGCGTCGACCCGGCCGTCATCGTCGCCGTCAGCGATGGCGAGCGCCTGCTGCTGGGGCGGCAGGCGGCCTGGCCGCCCAGGCGCTACTCGGTGGTCGCCGGTTTCGTCGAGCCCGGCGAGACGCTGGAGCAGACCGTGGCGCGCGAGGTGCTGGAAGAGACGCAGGTGCGCGTGCGGCATTGCCGCTATCCCGGTTCGCACCCCTGGCCGTTCCCCGGCGCGCTGATGCTCGGCTTCAGCGCGGGCGCCGAGCCCGGCCCGCCGCAGGGCGATGGCGAGCTGGAGGACGCGCGCTGGTTCACGTTCGAGGAGATCGACGCGGCGCTGGTCCGGGACGGCAATGACGACGGGGCCGGCCTGCTGCTGTCGCCTTCCATCTCCATCGCGCGCGCCCTGATCGAACATTGGCATGCCGGCATGCGGACGCGCCGCGTGGATGCGCCGATGCACGCCGAGACCGGGCATTAACGGGCGGCGGGACTAGAATCCCCCTGCTGGAGGAACCGCATGTCGATCACGCTTGTCGCTGTCGTGCTGGCGCTGGTGCTGGGCCACGTGGCCCCTTCGCTGGTCGCGGCGTTCCGCCGGCACGCCTGGTACGACGCATGGCTGCGCTGGTTGGGCGAGGGCGGTCGCGGCAGTGCCGGATTCTGGGGCGGCCGTTACGGCATCGCGCTGGCGCTGGCGCCGGTGTTGCTGGTGGTCGCGCTGCTGCAGTGGCTGCTGGACGGGCCGCTGTACGGTCTGCCGGGCCTGCTGTTCGACATCGCGGTGCTGGTGTATGCCTGGGGTCCGCGCGATCTCGACGTGGATGTGGAAGCGATCATCGACGCGCACGATGCGCCCACGCGCCGCGCCGCCATCGCGCGCCTGGGCCTGACCGGAGAAGCGGCGGCGCTGGACGGTCCCGCGCTGGTCGAAGCGGTGTTCGCCAATGCCCTGCGCCGCTGGTTCGGCGTGCTGTTCTGGTTCCTGTTGCTGGGGCCGGTGGGGGCGCTGCTCTATCGCCTGTCCTCGCTGGCCGTCGACGGCGAGTCGGCGACCGAACTGCCGGAACAGACCCGCGCGGGCGCGCGCGCACTCGTCACCGCCCTGGACTGGCCGGTGGCCCAGCTGATGACGCTGGCGATGGCGCTGGGGGGCAACTTCGACACCGTGTTCTCGGCCTGGCGCGAAGCGGGCGGCACGCAGTTCCGTCTGCACACCGGCTTCCTGGGCAGCGCCGCGCGCGCCAGCGTACGCGGCGAACTGGCGGAAGAGGCCGAAGAGTACGCCGAGGAAGGCATGGTGCAGGCCATGCGTGAGCTGCCCGAACTGCGCGACGCGATGAGCCTGGTGTGGCGCATCCTGCTGCTGTGGCTGGCAGTGCTGGCGGTGTTCGTGATCGGCGGCTGGGTGGGCTGACCCGGGACATGAAAAAGCCCGCCGAAGCGGGCCTTTCCATCGCAGGCTTTGCTGCCCGGTTACTGCGAGAGCGCCGCCATGCCGCCCATCGCGAAGATGAAGATGATGTAGAGCACGACCAGGGACACGCCGGCGATCGCCGACCACATGGCCCACTTCTTCGCCTTGTCCGAGGCTTCCTGTGCGCCCGCGACGTCGCCGGCGGCCAGCTTGCCGTTGACCTGCGCGGCGAACACGATCGAGACGATGCCCAGCGGCAGGCAGCAGAACAGCGTGGACAGGATCGCCCACACAAGATTGTTGGGCACGTAGGACGAGGTGGTGTTCAAGCGAAGGTTCTCCGGGTGGATGGAGTGGAGGGAAAAGGGTAGCCGCGTGCGCTGCTCAGCCCGGGGCCAGCATCGAGAAGGGGAACCAGGGCAGGTTGCGCGCGATCCAGTAGGCCGGCAGCAGGATCAGCCAGAACCGCGGCGCCAGCAGGACGCGCATGACGGGCTCCAGCGTGCGCGGGCGCCAGCCCTGTCCGTGCGCGATCATCATCGGGATGGTCGGCAGCAGCAGCATGGCGAGCGGGTTCATCGCGAACGCGCGCGCCAGATCGCCGTGGACCAGTGCATGCAGCGCGCGGGTCAGCCCGCAGCCGACGCAGAAATAGCCGGTCAACGCACGGAACATGCAGCCGGGGAACGGGCTGTGCGCCGCGTTCGGATCGAATTCCCGCAACAGCCAGACGCCGACGGCGGCCGCAAGGGCCGCCGCCGTCAGTGCCAGATAGTGCGGGGCACGCAGTGCGATCACTGCGACTGCTGGATCTGTTCCATCATCATCATGTACTGCTCCATGCCGCCGGTGGCGAACATGGCGATGTTGATCAGCAGGCCGATGATGGCGAACGCCGTGGCGACCCAGCACCAGGTCTTGGCATTGGCCGACGCGCGCTGCGCGCCTTCCAGGTCGCCCTGGTTGAGCTTGCCGTTCACCTGCGACGAGAACACGATGGCGACGATGCCGATCAGGCCGAGCGGGCAGCACAGGCAGGTGGCCAGCACCGTGGACACGATGGCCCACGCCAGGTGATTGGGCACGTTGCCCGGTGCGGTGGTCGGAGGCATGGGAGGTACGGCGCTCATGCAGGCGTTCCTTGTAAGGAGTGGAGAGATCGTGCGAGCCGGCTTACACGCCGCTCAGGCCGCCCAATAGTGCCAGACCGCCGAACAAAAAGAACCACAGCACGATCAGGATGGGGGCGATCAGCGCCGAGGCGATGGCCCAGTTCAACGCCTTGCGCGAGGCCTCCTGTGCGCCGACCAGATCGCCTGCGGCGCGCTTGCCGTCCACCTGCGCGGCGAACACGATGGACACGATACCCAGCGGCAGGCAGCAGAACAGCGTGCTGAGGATGGCCCACACCAGATGGTTGGGAACGTAGGGGCCTGGCGTGGCGGGCGGGACTGCGCTCATGACGGTTCTCTTGCGGCAGGAAGACGGACGGGAACGTCCACCGCAGGCGGCAGGCACGTGTAGCGAACGAGGATCCCCGCGGACAGCCTAGCCGGGATGGCGGCCGGGTGGAAGCATCACGCCGCGTCGCCGCGCAGCGCCCGCACGCGGGCCTCCAGTACATCGGCGGTGGCCGTCGCGCCGTCCATCGGTTCGCCCGCCATCACCTCGACGTGCGCGCGGAAGCGGCGCGGCACGCGCATGCGGCCCAGGCGTGTATCGCGCCGGCTCCACATGCTGGTCCACATCCCCTTCAGGGCCATCGGCACCACCGGCACCGGGCGGCGTTCCAGGATCTTCTCCACGCCGGACTTGAACGCGGCGATCTCGCCGTCCTTCGTCAGCGCGCCTTCGGGGAAAATGCCCACGATCTCGCCCGCCGCCAGCGCCGCGTCGATCTCCTCGAACGCGTGGCGCATCAACTCCGGATCCTCCTTCGCGCCGGCGATGGGAATCGCCTTGGCGGTGCGGAAGATCCAGCTCATCACCGGGATGTTGAAGATCCTGTAGTACATGACGAACCGCACCGGACGCGGAATGGTGGCGGCCAGGATCAGCGCATCCATGTAGCTGACGTGGTTGCACACGATCAGCGCCGGGCCTTCGTCCGGCACGTTCTTCTCGATGCCGTGCAGGCGCAGCCGGTACAGCGTGCGCACCAGCAGCCAGCTGAGGAAGCGCATCAGGAACTCGGGCACGATCGTGAAGATCCAGATCGCCACCACGGCGTTGGCGATCGCCAGCGCCAGGAACATCTGCGGACTGCTCCAGCCCAGCCCGCGCTGCAGGGCCAGGCCGGCCAGCGCGGCCAGCACGATGAAGCCCGAGTTCTGGATGTTCAGTGCGGCGAACACGCGCGCCATCTGCGAGGCGTGCGTGCGGCTCTGGATCAACGCGAACAGCGGCACCACGAAGATGCCGGTGAACAGGCCGATCCCCAGCAGGTCCACGATGAGGCGCGCGCTGCCGGGCTGGTGCAGGAACTGCGCCAGGTCCAACCCGCCGGCGGGCGCCAGGCCGGGCCGCGCGAAATACAGGTCCAGCAGGAACGCGCTCATGCCGAACGCGCCCACCGGCACCAGGCCGATCTCGACCGTGCGGCCGGACAGCTTTTCGCACAGCAGCGAACCCACGCCGGTGCCGATGGAGAACAGCGCCAGCGCGAACACGTACAGCGTGGCCGAATCGGCCGGCCCGCCCAGGTGGAGCTGCGCGTAGGTCGGCAGCTGCGAGGTCAGCAGGGTGCCGAAGAACCAGAACCACGACACGCCCAGGATCGCGTTGCGCACGGCCAGCTGCTGCTTGGCCATGCGCAGCACGGCCAGCGACTCGGGAATCGGATTCCAGTGCACCTTCAGGTCGGGCGCGCCCGCGTCCATGCGCGGGATCATCCGCGACAGCACGTTGCCGAGCACGGCGAGCAGCACGATGGCGATGGCGGCGGCCTGCGGGCCATGCGCGCCGGCCACCTGGAAGATCATGCCGCCGGCGATCATGCCGCACAGGATCGAAATGGACGTACCCATCTCGACCAGGCCGTTGCCGCCGGTCAGTTCCTCCGGCTTGAGGATCGCCGGCAGCACGGAATACTTCACGGGTCCGAACAGCGTGGACTGCACGCCGGTGCAGAACAGCGCCACCAGCAGCAGCGGCAGGTTCTGCAGCAGGAAGCCCACGGCCGCCAGCGACATGATCACGATCTCCATGGTGGTGGTGATCACGATCAGCCGCTGCTTCTCCAGCTTCTCGGCGATCTGGCCGGCGATGGCGGAGAACAGGAAGTACGGCAGGATGAAGATGGCGGGCGCCACGATGGCGTAAAGCGCGCGGTCCTCGGTGCTCGCGCCCAGGAAGATCAGCAGGCCGATGATGGCCTGCCGGTACACGTTGTCGTTGAAGGCGCCCAGGGCCTGGACGGTGAAGTAAGGCAGGAACCGCCGTTGTGTCAGCAGCGAGAACTGGCTGTAGCCGGACATGCGCCCTCCGTGGGTTGCGCGCAGCCTAGCAAATCGCGGTGACGCTGCCAGCCGGCGCGCCCGACAGTGTTCCGTTTGCGGCGTTGATGCCGCCCGGTGGCGGGCGGATAGTGGCGCCCCCCACGTCTTGATGTCCCTGCCATGAGCCCGCTGTTCTCGCCGCTCGATTTCGGGCCGCTGCGCCTGTCCAACCGTATCGTCATCGCGCCGATGTGCCAGTACTCCGCGGAGGAGGGGCGGGCCACCGACTGGCATGCCTTCCATTGGCCCAACCTCGCCCAGTCCGGTGCCGGCCTGGCGATCGTCGAGGCCACCGCGGTGTTGCCGGAGGGCCGCATCAGCTGGGCGGACCTGGGCCTGTGGGACGACACCACCGAGGCCGCGTTCGCCCGGGCGCTGGCGGCGACGCGCCGCTATTCGAAGATGCCGCTGGGCGTGCAGCTGGCGCACGCGGGGCGCAAGGCATCCACGCATCGCCCCTGGGAACACGGCGGCGCGCAGATCCCGCCGGAAGCGCCGCACGGCTGGCAGACGGTGTCGGCATCGCCGGTTCCCTACAGCGCAGGCCAGCATCCGCCGCACGCGTTGGACCAGGCGGGCATCGACGCCGTCATCGCCGCCTTCGCCGCAAGCGCGCGCCGGGCGGCCCGCCTGGGCCTGGACCTGATCGGGATCCACGCCGCGCCCGGCTACCTCCTGCCCCAGTTCCTGTCGCCGTTGAGCAACCAGCGCGACGACGCCTACGGCGGTTCGCTGGAGAACCGCATGCGCCTGCTGCTGCAGGTGTTCGATGCGGTGAAGGCCGCGGTGCCGGCCTCGATGGCGGTCGGCGTGCGCATCTCCGCCACTGACTGGGTCGATGACGGCTGGGACCTGGCGCAGAGCCTTGTGCTGGCGAAGGCGCTGGAGGCGCGCGGCAGCCACTTCATCCATGTGTCCAGCGGCGGCCTGCATCCGGCGCAGAAGATCGAGCTGGCGCCCGGCTACCAGGTGCCGTTCGCCGAGGCGATCAAGCGCGAGGTGGGCATGCCGGTGATCGCCGTCGGCCTGATCACCACGCCGCAGCAGGCCGAAGGCATCCTGCAGCAGGCGCAGGCCGATGCGATCGGCATCGCCCGCGGCATCCTCTACGACCCGCGCTGGCCATGGCATGCAGCCGTGGCGCTGGGCGAGCGGATCGCCATCGCGCCGCAGTACCTGCGCAGCGCGCCGCGCGAGTACGCGGCGAGCTTCGTGCAGGCCCAGTAAGGTTCAGGCGTCCGCGCGTTCGCGCGCGATCGCGCGCCAGCCGATGTCGGTGCGATGGAACTCGTTCGTCCATCGCACCTTCGCGACGCCCGCGTACGCGTTGCGCTGCGCATCGGAGACCGACTCGCCCAGTGCGGCCACGCACAGCACGCGCCCGCCGGCGCTGACGACGCGGCCTTCCGCATCCAGTGCCGTGCCGGCATGGAAGACCTTGGCCGTCGCGGGCACGTCGTCCAGTCCGGCGATCACGTCGCCGGTCCGCGGCGTGTCCGGGTACGGCGCGGCGGCCATCACCACGCCCAGCGACGGGCGCGGGTCCCACTGCGCCCCGGTCGCGTCGAGCTTGCCGTCGATCGCCGCTTCCACCAGGTCCACCAGGTCCGACTGCAGGCGCAGCATCACCGGCTGCGTTTCCGGATCGCCGAAGCGCACGTTGAATTCAATCACCTTGGGCGCACCGCTGGCATCGATCATCAGGCCGGCATACAGGAAGCCGGTGAACGGCACGCCATCGGCGATCATGCCCTGCACGGTGGGGTTCACCACCTCGCGCATGACCCGCGCATGCACCTCGGGGGTCACCACGGGCGCGGGCGAATAGGCGCCCATGCCGCCGGTGTTGGGCCCGGTGTCGCCGTCGCCGACGCGCTTGTGGTCCTGGCTGGTGGCCATCGGCAGCGCGGTGGCGCCATCGACCATCGAGATGAAGCTGGCTTCCTCGCCCTCCAGGAATTCCTCGATCACCACGCGCGCGCCGGCATCGCCAAAGGCGTTGCCCGACAGCATGTCGCGCACCGCGGCCTCGGCTTCGTCCAGCGTCATCGCCACGATCACGCCCTTGCCCGCCGCCAGGCCATCGGCCTTCACGACGATCGGCGCGCCTTTCTCGCGGATGTAGGCCAGCGCCGCCTCGACATCGGTATGCACGGCATAGAACGCGGTGGGAATGCCGTGGCGTGCCAGGAAGTCCTTGGCGAACGCCTTGCTGCCCTCCAGCTGCGCGGCGGCCGCCGTGGGGCCGAAGATGCGCTGGCCCGCCAGGCGGAAACGGTCCACCACGCCCGCTACCAGCGGCACTTCCGGGCCGACCACGGTCAGGCCCACGCCTTCATCCTGCGCCAGCGTCAGCAGGCCCTCGATATCGGTGACCTTGATCGCGACGTTGCGGCATTTCGTCTCCGTCGCCGTGCCCGCATTGCCGGGCGCGACGATCACCTCGTCCACGCGCCGCGACTGCGCCAGTTTCCATGCCAGGGCGTGTTCGCGACCGCCGGAACCGATGACCAGGACTTTCAAGGGGCATTCCTCATGCAGGGATGGCGCGATCACGCCGGCGGCGCCGGGCACTCGCTTACGGGAAGTTCGGTTTCGAAGAACAGCGTGTCGTGGCGGTCGACGAAGCGTCGCACCAGCACCGCGTCGGTGCCCCGCAGCGGCTCGATGGCCGGCAGTTCGCACAGCGATGCCATCTGCTGCTGCTCGCTCTGGCGCAGGGCGTCGAACCCGGGCACCTGCCGGGTCTTGTCCGCATCGCCCGTCGGGCTGCGTACCAGCAGCACCAGGCGGTTGCCTTCGACCGACACCGATTCGGTCACCAGATCCTCGAAGTAGGGCGCGGGCAGGGTGCGTGCAAGGGTGTCGCGTGCCTGCTGCAGGGCGCGCCGCGTGTCCTGGCAGCCGGTCATTGCGAACAGGCTGGCCAGCAGCACCAGCAGGGCGGGATACCGTCGCTTCGTCATGGGCATGCGTGCTCCGGCAAGGATCGGGCGAGAGTGAATACGTCGTGGCGGGCGACCGCCGCGTCGGTGACGCGACGGATCGCATCATGGTCGTCGCGGGTGCCGGCGCGGATCCACATGGCGGTCGGTCAGTGGCGGAAGTGGCGCACGCCGGTGAACACCATGGCGATGCCGTGTTCGTCGGCCGCGGCGATCACTTCGCCGTCGCGCATGGAACCGCCTGGCTGGATGACCGCCTTGATGCCTGCCGCGGCGGCGGCATCGATGCCGTCGCGGAACGGGAAGAACGCGTCGCTGGCCATCACCGAACCCTCCACCACCAGGTTCGCGTCGGCGGCCTTGATGCCGGCGATGCGTGCCGAGTACACGCGACTCATCTGGCCTGCGCCGACGCCGATGGTGCGGTGGTCCTTCGCGTAGACGATGGCGTTGGACTTCACGAACTTGGCCACCTTCCATGCGAACAGCAGGTCGTCGAACTGCGCCTGCGTCGGCGCGAGCTTGGTCACCACCTTCAGCTCGTCGCGTGTCACCACGCGGTCGTCGGCGGTCTGCATCAGCATGCCCGAGCCCACGCGCTTGGTGTCGATGAAGCCGCGCGAGGCCGGGTCAAGCGGAATGCGCAGCACGCGCACGTTGGCCTTCTTGGCCGCGTAATCGAGCGCGCCCGGTTCGTAGTCCGGCGCGATCAGCACCTCGACGAACTGGCGGTCCAGGATGACCTTGGCCGTGGCCGCGTCCAGCGTGCGGTTGAAGGCGATGATGCCGCCGAAGGCGCTGGTCGGGTCGGTGGCGTAGGCCAGTTCGTAGGCGTCGCCGCAGGCCACGCCGACGGCCACGCCGCAGGGATTGGCGTGCTTGACGATGACGCAGGCCGGCGCATCGAACTGGCGCACGCATTCCCAGGCCGCATCGCTGTCGGCGATGTTGTTGTAGCTCAGCTCCTTGCCCTGCAGCTGGGTGAACGTGGCCAGCGATCCGGGCGCGGGATACAGGTCGCGGTAGAACGCGGCCTGCTGATGCGGGTTTTCGCCGTAGCGCAGGTCCATCACCTTGACGAAGTTGCCGTTGGCCTGCGCGGCGAACGCGGCGCGTGCGGGGACGTCGCCCGAGGGCTCGGTGACGGAGGACAGATAGGTGCTGATCGCCGCGTCGTACTGGGCCACGCGGTTGAACGCGGCCACCGACAGCGCGAAACGCGTGGCCGCCGTCAGCGCGCCGCCGTTCGCGTCGAGCTGGGCCACCAGGTCCGCGTACTGCGAGGGATCGGTGGCCACCGCCACGCGCGCGAAATTCTTCGCGGCCGAGCGCAGCATCGCCGGTCCGCCGATGTCGATGTTCTCCACCGCGTCGGCCAGGGTGCAGCCGGCCTTGGCGGTGACCGCTTCGAACGGATACAGGTTCAGCACCAGCAGGTCGATCGCGCCGATGCCGTGCTCGGCCATGACCGCATCGTCCACGCCGGCGCGGCCCAGCAGGCCGCCATGCACCTTCGGGTGCAGCGTCTTGGCGCGGCCGTCCATCATTTCCGGGAATCCCGTGACCTCGGCGACATCGCGCACGGCCAGGCCGGCGTCACGCCATGTCTTGGCGGTACCGCCCGTGGACAGCAGTTCCGCGCCGTGGCGCGCCAGCGCGTGGGCCAGGTCGAGCAGGCCGGTCTTGTCGGAAACGGACAGCAGCGCCCGTCGCACGGGCAGGAGATCGAGGGTCATGGGCGGGGCGGTGCGGAGCGGGGCGCGGATTATAACGCGCCGCAGCAACCGGTCCCGGGGAGCCTCAGGCCAGCCCGTAGTCCTTGAGCTTCTTGCGCAGCGTGGCGCGGTGGATGCCCAGCATGGCCGCGGCGCGGCTCTGGTTGCCGTCGCAATGGTTCAGCACTTCCACGAACAGCGGGATTTCCATTTCGCGCAACACGATCTCGTAGACGTCATCGGCTTCGCAGCCATCGAGATCGCGCAGGTAGCGGCGCACCGACTGGGCGACATGCTCGCGCAGCGGTGGACGCGCAGCGGCGCGTGGCGTGTCCTGGCGGGTGGAGGCAGCGTTCAATCGGATCCCCTGGCGCAACAGCAGCAGATGTCCGCCATGTGCTTGTGGGTATGCGGCGGGGGGACGAGTCTAGCGCCTGATCGCGGTGCGCGCATCCGCTTTTTGATGAACCGGGGGCGTTAACGGAAGTCGAAGGAGAACGCGACGACGTTCGCGCTGGGTTCGCGGATGCGCACCGCCATCTGCGCGCTCTGCCCCGGGCCGATCGGGACCGGTCGCTCGTCCTGCGGCAGATAGTCGTCCGGTTGCAGCGCGCGCGCGCCCAGCGTGCGGCCGTCGGCATCCTTGAGCGTCAGCAGGATCACCGGCCAGGCCTGCGCCCAGCGCGCATCGTTGCGGAAGGTCGCCTGCGCCTGCAGCGTGCCGGGCTGGCCCAGGATCGGACGCACGTCGCGACTGAGCATGGTGAAGGCGGTCGGTTCGCGCCAGGTGGGTACGTCGCAGCGGAACGCGCCGCACAGCGCCATCACCAGGGGACGCCAGGTCGCCTGTGTCGCCAGTCGTGCACGATCGGCCAGCACGATCTGCACGCACAGCAGCAGGGTCAGCGCGACGACCGCCGCCCATTGCCGGCGGGTCTTTCGCGTCTGCACCGACGTGGTGCGCGCAGCGTGCAGGAAGCGGGGGGCGGTGGTCCTGCGCGCAGGACCGGGCGCCGGCTCAGGCGTGATGTCCGCCGTCGCGGCCGGGCGTGCACCGGCATGCACGCTGTCCTCGCCTGACGCGATGTCGTCGACCTGCGGCGCGGCTTCCGGGACATCCCGTGGCGCGACATCCGCATGCACTGGCGGCAGGTCCGCCGGGCCGGATGCGTCATCCTGTCGCGTCTGTGCGGAGGTTGCCGCCGGGTGGAGGAAGATCGCCAGACTGGGCGACCCGCCACCCGCGGGGGCGTCGGCGGTCAGGGTGGCGCCACAGTGCGGGCACGGCGCGGGCGATGCATCGTGCGGGGGTTCCGGATCGACAGGGCGTTGGCACTGCGGGCAGGAGATCGGCATGGGCTTATTCAACCACGCGCGCACAGGGGCGTGTTGTGACCGTGGGCGTGGCGCGCCCGCAGCTCAGCGGCGAATGCCGTCGATGCGCATCCAGTCGCCGTCGCGGGTCGCGGACAGGGCATCGAACCAGGGCTCATAGCGCGCCAGCAGCTCGTCTTCCTGTCCCTTCAGGATGCCGGACAGGGCGATGCGGCCGCCGGGCGCGACGCGTGCGGCAAGCCGTTCCGCCAATGCATCGAGGGCCGACGCCAGGATGTTCGCCACCACCACCGGATAGGTCGTCACCGGTTCGTCGTCGGGCAGATACACGCTGAAGTCCGCGTCCACCGCGTTGCGCTGCGCGTTGTCCGCGCTGGCCAGCAGGGCCTGCGGGTCGTTGTCCACGCCCACCGCCTTCGCGGCGCCCAGTTTGAGTGCCGCCAACGCCAGGATGCCGGACCCGCAGCCGAAATCCAGCACGTGCCGGCCTTCCAGCAGGCCATCGGCGGCCAGTGCGTCCAGCCAGCGCAGGCACAGCGCGGTGGTCGGATGGGTGCCGGAACCGAATGCCAGTCCCGGGTCGAGCCGCACGATGGCCGCATCGTCGCCGGCATCGGACGGCACGTCGTGATTCCACGGCACGATGAAGGTACGCGCACCGAAGCGCATGGGCTGGAACTGGTCCAGCCAGGCGCGCTCCCAATCCTCGTCCTCGACCTTGCGGAAACCGACCTGCGTCCAGTCCAGTCCCGGGTCGAAGGCCTCCAGCGCGGCGAGCAGGGTCAAGGCATCGGCGTCGGCGTCGAACAGGGCGGTCAGTACCAGCGCTTTCCACAGCGGCGTCTCGCCCACGCCGGGCTCGAGGATGGCGTGCTCGTTACCGGTGTCGGCATCGGCATCCAGCAGCGTGACCGACAGCGCGCCGACATCCTCCAGGGCGGTCTCGTAGCGCGGCTGCTCGACTTCGGTGCAGCGCAGGGCGAGTTCCAGATAGGGCATGCGGGGTACGAAGGGCGTGGACAGGAGGCGATTGTCTCATGCGCCTTCCGCACCCGGGGCGATGAAAGGCGGGATGGGGCGCGCAGGCGTGCGCGCGGCGCGTTGAAAGGCCTGGACGCTGCCCGGATAATGGTCGCGTGCCCCGGAAGCTGCTGATGCCGATGATGCTGGTGGGCCTGCTGGGCGCGCTGGCGTGGATTCCGCTGCGCCAGGCGGGCCTGTTGCCGTCGGCGTTCTCCACCGCTCCCGCCACGCAAACCGCCGGCGAAGTTTCCGCCGATGCACCGCCCACTTCCGAAGCGAGGCTACGCCCTGTCGCCCTGCGCGCGACGCCCGCGCTGTCCCCGCTGAGGCGCGCGTTCGAAGAAAGCGCCGACCTGTTCGCCTACTCCCGCGAGCTGATGGTGCTGGCCTCGGCCGGCGATGCCGATGCCATGTGGCTGCTCAGCCTGGTGCACGACTACTGTGCCGGCTATGCGGCAGACCCGGTCGGCTACGCGCAGGACACCCGAGTGATCGAGCGTCTCGGACTGTCCGGCGGTGCGGCCATGCTGTCCGCGCGCCAGCGCGTGCAGCAGCGCTGCGCGCGTTTCGTGCCGCAGGACGGTTTCTCGTTACCGATGATCGTCAACCAGCGTACGCAGGCGGCGCGCGCTGGCAGCCTGGCCGCCGAAGCCGCGCTGCTGGCGATGGAGCGTCCGCTGGAAGACGGCGACGCCTACCGCCGCGACCTGGTGCAGCGCGTGCTCGATTCCGGCGATCCGTTCGCCTTCGTCGCCATCGCGCCCGCGATGGGCAGCGCGGGCGGTGCGCATCGCGACACGCTCGGTGAAGTCTCCGGAAGCGAGCTGAGCGAGATCGCGTGGCGTATCGCCTCGTGCAGGCTGGGCATGGACTGCAGCTCGGGGGGATCGATGATGACGAACTACTGCGTCAATGGCGGCATCTGTTCGCAGGATGAAACGCAGGATTTCAGCAGCTTCGCGCGGGACGCCGGCATCCCCCGCCAGGGCGAAGACAACGTGGAAGAGATGGTGGGGACCTTGCTGTCCCGCACGGGAGTCGAAGGATGAAATACAAGCGCACGCGACCGGGGAGCAATCTGCTGGTCTGGAGCCTGGTGGCGGTGGCCTACGCGGCGGCGGCGGCCACGCTCGTCATCGAGACGCGTGACCCCGAGTACCGCGATCTGTCGCGGATCGGGCACATGACGATCCACGCGCCGGAAGACGCCCGCCGCCTGGGGGCCGCGCAGGTCGCCGCGCTGTACCGCGCGCGCAGCGGCACGCCGTTCTCGACGCTTTCGCCCGGCAGCACCATCAGGGTGGTATGGCCCGACGGCTCGGCCGAGACGGTGCGCATCACCGATCCGTCGTCGCCGCTGGGCGTGGAGCCGGTGCCGGGCACCCAGCAGGCGCCGCAGTAGCGCGACGCGCGTGGCGCGCAGGGTGGGCATGCGCAGGGGCCGGGAGACGCACTCCCGGCCCTTGTCGTTTTCGACGGGATCGGGCGATGTCAGCCGCCGATCAGACCCTTCAGCAGGCTGCGCAACGGCTTCTTCTGTTCCTGTGGCTGCGCTTCGCTGTCGTCTTCCATCTCCTGCATCCGCGACAGGTCCATGCCCAGCATCGCGCTGCCGGTGGATTTGGTGCGCACGCGCACGCTCCATTCGGGATTCCACGGTTGCTTGGGGTCCGACGGCCTGGGCGGCCAGGCGATGTGGCTCTCGGGACCGTAGGCGATGACGCTGAGCAGGCCGCCGCCGCCCTCGCGCCCCGCTTCGCCGGGACCGGCGAAGATGCCCTTCGGTATCGCGCACTGGGTGGCGGTGCGGGGCAGCAGTACCTTTTCCTTCGTCCAGCGTTCGATCAGCGAGCCGGTCAGGTAGTCGAAGATGCCCTGTCCTGCATCGGGCACGTCCGCGCTGCTCCACAGCACCACGTCCTTGCCCTGGGTGCCGACCGCATGGAGGAAATACGCCTGTGCGCGATTGACGGGCGTCCAGCGCCACGTCTGTCCGTCGGCGAGTGAGCCGGTGCTCTGCAGGTCGATCTTCGGCATGAAGTCGGCGACCTGCTTCAGCTCGAACGCCAACGATTCGGGGATGCCCGGCCCGGTGATCCGGTGCGCGCCCTGCAGCGATGCGCCATCGGGCACGCGCTTGCCGGACTTCGGATTCGGCCACAGGGCGTAGGCGGGGTCGGCTTCGATGTCGCGATCCGGCGCATAACGGCCCTGCATCGAGCCGCTGACTTCCACCTTGCCGCCACTGGCGCTGATGCTGATGATCTTCGGCTGGCCCGGTCGCACGGTGCTGCCGCACCCCCAGTAGACCAGCAGGCGGGCCTGGCCCTCGGGCGGTGCGTACTCGCCGCGGCGCTCGGGCGGTGCGGGCGTGCGCACCGGCGGCACCAACGGCAGCGATGCGCCCAGGCGCAACCCGGCGGGAATGCGCTGTTCGGCTTGCTTGCCGGGATTGGGGCGGTTGTACAGCGCGATGTCGAGGTATTGCCCCGTCATCATCGGCATCCGCGTCTGCCCGTAGTGCGCCTGCTGCGCACCGCCACCCATCATGCGCGAGGCCATGCCGCCGAGCGGGCCGAGGTCGGGCATGCCGGCCATGTGGTGGGTGGCCACATCGATCCATACCTGCGTGGGCGGGCC
>NZ_PDWV01000069.1 GCF_010093385.1 Pseudoxanthomonas mexicana
GCTCGATCACCTGCTTCACCGCTTCGGCCCGGAACTCATCTGTGTACTGCTTGCTGTTGCCCATAAACACCTCGGTCATTGCCATCAATTATGGCAACCGGATGTCTACGAAAGGCTGGCCGGTCCACTCTTTCTAGATTCTCACCATGACCATTCGTGTTGGCATTAATGGCTTTGGCCGCATGGGACGCCTGACCCTTCGCGCCGCCTGGGGCAATCCCGAACTCTCTTTTGTGCACGTTAACGATCCGGCAGGCGATCCGGTTACCCTGGCCCACCTGTTGATGTTTGATTCTGTGCACGGTCGCTGGGACCGAGACGTCACGCCCGAGGGCGATGCCATCCTCATCGATGGCATTCGCATTCCGGTCAGTCGTAACAAGGAGATCGCGGCTACGGATTGGTCTGGATGCGATGTGGTCATTGAATCTTCCGGCAAGTTCCGCAAGCCCGACGTGCTGCAGCCGTATCTGGACCAAGGTGTAAAGCGCGTGGTGGTCACGGCACCGGTCAAGTCTGCCGGCGCCTTGGACATCGTGATGGGCGTCAACCACCAACGCTTTAATCCGGCCTTGCATCGCATCGTCTCGGCCGCCTCATGCACGACAAACTGCTTCGCACCGGTAGTGAAGGTCATCCACGAGAATATTGGCATCCGCCACGGTAGCCTGACCACCATCCACAGCCTGACCAACACGCAGGTGATCGTGGATGCTCCGCATAAAGACCTGCGCCGCGCCCGATCCTGCGGGAGCAGTCTGATTCCGACCTCAACCGGCTCGGCCACGGCTATCGCAGAGATATTTCCCGAGCTCAAGGGGCGATTGAACGGCCATGCCGTGCGAGTGCCGCTGACAAATGCCTCACTGACCGACTGCGTGTTTGAGGTCGAGCGCCCGACCTCGGTCGAGGAGGTCAATGACTTGCTTCAGGCAGCGGCCGAGGGTGAACTTCAGGGAGTCCTGGGTTACGAGGCCCGACCGCTGGTGTCGATCGACTACCAGACCGATCCGCGCTCAAGCATCGTGGATGCGTTATCCACCATGGTCATCAACGGCACGCAGGTGAAGATCTATGCGTGGTACGACAACGAGTGGGGGTATGTGAATCGCACGGCCGAGCTAGTGCAGCTTGTCGGCAGAGCGGGCTGAGCGATGCGATCGCGCCTTTCGCCTGATGTTCGCCAGTATCTGCTGATTACCGGCAATTACTGGGCATTCACCCTAACGGACGGCGCCTTGCGCATGCTCGTGGTGCTGCATTTCCATGCGCTGGGCTACAGTCCACTGCAAGTCGCGATGCTGTTTCTTTTCTACGAGATCTTCGGTGTCATCACCAATCTCGTGGGCGGATGGCTAGGGGCCAGGATTGGCCTCAATCGCACCATGAACATCGGCTTGGCAATGCAGGTTGTTGCCCTGTCTATGCTGCTTGTTCCCGCGGTATGGCTGACGGTGCCGTGGGTCATGGCGGCACAGGCCATGTCCGGGGTCGCTAAGGATCTCAATAAGATGAGCGCCAAGAGCAGCATCAAGTTGCTGGTGCCCGGTGATCAGCAAGGTGCGCTGTTTCGTTGGGTTGCGGCACTTACCGGCTCAAAGAACGCGCTCAAGGGTCTGGGTTTCTTCCTCGGTGGCGCACTACTGACTGCCGTGGGCTTTGCATCGGCGGTGGCGATCATGGCCGGGGCTTTGGTGGTGGTGTGGCTGTCGAGCCTAGCCCTGCTCAAGCGCGACCTGGGCAAGGCCAAGGCCAAGCCGAAATTCCGGGACATCTTCTCGAAAAGTCGGGCGATCAATTTGCTCTCGGCCGCGCGCTTGTTCCTCTTCGGAGCTCGCGACGTATGGTTTGTCGTCGCCTTACCGGTATTCCTGGCCACCACGCTGGGCTGGGACTTCTGGGAAGTGGGGGGCTTTCTGGCCGTCTGGATCATTGGCTATGGCATCGTGCAATCGGTGGCGCCGTATTTCACCGGACGGCGCAGTGGCAAGGCGCCGGATGGACGCGCTGCCTTCGTCTGGGCCGTACTGCTGACCGTCGTGCCTGCGGCCATGGCCGTCGCCTTAGCGGCAGGACAAGATGCCCAGACGGTGTTGGTGGCTGGCCTGCTGCTGTTCGGCGTGCTGTTTGCGATCAACTCCTCACTACATAGCTACCTGATAGTCAGCTATGCAACCGACGACGGTGTTTCGTTGGACGTGGGGTTTTACTACATGGCCAATGCCTTGGGTCGACTGCTCGGCACGGTCCTGTCAGGCTGGGTGTTCCAGGTCGCCGGCATTGGCGCCTGTCTGGCAATCTCGGCGCTTCTGGTTGGCAGTGCAGCCGTCATTTCGCTGGCACTTCCGCGCCACAACAGCGGTGGGACCACTACTGAGATGCGCTGACACGCATAGCTAGATTGACACCCATCTTGAAACCCTTGTCGGGGAGGTACTCATCACTGCTACACCTCGCTGCGCGCCCACGATCAAATAATTTTGTCAGTCAATGGCGTCGCATAGATGCGTGAGATGCGAGTAGCGGTAGAATCGAGCCATGCGCCGGCGCTTGGTCAAGACTGCCCTTCATTGGTTTGTGATCATGCTAATCCTCACAACGAGCAGCCTTGCGCCGGCACAAGCGATCGCCGAGGCCTTGGCGGCCCTGGAAACCGCTCAGCCCGCAGAGCCCGACGCCATGCCCTGCGAGGACATGGACATGACCGACGATGAGCACTCATCGTCATGCGATTGCTGTGCTACGTCCAGTTCCTGCGACCTTTCGGCTTGCCTGGGAACGGCATGCCTGTCCGCGCTCCCGCGGCTGGTAGGCGCCATTCCTCTCCAGCGTGTGGCGGTGCCACCCGACGCCGCATCGCCGGCTGCCGCACCGTTCGATACGCCGTTCCGCCCGCCTATTATCTGATTACTCCGTCGTACCTATCAGGGCGCTGTGAGCGTCCGCATGCCGCCGTGGGCGGCTCTTACGGAGAATCACCATGTACCTACATTTGAGTCGGGTGGCGATCGCGCTACTCAGCCTGCTACCGCTGCTTGCGCTAGCCAAACCCATTGCCTTCGCCAGGGGCACGACCGTCATGGTCGAGTACGGCGCTGAGACCATGAACGAGGTGCAAGTGTTCTATGCGCCTCGCTACTGGTACTCCGCCGGCGCTGGCTGGTTGGAGCTGACCAGTGAGGATGGCCAGAAGCAACGGCACATTACCTACCTGCGCGGCAACCTGCTGGCCAAACGCTGGAACATGCCCGAGGCCCAAGCCAACGTCTTCGTTTGGGGAGGGCTGGGACGCGGCACAGGCAATGATTTTCAGGGCGATACGTTCGTGCGCAATGCAGGCTTCCAGGTCGACTACGAAACCCGCCGCGTCTACAGCGCGTTTCGCTCCGACCTTCAGGACAGCGATCAGTTCTCTCATCGCATCGACACCCTCCAGCTGGGCTGGGCGCCGTACAAGCATGACTACGACACGCTCGCTACATGGGTTGTCGTCCAGGGGCGTCGATACACCGGCCAGATCATGGAGGGAACGGAAACGGCCGTGCTGATTCGATTCTTCAAACGCGGCACTTGGGTGGAGGTCGGTGCAACCACCGACGGCAACCTCCAGGCCATGGCCATGTTCAACTTCTGACGAGATCCTTCTTATGAACAAGTTCAAGATCCTGCTGGGCGCGATGATGCTTGCCCTGTCTTCCTGGGCCCAGGCCACAACCATCGAAATGGATGTCAACGGCCTGGTCTGTGGCTTCTGCGCCCAAGGCATCGAGAAAACGCTCAAGGCGTTGCCCGCCACCGAGGGGGTATATGTCAGCCTGGAAAACCGCTTGGTCGCGGTGAAGCTCAAGGATGGCAACGACATTGACGATGCCACCCTGCGCAAGGCGCTCACCGATGCGGGCTACACCGTCGTGGGCATTCGGCGCACGGAGCACTCCCTGGATGCGCTTCGCCAGCGAGCCAAGCGCGATGACTAACGTAGACCATGACGCCCAGCTGCCCCTGCGCCGCAACGTAGGGGTGGCGTTCCTGACCTTGTTGGCCAGTGGCGGCACGTTGGTGTGCTGTGTCCTGCCGGCAGTGATGGTGGCCCTGGGGGCTGGGGCAGCTTTGGCCGGCCTGGTTAGCGCGGTGCCTCAACTGGTGTGGTTGTCCGAGCACAAGGCGCTGGTGTTTGGCGTGGCCTTTGGCCTGCTGGCGCTCTCTGGCGCACTGCTATGGCGAGCCCGGACGCTTCCGTGCCCAGCCGACCCCGGGCTGGCCGCCGCCTGCACGCGATTGCGACTGATCAGCGTGGGGTTGTGGGGTGTAGCCGCGCTCAGCACAACCTTAGGAACGGTGTTTGCCTTCGGCTGGATTGGTTGAGGGTGCGGAGGGCGGCAATGCCGCCCTCCGCTTTACCTCTTCTCAATAGGCCCACGGGTCGGTTGCGCCGGTGCCGGCCCGGGATCATTGAATGTCAGGTGTAGTTCCGTTACGCCGAACTGAGTGGCGAGAATCTGGCTCAGGACGGCTTGCACTGTGGCCAGGTCCACCGCCGATGAGGCCACGGTCACCGTGGCCTGAATGCTCAGCCCGGATGAGGCAGGCATCCACCGCAGATCATCGACCGCCTTCACCCCTGGATCGGCAAACATCGCGGCACGCAACATTTCTAGGTCAGCCTTGGGCACGGTATTGCCTCATGTCATTGCCGGAGCCGGGGCAACGGGCCGATCGCGTTCTCGGTGCAGCCACCGGTACAGCACTGGCAATACGAACAGGGTCAAGGCTGTCGAGGACAGAATGCCGCCGATCACCACGGTGGCCAGCGGCCGCTGAACTTCCGAACCCGCACCTACATTGAGAGCCATCGGCAAGAAACCCAGCGAGGCCACCAGCGCGGTCATCAGAACCGGCCGCAGCCTGCCGAGCGCACCATCACGCACGGCCTCGTCCAGCGGATCGCCTTGTTCACGCAAGCGTCGGATAAAGGCGATCATGACCAGGCCGTTCAACACCGCCACACCTGACAAGGCGATGAAGCCCACGCCGGCGGAGATGGACAATGGGATTCCGCGCAGCGCCAGCGCGATGACGCCGCCGGTCAGTGCCAGCGGCACACCGCTGAAGACGATCGCGGCGTCCTTTGCCGAGCCAAAAGCCATGAACAGCAACGCAAATATGAGAGCCAAGGTGACTGGGACCACCACCGAGAGGCGTTGGCTGGCCGAGATCAGTTGCTCGAAGGTGCCCCCGTAGGCCACCCAGTAGCCCTCCGGCATCTTCACTTCCTCGCCAATTTTGGTGCGCAACTCGCCCACGAAACTGCCCAGATCACGCTCGCGCACATTGGCCGTGACCACCACCCGTCGCTTCCCGTTCTCGCGGTTCACCTGGTTCGGTCCACGCTCGACTTGGATGGTAGCCACCTCACGTAACGGCACGGTCCGAGGGCTACCGCCACGCCATGTCGCCTCGCGGCTGGACTCATCGGGACTGTTGCCCTCGGGTAACGGAATCGGCAGGTCTGCCAGCACCGCCGGATCTGAGCGCAAAGTTTCGGGGAGTCGGACCACGAGAGCGAAGCGGCGATCGCCTTCGATGAGCTGGCCTGCCACCTCACCACCGATCGCGGTGGCCACCGTCTCCTGCACATCGCCTGGATTCAGCCCATACCGCGCCAAGGCAATCGGGTCCGGGGTTACCGTGAGCAACGGCAGTCCGCTCACTTGCTCAGACTTCACGTCTTCCGCACCAGGGACCTCACGCATTGTCCGTTCAATGCGGCCGGCAAGTCGAGCGAGTTGGTCTAGATCATCACCATAGACCTTGATCGCTACGTCCGATCATACGCCGGAGATCAGTTCGTTCGTGCGCATCTGGATAGGCTGGGTGAACTCATAGTTGCTGCCGGGAATCTTCTTGGCAGCTTGCTCCAGTTCTTCGATCAACTCTGCCTTGGGCTTGCGAGGATCGGGCCACTGATCCCGGGGCTTGAGCATGAGGAACGTGTCGGCCATCGAGGGGGGCATCGGATCGGTGGCTACCTCGGCGGTACCGATCTTGGAGAAGATGTTGGCCACCTCGGGGAACTGGGCTAATCGCTTCTCCAGGGTTTCCTGCATCGCCACCGATTGCTCCAGGCTCGTGCCTGGAATCCGCATCGGCTGCAGCGTGATGTCGCCTTCATCAAGGCTTGGCACGAACTCCGATCCCAGCCGCGTGGCCAGGATGCCGCAAGCAACCACCAGCACCGTGGCGCCGCCCAGTACGGCCAATCGACGGCGTAGCGCCCAATCCAGCAACGGCGTATATCGGGCCCGTGACCAGCGCATCAGGCGGTTGTCGTGCTCAGCCACGCGACCACGCAGGAAGGTGGCAATGGCCGCCGGCACGAACGTCAATGAGAGCATCATGGCGCCGGTCAACGCCAGGACGACGGTGATGGCCATGGGATGGAACATCTTCCCCTCGACCCCGGACAGGGCGAAGATCGGCAGGTAGACCGCCGCGATGATGCCCAGGCCAAACAGGCTCGGTCGAATGACTTCCGCCGTTGCCGAAGCCGTCAGGTCATATCGCTCTTGATCGTTGAGTTGCCTGCCCAGCGCATTCTGCGCCTCGCCGAAACGACGCAGGCAGTTCTCGATGATGATGACCGCACCATCCACGATAAGCCCGAAGTCCAACGCGCCCAGGCTCATCAGATTGCCCGATACGTTGCCTCGCACCATGCCGATGATGGTGAACAGCATGGCCAGCGGGATCACAGCTGCGGTGATCAACGACGCCCGGACATTGCCCAGCAGTAGGAACAACACCACTACCACCAGAAGCGCACCTTCGATCAGGTTCTTGGCCACCGTGCCGATCGTGCGATCTACCAATGCCGTGCGGTCATACACCGCCTTGGCGTGTACGCCCTCCGGCAGGCTGGCGTTGGCGGCTTCCAGTTTGGCCGCCGCGGCCCGCGAGACTTCGCGACTGTTGGCGCCGAACAACATGAAGGCCGTACCCACGACCACCTCATGCCCGTTCTGCGTGGCCGCACCCGTGCGCAGTTCCTTGCCTTCGCCGACCGTGGCCACATCACGTACCCGAATCGGGACACCATCGCGACGATCCAGCACGATGCTGCCGATCGCGTCCAGATCGCGTAGTTGTCCCGGCACGCGCACCAGGAACTGCTGCCCGTTGCGCTCGATGTAGCCCGCGCCCACGTTCTGGTTGTTGCGCATGACCGCGCCAACGACATCCTGCAGGGTGAATCCCAAGGCGACCAGTTGCGCTGGATCGGGAGTGATGTGGATCTGCCGTTCAAAGCCGCCGATGGTGTTGACCTCGGTCACCCCGGGCGTGGTGCGCAGTTGCGGACGGATTACCCAGTCCTGCAGCGTCCGAAGGTCCGTAGCCGTGTACGCGGAGCCATCGGGCTTGCGGGCATCGGGCTCGGCTTCCACCGTGTACATGAAGATCTCACCTAGACCGGTAGAGATCGGCCCCATCTCGGGATCTAGCCCCTCAGGAAGCTGAGACGTGATTTGCTGCAGGCGCTCGGCGACCTGCTGGCGCGCGAAGTACAGGTCCGTCCCATCCTTGAAGACGACCGTCACCTGCGATAACCCATAGCGAGACAACGAGCGGCTGTAGTCCAACTGGGGCAAGCCGGCCATCGCCGTTTCAATGGGGAATGTCACCCGTTGCTCGGCTTCCAGCGGCGAGTAACCTGGCGCCTGGGTGTTGATCTGGACCTGGACGTTGGTGATGTCGGGCGTGGCGTCAATGGACAGCTGACGATAGCTCCACACGCCGAGCGCAATAAGCGCTGCGGTCAGTACCAGCATCAGCCAGCGATGGCGAATGGAAAAATGGATGAGGCGTTCGAGCATGGCGGGCCTCACTCTTCTTCTTCGACGGTGGACTTCTCGATGTCGGCCTTGACCAGGAAGCTCTGGGCCACCACCACCTGCTCACCGGCCTTCAGGCCTTCTAAGACTTCCACCCGTTCGGCGTCGCGTCGGCCTAGCTTCACCGGGCGCGTGTGATAGACCTCGCCCTGTTGCACGTACACCACGTCCCGATCTTCGGCGGTCTGCAGCGCGGTCACGGGGACTACCAGATCCGCTTCTGCGCGATCAACGGTAATGCGTGCTTTAACGGCGGAACCTGGCCGCCAGCGTCCATCGGCATTGCGCAAGCTCGCGCGTGCGATCGTGCTTTGGCTGGCCGTGGCGGTGCCGGGCAGCACGCGTTCCAAGGTCGTCTGCTCGGAAACGCCATCACTCAATCGGCTTACGGTCACCGGCACACCAGCTTCGATGTGCCCGGCGTCCCGTCCGAAGATATGCAGATCTACCCACAAGGTGGACAGATCTGCGATCTCGAACAAGGGCGCGCCTTCGGCGGCAGACGTGCCGACCGAGGCGGTCCGCGCCATCACCACGCCGCTTATGGGGGCGGTAACGGAATAGGTCGTCAGGCTCAAGTTGCTCTCCACCGTCGCGAGCACCTGTCCTGCCTTGACCTGGTCGCCCACGCCTACGCGAACGGCACGCACAGGACCGGGGAAACGTGCAGTCACCAGGGCGATGCGACCTTCCACCGGCGTAAGCAGCCCTTGGACTTCATGCTCATCGGCGATCTGGCCAGGACCCACGCGGGCGGCGCGGATGCCGGCGGACTGTGCCGTTTGGGCCTCGATCGTGGTCTGTTGGGGCAGTTCTTCGTGCTCGCCTTGTTCTTCGGCCTCATGGCCTTCTTCGGCCTCGCCACTGGCATTGGGTGCCGGGCCACTACAAGCCGTCAGGGCCAATGTCAGGGCCAGCGCGATCCAGGGGAAACGGCTCATGGGGTCAACTCTCCGGAGGTGCCGGCAGCGGCAGAGGCAACCATGGCCTGGCCGGTGAGCCGTTGGATTTCGATGAGGGCACGTTGCGCATCGAGCGCGACGTCCAGTTGTTGTTGCAGGGCAGCGGTCCTTTCGGACTGCAGCTGCGCCCATTCCAGATAGCTGATGGCCCCAGCGCGATATGCACGCTCGGCCGCTTGCTCAGCCTTGGTCAGCTTGGGCAGCACATCGTCTTGAAGACGGGCCACTTCGTCACGGGCGACGGTGTAACGGCCGTGGGCTTCGACCAGGGTGGAATACAACGCCATTCCCTGCGCCTCACGTTTGATCGAAAGCACTTCCAACTCCGCCTCAGCGGCACGAATCTCTGGTTGCGCCCGGCTACGCGCCCCCAAAGGCAGCGAGATGCCCCCCACGAGCGCGGTGTCGCTTGTGTCCTGCATCCGACGCACGCCGACTTGCCAAGCCAGATCCGACGTGCCTGCTGTGCGAGCCAAATTCAAACGTGCTTCGGCAATGCGCCGCTCGTCGACAAACAGGGCCAGCTCGGGAGAACGCTGCAGTTCTGAGGAAAGGGTTTCCAGAGAACCGATCGCCGGTAGTGCGAGCGGGTTGCCAGCGACCGGCGCCGACACGGGTTCACGCTCCCCCCAGAGGGCGGCCAGATGCTGGCGTGCAGCGCTGGCTTGCTGGGAGGCCCTTGCTTGGGCCAGCTCGGCTCTTGCCAAGGCAGCCTGTGCAGTCAACAGCACCGACTCGGGTGAGGCGCCGGCCTGCAAACGTTGACGAGCAGCGGCCACGGTACGCTGGCGCTGATGGATATCGACTTGGGCAATCTTGGCCGCCTTGTCCGCTGCAACCAATGCCAGATAGCGCCGCGCCGTTTCAGCCAACAGATCCAGCCGACGAGCTTCCCGCTGTACAGCCAGCGCATCGATGCGGCTCTGCGCCAGGGCCCTGCGCGCATCCAACTTCCCGCCTCGCTCCAGCACCGAGCTCAGACTCACGGTGAACTCGGCGCTGTCCAAGCCTCTCGCATCTCCGGTACCCAGGGCATTCTCCACTTCGGCGCCCAATGTCCAAGGCGGGCGCTGATTGGCGCCCTCGCGCTCGGCCGCCAGTACCGCGGTACGTGCCTGCACCAGGCGCAGGTCTGGATGGGCCTGGGCAACGCGGTCGAACGCGTCGTCCAATGTCATGGGGTCGACCGCCCAGGCAGGTATCCCTGCACCCAGCAGCAACCAAGCGGCCAGCGCCGCACCTCGCACTTGCATAGCAACACTCCAGAAGTTCAGACCAAGGGTTAAGGACTGGCCTACGCCAGCGCTTGGCCCGCAATAGGCGGTCGGAACGGATCGACCAAGGGCCCTGTAGGCATCGTCTCCACCGCGTGTGGCTCTACGGCCTGCTGCTGCGGAGCAGGAGGTGGCGCCCAAGTCATCGCCGGAGCGGCGACTGCGTGCGCGCAGCAATGCGCGAGTTGATGCAACTGATGGAGCGATTTGCCCAAGGCGCTCTCATCAGCGGCCGCGTCGGACGTCATCAGCACTGCGTGAGCGCCGGACCACGTGTGGGCTGCCTCGTGCATTTCGCCCAGCGCCGTAAGCACTGGGTGCCATATGGCACCCAGTGCCAGGCTCAGCGCCAGCAGCCAGCGGAATGCGGGCAGAGCTCGCACACGCATCTTCACGCGGTCGGCTTGCCCACTTGCGTGCTGGCCCGACGTGCGTCACGTAGGATCTCGATGGCTTCCTTGATCACGTACAAACCGATCAGGGTGCCAATCACATAGTCGGGATAGGGATTGGCCAGCCACCACACCAGTACGCCCGCAAGAATGACACCGATGTTGGCCACCACGTCGGCTCGGGTGAACAGCCACGTTGCTCGCAGATGGACCTCCCCGGACTTCAGCGGCGAGAGCATGCGCAACACGATGACGTTGACTACCAGCGATAGCAGCGCGGTGCCGATCATCCAGCCGCTGAGTGGCTCGGCCCCCTGTAGAACCCGTCGTCCGACCTCAACCAGCACGCCAATACCCAGCACCAGCAGAATGCTGCCACTGAGCCAAGCGGCATTGGCCTTGAAGCGGGCCGTGCGTCCGATGGCCACCAATCCAATCGCGTACGCGGTGGCATCCGACAGCATGTCCAGCGCGTCAGCCAGCAGACCCGTGGAATGGGCAATCCAGCCGGCGATGCCACCAATGACGGCCATGGCCGCGTTGAGGACCAAGGCAATCCACAGTACACGTCGCTCCTGGGCGTTCTTGGCCTCGTGATGGCAGC
This sequence comes from Pseudoxanthomonas mexicana, assembly GCF_010093385.1. GTDB lineage: Bacteria > Pseudomonadota > Gammaproteobacteria > Xanthomonadales > Xanthomonadaceae > Pseudoxanthomonas_A > Pseudoxanthomonas_A mexicana. The sequence goes on from NZ_PDWV01000069.1 coordinate 11,122, forward strand.
CACAGTCACTCATCGGGTGTTCTCCATGTAATTACGCAGTTCTGAAGGAATCGGCATCGTGCGCAAGGCGTTTACCCGAGCGCCACCGGTATTGCCTTTAGGCATCCACACCCATGTCAGGGTCGCAGCGGCCATCAGGCGCAGCAGTTGTCCAGCCATTTCGCGCATGTCGTGGGCTTGCCACGCCCATCTTGCGAACGCCCAATGACTACGCACGTGCAAGCGCGTGCGGTGCTGCGAGAGCACGTGGGCCAATTCGTACCGTTTGTACGCCGTCGTGAGATCGCCTTGTTGTAGCGCTTGATCGCCTTGCCAGAGATATTGCGCAAAGGCCGTATCCCGTTGATCTGGAACCCGGTTAAACGGCCAGCACATCTGCGCCCAATAGCTGGCAGGCATCGTTTCCTCGCGTAACCCCACCTCGCCGGCGCGCAGCGTTTCAGGGCGATCAAGGAACGTGCCGCACAGACGATCCCAGATCATGAAGAACTCGCCGAAGTTGACCTGGGCATCTTCATAGTCACGCTTGTGATGCCACCGATGTACTTCGGCTACGCCTAGCCAGCGACGTAGCGGGCCAACGCGGTAGTCCAAGTTGGCGTGTTGAAAAGCCAGTTGAACGCTCATCAGCGTCAGCCACGCACTGATCACCAGCGACGGCGCACCCAAGGCGACGGTCAACCCCAAGCCCGGCCCGGCCATCAGTAGTGCACTCAACGGGTGACGACGTTCTCCATTGAGCCAGTACAAGCGCTCAGCGCTGTGGTGGATGGCGTGCAGTTTCCATGCCCATCGCACCCGATGACTGAAGCGGTGCATGGCATACAGGCCCAAATCGATCACCAGCCCCGCCAGCAGCATCTGCCCGATCAGGGGCCACTGGGTCGGCCATAGGCTGCCGGCGGGCAGCAGGCCGCGAAAGGCATGCAATCCATAGGCGGTGCCGGCCAGCAGGCCAAAGTTGACGGCGCCATGCATCAAGTCGGCTTTGAGGTCGCCTTGGCTATGGCGCCAAGACGGCTCGTAGGGCTGCAGCCACTCCAGCAGCGCCACCATGGCAATGCCCGCGGTCGCCAGGATCGCCAAGGTTGGCCAAGCCGGCAGGCCATCGGCCAATACTGCGGCCGTGCCGGCCAGAACCGCGCCCATCAGGGCGGGATACGCGGCATACCGGATCAGGCGTGAGCGCAACATGGAGAGCTCCGGACACGGGTAGAGGCGCGCGGGCGGGAGGCTGGCGGCTGGACAGGGGGCAAGGTAAAGTCCGTAGCTACTACAGAGTCAAGTCGCCACATGAAGATCAGTCAGGCCGCCGAGGCCAGTGGGTGCCATTTGGAAACCATCCGCTATTACGAGCGGATCGGCCTGTTACCCCAACCTGGTCGCACCGGCAGCGGGTATCGCGTTTACGAGCCTGCCGATATCGAGCGTTTGCGCTTCATTACCCGCGGCCGGGATCTGGGTTTCAGTCTGGAAGAGATCCGCAGCCTGCTGCAGTTGTCCGGGGACGACCAGATGTCCTGCATGGACGTAGATCGGCTGGCACGCAGTCATTTGGCTGATATCCAGGCCCGGATGGAGGATCTGCGCAGGATGGCCCGGGAACTGGAGCGGGTGATCGCCAGTTGCCATGGCGGACAACGTGCCGAGTGCACGATCCTCTCTACGCTGCGACAACCGGCCGGTTGCGCGTCGGCGGAGTGCTGCCAGGCGTGAGCGATGTGGACCGCTACCTCGAAGCGGCCACGCGTCAGAACACGCAGCGCAGCTATGCCTCGGCGCTGCGCCACTTCGAGGTCGAATGGGGTGGCCATCTGCCGGCGACGCCCGATAGCGTGGCCCGCTATCTGGCCGAGCAGGCCCCCAAGGCAGCAATCAACACGCTGAAGCAACGACTGGCAGCACTGGCGCATTGGCACGCCGAGCACGGGTTCGTCGATCCCACGCGTACGCCGCTGGTACGCAAGGTCCTCAAGGGCATTCAGACGCTACACCCCCGAATCGAAAAGCAGGCCACGCCGTTGCAGCTGGCCCAGCTGACCCAAGTAGTCGGGTGGCTGGACCAAGCCACGCTGGCGGCCCAGGAGGGCGCCGACCACGCGTATGCCTTGCGTGCCATGCGCGACAAGGCGCTGGTGTTGCTGGGCTTTTGGCGAGGATTCCGCGGCGATGAGTTGATCCGGCTGCAGATTGAGTACTTGGAACTGGTACCCGAGCAGGGAATGATCTGCTTCCTGCCGCGCAGCAAGGGCGACAGACAGTCGGCAGGCAATACGTACAAGGTGCCCGCTCTGTCGCGCTTGTGCGCGGTCAGTGCCACGCAGGCCTGGGTGCAGGCAGCCGCGCTAACTCAAGGCCCGCTGTTCCGGCGTGTCGATCAATGGGGCAACGTCGGCAGCCAAGGGTTGCATCCGAACAGCCTGATCCCCTTGCTGCGCGACCTGTTTCAGTCCGCAGGTCTGGAGGCCGTGGGAGGCTACAGCAGCCATTCCCTTCGCCGGGGCTTTGCGGGCTGGGCCAATGACAACGGCTGGGACGTGAAAGCCCTGATGGAGTACGTCGGATGGCGAGACGTGCACTCGGCCATGCGTTACATCCAGGGCCGCGATCCGTTCGCCCGCCAACGCGTTGAAGCCGGCCTCCAGGCCGCGCCGCCCCCCGCGCTCGCCTCGGCGGCGCTGCCAGCGCCGGCCGCGACCGTGAGCCTGACGCTGCGCCTGCTAGTGAGCCCGTTTACGCCCCGAGGCAGGGGCGCTGGCCGCGCTCGGGCACGCATCGAGGCGATGTGCCTATCCCCGTTTCAAGCCCATCGGCTTGATGCCGAGGGAAGCGAGTACCGACTCACGATGCCGGTGGTCGACGCCGCGGACATGGACGAGAGGATGGCCATGCTGCTGGATGAGATGCATCGCGTTGCCGATAACCACCACTGCTTTCTGGAAGCCTCCGTGCGCGCCGAGGACGGGCGTCACTGGGATTGACCTCAACCCTGACCAGGGCACTGCATGGCGACGCTGCACGAGACCGCGTATCCGCGCCTGAAACCTGATCCCACGGCCAAGGAACTGGACGAGATTTACACGCCCAGCGGCGGCGAAGTGCGCCTCGCACGTAGCATGGCGACCCAGCCAACCACCCAGTTGGCTGTGCTCATTCACCTGAAGATGTTCCAGCGGCTGGGCTACTTCGTGATCCTAGCCGATGTCCCAGAACGGATTCGGCAACATATTGCCCAGGCAGCCGGGCTGCGCCGGGCGCTATCCATCCGAGACTTGAATCGCTACGACGTCTCCGGCGCTAAACGCGCCCATATGGCGCGCCTGCGAAAGTTCCTGCGCGTTCGTCCGCTGGATGTCAGCGGGAGGGAATGGCTGGCAACGGTGGCCCAGGCCGCCGCTCAAACCAAGCATGTCATCGCCGACATCATCAATGTGCTGCTGGAGGAGCTGGTTCACCATCGCTTTGAGCTGCCGGGCTTCAGTACGCTGGAGAAGATTGCGGTTCAGGCCCGCGAGCAGGTGCATGAGCAGTATTACCGCAGCATCAATGAGGCCTTGACCGCGCCAGCCAAGAGCTTGATCAAGGAACTGTTGGCCGCACCGGCCAATGCCACATATACCGGCTGGAATGCGCTAAAGCGCGAGCCCAAACGGCCCACCAATAAGGAAGTGCGCTTTTATCTGCAACATATCCAACGCCTGCAACATCTGGCCCAGCAGTTGCCGGCCGTGGATATTCCGGTTCCGAAGCTGAAGCAGTTCCGCGCCATGGCGCGTGCGCTCGATGCCAGCGAACTGGCCGAACTCAAGCCGGCCAAGCGCTATGCCTTGGCGACGATCTTCATTCGGTCCCAGTACGCCAAGACATTGGACGATGCGGCCGACCTGTACATCCGGCTGATGCAGAACCTGGAGAACACGGCCCAGCAAAGACTGTTGGCCTACCAAGTAGAGCACGGCAAGCGTGCCGATACGCTTATCGCGCAGCTCAAGGAGATCCTGCAGGCTTATCAGATCGACGGAACGGACACACAGCGTGTGGATGCCATCGGACAGAGTCTGGTGGCGGACATTTCCACACTGCTAGCCGAATGCGATGAACATATGGCGTACGCAGGCCGCAACTACCTGCCATTCCTGATCCAGCCTTACAGCGTTGTCCGCCCGTTGCTGTTCAACTGCCTGGAGATCATGCAACTGCGCTCCACCAGCCAGGACGCGGGCATGGAACGCATGATCGCTGCTCTGCTATCGCTCCGCGGTCAGCGGCGGGACATGATTGAGGCCAGCTCGATCGGTCTGGATGTTGAAAAGGATCTGGGCTGGTTGTCAGTCAACTGGCGCAGGCACGTCTTCGGCCGCAAAGCGGACTCGCTGGGGCCGGGCTGGGTGCATCGCAAGTACTTTGAGCTAGCTGTGCTGGCCCAGATCAAAGACGAACTCAAATCCGGTGATCTGTTCATTCCCCACGGGGAGCGCTACGACGATTACCGAGAGCAACTGGTGGATGAGGCCACATTCGCCCAGGAACTGGAGGCCTACGGTGAGGTATCTGGTCTGGCCACCGAGGCCAGCGAGTTCGTGCGCCATTTGCAGCAAGAGCTGAGCTCACTGGCCGACACGGTGGATGCACGTTTTCCGGAGAACGTCCACGCCGATGTGGTGGATGGGCGCCTGGTGCTCCGGAAGCTGCAACGGCCTGAGATCTCCAGCGCCATTGCCACGGTCGATGCTCTTATCACCGAGAGGCTGCCGGCGATGAGTATCGTAGACGTGCTGATCGATGCGGCTCAATGGCTCAAGCTGCACCGTCATTTCCGGCCGATTGCGGGCACCAATGCGCGCGTGGACGATCTCATGCGCCGGGTGATCACTACGCTGTTCTGCTACGGGTGCAACCTGGGCCCGACCCAGACTGCGCGCTCAATCAAGGGCTTCAGTCGGCGCCAGATTTCCTGGCTTAACCTCAAGTACGTCACTGAAGACACGTTGGACAAGGCGATCGTGCAGGTGATCAATACGTTCAACAAGTTCGATCTGCCTGGCTACTGGGGCTCGGGCAAGAGTGCGTCGGCCGATGGCACCAAGTGGAGCATGTACGAGCAGAACCTGCTCTCGGAGTACCACATCCGCTACGGTGGTTATGGCGGCATCGGCTACTACCACGTCTCTGACAAGTACGTGGCGCTGTTCAGTCACTTCATTCCGTGCGGTGTGCACGAAGCGATCTACATTCTGGACGGATTGCTGGCCAACACGTCTGATATCCAGCCTGAAATCGTGCATGGGGATACCCAGGCCCAGAGTTATCCGGTCTTTGGTTTGTCCTACCTGTTGGGCATTCAGTTGATGCCACGTATTCGCAACATCAAGGATCTGACCTTCTTCCGCGCGGAGGCGGGTCGCCCGTACAAGAACATCCAGGCGCTGTTCGGCGACAGCATCGACTGGGGCCTGATCGAAACGCATCTGCACGACATGCTGCGGGTCACGGTGTCGATCAAGTTGGGCAAGATCACCGCTTCGACGATCCTTCGCCGGCTGGGAACCTACAGCCGGAAGAACAAGTTGTACTTCGCCTTCCGGGAGCTTGGGAAGGTCATTCGCACGCTGTTCTTGCTGCGCTACATCGATGACGTGGACATGCGTCGGACTATCCAGGCGGCCACCAACAAAAGCGAAGAGTTCAATGGCTTCGTCAAATGGGTTTTCTTCGGCGGAGAAGGGATCATTGCCGAGAACGTGCTTCATGAGCAGCGAAAGGTCGTGAAGTACAACCAGCTCGTGGCCAATATGATCATCCTGCACAACGTAGACCAGATGACACGCACGTTGGCCAGCCTGCAGGAGGAGGGGATGGAGTTGAATCCCGAGGTTCTGGGCGGCTTGTCGCCGTATCGGACCAGCCACATCAATCGGTTCGGAGACTACACGCTCGACCTGGAACGTAAGGTCGCGCCTCTCCAATTCACCGAGATCGTTTTGGAGCCCCACTGGACGCAGATCGCCGAGCCGAGAGGGTAGCGGACTCTGTCTATTCAGTTTCGACGCGAAGTGCTAATAGGCCACTTCGTGGCCTCAGCGGCGTATGAAGAAGAAAAGCACGCAACATCAAAAACTTAAAGCGGATTCGGCTGTATTTCTCACGAATCCCTGCCGACCCTCAACTTGTGGTCGGAGGTGTGGTGCAAGTGCCCTTCCTCTTTGCCGCGGGCATGCTGCTCGACGATGAAGGTGCGATTTTTTCCATGGACTGGGACCGTCAGGGAAGCAGGTGGCGAGAGCTTGATGAGCCTGATGACGGAGAGCGCTTTGAAGTGAAAGGCGTGGAAAGTCTGCCTGAGCATTCACCTCGGATATTGGTCGCGATCTCTGCTTCTTACGTGGTGGATCGCCGCGCGATCTCTGAAACTTTCTCAGGACTGCCTTGGACCGGCCAGCCTTTCGTAGACATCCGGTTGCCATAATTGATGGCAATGACCGAGGTGTTTATGGGCAACAGCAAGCAGTACACAGATGAGTTCCGGGCCGAAGCGGTGAAGCAGGTGATCGAGC
>NZ_PDWV01000006.1 GCF_010093385.1 Pseudoxanthomonas mexicana
GCTCGACCGCGCGGGCTCAAACGGGCATGTTTATGCAGGTTCATCCGGGGCTCCTGGGGGCTGGGTTGGCTTCGCAACCCCCATCTTCCAGAGATGCCCCGGATGAACAACCTACCGAGAGATCACACCTAGGCGGCGGGTTCAGCCCATCGGGACGGGCAGGCGCGCGCCGCAATGGCGGCAGTGCAGGGCGTCGGGGTCGTGGCCCTCCAGGCCGCATTCGGGACAGCCGCGGCGATCGAGGTGGCCGCGCTCGTGGGAGGCTTCGCGCAGGCTGCTGGCCAGTTCGGCGGTGTAGATGCCGGTGGGCACGGCGATGATGCTGTAACCGATCAGGATCAGCACCGAGGTGATGGCCCTGCCGGCCGTGGTCTGCGGCGCGATGTCGCCGAAGCCGACGGTCGCCATCGTGACGATGGCCCAGTACATGCTGGTGGGAATGCTGGTGAAGCCGTGTTCCGGACCCTCCACCACGTACATCAGTGCGCCGAAGATGACGACCAGCGTCAGCACCGCGCAGACGAAGACGAAGATCTTGCGCCGGCTTCGCCAGAGCGCGCCCACCAGTTGCCCGCTCTCTTCGACGTACTGGGTCAGCTTCAGGATGCGGAACAGCCGCAGGATGCGCAGGATGCGCACCACCAGCAGGCTCTGCGCACCCGGTACGAGTACCGATATGTAGGTGGGCAGGATCGACAGCAGGTCGATGATGCCCCAGATGCTGACCGCGTAACGCAGCGGGCGGCGGACCGTCGCCAGTCTCAGCACGTATTCCGCGGTGAACAACAGGGTGAAGGCCCACTCGAGCGCGTACAGGACGCCTGCATGGCGGGCGTGGAAGGCCTGCACGCTGTCCAGCATGATCACGATGACGCTGGCGAGAATCGCCAGCACCAGCGCCAGGTCGAAGTTGCGCGACGGCGGCGTGTCGTGGCGATAGATGATGTCGAACCAGCGCCTTCTCCAGCCCGTGTCGGTGGCGGGATTGAGCTGGGGATCGGAGAACAGGCGCGGCTGGAACTTCATGGGCGCGATGATGCACTAATGGCGACCGTGCGTCCTGCGGGACGGCGGCGCAGATTCCGCCGGTGGTGCCGGCATGCGTCACAATACGCCCTCCTTCCTGTTGCCCGTCCGCCCATGAGCGTCTCCACCACCGCCGACCTGCTGGCCCACGGCCAGCGCTATTACCTGCCGGTGTACCGCCCGCGCGAAGTGATCCTTGAGCGCGGTCAGGGCGCACGCGTCTGGGACAGCGAGGGCCGCGAATACCTGGACCTGTCCGCGGGCATCGCCGTATGCGGGCTGGGCCACAACGATCCGGATCTGGTGGCTGCACTCACCGAGCAGGCCGGCAAGCTCTGGCATACCAGCAACGTGTTCTACAGCGAACCGCCACTGCGATTGGCCGAGGAACTGGTCACCGCGTCGCGCTTCGCCGAACGCGTGTTCCTGTGCAACTCCGGCGCCGAGGCCAACGAGGCCGCGATCAAGCTGGTGCGCAAGTGGGCGGCATCGCAGGGCCGCGCGCCGGACCAGCGCGTCATCGTGACCTTCCGCGGCAGCTTCCACGGCCGCACGCTGGCCGCGGTCACCGCCACCGCGCAACCCAAGTACCAGGAAGGTTACGAGCCCTTGCCCGGCGGCTTCCGCTACGTCGATTTCAACGATGTGACCCAGCTCGAGATCGCCATGTCCTGCGGCGACGTGGCCGCGGTGATGCTGGAGCCGGTGCAGGGCGAGGGCGGGGTGATGCCGGCCGCGTCCGGTTTCCTGCGCGCGGTGCGCGAGCTGTGCGACCACCACGGCGCATTGCTGGTGCTGGACGAGATCCAGGCCGGCATGGGCCGCACCGGCACGCTGTTCGCGCACTGGCAGGATGGCGTGGTGCCCGACATCGTGACGCTGGCCAAGGCCCTGGGCGGCGGGTTCCCGATCGGTGCGATGCTGGCCGGCCCCAAGGTGGCGCAGGCGATGCAGTTCGGCGCGCATGGCACCACCTTCGGCGGCAACCCGCTGGCCGCGGCGGTGGCGCGCGTGGCGCTGCGCAAACTGGCCTCGCCGCAGATCGCCAACAACGTGGCGCGTCAGTCGGCCGCGCTGCGCAAGGGGCTGGATGCGATGAACGCCGAACTCGGCCTGTTCTCGCAGGTGCGTGGTCGCGGCCTGATGCTGGGCGCCGTGCTCGACGCGAAGTACGCCGGCCGTGCGGGCGAGGTACTGGACCTGGCCGCCGCGAAGGGCCTGCTGATGCTGCAGGCGGGCCCCGACGTGCTGCGCTTCGTACCGTCGCTGAACATCACCGATCAGGAAGTCGGCGAGGGTCTCAGTCGCCTGCACGCAGCGCTGAGGGCGTTCGCGAAGCCGGGCTGAGCCCCGCGCCCTTGCGGAGCGGGAGGTAGGCCACCGTGCCGTCTTTCTCCTGTTCGAAGCGCAGGTCGATGGCGTGCCGCTCGCACAGCCGGCGCACGATCGACAGGCCCAGCCCGAAGCCCGTGCTTTCTTCGCCTTTCGCGAAGGGCGCGAAATCGTGCTCACCGACCGCGGCACCCGGATTGGCGATGCGCAGCGCATCGCCGTCGCCCGTGATCGCGATGCGCCCCGCGCGGGTGTGCGCAAACGCGTTGCCGACCAGGTTGGCGAGCAGGACCTGCAGCACCGGTGCCGGCAGCGTGCTGCCGAGGTCGGTCGCAACGTTCACGCTCACCTCAACGGGCTTGCCTTCCAGCAACGGTGATTGCTCGACCACGACACGTTCCAGCAACGGCAGCACGATCGTGTCCGGCACCGCGGCCGGCGATTCCTGTTCACGCGCCAGCGCCAGCAGCAGGGCGATGGTCTGCTCAAGGTGCGCGGCCGACTGGCCGATGTGGTCGACACTGGCGCGTGCATCCGCACCCAGGCCGGGATCGGCGGAAAGCCGTTCGCTGGCGGCGCGGATCACGGTCAGGGGGGTGCGAAGTTCGTGGCTCGCATCGCGGGTGAACTCGCGTTCGCGCTCCACGAAGGCGCGGATGCGCGCGATCAGATCGTCCAGGCGGCGGGCGAGCAGCCCGACCTCGTCGTCGGGGAAGCCGGCCGCGAAGTGGGGCGGCAGCCGTTCCGGCGTCGCGTCCCCGACGGCCTCCGCCAGTCGTGAGAGCGGTGCGGTGGTCCGTCGCGCCAGCCAGCCGCCGACCAGCAGCGCGAGCGCCACGGCGATCGCGCCGGTCCAGGCCAGCAGCTGCAGCATCTCCGACCGCATCGGCCGGACCGCCAGCAGACCGCTGACCTCGGCGACCAGCCAGGCGCGTGGCGCGGGCGCGGGAGGATCCAGTGCGCGCAGGTGGTAATGGCGTCCCTGCGTGCCGGCGAACTCCCGGCGCGCCGGCTCCTCGCCAAGCACGTCGCCGATGCCGTCGGGCAGTGCGTCGGTCCGCTCCACCACGTCCATGAAGCCGTTGCGTGGCGGGGACCAGCGCCCATGCGCGGCGTAGTGCGCCTGTTGCGCCGCGGCTTCGCGCTCGAGCAGCGTGTCGAACAGCCGGTCTTCGACGGTGTAGACGAAGAGCAGCGCGTAAAGGCCGAACAACATGGCCAGCAACAGCGTGAAGCCGGCGAACACCAGCATCAACCGGTTGCGCAACCGTCGACGCGGCAAGGGGGATGCGCTCATGCGTCGGCCTGCAGGCGGAAGCCTACGCCGTGCACGGTCTTCAGCATCGGCGTGGCGAACGGTTTGTCCAGCGCCTGGCGCAGCAGGTAGAGATGCGTGCGCAGCGGATCGGAGTCCGGCGGCGCATCGCCCCACAGGCGCTGGATCAGTTCGCTGCGCGTCAGCGTGCGCGGCCATGCTTCGGCCAGGGCGAGCAGGATCTGGTAGGCGGTCTGGTGCAGGTCGAGCGGCCTGTCCTGGCGCGCCGCCTGGCCCTGCCGGCGGTCGATGCGCAGGGTGCCGATCCGCAGCACGTGCGTCTCGCCGCTGCGGTGGCGGACGGTCAGCGCCTGGCAGCGCGCGAGCAGTTCCGCACCGGCGAACGGCTTGACCAGATAGTCGTCGGCGCCGGCGCGGAAGCCCTGCAGTTTGTCCTCGAGCGCATCGCGCGCGGTCAGCATCAGCACCGGGACATGCCGATCGGCGTGCGTACGCAGGCGCTCGCATAGGCGCAGGCCATCGAGTCCGGGCAGGCCCACGTCGAGCACCAGCACGTCGGGGGGCGCGTCGAGTGCCATCTGCAATCCGGCCAGGCCGTCCGAGGCGAACTCGACCGCCATGCCGGCGTCGGCGAACAGCCGCTGCAGCTGCGCCCGCAGCAGCGCGTTGTCTTCGATCACCAGGATACGGGCCGCCGGTGCCGCCATCGTTCAGCCGTCGATGCGTTGCAGGAGGGCCTTAGCTTCGGCCATGTCCGGCTTGCCCGCCAGCACCTGGCGCACCAGCGATTTCGCCTGCTCCCGTTCGCCCAGGCGCAGATGCGCTTCGGCGGCGCCGAGTCTCAATTCCGGCTGCGGCATGTACGGCAACGCCAGCTGCATCAGCTGCAGGGCGTGGCGCACGTCCTCGTCGCGGGTCGCGGCCTGTGCCTGGTAGTACCCGAGCATGCCGAGCAGGTCCACGTGGTAGCGCGCGCCATCGGTCGCGAGTGCGGTGGCGGCGGCACCCACGTCGCCAGCACGCACCTGCGCCGCGAGACCCATCGTCAGTTCGTCGCGCCACGGCGTCCGCGACACCGGCGTGCGCCCCGTGGCACGGATGATGGCGTCCGCGACGCCGGGGGTGGAATACGGATTCTGCCCGGTGACCAGGCGGCCATCCACGACGACCTTCGCCATCATCAGCGGCGCTTCCTGCCACTGCGCACCACGCGCGCGCATACGGTCCTCGAGCAGCCACGGAAACTCCTTCGCCCAGCGCTTGCCGAAGACCGCTTCTTCCTCGTTGGTGAATCCGGTCAACGCCTTGCCCTGCACCAGGGGTGTGCCATCGCGCAGGCGCACGTCGGCCAGGGCGGCCGGTCCGTGGCAGACCGCGCCGATCACCACGCCGCGTTCGTAGGCATCGCCCAGCAGCGTGGTCAGTGCGGTGTCGCGCGGCAGGTCGAACATCGCGCCCTTGCCGCCGACCACGTAGATCGCCGCGTAGTCCTCGGCCTTCACCTGGTCCGTCCTGCGCGTGGCGGCCAGCATGCGCGTGGCCTCCGTGTCGGCGAGCAGGGCAGCGTTGAAGGGTTGTTGCGGGTCGTATCTGTCGGCCTCCACAGCGCCGCCCTGCGGGCTGGCGATATCGATGGCGAAGCCGTTGGCCTGGAAGATCAGCCAGGCCTGCGAAAGCTCATCGAACTCGTAACCGGGGCGGGTCTTGCCCTGGTCGCGGCCCTCGCCGCTGACGACGATCAGGATCCTGTCCGCCTTCGCCGCGTGCAGCGGTGTGGCGACGGTGGCCAGCAGGAGTGCGCAGGCCAGGTGGAACGTGCGTGACATGAAGCGCATGACGACGGTTCTCCGGTGGAGGGACACCAGTGTCCGGCCGTCGGATCAATCAAGGTTCAAACCAGGCCGATCACCAGCCGGTCTGGGGGCCGAAGGCATAGCGCTTCAGCGCCTTGCCCAGCGTGCGTCCGTCGGTGACGGTCTCTGCGTGCAGACCGGCCTCGCGTGCGCCCTGCACGTTGGAGAACCTGTCGTCGACGAACAGTGTGCTGGCGGCGTCCCAGCCGAGCAGCTCCAGCGCATGCGCAAAGGTGGCCGGTGCCGGCTTGCGACGCTGCAGGCCGCCGCTGGTCAGCACCCGGCCTTCGATCCGCGCTGCCAGCGGCGCGACGATGCGCGGGATGGCCTGCGTCATCATGGCCCCGTTGTTGGTCAGCACGCCCATCGCCACGTCCGGGTGCAGTGCGGTGACACGGGTCAGCACATCGTCCATGGCCGTGCTGCCGGCCATCCGCGAGGCGATCCATGCATCCTCGTCGATGGCGGCACCGATCCCTTCGCCGATCCGGCGCAGGTACGTCGCCGTGTCGACGCGGCCGCTGTCGTACTCAACTTCCAGCCCCGATACGAACAGCACCTCGCGCACGCGCTCATGCGCGCAGCCGGCATGCGCCGCGAGGTGTGCGATCCGGACGTCGTGCCGGTAGTGCGCCAGGACGCCGTCGAAATCGAACAGCACCTGGTGGATCCGCGGCTTCATCCCGCGGCAACCACCTTGAAGGCCTCGCGGGCGGCGGAAATCGTCGCGTCGATGACGTCAGGCGTGTGCGCGCTGGACATGAAGCCGGCTTCGAACGCCGACGGTGCCAGGTACACGCCGCGCTCCAGCATTGCGTGGAAGAAACGATTGAACGCCGCGGTGTCGCAGGCCACGGCCTGGGCGTAGGTATCGACCTGCTGGTCGGTGAAGAACAGCCCGAACATCGCGCCCACGCGGGTGGTGGTCAGCGGCACGCCGGCGTCGCGCGCGGCAGCCTCCATGCCTTCGCACAGCGCTGCCGTCGCGGCAGCGAGCCCGTCGTGGAAACCCGGCGCCTGGATCAGCCCCAGCATCGCCAGGCCGGCCGCCATCGCCACCGGATTGCCGCTCAGCGTGCCGGCCTGGTAGATCGGACCGGCCGGCGCGATCTGCTGCATCAGCTCGCGACGCCCGCCATAGGCGCCCACCGGCATGCCGCCGCCGATGATCTTGCCGAAGGTGGTCAGGTCCGGCGTGATGCCGTAGTGCACCTGCGCGCCGCCCAGCGCCACGCGGAAGCCGGTCATCACTTCGTCGAAGATCAGCAGCGCGCCATGCTGCGTGCACAGGGCGCGCAGATGCTGCAGGTAGCCTTCGCGCGGGGGCAGGCAGTTGGCGTTGCCGACGACGGGCTCGATGATCAGGCAGGCGATCTCGCTGCCGTACTGCTCGAACAGTGCGGTCGCGCCATCGAAATTGTTGTAGCTCAGCGTCAGCGTCAGTTCGCTCAGCCCTGCCGGCACGCCGGGCGAGGTGGGCACGCCCAGCGTCAGCATGCCGCTGCCGGCCTTCACCAGGAACGAGTCGCCGTGGCCGTGGTAGCAGCCTTCGAACTTGACGATGCGGTTGCGGCCGGTGGCGCCGCGCGCCAGCCGGATCGCCGACAGCGTGGCCTCGGTGCCCGAGTTGACCATGCGCACCATCTCGCACGACGGCACCAGGCGCGTGATCGTTTCCGCCATCGTCACTTCGGCCGGGCAGGGCGCGCCGTACGACAGACCGTTCTGGATGGCTGCCTGCACCGCCTCGCGCACAGCCGGATGGTTGTGGCCGACGATCATCGGGCCCCAGGAGCCGACGTAGTCGATGTAGCGGTTGCCGTCGACGTCATGCAGGTACGCGCCGTCCGCGCGCTGCACGAAGAACGGCTCGCCTCCCACCGACTTGAACGCGCGCACCGGCGAATTGACGCCGCCGGGCAGCAACTGCTGGGCGCGGGCGAAGAGGGCGTGGGACTGGTCGTGGTTCATGGGGATTCCAGGGAGTAGGGGGTCGTCCTGTGGGAGCGGTGCCGGCATGCCGGCACCGGTAAGTCGCGATGGGCCACCATCGGCCCATCATCGCGACTTACGTCGCTCCCACAACAGCGGTGGTCAGCGGCTTTCGAAGCGCTGCCGGTAGGCGAGCGCCGCAGCCACCGGATCGGCTGCCTCGAACACGCCGCCGATCACGGCGACCAGGTCGGCGCCCGCGGCCACCAGCGGGCCCATATTGTCCGGCGTTATGCCGCCTATCGCCACCCGGGGGACGCCCAGCGCGGCGGCTTCCGCCAGCAGGGCAGGCTTGGCGCGGCGCGTGGTGACCTTGCTGGTGGTCGGGAAGAAGGCGCCGAACGCCACGTAGCTGGCGCCAGCGGCGACGGCACGTTCGGCCCGCGCATGCGCGTCGTAGCAGGACGCTCCGATGATGGCCTGGGTACCGAGTTGCGTCCTTGCGGCGGCAATGTCGCCATCCTCTTCGCCCAGATGCACGCCTGCGGCACCGATCGCCGCAGCCAGCGCCACGTCGTCGTTGATGATCAGGGGCACGCACACCTCCCTGCACAAGGCCTGCAGTCCGGCGGCCTGGACGAGGCGGAGATCGGGACCGGCGCCCTTCTGCCGATACTGCAGCCAGGTCGCCTGCGGCAGCACCGCGGCCACGCGCGCCAGCAGGCGGGCGGTATTCGGCTCCTCCGGGGTGATCAGGTACAGCCCGCGGGCGGTGCGGACGGTGGGCGGCAGGGGTGTCATCGTCGAACTTCCGGTGCGTGGGCGGCGATGGGACAATGGCCGCCTCTCCAACCCGGCATTATCCCCGTGACCGACGCCACCGCCACCCTCTACCGCAGCTGGATGTGCGTGGTCTGCGGCTTCATCTACAGCGAAGCCGACGGCCTGCCGGAAGAAGGCATCGCCCCGGGCACGCGATGGGAAGACATCCCGGACGACTGGACCTGCCCCGACTGCGGCGTGGGCAAGGACGATTTCGAGATGGTGGAGCTGGATTGATTTTCCGGGGCACTGTAGGAGCGACGTGAGTCGCGACCGCATGGATCGGGCGTCCTTGCGGCGGCATGAGCCATGACGTGCTTCCATCAACGCGCTTCGGTGGTTTGACACGCGCGCGACCGCAGTTCGATGGAAGGGACTTTCCGCGGTCGCGACTTGCGTCGCTCCTACAACGGCGTCGGCAGGCGCTGCGCGTTCAATGCATCCGCGACGTGCGCGCCGCGTTGAGTTCGATCAGTTGTTCGCGCAGTTCCGCGGCGTCCTTCGCGTCCGGCGACAGCTGCAGATAGCGCGCCAGGTCGCGTTGCGCGCCGGCGCGGTAATCCATCTTCAGGTACGCCAGTCCGCGGTCACGCAGGGCGTCGGGCTGGTCGGGCGTCAGCTTGAGCACGCGGTCGGCGCTGCGAGCGGCCCGGTCCCATTCCTCGCGTTCGGCGTAGACGCCGTGCAGGTTGCGCAGCGTGCGCACCAGGATGGCGCGGTGCGAGGCCGGGTTGAGGATGTGCAGCAGCGCGGCATCGTCGGGGATGTCGCCGCCCAGATGGGGCTTGGCGCGTTCGCGCAGCTCATCCACGCCGAGCGGGCGGCCACCGTTGAAGGGGTCCATCACCAGCAGGCCGTCGTCCACCGGCAGGCGCACCAGGAAGTGGCCGGGGAACGACACGCCATCCAGCGGCACGCCCAGCCGCCGCGCGACTTCCATCTGCACCATCGCCAGCGACACCGGATTACCGAGGCGGCGCTCGAACACCTCGTTGAGGTAGCTGTTGCGCGGATCGTAGTACTCGTCGTGGTTGCCGGTGTAGCCCAGTTCGTCGAACAGATGGCGGTTGATGGCGGCCATCTTCAGCGGCCACGGTTCGATCGTGGCGATCTCGTGGCGCAGGTGCTCGGCGTGGCTCTGGACCAGCGTGTCGTAGAGGTCGGGGTCCAGGTCGGGATACTCGTCGCGTGCGATCAGCAGCGCGGTTTCCAGCAGCGGCACCGTGTCATCGGGCTGGCTGGCCAACGCATTCCATTCCGGCAATGTCAGTCGATCCCCCATGCGGACAGACTGGGGCCAATTCCGCCGCGAATCAAGCCTCAGCGGACGGGCGGAATGCCTTCGCCGAAGGTCAGCTCGGCGCCGTCCTGGAGCTTGAGGCGTTCGGCTTCGCCGGCGTTCAGTTCCAGCACGAAGCGGGCCGGCTGGTCGCTGGGATACGCCGGGCATCGGTCGCCACCGGAACACGGCGGTACGTTGCGCTGCTGGGTCACCAGCCTGCGTGCGTTGTCGAAGTACAGGATATCCAGCGGAATGCGGGTGTTCTTCATCCAGTAGGCCTGCGGTTCCTCGGCCTCGTGGATGAACAGCATGCCGGTGCCGTCCTCCAGGCGGTCGCGGAACATCAGTCCGCGGGCGCGCTCTGCATCATCATCGGCGATCTCCACACGGAAGCGCTCGCCACCGACCTCCACCCAAGGCCCCCCGCTGGCGCAGCCGCTGAGCAGGAGGAGGGAGAAAGCAAGCACAGGCCAAGCTCGGGAGCGCATGTCGGAGTCCGGCATCCAGGGGAGAGGCTAGTGTAGCGCTGCATGTGGCAGGCGCTGGTCACTCCTGCAGCAGTCGCGCGGCGATGCGTTCGGCGACCTGGCGATTGTCGCGGTAGTAAGCGGCGTTGTCGGCCAGGGCCTGCCAGCGTTGCTGATCTTCGAGGTGATGGCGCAACTGGCGAGCCGTGCCGGCCACCAGCCGTGAAGCGGTGGCCGGATCGGCACGCTGCGCCAGCTGCAGCAGGTCCAGCAGCAACAGGATGCCCTGGTGGCTCCGGTCCGCCTGCCGGCGCGCGGCCACAAACAGGCGGTCCAGGCCGGCCGGCGCCAGCCGGGCGAGGCCCGGATCGGCCAGGCTGTGGCCCGGGTCGGCCTGCAGCAGATGCAGGGCATCGTCGAGTGGGGCATGGAGGGGCGCGAGGGCGGCCCCGTCATGCGGGCCGGCAGTGCGTGGCGCATCGGGCGCGTGGGTCTCGAAGAGCATCATCGACAGTTCCTTGTGTCGGTGGGGAAACCCTGCGGTCGCCGGCTCCGGGTGGATCGAAGGGTTGGCTTCGCAGGACGTCCTGACTGTATGAACTCGATAAGTCGCGTCAATTAACTTAAGTGGTGAATAAGTGTGATTCGTCGCCGCTAACGTTTCCTCCATGGGCAACGAGCGCGAAAAATTCTCACAGCGATTGGCGCACGCCATGCAGCAGGCGGGATACGAGCCGCGCCCCACCGTCCTGTTCCACCTGTTCAACACGCACTATCGCGGACGCTCCGTCAGCGTGCAGACCACGTCGCGCTGGCTGGGCGCCCAAGCCATACCCGCGCAGGACAAGCTGCAGGTACTGGCGGATCTGCTGGGGGTGGAGCCGCACACGCTGCGCTTCGGCACCGCGCCGCGATCGCGCGTGGCGGAACCTCGCATGACGTGGCCCGCAGGCGTCGGCAGCCGCGAGCGGCAGACGATCGATGCCTATCTGCAACTGTCGCCGAAGAAGCGCGAGCTGGTAGGCGAGTTGGTCAAGGCGCTGTCCGACAGCGCCTGAGCCGGTCCCGGTTCCGCGCCTGCTCAGCGCAGGACGACCGGCGGCTGCCCGCCGACGATGACGATGTCGGCCGGGCGTCGGGCGAACAGGCCCACGCTGACCACCCCCGGAATCTGGTTGATCTCGCGCTCCATCGCCACCGGATCGGTGATCGACAGGTTGTGGATGTCCAGGATCACGTTGCCGTTGTCGGTGACGGTGCCGTCGCGCCAGACCGGCTGGCCGCCGGTGAGCGCCAGGATCTCGCGCGCGACCAGGCTGCGCGCCATCGGGATGACTTCCACCGGCAGCGGGAACTTGCCCAGCACCGGCACCTGCTTGCTGGGGTCGACGATGCAGACGAACTGCTTGCTGGCTTCGGCGATGATCTTCTCGCGCGTCAGCGCCGCGCCGCCGCCCTTGATCAGGCGCTTGTGCGGATCGCATTCGTCGGCGCCGTCCACGTACAGCGACAGCGTACCGGTGTGGTTGAGATCGAGTACCTCGATGCCGTGCTGCTTCAGTCGCGCGGTGCTCTGCTCGGAGCTGGACACCGCGCCCTTGATGCGGTCCTTGACTCGCCCCAGCGCATCGATGAAATAGGCCACGGTGGAGCCGGTGCCCACGCCGACGATCATGCCGTCCTCGACGAACTCGATGGCCTTTTCGCCGGCCAGACGCTTTGCTTCGCTCATGGGTTCAACACTCGTGTACAGGATGGGGTTGCTGTAGGCGCGACGTCAGTCGCGACCGGGGGGATGAGGCATCGGGAAAACCCGGGATGACAGGGACGTGGACGTCACCGTGCTATCGCGCTGCCCGTCTCCGGGGCTGCATGGTCGCGACCTGCGTCGCTCCTGCAGGGATATCGATCATTCCAGCGCCAGCAGGAACTTCCATTGCGCGGCGGTGACCGGCAGCACGGACAGCCGGTTGCCGCGCTGGATCAGCGCAAAGCCATCGCCCAGGGCTTCGGCATGCTGCTTGATCTCGTCCAGGGTGATGGTGCGCGTGAGCTTGCGTTCGAACGCGACGTCGACCAGCGACCAGCGCGGATCTTCGCGCGTGCTCTTCGGGTCGTGGTAGTCGGACTTCGGATCGAACTGTGTTTCGTCCGGATACGCGGCACTGGACACGGTCGCCGTACCGACGATGCCCGGCTCCTTGCAGTTGGAGTGGTAGAACAGCACGCCGTCGCCGACCTGCATGCTGCGCATGAAGTTGCGCGCCTGGTAATTGCGCACGCCGTTCCACGGTTCGGTGCCGACCTTTTCAAGATCGTCGATGGAGAAGGCATCAGGCTCCGACTTCATCAGCCAGTAGCGCTTGCGGGCGGTCATGGTGGGGCGTCCGGCAAAGAGGAGGAAGGAATCAGCGTATCGTGCTCGGTGCAGATGGCATCCAGCGGTACGTCCCAGGCCTGCGCGCCGACCGCGTCGATGCGCTGGGCCTCGAAGCCGACACCGACCAGCCAGGGCGGCGCGGGGCGTTGCAGGCGCGACGCCAGCGTGCGGTCGTACCATCCGCCGCCCATGCCGAGCCGGTGGCCCGCACCGTCGAAGCCGACCAACGGCACGACGATCAACGCCATGTCCGTGGCGGTCAGGCTGGCGCGAGGATCGACATCCGGTTCGGGAATGCCGTAGCGGTTGGTTACCAGTTCGTCGCCCGGTCGCCAGGGGGCGAAGTGGAGCGTCTCGTCGTCGGCCAGGACGGGCAGGCAGTAGACCAGGCCGGGTGGCAGGCGCAGCTGCCAGCTGTGCAGGCCGATTTCGCCATCCATCGCCCAATAGCCGGCGACGTAGCCCTTGGCCGGAAAGAACGGGAGTGCGAACAGGCGCGTGGCCAGTGCATCGGCGCCGGCAATGCGCGCGGCGGCGGGCAGGGCGCGGCGACGCGCACGCAGTTCACGGCGCAGGGCATTGCGCTCGGCGGCATGGGCGAAAGACAGGGAGTCGGGCATGCGCGAATTTTACGGCATGCGTACCGGCGTTGCCGGTGGGACCGCGGGAGCGGCGTCAGTCACGGCCCTGCGCGTCGGGTCCCTGGTGCAATCGGCTTCGTTTCGAAGCCTTCCCGCTCAAGGGCGGGTGCAACTGGACCGGCCGGGTCGCGGCTGATGCCGCTGCCGCGGGAAAAATACGTCCTCCGCCATGCACGATGTTCGCGAAACGACCTTGAACCCGGGGTTCAAGTGGGAAGGTTGGGTGACCATCGGGCTTTCCGCTGCGAGGCAGACTTGCACTCCCGGTAACCGTCACCTTCCCGTGGTCGTCATTAAGGGACAAGGCGAATGTTTGCGCGCACTGTCGAGAACAGCAGAGGACGCGTGGCCAGTATAGCCAATGCGGCGTTTTTGCCTAGCCCGTTCGTCGGCGGATTCAGTGGGCAGTCGGTGTGGTGCGCGCTGCGTTACGGCGTGCCCAGCGCGCTATCCAGCTTGCGGTGCAGGTCCTGCAGCGTGCGCTCGACCTCGCGGTTGCGCGCCTGCTGCTCGTCGCGCAGCTGCTGCAATTCGTGTGCCAGATTGAGGGCGGCCAGCACGGCCACGCGGTCCACCGCCGCCATGCGGTTGCTGCCTCGCACCTCGCGCATGCGGCTGTCCAGCAGCTTGGCGGCCGCCATCAGGCTGGAACGTTCGTCGGGCGCGACGCCGACGGTGTACTCGCGGTCCAGGATATGGACGCTGCCCGGTTCGGTGGCGCTCATGTGTGCTGCTCCAGCGACTTCAGGCGGCTGATCATCGCTTCCACGCGCGAGCGCGCCTGTTCGTTCTTGGCCAGCAGCTGCGAGCGTTCGCCGACCAGGTGCTCCTGTTGCTGGCGCAGGCTGCGGTTCTCGTCCGCCAGGCGCTGGCAACGGTCCACCAGGTCCTGGATGCGCGTACCGAGCGTGCGGAGCTGGTCGAGAAGGTCGGCGTTATCCATGGTGGCACATTAGGCATGCGCCCGGCGGACGGTCAAGGGCGGGCGGGGCAGCGGCCCTACCGTAGGAGCGGGCCATGCCCGCGATGCTTTTCGGTCGGACCACGCAGGAGCATCGCGGGCATGGCCCGCTCTACAGGGTCAGGAGGCCACGCGCATGCCCGAGCCCGGGTAGTACTCGCGGATGAAACGCAGGCACTGGTCCGCGCCCAGCGCCTGCGAAACCCAGTGCCCCTGCACCTCGTCGCAGCCGTGGTTGCGCAGGAACTCGTACTGGTCCCAGGTCTCGACGCCCTCGGCGACCACCTTCAGCGCCAGCGACTGCCCCATCGTGATGATGGTGCTGGTGATGGCCTCGTCGTCGGTGTCGTGGGTCAGGTCGCCGATGAACTCGCGGTCGATCTTGAGCGTGGTCAGTGGCAGGCGCTTCAGGTAGGCCAGCGACGAGTAGCCGGTGCCGAAGTCGTCGATGGCCAGCGAGATGCCCAGGCGGCGGCACGCGCGCAGGGTGTCGGCGTTCTGCTCGGGGTGGGTCATGATGACGCTCTCGGTGAGCTCCAGCTCCAGCCGGTTGGCGGGAATGCCGGTCTCCGGCGGCGTGCGCGCCACCACCGCCTGCAGATCACCGCGCTGCAGCTGGGTGGACGAGACGTTGACCGCCATCGAAAGCTCCTCCAGCCCCTGCTCGTGCCATTCGCGCAGCGTCAGGCAGGCCTCGCGCAGCGCCCAGGCGCCCAGCTCGAGGATCATTCCGGATTCTTCCGCCAGCGGGATGAACTGCGCCGGCGAGACCATGCCGAATTCCTTGCTGTCCCAACGCAGCAGGGCCTCTACGCCGGTGACGCGCTGGCGCGAGATCGACAGCCGCGGCTGGAACACCAGCGACAGTTCGTTGCGGTCGATCGCCCGCCGCAAAGCGCTGGCCAGGATGGCGCGATGGCGGTTCTTCTCGTCCATCGATTCCGAATACACCTGGTAGGTGTGCCGGCCCATCGCCTTGGCCTGGTACATCGCCGTGTCGGCATGCTTGAGCAGTTCGGTGGGGACCTGCGCGTGCTCGGGGTACAGGCTGATGCCGATCGAAGGAGATACCGCCAGCTCTAGCCTTTCGCCGAAATTCAGCGGCGCGTGGAATGCGTGGATGATCCGCTGCGCCACGTCTTCGGCATCGGGCATGCCGTTGATGTCCTCCAGCACCACCGTGAACTCGTCACCGCTCAGCCGTGCGACGGTGTGCTGCGTGCCCACCGTCTGCTGCACGCGCGCGGCGGCCGCCCGCAGGATGCGGTCGCCGGTGGCGTGGCCCAGTGAGTCGTTGATGTCCTTGAAGCGGTCCAGGTCGATGAACAGCACCGCCACGTGTCCGTGTTCACGGCGGGCCCGCACGATGGCGCGCGACAGGCGCTCGGACAGCAGCGAGCGGTTGGGCAGGCTGGTCAGCGTGTCGTAGTTGGCCAGGTAGCGCAGTTCCTGTTCGGCGCGCTTCTGTTCGGTGATGTCGGTGAGCACCTGCACGTACAGCGGGCGCTCGCCGCTGGCATCGGGCACCACGTTGGTCTCGATCCGGCAGAGGATCTCCTCGCCATCCTTGCGTACCTTCCACACCTCGCCGGACCAGCGGCCGGTCAGGCGCAGTTCGCGGTTCATCCGCTCGAAGAAGGCGTCCTCGTGCTGGTCGCTGTCCAGCATCGTCATCGGCTGGCCGATGATCTCCTCTTCGGCATAGCCGGTGATGCGGGTGAAGGCCGGGTTGATGGTGATGAACTGGTGCGCCCAGTCCAGCACCGCCACCGCCTCGTTCATGCTGCGCATCACCTCGCCGGCGATGCGGTGCTCGTACTCGGCGTTGCGGCTGGCGGTGATGTCGCGCGCGGTGCCGGCGATGCGCACCGGCTGGCCGTCGGCGTCGCGTTCCACCACCCGGCCGCGGGCGCGCACCCATACCCACGTGCCGTTGCCCTGCATGTCCATGCGGTGCTCGGAGGTGAAGATGGGCGCCTTGCCCTGCAGGTGCAGGCGCAGGCGTTCCATCACCAGCGGCAGGTCTTCCTCGTGGATGGTGGGCACCTCGCCCTGGCGGGTGAGCACCGTGATGTCCGAAGTCTGCACCGCGGTCTCGTCCGCCCGCATGCGGTACAGCCGACGCTGCACCAAGTCGTAGTCCCAGAACTGTTCGCCCGAGGCCCACAGGGCCAGCTTCAGGCGTTCGTCGCGGTTGCGCAGTGCGTCGCTGCGCAACGGCTC
Source organism: Pseudoxanthomonas mexicana (assembly GCF_010093385.1). Taxonomy (GTDB): domain Bacteria; phylum Pseudomonadota; class Gammaproteobacteria; order Xanthomonadales; family Xanthomonadaceae; genus Pseudoxanthomonas_A; species Pseudoxanthomonas_A mexicana. The sequence continues at coordinate 16,196 of NZ_PDWV01000006.1, forward strand.
CTGCGGCGCCTGGCGCGCCGCCAGCCAGTCCTGCCACCAGCGTCGCGTGCCGATCGCCACCACGCCCAGCAGCACCGCGCCGGCGAGCAGCATGACCGGCGCTCGGGACGACAGCGGGGACGCCGTTGCGAGGACTGCAGCGACAGGAAGAGCGAGCATGGAGGTGGACGGGCTGTCCGGGCCGAGGCGATACCGGAGTGTAGGCATGCGTACGCATGCACAACAAGCCGGGATGCGGCTTTTCGTTGGTACACTTGCGCGGGTGTCCGAAACCTGCGGCGGATTGCGTTCTTCTATGCCCGACCTTCCCGATATCGCCGCCGTCGACGCGGCTTCCCGCCAGCTGGGACTGGCCATGGACGCCTCCGAACTGCACGGCGCGCTGTGCGGCTGGCTGGCCGGTGGCGGCGCCACCGACGGCACCTGGCTGGCGCGCGCGCTGGCCGACGATGCCCTGCCCGCGCCGGCGCCCGGTAGCGTGCTGGACCAGCTGCGCGAAGCGGCCATCGTCCAGCTCGAGGATCGCGGCTTCTCGTTCGACCTGCTGTTGCCCGTCGCCGATCGCTCGCTGGACGAGCGCGCCGAAGCCCTGTTCTCCTGGTGCCGGGGTTTCCTGGGCGCGTTCGGGCTGGCGGCCGGCGCCGCGCCGCCGCTGTCGGAGGAGGGCAGTGAAGCGCTGCAGGACCTGGCACGCCTGGCCAAGGCCTCGGCCGAGAGCAGCGAGGACGAGGAAGACGAGGACGCGCTGGCCGAACTGGAAGAGTTCGTGCGCGTCGCCGCCCTGTTGCTGCATGGCGATTGCGTGCTGGGGCCCCGGCACCGCCGGAGCCTGAACTGATGAAGGCGCTGACCGGCATCGCCGCGGCGGAGTTCGCCCGCCGGCGCCGGCAGCTGATGCGCATGGCGGGCGAGGACGCCATCCTGGTGCTGCCGGCCGCGCCGGAGCGCGTGCGCAGCCACGACACCCATTATCCGTACCGTCAGGACTCGGATTTCTGGTACCTGAGCGGCTTTCCCGAACCGGACGCGGTGCTGGTGCTGGTGCCGGGCCGCAAGCATGGCGAGGCCATCCTGTTCTGCCGCGAGCGCGATCCCGAACGGGAAGGCTGGGACGGCCCGCGCGCCGGTCAGGACGGCGCGGTGAACGACTACGGGATGGACGATGCCTATCCCATCGACGACCTGGACGAGATCCTGCCGGGGCTGCTGGAAGGGCGCTCGCGCGTCTACTACCACTTCGGCCGCGATGCCGACTTCGACCTCAAGCTGATCGGCTGGGTGCGCCATGTGCGTGCGCACGTGAAGCAGGGCGCGCAGCCGCCGCACGAATTCCTGGAACTGGGCCACCTGCTGCACGAGTTGCGCCTGTTCAAGTCGAAGGACGAGATCAAGCTGATGCGGCGCGCCGCCGACATCAGCGTGCATGCGCACCGGGCCGCGATGCGCGTCGCGCGCCCGGGCATCCGCGAGTACGAGCTGCAGGCCGACCTGGAGCGCGTGTTCCGTGCCCACGACGCCTGGCCGGCCTACAACAGCATCGTCGGCGCCGGCCGCAATGCATGCGTGCTGCATTACCGCGCCAACACGGCGCAGGCGCGCGACGGCGAGCTGGTACTGATCGACGCCGGCGCCGAGTACCGCGGCTACGCCGCCGACATCACCCGCACGTTCCCGGTCAACGGGCGCTTCACGCCCGCGCAGCGCGCGCTGCACGACCTGGTCGGCGCCGCACAGCGCGCCGCATTGGACTGCGCGCGCGTCGGGGTGCCCTATGAGGCCGGCCACGTGGCCGCGGTCGAGACGCTGACCGAGGGGCTGCTCAAGCTGGGCCTGCTGAAGGGGAAGCTGGAGAAGAACCTCGCCGAGGGCACGTACCGCCGCTTCTACCGCCACAAGACCGGCCACTGGCTGGGGCTGGACGTGCACGACGTGGGCGACTACCGCATCGACGGCGAATCGCGCCTGCTGGAGCCCGGCATGGTGTTCACCATCGAACCGGGCCTGTACGTGTCCCACGACGACACCACGGTGGATGCGAAGTGGCGCGGCATCGGCATCCGCACCGAGGACGATGTGCTGGTCACCGCCGAGGGGCCGCTCGTGCTGACCGATGCGCTGGCGCGCAGCGCCGACGAGATCGAAGCGGAGATGACGGCGGCCTGATCGCCTTGCCGGCGCGTCGATACCTTCCGGCGGATCAGTCGGTGGTCCACCGGACGTCGGCGATCCACAGCTGGCGCCAGCGCGCCGTCTTCTCGTCCGGTTCCAGCTTCTGCGGCGACGCCGGCACGACAGGCGCGAACCCGTCGCGCGCCTCCAGGCAGCGCGCATTGACGGCGGCGTACGTACGGGCGCCGTCCTCGAACACGACGGCCACCAGCACGCCGCAGTCGCCGCACAGCAGGAACTGTGCGGCCAGCGATCCCTGGCGGTAGCGGCGCACGCGGTCCGGCCGGTGCGCATGGAGGACCAGCTGTGCCGCCGCACCCGAGACCCAGGCCGCGCCATGCGCGCGGCAGAAGCTGCAGTCGCAGGCACGCGGCGCCGTGTCCGCCGGCACCCGCGCGGTCGAGAAGGCCAGGGTGATGGCACCGCAGTGGCAGCCGCCTTCGAGCACGCAGGGCGTTTCCGTGATGGGCGCCATCAGCCGTCGTTCGAGCGCCAGGCTGGCGGCGTTTCGTTCGTCACCTCGTCCGCCCGCGCGCGCGCGGCCTCCAGCGGCCGGATCTCCAGTTCCAGGCCGAAGGCGAGGCACGGGTTCTGTGCGGCGATGCGTGCGGCGTCCTCCAGCGAGTCGGCGACGATGAACCAGTAGCCGCCCACCAGCTCCTTCGCTTCGGCGAACGGTCCGTCGGTGATGCCGTCGCGGGTGACGCGCTTGCCGCGCATCTCCAGCCGGCTGCCGGGCTTCAATACGCCGTCGGCCAGGCCGCGTTCGTACCATGCGTAGAAGCGGTCGATGGCCGCCTGCACGTCCTGCGGCGATGCGGATTCGTCCCACTGGCCGCGGGAGATCAACAGATAGTCGGACTGGGTCATTGCGGTTCGCCTTCAGGTTCGAAAGAAATCCAATCAGTGAGTGGCCGGGGCGGGGCCTTCATGTCACTGCCCCATTCGAAACACCAGGAAAAACAGCGTGATCGCCGTGCCCCAGAACACCAGGCCGGTCATCATGGCGCCGGTTTCGCCGGGGTCGTGCTTCGGGCGCAGCAGTCGCAGGATCATCACGCCCGTACCGCGCAGGATCACGTCCACGATGATCTCGAACACGATCCGTACGATGAAGCGGAACGCACCGCTCAGCGCTTCACCCGCGACGTCACCCAGTGGCATGTGTGCTCCTACTGTCCCGCGGGCGGTTCCCACAGCTCGATCTTGTTGCCTTCCGGGTCCAGCACCCAGCCGAACTTGCCCTGTTCGGAGACCTGCGGATCGCCGACGACGTTGCAGCCTTCTTCGCGCAGTACGGCCAGGAGTGCATCCAGATCGGCCACGCGGAAGTTGATCATGAAGCTCGCGGTGCTGGGCGCCATGTAGGTGGTGTCCTGCTTGAACGGGCTCCACAGGGTCATGCCCGTGGGGCTTCCTTCACCGCCCCACGGGAAGATCGCGCCGCCCCAGTCGGCCGTGTCCAGCCCCAGGTGGTCGCGGTACCAGGCGCTGAGCGCCTGGGGGTCCGCCGACTTGAAGAAGATGCCGCCGATGCCGGTGACGCGTTTCATGCTGGACCTCCGGGTGTCTTGACGGTGCGTCGCGTGCGCTGCAGGCGCGGAGTGTGTCAGCCCGTTGGCGGCATCGCCAGTGAGGCCGCGCCCAGCGCGGCGAAGACGCCCAGCAGGATCACCAGGCCGTAGCGCAGTCGGAAGGGGATGTCGGGTCGGCCGTACAAGCGCTCGGCTTCACGGGTGTCGAGCCGCCAGCCGTGGTGGCAGACCGGGCACGCGAGCTGATAGCGCCGGCCGTAGACGAAGCCGAACAGCAGGTCGAAGCGGCCGTACTTGTACGCGAACTGCGGCTCGAAATCGCGCACCTGGTCGCAGCGCGGGCAGTGCTGCGGCTCGGGCGGACCGACTGCCACCACGTTCTCGCCCTGGCCGATCATGAACATCCGCGTCTTCCTCTTGTCGACGCACTGCAACCTGTTCGGAGCGCTGAAGCATAGAGGCGAATCGGGACGGCGGTGGATCACGCTCGACGCGGAACATGCTCGCGTCGGCATAACCCAGGCCCGTGGCCCGCACTCATTCTTCGTGGGCTCCATTCAGCTGCGGCGCAGCGTCAGCAGAATCGGCCCTCCTAATCGCCACCCATCTCCGTCGCAGGCGGAACGGAATGAGGAAGGCAGCGAGAATGCCCGTCATGATAGAAACAATCGGTACCCCGTGCTCAGCGAATCTGAAGATCGCCGTCCCGAGCGTCATGTAGCCTCGGGCGTGCAGGTCGGGGGCGATGAATATCTTGAGGGCCTCCAGTGGTAGCAGCACGGCAGTCGCTAAGGTCATGACGCCATACGTCAGCAGTAGGCAGGTGAACGCGAACGAGTGCCGGTGCGTGCTGGGCATCGCGCTGCGCCAGGCAATTCCCCAGGCGATCCAAGCGGGCAGCAGTAGAACGACGACCATGCCCAACGCGGCCAATGTGGTCAGCGCGGTCATCACGACCAGATCTGTGTCCATGGAGGTCCTGTACGGCGTCGAGCGATGGGAGGACGGGATCGCGTTGCGAATCGCCTGCTGTCAATCAGCCTCTCCGAACGCCGGCCGCGTAAGGTTGTCCGCATCGCCCCCGGTGCACAGCACTTCGTCCTCGATGCGGATGCCGCCGTAGGGGCGGAACGCATCGACGCGCGCCCAGTCGACGCTGGCGGCGTGGCCGTTCTTCTTCAGCTCCTCCAGCAGCAGGTCGATGAAATACAGGCCGGGTTCGATGGTGACGACCATGCCCGGTTCCAGCACACGGGTCATGCGCAGGTAGGGGTGGCCGGCCGGGCGTTCGATGCGACCACCGCGATCGCTGGCGGCGAAACCGGCCACGTCGTGCACCTGCAGGCCGATGGGATGGCCCAGGCCGTGCGGGAAGAACGCCGCGCTGACGCCGGTGGCGACCGCAGCCTCGGGCGACACGGTGATCACGCCGAAGTCCTTCAGGATGCCCATCAGCGTGTGGTGGGCGTCCACGTGCAGTTGCCTGTAGTCCACGCCGCTGCGCACGCCGGCGCACATCTTCTGCTGGGCGGCATCCACGGCATCGATCATCGCCTGGAACTCGCTGCGGGTGTCGTAGGCGTAGCTGCGGGTGATGTCGCTGGCATAGCCGTGGAAGCTGGCGCCGGCGTCGATCAGGAAGCTGCGCAGTGGGTCGGGTGCGACGCGCTGCAGCTCCATGTAGTGCAGCACCGCGGCGTGCTCGTTGAGGCCGATGATGTTGCCGTAGGGCAAGTCATTGGCGTCCTGGCCCACCGCCGTGCAGTAGGCCATGTGGATGCCGAACTCGCTTTCCCCCGCGCGGAAGGCTGCTTCGGCGGCGCGGTGGCCACGCACGGCCAGGCGCTGCGCCTGCCGCATCAGCGCGATCTCGTACGGCGTCTTGTAAGAGCGCTGGTACTCCAGGTACTGGATCACGGGTTCCGGATTGTTCGGCGCATGGTCGCCGAGCGTGCTCTGCGGCTCGCCGAGGATGGCGCTGCGTGCGGCAGGCGGCAGCAGGGCCGCGGCTTCGTCGGGCGTGCGGATGATGTGGACATCACAGTGGTCCACCCACCAGCCGCTGGGCGCGTCCGGTACCACGTGCCAGTAGTCGAACGGCTGGTAGTAGATCACCTTGGGCCGTTCGCCCGGCGTGTACACCAGCCAGCTGTAGGGCAGGCGCGTGAGCGGCAGCCAGGCCTTGAACTGCGGATTGACCGCATACGGGTAGTCGCGGTCGTCGAAGACCTGCCAGTGCTGCGTGCCACTGGGCACGACCAGGTGATCGAAACCGCCCCGCGCCAACGCTTCGTCGGCACGCCGCTTCATCGTCGCCAGATGATCGGCGTACAGCGGGACGAGGTCGATGTCGAAGGAAGCGGCGGCGTTCATGGTGGCGACTCGTGCGGAAGAGTCGCCATTTTGCCGCATCCGGCCCGGACGGGCCGTGGTGTGGGTCCTATTCGGCTTCGGGCCCGGCGTTGACCCACTGGCGCAGCCGCTCCAGCGGCTCGCGGTCGATGGTCAGAAAGCGCAGGCCGGCGAACGCCTGCCCGGGCGTGTTCGCCGCCGCGGACCAGACCAGGTGCGCGCCCACGTCGATGGGGACGTCCTGGCCACGCTCGTCGCGCAGGTGGAAGCGCAACTGGTACAGCGCATCGTCGACCACCGGTTCGGTGGCCACCAACAGCATGCCGGATTCGGACAGGTTGCCCACGCGGCCGATCACCTGTTCGGTCATCAGGTCGAACACGGCCACCGGCTTGGGCACGTTGCGCCGGCGGGCGCGGCGGAATTCGCGCATCATGCGGCACCTCCGGCGGGTTCGGCTTCGCCGCGACGGCCGGTCAGGCTGCGCAGCGCATTGAGGGTGGCGTTCCAGGCGCGGTCGATCAGGCGGCCGCGGTCTTCGGTGACCACCTGCGCCTGGCCCTTGGCCATCAGGTGCGCCAGCGTGTCCAGCGAATGTTCACCCACGCGCTGGCCGCGCTGGTTGACGAACAGCGCGTTGCCGGTGACCGGGCTGAACCACGACAGCCGCTGCCGCTGCACGTCGCCCTGCTGGTTGCGGGTGAACTCGAACCAGGTGCCGAACGGCAGCGTGCGCAGGTAGTCGTAGCATTCCTGCTCTTCAGGGGTGCGCGGCTGCGCCGGCTTCTTCTTGACCTCGCTCTGTCCACCCAGGCGCGCGCGCGCCTTGAGCCTGGCCGTCAGTTCGGTGCGCGAGGTCGTCTCGTCTTCCTCGGCGCTGGAGAGACGGCGCGCGATCGCCGCCGCCTCGTCTTCGTGGTAGCCCACCTGGACCAGCGATTTCTCGACCTTGCCGGCCAGTTCCGCATTGGCTCCCTGCGCGGTGGTGGTGGCCGCCACGATTTCCAGGGTGGTCTGCAGCGCGTCGGCCCACTCGCCGGATGTTTCGCCATTGCGCAGCTGGGTGAGCGTGAGCACGTCGGCCCACGCCTGGCTGAGCAGGGCCTGCACGAACTTCTGCGGCTTGGCCTCGGCCATGGCCGACTCGATGGTCTCGGCGGCGCGCTGCTTGGCGATCTCCAGGCGGTCCTTGCCGCGGGCGGCCTCGACCTGCCGTCGTTCGGCCAGGTCGGCCTTGCGCGCGGCGGCCTGCAGGTGCTGCTGCACCTCGCGGCTGGCGTCCTCGAAGACGGTCTCGTCGCCTTCGTAGGTCTCCACCACGGTCTCGACCGCCTGGTGCAGTTTCTGCAGCAGCTGCGGGTCCACGTCCTCCTCGCCCAGCCAGGTGGCGCCCGACTCGGCCACGGTGTTGAGCAGGTCGCGCGCCGGATGCTGTGCGCGCAGGAAGAAGTTGCGGTCGCGCAGGGCGGCCTGCACCACCGGCACCTGCAGCCGCACCAGCATGTCGGCGGCGGGCGCATCGTGCTGCACTTCGCGTTCGATCTCGTTGTAGAGCAGGTCGAGCAGTTCGAAGGTGTCCGAATCCGCGCTGGCCAGCGTGGCATCGGGTCCATGCCGCGCGCGGGCGGCCGCCAGCATCGCCTGCTGCAGGTCCTGCACCGTGCGGCGCGGCTGCTCTGGCGTGCGCGCGGGCAGGGGCGCGGCCTGCATGGCCCGCAAGGTGTCCAGTACGTCGGGGGTGGGAAGCAGTCGCGGTGCGCCGGCGCCCGGCCCCGACGGAGTGCCGGCGCCGCCACGGCCGCCGGGCCCGGTCGGGCCTGCGGGGTGGCCGCCTGCGCCCTGCGCCAGCGTACCGTGTCCCCCCGGCTGGACGGCGGCATCGGCGAGCGCCTGTGCATCGGCCTGCAGGCCGCCGCGGCGGATCGCCAGCAGCTTCTGCAGCACTTCGCACGAGCCTGCCGCATCGCCCGGTGTTTCAGCGTTGTCCGCGGAGGTGCGTGGAGCCTCGCCCGCCTGAGCGACCGCCGCTGCCGCACCTGTGCCCACGCCCGCGCCGGACGCCGTGCTGCTGCCGGTCAGGGCGCCCGCCACCGCGTTCAGCTGCTCGGGCGTGAGCGTGGCCCAGTGCGAGGCAGCACCCTGCCAGCCGGTCAGGGGGCGGGCTGTGCCGTCGGCCGCGTCGCGCGGATGGCGAATGGCCTCCTGCACGCGGACACGCCGCGGCATGTAGACCAGTCCCGGCAGGATGCCTTCGCGCGACAGGAACTGGTTCACCGTCCCGGCCCATTCGCTGTAGTTCTGCATCACCTTGTGGTCGAAGGTGCGATACAGCACCAGCTGCGCATCCAGCGACAGCTGCAGGCAGGTGGCGGCCTCCTTCAGCACCTGGCAGAGACGGTGGGGGCCCAGCGGCAGCGTATCCGCGTCGTAGGCGGGTGCCCGGGCCAGCACGCCGAAACGCTGGCCCAGCATGAGGATCTGCGCATTGCCGCGCTGCTCGTGCCGGCGCGCGACTTCGCGCAGCACGATTTCCTGGTCCATCACCGCGTCTTCGACTAGCGTGAGCGTCTGGTAGTCCAGGCGCAGCGCCGATGCGGTCTCCGCTGCCGGGCGCGGCGTGCGGATGCCGGCCAGCTCGGCTTCCAGGCCGAACATGTAGTGCGGGACCAGCTCGGTCCGGTGCTTCTGCAGGGCACGCAGGTCGACGAAGACCTGGGCCTGCAGATGGTTGCTGCGTGCCTGCTCGGCCTGCTTGAACAGCTGCTGCTCGAACTCCACCAGCATCGCGTTCAGCGCGGCGATGAAGTCGGTCGCGATATGGTCGTACAGGTTCTGCAGCACGCGGCGCACGCGCGGCGGCAAGGCCGACGACGCGATGGTGGTCGGCGTGGCAGCGGGCGAAGGCGGTCGTGTGCCGGTCATCGGTGCAGTGGGCTCCCCTGTAGCCGCATCATTATCACACCCGCCGTTGCCGGCGCATCCATCCGTCGCCCTGGCAGGGCGATGGGCGTCAATGGTCCAGGAACAGTTCGATCACGTCGTTCGTGAAGCGGCGCCCCAGCGCGGTGGGCATCACATGCGTCCCGGACAGCGCCAGCCAGCCGCTCTGACGGGCCTGTTCCAACGGCGTCGCGATGTGTTCTGCCGGCAGCCCGGTGGTGGCGGTGAAATCGGCCAGGGCGAAGCCGTCCTGCAGCCGCAGCGCGTGGAGCATGAATTCGAACGGGCGCCGTTCCGGCGTGATGTCGTCGTCCCCGCCGATCGCGTCCGGCGTGCCCGCTGAGGCGAGATAGGCAGTGGGATGCTTGACCTTCCAGCGCCGCAGGACCTGTTGCGTGGCGCCCACGGTGATCTTGCCGTGCGCGCCGGCGCCGATGCCGATGTAATCGCCATAACGCCAGTAGTTGAGGTTGTGCGCGCAGCGGCGACCCGCGCGGGCATAGGCGCTGACTTCGTAATGCTGGTAGCCGGCGTCGGCCAGCAGCGCCTGGCAATGCTCCTGCATGTCCCAGGCCAGGTCGTCGTCGGGAATTCCCTGTGGCGGCCGGGCGAAGAAGACCGTGTTGGGTTCCAGCGTGAGCTGGTAGTGGGAGACGTGCGCAGGCTGCAGGGCGAACGCGCGCTGCAGGTCATGCTCGGCCATCGCCAGCGTCTGGCCGGGCAGGGCGTACATCAGGTCCAGGTTGAGGTTGTCGAAGCCGGCATCCTGCGCCAGCTTCACCGCATGTTCGGCCTCGCGGCTGTCGTGGATGCGCCCCAGCTTCTGCAGGCTGGCATCGTCGAAGCTCTGGATGCCGAAGCTGATGCGGTTCACGCCGGCAGCGCGGTAGTGCTCGAAGCGCCCGTGTTCGGCCGTGCCGGGATTGGTCTCCAGCGTCACTTCCAGTCCCGGCGCGAAGCGCAGCCGACTGCTGGCGCCCTGCAGGAAGCGGTCGATCATCTCGGGCGGGAACAGGCTCGGCGTGCCGCCGCCGAAGAACACGCTGTGCACGGTGCGGCCCCAGACCAGCGGCAGGTCGTGGTCCAGATCGCGCAGCAGGGCGTCCACGTAAGCGTCGAACGGCAGCCCGCCCTTGCCCTGGTGCGAATTGAAATCGCAGTACGGACATTTGCGCACGCACCATGGCAGGTGCACGTAGAGCGCCAGGGGCGGCGGGATCAGCATGGGCTAGGCCAGTGCGAGCAGGCGCTGCTTCAGCGCCGCCAGCGCCTTGCCGCGGTGGCTGATGCGGTTCTTCTCGTCCAGCGGCATCTCCGCGGCCGACTGGCCGAACTGCGGGTCGAAGAACACCGGGTCGTAACCGTGGCCGCCCGTGCCGCGGCGTTCGTGCAGGATGCGGCCCTGCCATTCGCCTTCGACGATCAGCGGCTGCGGGTCGTGCGCATGGCGCAGCAGCACCAGCACGCAGTAGAAGTGCGCGCCGCGCTGCTCGCCCGGCACCCCATGCAGCGCGTCCAGCAGTTTGTCGATGTTGCGCTGGGCGTCGCCGTGTCCGCCGGCATAGCGGGCCGAATAAAGCCCCGGCGCGCCGTTGAGCGCGTCCACGCAGATGCCCGAATCGTCGGCCAGTGCGGGCAGGCCGGTCTGCAGGCTGGCGTGACGGGCCTTGATCAGGGCGTTCTCGACGAAGGTGGTGCCGGTTTCGTCGGCGTCCTCCACACCCAGATCGGACTGCGCGACCAGTTCGATGCCGCTGTCGGCCAGCAGGCCGCGCAGTTCTTCCAGCTTGCCCTGGTTGGAGGAGGCGAGGACGAGTTTCATGCGGTCATCCTTTCGGTTGCAGCAGGTCCCAGCGGTTGCCGTAGGCATCGCGGAAGACGGCGACGGTGGCGTAGCTTTCTTCGCGCGGGGACTCGAGGAACTCGACGCCAGCCGCCGACATCCGCGCATGGTCGCGCCAGAAATCGTCCGTCTGCAGGAAGAAGCCCACGCGCCCGCCGGTCTGGTCGCCGATGCGCGCGCGCTGTGCGTCGGTGGTGGCCACGGCCAGCAGCAGGTCGGTGGTGCCGTCACCGGGCGGCGCGACGCGCACCCAGCGCTTGCCGCCGCCCAGGTCGGTATCCTCGCGCAGCGCGAAGCCCAGCGCGCCGCAGTAGTGCGCGATGGCGCGGTCGTAGTCGTCGACCAGCAGGGTGACCAGGCTGAGGATCTGCATGAGGATTGCCGGATATCTGGAGGAGCGGAACTCAGCCCGCCAGCGCAGCACGCTGCGCCGCGAACAGTTCGCCCATGCCCTTCTCGCCCAGGGCGAGCAGTGCATCCAGTTCGTCGCGGCGGAACGCATGGCCCTCGGCCGTGCCCTGCAGTTCGATGAAGCCGCCGCCGTCGTTCATCACCAGGTTCATGTCGGTGTCGCAGTCGCTGTCCTCGGCGTAGTCCAGGTCCAGCACCGGCGTGCCGCGATAGATGCCCACCGAGACCGCGGCCACCGCGCCATGGATCGGATCGCGCTTGATCTCCTTGCGCGACTTCAGCCAGTTCACCGCGTCCACCAGCGCCACGTAGGCGCCGGTGATGGCGGCGGTGCGGGTGCCGCCGTCGGCCTGCAGCACGTCGCAGTCCAGGGTGATGGTGCGTTCGCCCAGCGCGCCCCGGTCCACGCAGGCGCGCAGGGTGCGGCCGATCAGGCGCTGGATCTCCAGCGTGCGCCCGCCCTGCTTGCCGCGCGCGGCCTCGCGGTCGCTGCGGGTGTGGGTGGAGCGCGGCAGCATGCCGTACTCGGCCGTCAGCCAGCCCTCGCCCTTGCCGCGCAGGAAACCCGGCACCTTGTTGTCGACGCTGGCGGTGCACAGCACCCGGGTGTGGCCGAAGCTGACCAGCACCGAGCCTTCCGCGTGCCGGGTGTAGTTGCGCAGGATGCTGACGTCGCGCATCTGGTCGGGCTGGCGGCCGCTGGGGCGGGAAAAGGACATGGGGGCATCCGCGGTGAGGGGGGCGAAGTTTAGCAGTCCGTCCCCGGCACGCCGGGACGCCGGCGCCCGTACTGCTAAGATGCGCCGCTCATTGTTCGCATGGGCTTCCGCATGATCCGCAGCATGACGGCGTTCGCCGCCGCCGAACGCGCCACCGAGGGTGGCACGCTGGCGGCCGAACTGCGGGCGGTCAACCACCGCTTCCTCGAACTGGGCGTGCGCCTGCCCGATGAGCTGCGCGTGCTGGAACCGGCATTGCGCGAGCGCGTCGTCGCGCGGGTTTCGCGCGGCAAGCTGGACCTGACCCTGCGCCTGCGCGCGCCCGACGGCACCGGCGCGCTGCAGCTCAACCCGCGCGTGGTGGCGCAGTTGTCGGAACTGGCGCTGGACCTGTCCTCGCGCATGCCGAACCTGCGCACCGGGCTGACCGACCTGCTGCAGTTCCCCGGCGTGCTGCAGAGCAAGGGCGTGGACATGGAGGCCCTGCAGGCCGAAGCGCTGGCGTTGCTCGACGCGGTGCTGGACCAGTTCGTCGCCGCGCGCGAGCGCGAGGGCGGCAAGCTGGTCGCGGCGATCCTGGAGCGGGTGGACGGCATCGCCGCCCTGGCGGCCGAGGTGCGTACCCTCATCCCGCAGATCCGTGCCGGCCAGCGGCAGAAGCTGGAGGCCCGCCTGGCCGACGTGGCCCAGAACATGGAGCCGGGCAGGCTGGAGCAGGAACTGGTGTTGTGGCTGCAGAAGCTGGACGTGGACGAGGAACTGGACCGGCTGGACAGCCATGTGAAGGAGATTCGCCGCATCTTCACCCAGAAGGAGCCTCAGGGACGCCGGCTGGACTTCCTGCTGCAGGAGTTCAACCGCGAGGCCAACACACTGGGGTCCAAGTCCGTGGACATCCGCACCACCAACATCGCGGTCGAGTTGAAGGTGCTGATCGACCAGATCCGCGAACAGGCGCAGAACATCGAATGAAGCGCGGAACCCTCTATATCGTCGCGGCGCCGTCCGGGGCCGGCAAGAGCAGCATCGTCAACGCCGTGCTGGCCCGGGACGCCGAGATCGCCCTGTCCATCTCGTTCACCTCGCGCGGCGCGCGACCGGGCGAACGCCATGCGCAGCATTACCACTTCATCAGCGCCGAGGAGTTCGAGGCGATGATCTGCGCCGGCGATTTCTTCGAGTACGCCCGCGTGCACGGCGACTGGAAAGGCACCGCGCGCCAGTCGGTGGAGCCGCAGCTGGCCGCCGGCAAGGACGTGTTGCTGGAGATCGACTGGCAGGGCGCGCGCCAGGTGCGCGAGAAGGTGCCGGATGCGGTCAGCGTGTTCATCCTGCCGCCGTCGCGCCGGGCGCTGGAGCAGCGCATGCGCGCCCGTGGACAGGACAGCGAGGAGGTCATCCAGCGACGCCTGGCGGCGGCCCGCGAGGAGATGTCGCATTACGGCGAATTCGACTACGTGATCGTCAATGACGTGTTCGAGGAGGCGGTGGCCCAGATGCATGCCATCTTCACCGCCAGCCGGCTGCGCCGTGAGGCCCAGGATGTCCGCCACGCCGGCCTGATTGCCGCCCTGCTGGCCGATTGAGGGCGGCGCAGCGCCGGTTTTCCCGGATAACTGGTTGATTTTAAAAGAAAGGCTTGCCTTGCCGGGCCCCGCTGCCTACAATCGCCGCCCCTTTCCGTATTCACTGGGCGGCCAACGGTCGCCGGGAGCCCGCATGGCCCGCATCACCGTCGAAGATTGCCTGGAAGTCGTCAACAACCGTTTCGAGCTGGTCACCATGGCCGCCAAGCGCGCCCGCCAGCTGGCCAACGGCGTCGATGCCCAGATCGACAACACCGAAGCGCAGGACAAGCCGACCGTGCTGGCGCTGCGCGAGATCGCCGCGCGCAAGATCGACAACGACCTGATCGACCGCGTGGAGAAGGCCGAGCGCGAGCGCGCCGAGCGTGAGGCGCTGGAATGGGCCGCCGCCGAAGTGGTCGCCGACGACGACCTGTCCAAGGGCGACGACTGATCGCATCCGTCCATCGTTCCCATCGGAACGGACGATCGCTGGAAAGCCCGCGCAAGCGGGCTTTTCGCGTTTCCGGACGCCATGTGCGCGTTGCCGTGACGACCTGACTGGCATAGTCTGGCGGCATGAATCCAGGTCGTTCCGCCAAGGCCCTCCGCAGCCCGTCTTCATCGCGCGACGACGGCTTGCCGGATTACGTGGCCCAGTTCGAGAAGACGGCGGCGTACCTCCCCAGGGAGCAGCTGCCGCTGCGGCGGCGGGCGTGGGAAGTCGGTGCCGCCGCGCATGCCGGCCAGACCCGCAAGTCGGGCGAACCGTACATCACCCATCCCGTGGCCGTGGCGGGCGTGCTGGCCGAACTGGGCATGGATGCCGAGACGCTGATCGCGGCCATTCTGCACGACACCATCGAGGACACGCCGCTCACCCGTGAGGAAATCGCCGGCGAGTTCGGCGAATCCGTCGCCGAACTGGTCGATGGCGTCACCAAGCTGGACAAGCTGAAGTCCCGCGACCGCCAGGAAGCCGCGGCCGAAAGCTTCCGCAAGATGCTGCTGGCCATGTCGCGCGACCTGCGCGTGATCATGATCAAGCTGGCCGACCGCCTGCACAACATGCGCACCCTGGGCGCGCAGAGTGCCGAGGCCCGTGGGCGCATCGCCCGCGAGACGCTGGAGATCTACGCGCCCATCGCCCAGCGGCTGGGCATGAACCTGGTCAAGTCCGAACTGCAGGCCCTCGGTTTCCGCGCCCTGCATCCGTGGCGGCACGCGGTCATCGACAAGCACATCCGCAGCCAGCCGGTGATGCGCCGCGAATCGATGGCGCAGATCGAAGCGCACCTGTCGCAGCGGCTGGCCAAGGAGGGCATCGAGCACCGCCTGGTCAGCCGGGTGAAGACGCCCTGGAGCATCTACAACAAGATGCGCAGCGAGGGAAAGAGCTTCGACCGGGTGATGGACGTGTTCGGCTTCCGCGTGGTCGTCGATTCGGTGCCGTCGTGCTATCACGCCCTGGGCGCCGTACATGCGCAGTACAAGCCGCTGGACGGCCGCTTCCGCGATTTCATCGCCATTCCCAAGGCCAACGGCTACCAGTCGCTGCACACGGTGCTGTTCGGGCCGTACGGCTCGCCGATCGAGGTGCAGATCCGCACCACCGAGATGGACCTGATCGCCGAGCGCGGCATCGCCGCGCACTGGACCTACAAGTACGGCACCGACTCGCCCAACAGCGCGCAGAACCGCGCGCATGCGTGGATCGTCGAGCTGATCGACAACCAGCGCGCGGCCGGTTCGTCGCTGGAGTTCCTCGACAACGTGAAGGTGGACCTGTTCCCGGACGAGGTGTACCTGTTCACGCCGAAGGGCAAGATCCTGTCGCTGCCGCGCAATGCCACCGCGCTGGACTTCGCCTACGCGGTGCATACCGATGTCGGCAACCAGGCGGTGGCCTCGCGCGTGGACAAGAAGCTGGTGCCGCTGCGTACCAAGCTGGCCAGCGGGCAGAGCGTGGAGATCATCACCGCCAAGTCGGCCGCGCCCAAGCCGCAGTGGCTGGAGTTCGTGGTGACCAGCAAGGCGCGCACCGCGATCCGCCACCAGTTGAAGCAGCTCGAGCACGAGGACGCGGTGCAGCTGGGACATCGCATGCTCGACCGCGCGCTGGAGGACCTGGACAGCTCGCTCGAGCGCCTGCCGCAGCAGCGCCTGGAGGCTTTCCTCAGCGAGCACAAGTACCCGCGCCTGGAGGCGTTCCTGGCCGACGTCGCCCTGGGCAACTGGATGCCCTCGCAGGCGGCGCAGGCGCTGACCGCCTTCGCCGAGCTGCGCGGTGGCGGCCATTCGAAGCATTCGCAGGAAAAGATCCTGATCACCGGCGGCGAACGCGGCGTGGTCAGTTTCGCGCAGTGCTGCCAGCCGATCCCGGGCGACGAGATCATGGGCTATCACACCGCCGGCAAGGGCATCGTGGTGCACCGCCTGGACTGCCCCAACGTCACCGAGTTCCGCAAGTCGCCGGAACGCTGGGTGCCGATCGCCTGGGACGCCAAGGTCACCGGCGACTACGACGCCGCGCTGCTGATCGACGTGGAGAACCGTCCCGGCGTGCTGGCGCAGGTCGCCGCCGCGGTCGCCAAGAGCCAGTCCAACATCGAACGTGTGGAGTACCTGGAGCGCGACATCAACGTTGCCGTGCTGCGCTTCTCCATCCAGGTGCGCGACCGCAACCACCTGGCGGAAGTGATGCGCCGGTTGCGGCGGCTCAACGTCGTGCACGGCGTGCGTCGGCAGTAAGGAATCCACAAAGGTATGCGGCCTGCGCCCGAGATCGTCGGTTTCGAATTTGACTGGCTCGCGATCGATAAGGAAGGTCGTTTGGCGCTTTTTTCTACCGCAGGCTCAGGGATGGCACCAAAGTCTGCGATAGATGCCCGCGAATCGCTGGACGCCGTACTGTCGCTGATCGAGACGCCCAACTGGGGGACGGTGCACGTCTGGGATGACTATGCTTCTGTCGGTCTCTATGTGTACGACTGGGATCTTTCGAGTGGCGTTTATCGCCGTCTGAGAGTACCTGCAGGCTCGGCTAACCGCGCGCCGCTGGCATCGCTCAAGATCGTGGGTGGGGTACCACGTGTCGATTGCGACTTCGCGTTTCAGGACGACATACGACCCGAAATTCTGCGTTAGCACTGTCAAACTTTCTTCATACAGGACAACCCATGACCAAGCAGATCATCCACACCGACCACGCGCCCGCCGCCATCGGTCCCTATTCGCAGGCCGTGCGCGCCGGCACCACGGTGTACTTTTCCGGGCAGATCCCGCTGGATCCGGCCACCGGCAACCTGGTGGAAGGCGACATCGCGGCGCAGGCGCGTCGCGCGTTCGACAACCTCAAGGCCGTCGCCGAGGCCGCAGGCGGTTCGCTGGACCGGATCGTGCGCCTGGGCCTGTACCTGACCGACCTGTCGCAGTTCGCGGCGGTCAATGCGGTGATGCAGGACTACTTCGCCGCGCCCTATCCCGCGCGCTCGACCATCGAAGTGTCGGGCCTGCCAAAGGGCGCGGCGTTCGAAGTCGATGCGGTGATGGTGCTCGACTGACCGGCTGAGGCGCGGGGCGCCGGGACCGCCCGGCGCCGAACACCTTCGATCGGCGTTGCCCCGGGGAGGGAAACGCCGTGACGCGGGCGCTGCCCTACGTCGGCGTGCCGCGCATCTCGCTGGGCGTGTGCCCGGTCCAGCGCTTGAACGCGCGGCGGAACTCGCGCACGTCGGTGAAGCCGATCTGGCTGCCGACCGCGGCGATGGTCAGTTCCAGGTCCTGCAGCAGTTCGAGCGCGCGTTCGGTGCGCACACGGTCGTGCACGGCGCTGAAGCTGGTGCTTTCCTCGGCCAGCTGCCGGCGCAGCGTGCGTTCGCTCAGGTGCAGCGCGGCGGCGACATCGGTCATCTGCGGATTGTCGCGAAGGCGCGGGCGCAGCTGGCGTTCGACCGCCGCGGTGGTCTCGCCGCGCAGGGACATGGCGGCCAGCTGCGCCTGGCACAACGCCAGTGCCTGCCGTGAGGTCACCGGGTTGTAGCTGGCGAACGGCAGTTCCAGCCAGCGGCGATCCACCACCATCGCGTGCTGCGTCTGGTTGAAGCGGATCTCGCAGCCGAACAGGTCGTCGTAACGCCTGGCATAACGCGGTGCGGGATAGCCCAGTTCCAGCCAGAGCGGGCGGAAGTCGGGGCCTGCCAGCTCGCGCGCCAGCATCAGCGTGCTGGCGAACATTTCCTCGCACAGGAAGGGCAGCAGGTCGGCGGCCTCCTCCGGCGCCGTGGCGACGACGGCGAGCGCGCCATCTTCGCGATCCTGTACGTCCAGGTCCATCAGCGGGCCGAGGTTGCGCTGGTACTCCAGGCCGATCTGCACGGCGTCGCCGAAGGTGGGCGCGGTCTTCATCGCCAGGCCGAGCAGGCCGAAGTTGCCGCCGTTCTGCTTCTCGCCCATGGCCAGGCCCACGCCGTCGATCGGCAGGGTCGGCAGGGCGCGACGGATGATCTCGCTGGCCTGGCGGTAGGACACCCGCGCCTGCGGGTCGTGGATTTCCTGCACGTTGAGGCGCATGCCGGCGAACCAGCTTTCGGCATTCACGCCGAATTCGCCGGCCAGCAGCACCAGGCCGCACAACATGTTGGTCGGCAGGTTGGCCACCAGCAGGCGGTTGCCGAGTCCGGTTTTCCAGCGCATCGAAGCCCCTCCAGCTTGTCCGCTTTCCCCCCCTTAGTATGCCGCTCCCGCCCTCTGCGTGACGTGGGGCGGCGCACCAGACTGCCAGGCACTACGCAGCCGTATGGGGAGAGGCGATTCATGCAGCGCAGCATTTCCGTGGCAGTGGCCGGCGCCCTGGCGCTGCTGGCCGTGGGTTGCCAGCCCGACGCGCCTCCGGCGGCCGAGGTGCCCGCCGGCGACGCGGCCTTCGCCACCACCCTGCAGGAGCGCCTGTTGGATGCCAAGCCGGGCGACGTGATCGAGATCCCGGCCGGTCGCCACGCCTTCGACCGCAGCCTGACCCTGCGCGCGAGCGGGGTGACCATCCGCGGCGCCGGCATGGACAAGAGCGTGCTGAGCTTCAAGGGCCAGAAGGCCGGCGCCGAAGGGCTGCTGGTCAACGGCGACGACTTCACCATCGAGAACCTCACCATCGAGGACTCCAAGGGCGACGGCCTGAAGATCAGCGAGTCGTCCAACATCACCGTGCGCGGCGTGAAGGTGCAGTGGACTGGCGGCCCCAGCACCAAGAACGGCGCCTATGGCATCTATCCGGTGCTGACGAAGAACGTGTTGATCGAGGACACGGTGTCCATCGGCGCATCCGATGCCGGCATCTACGTGGGCCAGTCCGATGGCGTGATCGTGCGCCGCAGCCGCGCCGAGCAGAACGTGGCCGGCATCGAGATAGAGAACACCCTCAACGCCGACGTCTACGACAACGTGGCGACCGGCAATACCGGCGGCATCCTGGTGTTCAACATGCCGGGCCTGTCGCAGCAGGGCGGCAACATCCGCGTCTACGACAACAAGGTGATCGCCAACAACCACGAGAACTTCGGCGCCAAGGGCACGCCGGTGGCCAGCGTGCCAGCGGGGTCGGGCATCGTCATCAACTCCAACGACGACATCGAGATCTTCGGCAACGAGATCCGCGACAACGCGACGGCGAACATCATCGTCTCCAGCGTCTACTCCACCGGCTACAAGGACAGCAGCGCGTCACCGAACTTCGATCCGTATCCGGAGCGCATCTACATCCATGGCAACACGCTGTCCGGCGGCGGCGATTCGCCCGACGGCTTCGACCTGAAGGCGCTGAAGGTGGCGACCTACGGGCTGCGCGGCCGTTTCCCCGACGTGCTGTGGGATGGCTACTTCAACAAGGAGCGGCTGGTCGACGGCAAGAAGATCGGGCCGCAGATCTGCCTGCGCGACGTCAGTGGCGTGGTCAACGCCGATGGTCCCGGCGGTTTCGGCAACCCCAGCAAGGATGCGAAGGCCCACGACTGCGAGCTGCCCCGGCTGCCCGCGGTCGATCTGAAGCGCGGGTAAGGCATGCGCAAACCTTACTGGCACGGGCTCCTGCTCGTGATCGCCTCCCTGGGCCTGGTGCTCTCGGCGTGCCGTCCGTCGGCAGGCGTGCACTTCTTCGCCGAGGGGCAGCCGAAGACGCTGGATGAGTGGGGCGTGCTGCGCATCGAAGACGGGAAGCTCCGCCTCAACCCAGGCGTGGTGCCTTACGATCTCAACACGCCGTTGTTCAGCGACTACGCGCACAAGTTGCGCACGGTGTGGATGCCCGAGGGCACATCGGCGACGTACCGGCCGGAACAGAGTTTCGATTTCCCGGTGGGCACCATCCTCAGCAAGACCTTCTACTTCCCGCTGCCGGCAGGTACGACGTGGGACGGGAAATCCGTCGCGCGCACGCCGCCGTCGCAGTCCTCACTCGAAGGTGAAGCCCTCGATCTCGCCAAGGTGCGCCTGATCGAGACCCGCCTGCTGGTGCATCGCGCGGAGGGGTGGGTCGCGCTGCCTTATGTCTGGAACGAGGCACAGACGCAGGCCACGCTCAAGCGCACCGGCGAGCTGGTCACGCTGGATCTGGTCGACGCCGCCGGCGCGCGCGAGACGGCCGAGTACCAGGTGCCCGACCAGAATCAGTGCGGCGGCTGCCACATCACCGACAACAAGTCGCGCAAGTTGTTGCCGATCGGGCCGAAGGCCCGCCCCCTCAACCGCGCCTTCGACTACGCGGGGGGCCGCGAGACCCAGCTCGCGCACCTCGTGCGCGTCGGCTACCTGGCCGGCGTGCCGGCCAACCCGCCGCGGCTGGTCGATGCGATGGAGGCCGCGGCGCCGCTGGACGCGCGGGCGCGTGCCTACCTGGACATCAACTGCGGCCATTGCCACAGCGCCACCGGTCCCGCGATCACCTCGGGCCTGTGGCTGGACGCGCAGACGCAGGACCGACTGAAACTGGGCTTCTGCAAGCAGCCGATCGCAGCGGGGAAGGGGACCGGCAACCGCCTGCACGACATCGAGCCGGGGAATGCCGCAGCTTCCATCTTCGAATTCCGCATGGACAGCGCCGATCCCGCGATCATGATGCCGGAGGTCGGCCGCTCAGTCGTGCACCGCGAGGGCGTGCAGCTGATCCGCGACTGGATCAACGCGCAGCCGGGGAGTTGCGGGAGCGCTGCAGGGGAATCGTGAACATGCCGCCGGCACGTTGAGGCCGGCTTCCGCACCAACGCTTCTTGGGAGGGAGTGATGAAAGTGACGCAACGGAATCTGGTGGTCGGGCTGCGGCGCGCGCTGTTCGGCGGCTGCGTGGTGCTGGGGACGGGCGGTACGGCATGGGCCCAGTCGACGCCGCAGGGCGAGCAGGACGCCACCAACCTGGACGCCATCGTCGTCACCGCGCAGAGCCGCCAGCAGGAGCTGCAGGACGTGCCGATCGCGCTGCAGGTCGTGGACCAGCAGCTGCTCGATGACGTGGCGGCGGACAACCTGGGCGACATCGATGCCTTCGTACCAGGCCTGGTCGTGGATGCGGCGCAGCCGACCCAGCCTTCGTTCCGGCTGCGGGGCGTGGAGACCAGCGACTTCGGTATCGGCACCGATCCGGCGGTGGGCGTGTTCGTCGATGGCGTCTACGGCGGCCGCGGTGGCGGCGTGCTGCTGCCCTTCGTCGATGTCGAGCGGATCGAGGTGCTGAAGGGCCCGCAGGGTACGCTGTTCGGCCGAAACACGGCTGCCGGCGCAATCTCGCTGGTGACCCGGCGACCTCAGGACGAGCTGGAGGCCCGCCTGCGCCTTCGCCTGGGCAACTATGGCAAGCAGTACGCCGATGCGATGTGGAACCTCCCGACCGGCGACAACTCGGCCCTGCGTTTCAACGCGCTGTTCAACCACAGCGACGGTTGGTTCAAGGACGGTGCCACCGGCAAGGATCTGGGCGGCGAGAACGTGTGGGCCACGCGCGCCGCCTGGCAGGTGGGACTGGGCGATAACACCACCGCGCTGGTCAGCTGGGACCACGAGAGCCTGGACCAGAACGGCCGCGTGGCCACCGGCATCGTGCCGCTGCCAGCCTATCCGCAGCGGCCGCCGGCCCCGGTGGATCCCGACGACTCCCTCGATCCGCGCGACATCCCGACCTACAGCGACGCCACCAACGCCGAGTGGCGCACCTTCGACGGCGTCACCCTGATCGTGGACCACGCGCTGACCTGGGGACACCTGACCTCGACCACGTCCTGGCGGCAGTACGACGCGCTGAACCAGACCGAGGAGGACGGCACCAACCGCGCCGACCTGTACATCGACTCGGTCAACACCGAGAGCAACGAGACGTTCTACCAGGAGTTCAAGTTCGCCGGCAGCAACGCGCGTCTGGACTGGGTGGCCGGCGCCAGCTTCTTCAAGGAGGACGCCGATCAGACCAGCGAGGTGAACACCAATACCGCCGCGGTCGACAACATCGTGCGCAATCTTGGCATCGCGCCAACCCCGGACGGCAGCCTGTTCGGGTTCACTTCGTTCCTGGCCCAGAGTGCCGGCATCCCGGTCTCCCTGGTCGGCGACCGCTGGAACGAGCGCTTCACCAACACGCTGTCGACGACCGCCTACGCGGCCTTCGGCGACGTGATCTGGCGCGCCACCGACAAGCTCAACCTGACCTTCGGCCTGCGCTACACCCGCGACGAGAAGGACTTCACCTGGCTCAACACGCCCCGCAACGCGCCCGAGCTGGAAGCCAAGCTGGACCTGCTGGAATCGCTGGGCTTCTTCGATGCGCTGGCGCAGATGGGCATCCCGATCACCCGCGAGCTGCTGACCTTCGACATGGCCTTCATCGATCCGCCGGCGATGGTCAACAAGGGCGTGCTGGTGCGCGACAAGCGCAGCTGGAGCGACTTCAGCCCGCGCTTCGTCGTCGACTACCACTTCAACGACAGGGCGATGGTGTTCGGTTCGCTGGCCAAGGGCTACAAGGCGGGCGGTTTCAACGCGCTGCAGATCGGCCCGGCGTTCGAGAACGAGGACGTGTGGAACGCGGAAGTGGGCATCAAGCAGTCGTTCGGCCGCTTCTCCTACAACGCGTCGCTGTTCCACTACCGCTACGACAACCGCCAGTCGATCCGGCTGATCGATCCGGACCCGAACAATCCGGTCGACATCCCGCGTTTCGTGTTCGACACCGGCGATCTCGAGGCCACGGGCATCGACTTCGACATGCGCTGGAAGGTGACGGACGCCTTCACCCTGGACGCGCAGGCGGAGTGGATCGACTCCAAGTACAAGGACTACGTGACGCCGGAAGGCGTGGATCTGGACGGCGAGCCGACCGGCGAGCCGCGTTTCACCGCCTCGGTCGGCGCGGCCTACAAGATGAGCCTGGGCGACAGCGGCGACCTGCGCTTGTCCGCGCGCCATGCCTACCGCGGGCGCACGCGCTGCAATGCGGGCTCGGACCTGCAGGGCGACTGCGGCGTGAACGCCCTGCTGGACATCGGCGAGCCGCGCGAGCGCACCGATGTGCGGGTCGGCTGGACTTCGCCGCAAGGCACCTGGAGTTGGGCCGTCTACGGCAACAACATCTTCGACAACCAGTACGTGAAGGGCCTGAACACCTATGGCCGCGGTCCGCTGGGCGTCGTCGGCGCGACCATCAGCGAGCCGCGCACCTACGGGATGGAAGTGGCCGTGAAGTTCTGAGCCGCGCGGCGACGCGCTGGACGTGGGCACCCCGGCACCTCACGGTGCCGGGGTTTTTGTTTGGCGCTTATCACGGCATGCTTGTGCGATGCCCGTGCGTCGCAACGTCCCCGTCGTCGATCTCTCCGCCGAACCCCTGAGCCGCCTGCCGGGCGTCGGTCCGCGCGTGGCGGAGAAACTGGCGGCGCGCGGCCTGGTGACGTTGCAGGACCTGTGGTTGCACCTGCCGCTGCGGTACGAGGATCGCACGACGCTCACGCCGATCCGGCTGCTGCAGCCGGGCGTGCCCGCGCAGGTGGAAGGCCGGGTGGAAGCCGTCGAGCGCGGCTTCCGCTATCGCCCCGTGCTTCGGGTGGCGATAGGCGACGAAGGGCATGGCACGCTGGTGCTGCGGTTCTTCCATTTCCGCGCGGCGAAGGTGGCGCAGTTCGCGGTGGGCACCCGCCTCCGCTGCTACGGCACGCCCAAGCCCGGCCAGCATGGGCTGGAGATCATCCACCCCAGCTACCGGGTGCTGGGCGAAGCGGACGACGTCGCGCTGCGCGATGCGCTGGACCCGATCTACCCGGCCGTCGAAGGGCTGGGCCCGGCGACGCTGCGCAAACTGATCGGTCAGGCACTCGAGCGCCTGCCGGAAGCGGGCGCGCTGGAGCTGCTGCCCTCGCCGTTGCTCGAAGGCCTCGGATTGCCGTCGCTGCGCGACGCGCTGCTGACCATGCATCGTCCGCCACGCGATGCGGACGTGGCCGCGCTGGCGCTGGGGACGCACCCGGCGCAGCGCCGGCTGGCGATCGAAGAGCTGCTCGCGCACCACCTGAGCCTGCGGCGCCAGCGGCTGGCCCTGCAGCAACACCGGGCGCCTGCGCTGAAGGGGCGGGGCACGCTGGTGAAAGCGCTGGTCAAGGCCTTGCCGTTCGCGCTGACCGGTGCGCAGACGCGCGTCTTCGAACAGATCCGCGAGGACATCGCGCGCCCGTCGCCGATGCTGCGCCTGGTGCAGGGCGATGTGGGCACCGGAATGTTAGCATCGATGGGCGTACACAGAAGACCTTTTCGATGCAGAAGAGCTCCAATAGGCTACCAAAGCCTGAAGGAAAGAGGGCGGGGCTTACCTTAAGCGCTCAGAGTAAGCGGGGTGCCCTTCGATGGCATGTCAAGTTGTTCCTGGCGTACTTACTAGATGCCATCCAGGAGTCCTGGCGGGAAGGCGCTCGGGCGCGCCGTCCAAAAGACATCAAGGCAACGGTGGCTGTCCACACCAAATGTGGCGCGATCCAAATCCCCTTGCTTCGGCCAGCAGGTGGATGGACTGAAAAGCTTCTGGAGCGCATTCAATCCACATTGAAAGAGCAGGCTGATCTCGTGTGGGTCGGAGCTACACAGTGTTTGGAAAGCGAAGCGTTTCCCCGCTCTTCACTGAAAGCCCTGGTGACGCGTCTAGTGGGGCGGGTTTATCCGCCCTCTAGAATGGAAGCGGTGATTAAGAAGATGGAAGCATTCCTCGCAGACTATGCAATCTGCGAGAAGCGTAACGAAGCGAAAGTCTGCCATGCCAGCGCAATCATCGAACAAGCCGAAGCCCGCGGCTTCTCTAGCAGCGCGATAAGCGTAACGCCAAAGGGGCCACGAGCGCGCCTGGTTGTCATCTTCTCGCAGCTACGGCTGCGACTTCCCGGCGGCCCTGGAACCGGGGAGTGGGCGGCACTTCAAGAGAGAATGAACGCGGCCGCCGTCAAATTCAAAGCGTGCCAAGGCAACTTAGTCTTCCTCCCGACAGAGAACAACCCCCACGGACGTAGGACATACCCAGGGTACGTTGTGGACTTCGAACAACTGGGAGTTCGGCAGGGCGGCCTCTTGACGGAAGTGTTGGATGCGATGCCAACTCCCGTAAGTCATCAGTACTTCCAAAGGCTGATGCGTCACGTTGAATGGATCTGCGCGACGTCGTGCATTTCGCAAGCTAGGGTTCGTGCAATCCTAAGCTCACGATCTGACATTCTTCAGGAAGATGATCTCCAAGTTCTCACCAATGCACTGATCTCATGTTGTGATGCCCGCCCTCTAGAGCCGCGGTCAAGAAGCGGCTACCTGAGCGCGTTCCAAGAGGCCTTTCATGGCGCATTTCAATCGCTAGGAACTCGTGCGAGCAAGGTTCAACTGGATAGCACGAAGCACTGGGCGAGAAGAAGTCGCGGACTCATCAGTGAGGTTGCCGATCCTGGAGCGATATCGCCGGAGAACCGCCCTCCAATCATTCACGTCGTAGGAGGTGATGGCGCACTGAGTAGAGAGCGTGCTGCGGAACACTTGGAAGATAGGCTGAAGCGTATCGAGAATGCGTGTGACCATGCATTAGCAGAGTTCATCAACTGGCGGAAATTCATGCTTCGCGCCGGTGAGATGGGCGTTGATGACTCTTTCCGGTCCTACGTGGATCAAATGAAGGGGCTTGGTGACGGGCGAGAGGATTTCCGGCAATGGCTGAGAGGTGCTGCCACTGAGGACATTGCAAGAGTCACCTTCTTTGCCGCTCAGAAGCACGAGCTTTATCGAGAGGCTCGCGATAGGGAGCTTCGTTCGAATGTCCACCAAGGTCGCTTCAACCGCGCATTCGGACGGATCAGCGAAGAGTACCCAGAACTGGTGAACTGGTGCGGAGGTCGTTCATCACCATTCTACTCTTTTGCCATTCAAATGATCTGGTGGGTGCCACGCTGGGTTCAGTTGGCAATTGAAATGAAGATACAGATAGTCACTTCATGGAATCGCGACACGGTGAAGCATCTGGAGGCTAATGGGGTTCGTCGCGAGGGGGCGCGATTGGAGTTCCAGTCATTGAAGGGAAAAAATGGAGAGATGGAAAACGCCAGTGTGGAGCCGGTCGATAAGCTCCTTCAGGCTGGCATCGATCTTATGATTGAGCACAACGCCAACGTCGATCGCTACTGGTCTCGCGAATCGCCAGGCTTGTTTGTTACCTTCATCGAGAAAGGGGTGGGCCGTCGAGTCTTTGGGCGAGGTACAGACCATAAAATTCTGTCGAGATTCATTGCCTACTACGAGCTTCCGCACTTTACACGGGAGCAGCTTCGAAATCAGAGCGCGGGTGCTGACTATCTTAGCCATGACGATCCACATGCGACACAAGGACGCCTGGGGCACACAAGCATCAGGACAACTGCGGGCTATCTTGACGGCACCGTATTTCGGGTATTGAACTCAGCCAACATTGCGAAGTTCCAGAAGGTGCTAAGCGCCTCGATTGTGTGGGCCGCTGGTGGCGAGGATGCGGTGACAAAGAGCGGGATGCCTCTTTCGTACGTGGACAAGAGGCTGCTATTTCCCGTGAGTGACAGTGCGGTGACGGATCGTCTGATGCCGCCGGAGTGTGACGTCTGGATGGTTGACCCAGAGCAGCCTTTGGTACTGGACAAGATCAGGGTCATGCATCTCATTCGACAGAGGGCCTACTACGCACAGAACTGGCAAAGATTACGCGCTGAATCATCGGAGAGATTCTCCAAGGTCCATCTTCCACGGATCGAGTTTACAGCCGCACTCTGGGCACTCATCTCGGACTCCGAGTATGCGTGTTTGCTGGAGCAGAGGGTATGAAAAAAGGCGTGAAAGTTGACGCTGGTTTGATTGCGCCATCGCCAAACCGAGATTCAGATGAGGGCGCTTGGCCCACGGGAGTTGCACGAGATAGAAGGATTCTAAGCGATTGGAATGACCCGGTTCTACGGGTGGCCAACGGTGACAAGATTAGGCTCATCGACCTCTCCCGAATTCCGCTGCCAGCCAATGGTCCTGACGGACCCTTCTCGGAAAGCTTCACTCTTGGGAAATTTCCGCACTGGGTAGATGTTGCGCGCGCGCAATTTTGCAACGTTCTGTCAGCCGGGACCGGGCATGACGCTCTAGGTAAAGCGGTCAACTCGCTCAATCATACGTCCAGGTTTTTCGCATGGTGCGTGAAGAATCGGATCTACAAGTTGGCCGATGTGACCTTGGACGATATGAGGAGGCTGGCGCTCGAGTTGCAACCCAAGGGGTGGTTCAGCGCCCTAAACACGGAGGCCGAGCTGAGGGAGCTAGTCAGGCGCTGCGAAGACGATAAAGCCCTACTTCTGCAGGTTGCTTCATCTCATGATGGGGCGACTTGCAGCATCTCTTCGGAGCGACTCTCCTCTTACCTTGGATACGTAGTCACATCGCGGGAGTATCCGATGTTCCTCCGTAAGGAAATAGCTGGTCTGATGCAGAAGGTGACAGTCGGGGCGGAACGGAGAAGCGACGATATGCAGCCCTGGTCCGAGGCGTCGTTCAAGAACTGCTTCGGTGCACTGAATGGACTTTGCATTCTTCCCGCGACGCTTGACAGGCTGAGCTTTGAACCCTTCGCTAACGCCCGGCTTCATGCGCGCCTTGCCAACGGGATTCCGGATGGGCGGACCGCCAACTTGACGGTGGAGGATGCTGCTAAGTTGCTAGCGGAGTCGCTTGAGTGGCTTTACAACAAGGCTGATGCAGTTATCGAGCTCGTGGCGTTCTGGCGAGAGACGCTTGTTGGGACAGCATCTGAGTACAAAGGCGAGGCGAACGTCAGCACGCGCGTGAATGCAGCGATACGTGAACGATACGCAGAGCTAAAGTCGCGTGTGGACTTTCCCTATGAAGTGGCCTCGTTCACCACTGCAACCGGTGAGAGCATCTCCCTGCTGGTGAAGAATCTCTTGACGGCGGCTTTCGTCCTGATTGCCATTACGCAAGCAAGAAGAAAGAATGAGGTAGTCGGAGAGGGGAGTCGGCCATGGGGCATCTACGCGGCGTGCCTTGAGAAGATTGATCCCGATATCGATGCATATGCCCTGGACATCTACATCGAGAAGACCTGGAATGCCTGGATGAAGATGCCGGCATCAGCGCTGACGGTGCATGCAGTGGACGTGCTGACAAGATTGAGGGCCGCCGCTCTTCCCGGCGAGGAGGTCGGAACCTCGGATCAGGATAGGCGTGCCCAGAAGCTGTTCTCCTTCCCCGGCAGCGCGGCGCTTCTCGGGGATGCGAGCGCCATGTTTGGTTTTTCCTTTGACGAACACAGCGGGGAACTGTATTCGCTGGCGGGAGTTGCTGATTCTGAACGCAAGACTCACATGTTCCGACGTTTCTTTGCGCTGGTGTACTTCTATCGATGGGAACACCCCAAGTTGCAGGCCTTGTCGGAGTTCCTTGCACACTTTGATCTCGAAACGACCAGGGTCTACATCACCGACCCAGCCATGCGAGACAAGGCAGATCGAATTGAGGCACTACATCGGCACAGAGCGGATTGTTTCCCAGAGCAAGAGATGTCAGAAGCCCAGCGCCACTACGCGGATGCGCAGTTGGATGCGATGCTAACTTCCGACGGTGCCGGGGGGCCAATGACGAGGCGTGTACATCGTTGGATTCAGCGCATCTGGCGGCACGTCGAGTTTCCTGATCGCGACCCAGCGACCCTGAAAAGCGAAATCCGAAAGCAGTTTAAGAGCAGGGGGTACGCGCCAACCCCGATGTCTCATGGGGTCTGTTGGGCGGAAGAATCTGGCGCGCGGGTCGGCTTGAGAGGGCGTTGTAGCAAGGAGGGGACAATTCGTAGGGAGCTGGCAGGAGTGGATATCTGCGGCGCCTGTGTATTTCACAGTACATCGAGCTCCTTTTTGCTGAACGTGGAGCAGGATGCCAAGCGCCTGGATGAGCAGGCAGCTCTGGCAACCGACCCGCGAGAAGCGCAAGTTCTTCGCGCCACCGCCTCGTGCTCTCGAGAGCTTGTAGAGTTGGAACTGTCGCTTATCCAACGTCAGCGATGCCCACTGACCAAGCCACCAGGAAAGAAGGTGCCGGAATGAGTGTCTCTGATCAGCATGTTTCACGTCGCTTGCGTGCTCAGGCAGATCTTGCCATGAGTGCAAAGAAGGATCTCATGACGCGCTGGGCGCGTGATGGAGTTCCCGTGTGCGTCGGCTCGGAGCATCCAAAACAGCTTGAGTGGTATCCGACCAGTCTTCGGAGCTTCAGTGCCTGGGATGGTAGTCAGAACTCTGCGGCGGTCCGTGAGTCCGAACCGCTTCTTCGCAAGACGGCGTTCCAAACGCTCAAATCTAATGCCTCGCTGCATCTGGCTATCAACCAGTTGCTTCGCCAGTTGGAGGTCACAGCCGAAGCTTGTCGGAGAGCCTTGAATCCTGAGCTTGCTGTGGAAGATGCAAAGGAGAAGGCGGAGGTCGAGCGCGCTAAGCGCGCCGGAGCACTACTGGGGTATCGTCAGGCAAGAGCCGAAGTCCGCACGGCCCGGAGAGATCTCGGTGCCGAGAAGAGGGCGCACCAGGGAACCTTGGGGCTGCTAAGGGAGAAAGAGCGCGAACTGGCTCAGGCACATGAGCAAATCGCAGCGCTAACTAAGACCTTGCGTAAGACGACGAGCCTCAAGTCGGTTCGATAGATGATGCCGCCAGAACAGA
Source organism: Pseudoxanthomonas mexicana (assembly GCF_010093385.1). Taxonomy (GTDB): domain Bacteria; phylum Pseudomonadota; class Gammaproteobacteria; order Xanthomonadales; family Xanthomonadaceae; genus Pseudoxanthomonas_A; species Pseudoxanthomonas_A mexicana. Next base: position 45,959 of record NZ_PDWV01000006.1, read on the forward strand.
GACAGCAAATCACCGCCATGTATCACCATCATGACCTCGCTCCTGGCCTGGCACTTGCTGTGGCTCTGGGTGCGGGTATAGAGCCCGCGAAGGGCTTTAAAAAGCTCCAGTCCACGGGCCTGGTGGAGCGGTGGCAGGTACCGCTCTACCTTCCGTCGCGCTATCTAGATGCGCGAGTACCCATTGAGCGCTTCTTTGGCCTTACCGGCCAGGGACAGGAAGTTGTAGTTGTGGGACGTTACGCAGGCAACATGCGTACGAAGTGGGGTGCAGGGCGCTGGGGAGGCAAGCGCAGCCCGCAAGCGCAAGGGGCACTCCTTGATGAGGAGGGGATGCAGCTACGTTTCTCGGTCTTCGGCGATGCGCGAACGCTGCAGAAGACACTCGAAGAGTCCGAGGGGCCGATCGCACTCGCGGGTACGCTTACCCAGGTGGGCGCGCATGTCTATTTGAACAATCCGACATTGCTGGATCAGAGTCTGATTGGTGCGGTAGTGCCCCACTACCCAGGCAAGGCGCGGGTGCTGTCCCTGGCCATGGCCCGTCGAGTCATGGCAGCTCTACTGCCGTCTACCATCCCCCTGTGTGCTGCAGAACTCCGAGCAAGGGCACGAGCCTTTGTGAGCGACGGGCAACTGAGAAGACTGCTGGGAAGGCCCGAAGGAACCCTAGAGGACTTGCTGGTTAGAGCCCACTTCCCTTCGTCGCCGGACGTGGGAGAGCGCGCGCAATGGCACCTTGAGCGTTTGTCAGCGCTCATCACGGTGGGGGATCTTAGGGCAGCCAAGCAGTGTCCAGTCGCGGTGAGAAAGCCGCTGGCCCTCTCGCCTTGGCAGGATCTCGCATCGCGTGCGCCTTTTGTCCTCACGCACGAGCAGGCTAGGGCGGTCGATCGCCTGACAGAGCGCTTTGGTGGGACAGAGGCGTCCTCTACCTTAATCAATGCCGATGTCGGCATGGGGAAGTCGATCGTCTACCAAATGGCGGTTGCCTCCGCTGTCCGTTCGGCTGCACGCGCGGCCGTTCTCCTGCCCAACGAACGACTGGCTGTGCAGGCTCATCAGGAGATCTGTCGTCTATTTCCTGAGTTCGATGCCGCCCTGGTTACCGGGAAGACGAATGATCGAGCGATGACGAACGCGCGTTGGCTCGTCGGAACAACGGCCCTACTGTTTCGTGACATTGGCCACTTGGATGTGTGCGTCATCGATGAGCAGCATCGCTTCTCGGTGGAGCAGCGACGTGCCTTGGTAAAGGATGGAACGCATGTTGTCGAGATCAGCGCCACTCCTATTCCTCGCACACAGGCCATGCTGCTGTACGGGAAGTTGGATGTGCTGCGATTGACGGAACGCCACAGTCCGCAAGACATCCGTACCCAGATTGTGCATCGAAACGGCACATCGGACATGGTTGAGCATCTCAGGAGCCTGCTGAATGCAGGCGCTCGAGTTCTGATCGTGTGTCCTCGGAGGGAGGAGGGGGAGGACGATGAAGGGCCTGACCTTCCATCGGTGGCGCGCGTGGCACATAAGTGGAGCACCATGTTCCCTGGATTAGTGCGCGCCCTGCATGGGGCCTCGGGTGAGGCGGATGTACACCAGGCTTTCGAAGACATGGCAACGGGCGCTGCCCGCATCTTAGTCGCCACAACCGTGGTTGAGGTGGGCTTGAACATTGCCAATCTGCGAGGCGTCGTTATCGTCCATGCAGAACGCTTTGGTCTGTCGCAGCTACACCAGTTGCGTGGGCGCTTGGCACGGGAGGGGGGAGAGGGTCACTGCTACTTGTACCTGCCCCGCGCGGTGGGTTTAGATGCAGATGTAAGGCTACAGGCGCTGGTTGATACCAACGATGGATTCGTTCTTGCCGAACACGACATGAGAATACGCGGCATTGGGGATGTCTCAGACGCCGGTGCTCGCCAGCATGGCAGCGCCGGTAGCCTTCTGATGAATCGCCAAGTAGGTATGTCCACTGTCATGGAGATCATGGAGATGCTCGGTGACGAGGACTGAAGCTTTGGTGGAGTGGGTAGGAGTCGGCACTGAGCGTTTGCCAGTCTTCTACAACGCGAAGCTACGTCTCATGGACGAGTTTCATGACTACGTGTGCTATGTCGCCGAGACCGAGGCCAAGAGTGGATCGAGCCAAGCGTACACATCCAAGGTGCAAGCAGTGTCATACGCGTTGCTGGCGTGGCTGCGATTTCTGGACGGCACAAGCGCCAGTTGGAAGGATGCCGACAATGCCAAGCTACGGGGATTCAAAGATCTTGCGCTTAAGCGGGTGAAAGCATCGGTGCGTGGCAAGGGGAATGAGAACGCAGCAAAGCGAACGGTCAATATCCAGCTCAAGTGGATCTACCGCTACTACGCTTGGGCAGAGCGGACGGAGCGATGCGGAACGATTCTTGGGCCCGGCGAAGACGCGCCGATCAAATCGACACTCAACATGCCCTCGGCTAACAGTAAACGGAAAAGTGGTCTGGACAAGAATGCCTATCCGCTGCTGTTCGGGAGATTGGGGAATCGATCGGGTGCTCAGTACTTTGCGAGCGGCCAAGACAAAAGGAAGGTCGCGGAAGTCCTGTCCGAGGCAAACGACCCTTTCATCGCTGAGCGAAACCTCATCATTCTTGAGCTCGCATCACGTGTAGGTTGGCGTGCCGGCACAATGACGTTTCTGGAGAGCGGTGACTTTCCAACGCATCCGAATGAGAAAATGCCTGGCGATGGCGTTCCGATCCGACCCGCGATTCAGAAAGGCGGACACTCTGACTCATTTGGCGTTCCTCTAACGCTTGCTCTACGCATCTCACGATTCATTCAATGGCGAGAGCGCTGGCTGATTCAGGGGGGATGGAGTGAGAAAGAAGCGAAGGGTCGACTCTTCGTGAGTGGGAAAACCGGCACGCCCCTGGGCAACAAGACGATAACGCAGATGATTGGCTCTGCTTTCAGGAAAATTGGGGTTGAGGCCGGTCGCGGCGCGGGCGTTCACTCGTTTCGTCGCAAGTATGCAGAGGATTCCACGCGCGACGATCTTTCCTCGCGGCGCGCGGGCGGCTACTCGACCGCGATGGAGGATGTCATGCACGGCACCGCTCATAGGCTGGGGCACAGGAGCTTGTCCTCTCAAGTGGCCTATCAGCGAGCAGTCCATGCCAGTACGCATAAAGACCACACACATGAGCTGCGAACGAGCTTGGAAGAAGCCGAATCAGAGCTCGCAGTAGCCAAGGCGGAGAACGCTGCGCTGCGGGCGGAGCTATCTCGACGAGGCGCTCCTGCTAACCCGAAAGGCGGAAAGAAGAAGTTGCGATAGGGCGCACGGCGCCAGCGACTACTCGGAATTCATGGGCCGCAGCACTTCTTCCACTTTCGTCCGCTACCGCATGGGCAAGGATCATTTCGACCGATTTTTTGGTTGCCTTCTCCGCCTCGAAGCACTTGCCTCATGGCGGCATTCCGTGACACTGGCGGGACCTGTTCCTCTCGGGCCACAGCGGCATCGAGTTGATCATCCTGATGCCAAGGTTCTGCCAGTCGCATGCCGAATCTTAGCCGGGCCTGGTCTGGGGCCAGGCACAGGCCGAACCATAGGTCGGCCTTCTGCAGGTATTTTCGGCGCGTCGTCAGCACGGCCAGCCTCTGAGACGCCTCTAGGTCATTTTCCGCACTGATCAGCACCGTGAGTCCACTCTTATCCGCGAACATGAGCGCGAGGCTGTGCGGCTTGCCATCACGGGCGGCCTGCTGCGCCTGCCCGTCAATCAGCCGGTTGAGATCGTCCCGCGTTGGGCCATCTAACTCCAACAGTTGGAATCCCTGATCAAGAACCGCAGGCTCAGGTCTGACTTGAATCTCTTGCAAGATGCGGCTTAGCGTCGTTCCTTCATGGTGGGTCAGTAGCCCTGGTGGCGTCGCGGCGCCAGGTAGTGCGCGTCGTCGCGCGGCCATAGCGATGTCAATGCCGAGCGAGAACCCCTCATCCATGTGCACCAGTTTCTGCTCGTCATCAAACCAGAGGTTGTGCCGAGCGCTATGGCAGTTGGTCGTTGCTGCTGAGCTGGGTGCCGATCATTGGTGATCCGCTGACCTTGGCCGCCGGGGTCATGAAAGAGCCGCTCTGGCGCTTCCTGCTGCTGGTGACGCTGGCCAAGGTGGGCCGTTACCTCGTGCTGACGCTGATTACCCTGCAGGTGCTGTAGCCGTCGCTGCGCTCGTGCGCAAAGCTATGACGGCTGGCCGCGACGTGCCTGGATCTTGGCCCGCCGCCGCGGCACGTGCGACAGAATGCTGCGTCGCTTGTGCTCGGTGTACTTGCGCCAACTGCGGATCTCCTCGGTGGTGCGAAAGCAGCCCACGCATACGTCGGTCTTCCGATCGAACTGGCAGATGTCCGTGCAAGGGGAGGGGCGGCTCATCGCGGCGTTTCACTGAGCGCGGTCCGCGCCTCGATGGTCACGTGCACGATCTCCTCGTGAATGGCCAAGGCATGCTTGAAATGATCCGGATGCACGGGATCTTCGGTCACGACCTCGGCCACACAGGCGAACTTGCCACGGCCTACCTGCCAGACGTGCAGATCGCTGATACGCGCCGGCACCGAGCCTTGCTCGATGGCTTCGCGGATTTCTTCCACTACGGGAGCATCCATCTGCGCATCGAGCAAGACCTTGCTGGTCTGGCGAATCAGGCCCCAGGCCCACACCGAGACCAGGGCCGCGCCCACTAGCCCCATCACCGGGTCCAGCCAGGCCGCACCGAAGTACATGCCACCCAGCAGCGCGATGATCGCCAACACGGAGGTCGCCGCATCGGCGATGACATGCAGGTAAGCCGAGCGCTGGTTCAGATCGTGATGGGCGCTGTGTCCGTGATCGCCATGATGCTCATGGTGATGGTGATGGTGATGGTGATCGTCGTGCCCGTGCCCGTGATCATGGTGATCCCGCAGCCACCAGGCGCACAGCAGGTTGACCGCCAGGCCCACGATGGCAATGGCAATGGCCTGCTCGTAGTGGATGGTGCTGGGGCGGAACAGGCGCTCGATGGACTGGAAGGCCATCAGGCCTGCCACACCCAGCAGCAGGATTGCGCTGGTGTAACCGCCCAGGATTTCGATCTTCCACGTGCCGAAGGCAAAGCGACGGTCCTGCGCGAAGCGGCGCGCACAGGCGTAGGCGAAGACCGACAGGCCCAGTGCCAACGCGTGGGAGCTCATGTGCCATCCATCGGCCAACACGGCCATCGAGTTGTACCACCAGCCTCCGGTGATCTCCACGACCATCATGATCAGGGTCAGGATCATGGCCCGACGCGTGTTGCGCTCGGCGAGCGGGTTGCCTTGGTCGAAGGCGTGGGAATGGCGCCGCGTAGCGGCCAGGGCATCGAGGTTCATGACGGGGCAGGGATGGGTTGCTGGATACCCCCATAGGGTATATGATCGCTTCCATGGCGCATACCCACCGCGACAAAAAGAAGCTGCTCACCCGCGTTCGCCGCATCGGCGGTCAGGTCGCGGCATTGGAGCGCGCACTGGAAGCCGAAGGCGACTGCGGTGATCTGCTGATCCAGATTGCCGCGGCTAAGGGCGCCATGCATGCGCTGATGATGGAAGTGCTCGCCGGTCATCTGAGCGAGCATGTGGTGACCGCCGAAACCGAGGCCGAGCGGGCCAAGGAAGCCGGCGCCATCATGGACTTGCTGACCCGTTATGCCCGTTGATCGCAGACCGTTGGTGGGTGCTGCTTTCCCGAACGTCTGTGCTGGACAGGCCCGTCCTTAACCCCGTAGGCTAATGCAGTGATCCGGTTTTCCGCCCGCGCCAAGAGTGTCTTGCACGTCAGCATGCTGTTGCTGCTGGTGCTGGGCGTTCTCGTGCGGCCGGCACTGAATTTCGTGGGTGAAATCCACGGGGCCGCGCATGCGGCCGAAGTCGCGAGCGAGCACGGCCACGGCCATCCTGGCGATGCCCTCGATGCCGATCACGACCAAGACCACGCCTCGGGCACGCACCTGCTGATGCACCAGGCCGATTCGGGTTCTTCCTCCGGCCTGCTCACCAGTTTCCGCCTGCCGCCCGTCGAAGTGGCTGCCTCTCAGCGTCTGCAGTGGACGCCGGCTTCTTCGCTTCCCCAGCGACTCTCTTCGCCGTTTAGACCTCCGATTGCCTGATGACAGGGCCGGCCGCCGTTAGCGCGGCCTGAGTACGTCTGTCCATCAACCAATCGGAGATGTTCCGTGAACTTGTGTTATGCATGGGTTCTGGCCTTGGCCGGAGCCTGTGGTGTTGTGCCATGGGCACACGCCACTGAACCTCTGCGCCTGCAGGAGGCGGTTTCCCGCGCCTTAGGTGCAAATCCGGCCCTAGCGGCCGAAGCAGCTCAACTCGATGCCGTCCGTGCCCGCGCCGAGCGCGAGGGCTTGGCCCCGCAGTACTTCGTCACCGGCGAACTGGAGAACGTGGGCGGTACCGGTTCACTCAGCGGAGTGAATTCGGCCGAAAGCACCTTGCGGATCGGCCGTCTGATCGAGTTGGGCGGCAAGCGCGCCGCTCGCCAGGCCTTGGGCGCTGCCGAGATCGATCAGCAGCAAACCGCTGCCGACGCCACGCGTATCGAACTGACCAGTCGCACGGCGGCCCGCTTCATCGAAGTCGCAGTGGATCAGCAGCGCCTGGACTTTGCCAACGAACGCGTTCGCCAAGCCGAGCGTACGCGCCGCGAGGTAGCAGGCTGGGTCTGGGCCGCACGCAACCCCGAGTCGGATCTGCGTGCGGCTGAAATCGTCGTGGCCAACGCAGAGCTGGATCGTGAGCATGCCGAGCACGAGCTCAGCAGCGCCCGCACCACCTTGGCCGCGACCTGGGGCGACACGATCCCGGACTTCGACACGGTGGCTGCTGATCTGACCGATCTGCCCGAGGTCGAACCGCTGGACACGCTGCTGGCGCGCTTGCCGAACACGATCGATCAGCAAGCCTTCTCGCGTGAGGCTCGCCTGGCCGAAGCCCGTCGTCGTATCGCTGAGGCGGCTCGCAAACCCGATCTGAACTTCAACGTCGGCGTGCGTCGTCTGGAAGGGCCCAGTGATCAAGGTCTGGTGATGTCGGTGTCCGTACCGTTGGGCAGCCGCACGCGGGCGGGGTACTCCATCGCCGAAGCCGACGCGCAACTGGCGGCCATCGAAGCGCGCCGAAAAGCCGAGCAGTTCGAGCGCCATCAACTGGTCTTTGAGAAGTACCAGGAACTGGGCCATGCACGCACCGAGGTGGAGTCGTTGCGCGGACGTGTGGTGCCCAAAGCCGAGCAAGCCCTGGCCTTTACCCGGCGCGGCTTCGAAGCAGGGCGGTTCTCATTTCTCTCGCTCTCCCAGGCGCAGACCACGCTCTTTGAACTGCGCGAGCGCCTCGTCGAGGCCTATGCGCGCTATCACACCTTGCTGGTGGAGCTCGATCGGCTCACCGCAACCACCCAGGACACCTTTCCATGAGTCGTCATCTCACTCTCTTGCTGTTGCCTTTGCTGTTGGTGGCGTGCGGCGGTGAACCGGCATCCAAGGCCGGTGAAGCCGCCGCTGAAGCGGCCCCGGCCAGCGGCGACTACGAGCGCGGTCCCAATCGCGGCCGCATGCTGCGTGATGGGGATTTCGCCATCGAAGTCACGATCTTCGAAACTAACGTTCCACCTCAGTATCGTTTGTATGCCTACAAAGATGGAAAGCTGATCAAGCCAAGCGAAGTGGTTCCCACCGTGACGCTCAAGCGATTGGACGGGGAAACCAATATCTTCACCTTCACGCCTGAAGACCAGTACCTGACCGGCAGCGGCCAGGTGACCGAGCCGCATTCCTTCGATGTGGAAGTCAAAGCCCAGTACGCGGGGAAAACCCATACTTGGACTTACGACTCCTATGAAGGCCGCACGACGATCCCGGCCCAAGCCGCCAAAGACGGCGGCGTGGTCGTCGAGAACGCCGGACCGGTGGTGATCCGCGAGACCATCCAGGTGATGGGCAATGTGGCCGTGGATGACAACCGGCGCGCGCAGGTCAAGGCACGCTTCCCCGGCATCGTGCGCTCGGTCCAGGTCCAGCAGGGCGATCGCGTCAAGCGTGGCCAGACGCTGGTCACGGTCGAGGGCAACGACAGCATGCGCACCTACGCCGTCACCGCGCCCTTCGATGGCATTGTGTTGCAACGCCCGACCAACGTGGGCGATGTGGCCGATACCAACACGCTGGTGGAGATCGCCAACATGTCGGATGTGTGGGTCGACTTGCGCGCCATTGGTCCGGATGCGGAAAAGATCACGCCCGGCCAGCAGGTCAAGGTCTCCTCGGCCACGGGCGGTACCAGTGCCGAAGGCACGATCGAGACGCTGCTGCCGCTGGCCACCGGCCAGACGGTGGTGGCACGCGTGACCCTGCCCAACGCCGAAGGGCGCTGGCGCCCGGGCATGGCGGTCTCGGCAGAGGTGACGGTGGCCTCGCGCGAGGTCCCGCTGGCGGTCAAAGAGTCGGGCCTTCAACGCTTTCGCGATTTCACCGTGGTCTTTGCCCAGGTAGGGGAGACCTACGAGGTGCGCATGCTCGAACTGGGCGCACGCGATGGTGAGTTTGTCGAAGTGCTTGGGGGTCTGAAACCCAACACGCCCTACGTCAGTGAGCAGAGCTTTCTGATCAAGGCGGACGTCGACAAGTCTGGCGCCAGCCACGACCACTGAGGACAGGACAATGCTAGAACGCGTCATAAGAGCCGCGATCGCGCATCGCTGGCTGGTCCTGCTGTTGGTGTTAGCCGTCAGTGCGCTGGGCGTCTGGAACTATGGGCGTCTGCCCATCGACGCCGTGCCTGACATCACCAATGTGCAGGTCCAGGTCAACAGCGAGGCGCCCGGCTACTCACCGCTTGAAGCCGAGCAACGGGTAACGTTTCCCGTTGAGACCGCCTTGGCCGGCATGGCCGGCATGCAATACACCCGCTCGATTTCCCGCTATGGCCTGTCCCAGGTCACGGTGGTGTTCGAAGACGGTACCAACATCTACTTCGCCCGACAGCAGGTCAGCGAACGGCTCCAACAAGCCGCCTCGCAATTACCCGCTGACGTGAAGCCCACGCTCGGTCCGGTCGCCACCGGTCTGGGTGAGATCTTCATGTACACGGTCGAGGCCGATGCCGGCGCCAGGAAGCCCGATGGCACCGAGTGGACATCGACCGATCTACGTACGTTGCAGGACTGGGTCATTCGCCCGCAGCTGCGTAATCTGAAAGGCGTCACCGAGGTCAACACCATCGGCGGCAATGTCCAGCAGTTCCACATCACGCCGGATCCTGCCAAGTTGCTGGCCTTCGATTTGAGTATCGATGACCTGCTCACGGCGGTGGAGCGCAACAACGCCAGTACCGGCGCCGGCTATATCGAGCGGGGCGGTGAGCAGAACCTGATCCGCATCCCCGGTCAGATCGGCGATGAGGCCGGCCTGCGTCAGGTGGTGGTGGCGACCCGCGAAGGACTGCCGCTCAAGGTGCAGGACGTGGCCGATGTGCATATCGGCTCGGAACTGCGCACCGGTGCGGCGACCAAGGACGGCCATGAGGTCGTGCTGGGTACGGTATTCATGCTGGTAGGCGAGAACAGTCGCGAAGTGGCCCAGCGCGCTGGCGAGAAGCTCAAGCAGATCGAAGCCGGCCTGCCCAAGGGCGTGACTGCCAAGGCGATCTACGATCGCACCAACCTGGTCGATCGCAGTATCGCCACCGTGCAGAAGAACCTGCTCGAGGGCGCGCTGCTGGTCATCGCGGTGCTGTTCCTGCTGTTGGGCAATATCCGCGCGGCGCTGATCACCGCGGCGGTCATTCCGGTGGCGATGCTGCTGACCATCACCGGCATGGTGCAGAACCGGGTCTCGGCCAACCTGATGAGCCTGGGTGCACTGGACTTCGGTCTGATCGTGGACGGTGCGGTGATCATCGTGGAGAACTGCCTGCGTCGCTTCGGCGAACGGCAGCACCAGTTGGGCCGTCTGCTCACCCGTGAGGAGCGATTCGATCTGGCCGCCGTGGCCAGTGCCGAGGTCATCAAGCCCAGCCTGTTCGGCTTGTTCATCATCGCGGCGGTGTATCTGCCGATCTTCGCCCTGACCGGTGTGGAAGGTAAGACGTTCCACCCGATGGCGATTACCGTGGTGATGGCGCTGACCGCGGCGATGGCCTTGTCGCTGACCTTCGTTCCGGCCGCGGTGGCCCAGTTCGTCACCGGCAAGGTCGAGGAGAAGGAAACCAAGATCATGCGCGGTATGTCGCGCCTGTACGGCCCATTGCTGGAAAAGGCATTGGCTATGCGGGTGGCGGTGGTCTCGGCGGCAGCAGTGTTGGTGGTGCTGTGCGGTGTGCTGGCCACGCGACTGGGCACGGAGTTCATTCCGAACCTGGACGAGGGTGATATCGCCTTGCACGCCTTGCGCATTCCCGGCACCAGCCTGACCCAGGCCGTGGGCATGCAGGAGCAGTTGGAGACGGTCATCAAGGCCTTCCCGGAGGTCGACAAGGTCGTGGCCAAGCTCGGTACGGCCGAGGTGGCCACCGATCCGATGCCACCCTCGGTGGCCGACACCTTCATCATGCTCAAGGATCGGGATGAGTGGCCCAATCCGCGCAAGCCCAAGGCCGAGCTGGTAGCCGAGCTGGAGAAGGCCGTTCGCGCCATCCCCGGCAACAACTATGAGTTCACCCAGCCGGTGCAGATGCGCATGAACGAGCTCATCGCCGGCGTGCGCGCGGAAGTGGCGGTCAAGGTCTTCGGCGATGACATGGCGCAGCTGGAAGCCCTGGGCTCGCAGGTCGAAGACGTGGCCAGTCGAATCGAAGGCAATGCCGACGTGAAGCTGGAGCAGGTCACCGGCCTGCCGCTGTTGGTCATCGACCCGGACCGTGCCGCCTTGGCGCGCTACGGCTTGGCCGTGGCCGACATCCAGGACACGGTGGCTGCCGCCCTGGGCGGCGCCAACGCGGGCCAGCTGTTCCAGGGTGATCGACGCTTTGACATCGTCGTGCGACTGCCCGAAGGCAAGCGCCAGGATCTGAAGGTGCTCGCTGCACTGCCGATCATGGTGCCGGCACAGCGTGATGCCAGTACTCAAGGCATGGCGTTGCCATCCTCGGTCCCGTTGGGTGCGGTAGCCAAGATCGCCATTGAGCTGGGGCCCAACCAGGTCAGTCGCGAGAACGGCAAGCGCCGCGTAGTGATCACCTCCAATGTGCGGGGTCGCGATCTGGGCTCCTTTGTCGAAGAGCTGCGCGGCAAGGTAGCCAGCGAAGTGGAGCTGCCTGACGGTTATTGGATCGAGTACGGCGGTACGTTCGAGCAGTTGATCTCGGCCAGTGAGCGTTTGACGGTCGTGGTACCCGTGGTGCTGGTCATGATCTTCGGCCTGCTGTTCATGGCCTTTGGATCGGCCAAGGACTCGGCGATCGTCTTCAGCGGTGTGCCACTGGCGCTGACCGGCGGTGTGATGGCATTGGTGCTACGCGGCATCCCGTTCTCCATCTCGGCAGGCGTGGGCTTTATCGCCCTGTCCGGTGTGGCGGTGCTCAACGGCCTGGTGATGATCACCTTCATCCGCAAGTTGCGTGAGGACGGCAAGTCCTTGCACGAGGCGGTGGTCGAAGGAGCGTTGACGCGCCTGCGGCCGGTGTTGATGACTGCGCTGGTGGCCAGCCTGGGCTTCGTGCCGATGGCGCTCAACGTCGGCACCGGTGCCGAGGTGCAGCGTCCGCTGGCCACGGTGGTCATCGGCGGCATCATCTCCTCCACCTTGCTCACCTTGCTGGTCCTGCCGGCGTTGTACCGCATGGTCCATCGCAAGGAAGAGCCGCGCGCCGAGGCGCCGCCGAAAGTCGAGCACGTTCCGAGCGCCCCGTAATCCAGTGGGGTGGGGCGCGCGTGCGCTCCACCCCCTCCTGATCCCTTCCACATACCTATAGATGCGAATGAACTCACTTCTCTACAAACCCTCCGGATGGGGCGGCATGATCTCCGCCTCCACCACGCGCACGCTGGTTCTGTTGGCGGGCCTGCTGCTGTTGTTGTTCACCGCCAACGGCGCGCTGGCCCATGCCGTAGCCGAAGGTGATAAGGGCTACATCCAGGAAATCAGCGGGGTGCACCTGCTGTCGTTTGCCTACCTGGGCGCCAAGCACATGGCCACCGGGTACGACCACATCCTGTTCCTGCTGGGCGTGATCTTCTTCCTGTACCGCATGAAGCAGATCGCCTTGTACGTCACGCTGTTCGCGGTGGGTCACTCCACCACGATGCTGTTGGGCGTGTACTTCAACGTGGGCATCAACAGCTTCCTGATCGACGCGATCATCGGCCTGTCGGTGGTCTACAAGGCGCTGGACAACATGGGCGCCTACCAACGCTGGCTGGGTTTTCAACCCAACACCAAGGCGGCCACGTTGATCTTCGGTCTGTTCCACGGCTTTGGCCTGTCGACCAAGATCATCGAGTACGACATCTCTCCCGATGGTCTGGTGCCCAACCTGTTGGCCTTCAACGTCGGCGTGGAAATCGGCCAGCTGCTGGCCTTGGGCGCAATCCTGATTGTGATGGGCTACTGGCGCCGCTCGCGCGGCTTCTGGAAGCACGCCTATACCGCCAACGTCGCGATGATGTGCGCCGGTTTCATCCTGATCGGCATGCAGCTCACTGGCTACTTCGTTTCCTAATTCAAGACATTGCGAGAACACACCATGTACAACAGCAAGCCTCTCAACACCGATCTGCCGTCCTCGCGCCAGTTGCTGCGCTCGACCATCATCGCCTTCATCGTGGCCGTCGTCCTGTTGGTCACCGTCGTGCTGCCGTCCGAGTACGCCATCGACCCCACCGGTGTCGGCCGCATGCTCGGGCTAACCGAGATGGGTGAGATCAAGGGTCAGTTGGCTGAAGAAGCCGCCGCCGATGCCGCACGTGATGCGGCCGCGGCCGCGGCAGGCGCGCCGATCTCATCGGCCGCCTCATCCGCCAGCCCCGCAGCACCGGCAGCGGCGGCAGCACCGGCCGTGGACACCACGCAATGGCGCGATCAGATGCAGGTCGTTCTGGCGCCAGGAGAAGGCGCGGAGGTCAAGTTGGCGATGACAGCCGGTCAAAAGGCGAACTTCACCTGGACCGCGCAGGGCGGTGTCGTGAACTTCGACACCCATGGCGATGGCGGTACCGGCGGCGAATCCACCAGCTACGAAAAAGGACGCGGCGTGGCCGCCGACGAAGGCGTGCTGGAAGCGGCCTTCAACGGCAGCCACGGCTGGTTCTGGCGTAACCGCAGCGAGGCCACGGTGACGATCACCCTGCGTACGGCCGGCGACTACGCCCAGATCAAGCGCGTGATGTAACCCCGTGGCGGCCAGGCGCCTTAAGCGGGTCGTGGCATCGCCTCGACCCACCGTCGCGAGCCTGGGTCCTCGCGACACCTACCCATCCTCGGCCACGCGCCGATCACGAAGGAACTGAAGATGAAAGCTCGTTCACTGTCCATTGCCGGCCTGGTTGCGCTGTCGCTGGTCTCGCTGTCGGCCCTGGCCCATCCGGGCGCGCACGACGAAGAGAAGGAAATCCCCAAGACCTGTGAGGATCTGAAGGACACCAAGCGTTTCACCGACGACTCCGCCTTCCCTGAAGTCAAGGCGCTCAAGCAGAAGTGCGGCGTGCCGGAAAAGCCGGCCAAGGCCGACGGCGCCAAGAAGCCGGCCCCGGAAGCCAAGAAGACCAACTGATCGTTCGCCGTCCCAGGCGGTCGGCTTCCCGATCGCCTTGGGACACCTTCTCTGTCGAGGTGAGGTATGTCCGCTCAATCTAGCGCAGACCAAGGGCGCATCAAGCACGCCGTGGTTCGCCTGGCACGCGAGGTGATGGAGCTGCCCGGACTCCGGCGTGTCGGCAAACCGATGTATCGACGGTATTTCTCCAAGCCCTACGAGCACGGCAATCTGTACTACGGCATCTACCGCAGCTACGAGGACGCGCTGCTCGATGCCGAGCGCCTGTCCTCGGAGGTCTTGCCCGCCAGCTACGACCTGGATCAGGTCACGATCATGTACCGCCAGCAGCTCAACCGGCTGCGTGCCTGCGACTACCCGGCGCTGTACTGGATCCATCAGCTCATTGCTGATGGCGCCAGGCGCATCTTCGATCTGGGCGGACACGTAGGCTTGGCCTACTACGGCTTTGGTCGCTACATCGACTATCCGGCCGGACTGATCTGGAACGTCCATGACCTGGACAAGGTGCTGCAGGCTGGTCGGCTGTTGTCCGCGCGACGGGATCGGTCGGGTCAGTTGCGCTTCGTCCACATTCCTGAGGTCGCCGACGGCTGCGATGTCCTGATCAGTACCGGCGCACTGCAGTACCTGGAGTACAGCCTGCCCGAGTTGCTGGACCGGCTGATCGCGCCGCCGCGCCATGTCCTGTTCAACCTCACGCCGCTGCATGCCACCCGCGAGTTCTTCACCTTGCAGAACCTGGGTGTGGCGGTGTGTCCGTATCGGGTCCAGTCCGATGCCGCGCTGGTGCAACAGATGGCCGAACGCGGCTATCAGATACGCGATCGCTGGGAGCTACCCGAGCGCCATCTGCGCGTGCCCTTCGAGCCGGACTACGAAGTGAATGCCTACTCCGGCATCTATTTCGAACGTCAGAGGCTGTAGCGATACCCGTACTGCCGCCACCACTGCTGAGGTCTTCCCATGTTGGATGTCCTGACCAACCTCACTTTCCGTAAGCTCTTTGCCGCCCAGGTCATCGCCTTGCTGGGCACGGGCTTGGCGACCGTGGCGCTGGCCTTGCTGGCCTACGACCTGGCCGGCGATCAGGCCGGGCAGGTGCTCGGCCTGGCCCTGGCCATCAAGATGATCGTGTACGTGCTGCTCTCGCCGGTCTCCGGTGCGGTGGTGCCGCCGCACCGGCGCAAGATCGTGCTGATCGGGCTGGACGTGATCCGGGCCCTGGTCGCACTGGCGCTGCCGTTCGTCACCGAGATCTGGCAGATCTACGTGCTGATCGCCGTGCTGCAGTCGGCCTCGGCGTGCTTTACGCCCCTGTTCCAGTCGGTCATCCCGCAGATCCTGCCCGATGAGGCCAAGTACACCCGGGCCTTGTCGCTCTCGCGGCTGGCCTACGACCTGGAGAGTCTGCTCAGTCCGGCCCTGGCCGCCGCGCTGCTGACGGTAATCGCGTTCCAAGGATTGTTCGTGGGCACCTCGGCCGGCTTCCTGCTGTCGGCGCTGCTGGTGATGTGGACGACGTTCCCTGTCGGTACGCGCAGCGCCAGCGCCGGTGGTCCCTACGCGCGGGCCATCCGCGGCATGAAGATCTACCTGCGCACGCCACGCCTGCGCGGCTTGCTGCTGCTCAATCTCTGCGCCGCCGCCGGCGGGGCGATGGTGTTCGTCAACACGGTCGTGGTCGCGCGCACGGTGTTGCAAGGCGGCGAGCGGGAGGTGGCCTGGCTGTTGGCCGCCTTCGGCGTGGGCTCGATGCTGGTGGCTCTGTGCCTGCCGCGCCTGCTCGATCGCATCGCCGATCGCCGCATCATGCTCTCGGCCGCCACGGCGATGACGGTGGTGCTGAGCGCGGCCACCGTGTACTGGTTCAGTGTCGGCGGCAAGCCTGCCTGGCCGGTCGTGGCGGGCATCTGGCTGCTGCTGGGCATGTCGTACGCGGGCCTGGTAACGCCCGGTGGCCGACTCATCCGTCGTTCCGGCGCCGAAGAGGATCTGCCGTTCCTGTTCGCCGCACAGTTTTCCCTCTCGCACGTGTGTTGGCTGCTGGCGTACCCGATCGCAGGTTTCCTGGGCGCCAAGCTGGGATTTGCAGCAGCGTTGGGGATTTTGTCCATGGTGGCCTTGCTGAGCGCAGTGCTGGCCCGCTGGGTGTGGAGCTCTCGTGATCCCGAACAGATCACACATACCCACGAGGAGCTGCCCGAGGGTCACGCCCATCTGGGGCAGGGCGGAAAGCAGCATGCCCACCGCTATGTCATCGACGACCTGCATTCGCGGTGGCCGCAGTGAAGGCGTACGCACGCGTCCTGTCAGGAACCGCGACGTGATCTACGCGCTGTCGGCCATCTTCATG
Source organism: Pseudoxanthomonas mexicana (assembly GCF_010093385.1). Classification (GTDB taxonomy): domain Bacteria; phylum Pseudomonadota; class Gammaproteobacteria; order Xanthomonadales; family Xanthomonadaceae; genus Pseudoxanthomonas_A; species Pseudoxanthomonas_A mexicana. The sequence continues at coordinate 62,106 of NZ_PDWV01000006.1, forward strand.
CTGGGCGTGGGCCTGGGCACGGTCGGTGCCTTCGTGATGCCCTGGAGCGGGATGCACTTCGCGCTGGCGTGGCTGGGATCGGTGATCGGGGCGGTCTTCCTTACCTTGCTCGCGCTGCACGGATGGGACGTCAGGCTCGCGGCCACGCAGGGGGATCTGGCCTCCCTGAAACGCTTCTGGCACGCGCTGCGTCCTTCGCTAGCCGACATGCTATTAGCGGGGGTCCTGACAATCGCCGGCCTCTGGCTGGCAGGTACAGCCACCTCGCTCTCGCTGCTGCAGATCGCCGTGTCGGGTCTGCCGGTGTATCTGCTGGCCGTGGCGCGGATCGCGACCAAGCTCGGACGCCCCCATGTGGCGGCGCCCAAGACACGGGCCCTTGTTTTGTGTGCCGCGCTGCTGCTGATGAGCGTGGGCAGCCTGTACATGATTTGGCTGGTCGTCGCCGGCGATGTACCGGTGCTGGCGCAGGCCTGGGTGATCGCTCTGCAGCTGGTGAGCGCGCTGTGCTGTTACATCGCTGCCTCCAACTATCAAGTGGCGATGGCCACCGGTGAGATTCGGCGATCTCCCACCGTGATGCTGATGCTCAAGGAGCTGTCCGCGGTGGGCATGGGCGATATCGCCACGCCCGATCCCAAGGGCAAGCGGGTCACGCAGGACGCGTTGCCAACCTTCAGGAAGCGGCCGAACAAACGACCGCGACGATCGCGCAACCGATAGGCCGCATCCACGCTCCAGCGTGCTGCCGCCTCGCCAGAGCACCTTGCATCACTACGAGGAAAGGGCCAGCCAAGTAGGCCCGGCCCCAATCAAGAATGAGTCTCAGTTGACGTTTGCGGCTGTGGCCGTCATCCTAATATTTCATCATATGTTGAAATATTGAAATGAACGAGACCGCGGCGCTACGGGGATTCGGGGCCATCGCCCATGCGGATCGTCTGCGCATCGTTCGCATGCTCGTCGTGGCCGGCGCGGACGGCATGTCTGCAGGCGCGATCGCCGCCGCGCTCGATGGCGCACAACCCTCCCGGGTGTCATTTCACCTCAAGGAACTGGAGCAGGCTGGGTTAACGCTGGCTCGCCGAGAGGGCAAATCGATCATCTACAGCGCGGACTTCCCCGCGCTCTCGGATCTTGTCGCGTTCTTGATGCACGACTGTTGCCATGGGCACTGCATCTACTGCGACAAGGCGATCAAGTTGTTCGCGCAATGCACTGGACGTCCCACGGGACCTGACGAACTGCCGTGATCAGCCGCCGCCATCACGCATAGCCGCCAGCCGGCCCCTCTCCCTACTGTTGATACCTACATGACCTTTCGATCGATCGTCCTCGTGCTTGCAGGCCTGGCGGCGCTCCTGCATAGCAATGTCTCCTTTGCGTCCGAGAAGAACGTGCCCACGACGTGGCGGCTACTGGACTACATCGCCGTCGACTATCGGGAGGCCGTCCGCGAGGGCGAGGTGGTCAACGAGGTTGAGTACGCCGAGATGAAGGAATTCTCGGCGACCGCTGCCGAGGCCATCGGTCAGCTGCCCGCTAAAGCCGAATCCGCGCAGTTGAAGCAAGATGCGACTGCACTGCAGGGGGCAATCCAGGCAAAAGCTGCGCCTGAGCAGATCGCAGAGCAAGCGCGTGCGCTGGCTGCGCTCCTGGTGAAGGCCTATCCGATTCCCCTGCTTCCAATGCAATCGCCCAATTACGGACGTGGCAAGGTTCTCTACGCGCAGCTGTGTGCGGCCTGCCATGGCCCCTCGGGTGCAGGTGATGGACCCGCCGGTGCAGGCTTGGATCCCCCACCGATTGATTTCACCGATCGCGCGCGCGCCGAGGAGCGCAGCGTCTTTGCCCTTTACCAGGTCATCGACCAAGGCCTGGAAGGCACCTCGATGGTGAGCTACGCGAGCTTGCCGGTCGAGGATCGCTGGGCACTGGCGACCTACGTAGGGGCCATGGCGTATCCGGAAGATCAGGTCGATGCCGGAAAGAAGCTGATTGAAGGCGATGCGGCGCTGCGCGCCAAGCTCAACTTCGATGCCTACGTCAGCACTACGCCCGCCGCATTGGGCACAACGGTGGGATCGGCAGAACAGGCCTCAGCCATCGTGGCGTACTTGCGTCGTCATCCGGACGCCTCACAGGCACAGGATGTCAGCTCGGCGTTGGCGACCTCGCGCAAATTGCTTGAGGAGGCGATGACGGCCTACCGCGCCGGACAACCTACACAGGCCAAGGATTTGGCACTGTCTGCGTATCTGGACGGATTTGAGCCAGTGGAGCCGCTGCTGGCGGCACGCGACAACGCCTTGATGGTGAAGATCGAAGCGGCCATGGCGCGCGTGCGATCGGGTATTGCGGCCAATGTGGCTGCCGATGAACTCCAAGGCCAGGTCACGGCCCTGGACGATCTCTTCGCCCTAGCCGAACAGGTGCTAGATCAGGGCCAGACATCGGCCGTAGCCAGCTTCGTGGCGGCTTTCACCATCCTGCTCCGCGAAGGGCTGGAGGCGTTGCTGATTGTTATCGCGATGATCGCACTGCTGCGCAAAGCCGAGCGGACCGAAATGCTGCCATGGGTCCATGCAGGCTGGGTGTCGGCATTAGGGGCCGGCATCGTGACGTGGGTGCTGGCCACTTGGGTCATCTCCATCAGCGGGGCCAGCCGAGAACTGTCCGAGGGGTTCGGATCGTTGCTGGCGGCGGTGGTGCTGGTGTGGGTGGGCATTTGGATGCACGGCAAGAGCCATGCGGAGAACTGGCAACGCTACGTACGCGATAAGTTGGGTCAGGCGCTGAGCCGGAAGTCGGGTCTGTTCCTGCTGGGTCTGATCTTCGTGGTGGTCTATCGGGAAGTGTTTGAGACCATCTTGTTCTATGCCGCCATCTGGAGCCAAGGCAATGCCAGCAGCGTTATCGCTGGCGGCCTTTCGGCATCCATCGTTCTGGTCGTCATTGCCTGGTTGATGATGCGATACAGCCGGCGCTTGCCGATCGGCCAGTTCTTCCGGTACAGCTCGCTGCTGATTGCCGTGCTGGCTGTAGTGCTCATCGGCAAGGCCGTCTCGGCGCTGCAGGAAGCAGGCTACTTGCCCATCTCTTGGCTCGACGGTGGTCCGCGGGTCGAGTTGCTGGGCTTGTATCCGACAGTTGAGGGCATCGGCGCGCAGATCACCACCGCGTTGATTCTGGCTGTCGGCTTCTGGCTGGCTAATCGGCCCGCCAAATCCGAGGTAGCTGCCCCATGAATCGGGAGCTGACGCGCGAGCGGCTTGAGCACGTCCAGACGCCCATCTACTTTGTGGCGCTGGTGCTCGGATTCGTACTGGCGATGCTGGTGCCTGGCACAGAGGCGCTTGAGTCGGCGATCAACCCTGCACTGGGCGTCATGCTCTTCGTGACCTTCCTCCAGGTTCCCCTGTCGCGCATCCGGGACTCGCTGCGGAACGTACGCTTCATGGGCGCCTTGCTGGTGGCCAACTTCATCGTGATACCGATGTTGGTGGCCTTGGCCTTGCCGTTGTTCCCTGGGGATCCTCTGATCCGCATCGCGATGCTGTTCGTGCTGCTTTGTCCGTGCATCGACTATGTCGTGACGTTCTCGCACCTTGGGAAGTCTGATTCCTCGTTACTGCTGGCCGCCACACCCGTGCTGTTGATTGTGCAGATGCTGCTGTTGCCGGTGTATCTGAATCTGCTGCTAGGGGCTGAGTCCTCGAGCTTGGTAAAACCAGGACCGTTCCTGCACGCGTTCGTCATCTTGATCGTCATGCCGATGGCGCTGGCTGCCACCCTGCAAGCGCTATCTCCAAAGTTCAGCGGCATTGCGACGCTCACACGTGTAGGTGGGCTTCTTCCTGTGCCAGCCACGGCACTTGTGCTACTGATCGTCATTGCGGCTGTGACGCCCCAACTGAGCTTAGCAGTAAGCGCTGCTATGGACGCGCTACCTTTCTATCTAGCCTTCGCGATCATCGCGCCCATCTTGGGACTGGTCGTGGCACGCGCATTCAAGCTGCCAGCACCAGCAGGCCGAGCGGTCGGCTTTGCAGCAGCAACTCGCAACTCGTTGGTAGTTTTGCCGTTGGCGCTCGCCGTGCCCGACGCCTTACCGATCATCCCAGCCGTCATCGTGACCCAAACCATTGTCGAACTGGCCGCGATGCTTCTGTATATCCGTGCGATACCCCTCCTAGCCAAGAACTAGACTCGTATCGGTATCGATATCCCCGCTTCTGGACGAGAGTTGACATTCATTGAGAGTCGATATTCTTTATCCGGAATTGGCTGACATAACGTCGAAAAAGTCGTGCACTCAGCCCGCTGCACCCCGTGGTGGCTGACGATGACGCGCTCGCAGCATGAATAGACTCGCAGGCACGACCCAGCAGATCAGCGCGGTCACGACATCGTGCGAGAGAAAGTGCGCTCCCCGTAGTTGCTGACCAATGCCAAACAGAAGTCCTACAGTCATGCCCACCGCCAGCCCTGTCCATCTATGCTTGACGCGGACCTCGGCAAAGAAGAAGTACAAGGCAAGCCACGCGTATCCACTGCTAGCGTGTCCGGAGGGGAAACAGCCGCTCTTCAATGGCCTGAAGTCGAAGAGGGTGAGATAGGGGTTGCTTCCCCCCAAGCCTGCAATGCTCCACGGACAGTCCAACCCCGAGTATCGCTTCAGGATGGACACCAGCGCCGTAGAAATCGCGATCGCGGTGAACAGCCTGATCGCCGGTCCTCGCCAGCCCCGAAGGCGCGGGCGAAGGTAGGTCATGGCGATCAGGACAAGGACCGTCAGCACACCGACAGTGGTAACAGCTCGTCCGGCCTTGTGGATGATCTGCTCCGTCCAGAACCCGTTCTTGTAGCTCCACGCGTTGTCGCCCCAGGCGTAGACCCAAGAGGCCACGCGCATGTCCCACTCACCAGTCAGGACGACGGTGAGCGTCATCAGGGTGGCGGCCGGTAACAGTAGGCCCCACCAGACGTTGAAGTGAGCGGGCAGAGAGATGGGAGTGTTGGGCGGACTTGCCGCCTCTGGGACAGGCCTAGGGCGCGTGTCGAATGCGGAGACCTCCTCAGTCATTGAGGCGATCCAGCGCGCCCGCTTCACCCGGTGCTTGCTGGCCCTGGCGACCAGCCCGGTCGTGCCTTCGGTGCACGCGGATATCCAAATACAGGCTGTAGGCGGCGGTAAAGGCGGGCAGCAGGTTCTGCACGACGCCCACGGCATCTTGCTTGGAAGAGAACAGGAAGTAGCTCAAGGCCATCAGGCTGCCGCACAAGCTCATGTACCAGAACAAGCGCGGGATCACCGGCCGGCCGGCGCGTCTGGACGCCACGAACTGGACCAGCCAGCGCACGCCGAACAAGGCCGCGCCAGTCAGGCCAATGAGCTTCCAGGGCGTGGTGTGCAAGCCCGTCCAGCTCAGCCACAGGATTTCCTGGTCCATGACGCTCATGACTTGGAGCCGGCACTGAGCTCGCTGGTGGCGGTCACGTGGCTGCGCTGGATCAGCCAAGCCACGCCCATCAGGTCACGGATGCCCACCAGGGCACGGCCTAGGTTGGTGTACTTGGACTGGCCCGATCCCCGCGATCGGTGGGAGACCGGCACACTGAGGGTCTTCCAGCCGGCGCGCTGCATCAGTGCCGGCAGGTAGCGGTGCATGTGGTCGAAGTAGGGCAGGTCCAAGAAGGCAGCGCGGTCGAACAGCTTGATGCCACAGCCGGTATCGGGCGTGTCATCCCGCAGCAGCGATTGCCGGATGCGATTAGCCCATCGCGAAGCCCAGCGCTTGCTGGCCGTGTCCTTGCGCTCGGTGCGCCAGCCGGCGAACAGCCGCACCTGCGGTGACGCGGCTTGGCGAGCCGCTAGCAGTTTGAGGATATCGGCTGGATCGTTCTGGCCATCGCCATCGAGCGTGGCGATCCAGGGCGAGAACGCGTGCTTGACGCCATTGCGGATGGCGGTGCTTTGCCCACTGCGTTGATGGTGCAGCAACACCCGCAGTTCGGGCACCTCGGCTTTTAGCCAGCCGAGCACCTCGCGTGTGTCATCGTCGGAGCGATCGTCCACACAGATGATGTCGAAGGCGATCTTGCCGCGCAGGTGGTGCACCACCTCCTGCACGAGCGGGCCGATGTTGCCGCGTTCATTGAAGACGGGAATGACGACCGACAGACTGGGCATCCGGGGCAGCGACGGGCTTTGCATGGCGAAGGACTCAGTAGAAGGGCGTGCGGGAAAGGAGAAGGAGGGGTGAGTTCAACCCGTCGACGCAACGGCTTGGCTCAGCTTAGCGGCTGGCGTCTGGAAGCCCAAGGTCTTACGAGGTCTTTCGTTGAGACGTCTGGCGATCTTGTTCAAGAATGCCTGCGAATGGCGGGATAGATCCGTGCCGTCGGGGAAGTACTGCCGCAGAAGGCCATTGGTGTTTTCGTTCGAACCGCGCTGCCAAGGGCTTTGCGGATCGCAGAAGTAGACCTGCGTGTCGGTCGCCACGGTGAAGTTCTTGTGGCTGGCCATCTCACCGCCTCGATCCCACGTCAGCGATTTTCGCAGCGCGGTTGGCAGTGTTTTCACTTGCCGGCTCAGCGCCGAGACGACGCTGCTGGTGTCCTTACCCTTCACTTTCACCAGCATCACGAAGCGCGAGTGCCGTTCCACAAGCGTCGCGATGTGGGAATTGTTGCTGCCCGTGATCAGATCACCCTCCCAATGCCCTGGCACGGCGCGATCTTCGACCTCCGCCGGACGCTCCCGAATCGATACCGCGTCGATAATCCCGCCGCGAGGCGTCGCGGTGGCCAGCTTTGAGTGGCGCATACGGCGACGCGTGCGCAGGTGCGCCAGGAGTTCCTTCTTGAGCAGGCCGCGCGCCTGGATGAACAAGCTCCGGTAGATCGTTTCGTGCGACACCTGCAGTGCCTGGTTGAGCGGGAACCTCAGCTTAAGCCAGCCGGCGATCTGTTCCGGCGACCACTGCTGGCCCAGCTTGCAAGCCACCAACCAGCGCAGACGAGGGTTATCGGCCAACCGGCAAGACTGTGGCCTCCGGGCTGCCTCCCAAGCGGCCTCATCGGCATGTGCGGCCCGATATCGGTCACGGCCACCATGCCGTGCCACTTCCCGGCTAATCGTCGAGGTAGGCCGCCCTAGGCTGAGCGCAATCTGGCGAAACGACTGGCCAGAAGCTAGGCATCGAGATATCTCTTCGCGGTCCATTAAGCTCAGCGACCGGGCGGATCGGCGACGTTCCCTCGGCGCGATCCCGCCTTGCGCGGCCAGAACCCCGAAAATCGAACCCGGATTCTTGTCAAAGAAGCGGGCAATGTCGCTGAGCGACTGGCCGCCCTTCCATCGTCGCCATAGATCTCGCTTCTGGGCTCGAGACATGCCGGGCCGTCCCATCCTTGCCATATCGTTCGCTCCTATCAGTGCAACTGTTGATCATGTTGCATTGACGGGTTGAACTCACCGGACTCAGTCTTCACTGACATCGGCTGACCACGTGGCCGGAACCTCGCAGTCCGGGATCCAGGCCGTACCCGGTGCCAGAATCCAGGCGCGTCGATTGGAGGCGCCGATGTCGATGACCTGCGTTGGATCCAGGCAAGGCCCGATGGCTTCCTTGCGCAGGAACAGCCAGCGTCGTGTGGGGTCCTGCAGGAGCCAGGCGTGCGCCTGCTGCCACTGCTCCACCCAGGGCTTCTTGAAGCCGAACTCGGTAACCGATCGCTCGGCCTGGAGCAGGTGCTGTTCGCGCCAGCCGAGCATGGCCAGCTCGGCATCCAGATCGATGGTCGTTTCCACGCGCTGCATCAGTGCTTTGGCAGAACTGTCCGGACTGAGCGCCGGCATGAGCCCCACGCCATAGGTGATCCACAGCGAGGCGGTGACGGCCACCAGCGCAAGCACCACGCACCGGCGTGCGGCGAGCATCACAACCAGGCTCACGACGGTGAAGCCCAGCAGCCATCCACTGACCTGCTTGACCGTGCCCATGTCCATGCCGCGGCCGTCGAGCAGGCCATGCACGCGCTCGGGTGAGGCGGTCAGCAACCACAGCCCCAGGGCAGCGGTAACGGTGACCACTACCGACAAGTAGGACCACAGCACGGCGCGAACGCCGCGACGACGCAGCAAACCCGCCAACAAGGGAGCGGCCGCGATGGCCAGGGCGGGCAGCATCGGGAAGATGTAGACCTCGCGCTTGCCCGGGCTGGCACTGAAGAAGACCAGCACCAGCAGCGCCCAACCGAGCAGTAGCGCGTAACGCGGGTCCACGCGACGCACACGCCGCCACCACGCCGGCAGCAACCACGGCGCGAGCAGCACGCCTGGCAGCCACAGCGTGAGCATGGTCTGTAGGTAGTACCAAGCGGGTTTTACGTGGTGCCAGGCATTGGCGTAGCGGGTGCCGGTCTGCTTGAACAGCATTTCCCGCGCGTAGGTGTGCAGGGCCGGATCCGATGAGGCCGCCACCGTGGCCAGCATCGGTACCAGCCACACACCCGCGCCCAGCACAAAACCCGCAATGCCGGCCAGCACATGCACCCCTCGGTGCGAGGGCAGGAGGTGGGGCGACTTCCACCGCACCCACAGCCAAGGCACGAACACCAACAACGGCAGAAAGCCCACGCCCTTGGTGACCGTGCCCAAGCCAGCGGCGAAGGTGCCCACCATCAGCAGCCAGGGGCTGGGCTTTTCAAGCAGGTAGCGCACCAGCGCCCATAGCGAGAGCGTGGTCATGCCCACCAGCACCATGTCGATCTGCGCGCGCTTGGCTTGCAGCACGAACTGCAGGCAGACGAACAGGCCCAACACGGTGTAGTCGGTCGTGCGCTTGCCCCACAGGCGCCGGGCAATGTCGCCCGTCAGCCACAACGTCAGCAGCGCCGCCAGCAGGGAGGGCAGCAGGAACGCCACATCCCAGCTGCGCACCAAGACATAACTGGCCGCCTGCAGCCACATGAAGGTGGGCGGCTTCTCGGCGTAGAGCTCAATACCTCGGTAGGGGAACAGCCATTGGCCGGTTTCCACCATGGTCTTGGCCGCCAGCACAAAGCGGGGCTCATCCGCGGGCATCGGCTCGCGTAGCCCCAGGCCCGCCAACAGCGCCGTGATGACCAGCAGGATCAAGAGCCAGGTTTGGCCGGGAGAAAGGTCGCTAAGGGAATGACGCATCGGCGTATCGCTCGTGCAAACAGATGAAAAGGACTCAAGAACTTCAGTGCGGGATCGCGCGATCTAGAAGCGGCGTCGACGCTTTCGCCCGCCATGCGGCGGGGGCGGACCTTTGCGCAAACGCGACGATGGGCTGTCGGGAGAGGACGGCCCGTTCTGATGACTGGGAAAGGGATTGCCGAGGCTCTCGATCACCGGCGATGACAGAGCGCGTGCCTGCTCGATCGAGGATCTGAACTTGGCCGCCGACACAAAGGCCGCGATCGCGGCCAGGGCCGACGTCACCCCCAGCCACGGCGCGGCGCCCTGCATGCCCGTACGGGTGGCCACGACTGATTGCAAGACAGCCGTGATCGCGAACAGGGCGCCGTAAATCACGCTCAGCACGATGCCCGTGCGTCGCCGACGCACGGGCGTGGCCTGCAGGGGTCTGGCCATCAGCGCCGACGCGATGGCGAGCGCGTAGAACGGCGCCTCCAAAGCGGCGACCACGGTGCCGGCGGTGCCCACGGATCGATAGGCGATGAGCAAGCCGAGCAACATCACCGGCGTTGCCACCAGCAACTCACGCAGTCGTGGCCGCATCGCCGCAGCGAACTCAGACAGGTACCGGCGATCGTCGCGTCTGAACGCCACCAGCAGATCCAGCGCGTGCAGCGTCACTACTACCCAGAACAGCGAGCCCACCAGCACGACGGTGCTGCTGAGGATGACGGTCAGGCCATCAGGGTGTGGAACCGACATCGCCGATTTCAGGCCCCAGCCCACAGCAAAGAGCAGTGCTCCAAAAAGTATGTACGCCATATCAACCTCCAGCCCGGTGACATCAGCTGGCCAAGATGGCCAGCCATGTCAGGGCGGTAACCGCCAACGTCATGAAAACCGCAGCCGAGCCCATGTCTTTGGCGCGGCCGGCCAGTTCGTGGTGCTCGGGGCCGTAGCGCTCGATGACTGCTTCGATCGCTGAGTTAAGTAGTTCGACCGGTAGCACCAGCAAGACCGTGGTGGCCAGCAGTGCACGCTCTACACCGGTCTCGCCCAGCAGCAGGCCCAAAGGCGCAAGCACCAGGGCGAGCACTACCTCGAGACGAAAAGAAGACTCATGCAGCCAAGCCGCACGCAGTCCTTGAGCAGACCAACGTGCCGCCATCATCAAACGCTTGGGGCCACGCGGCAGGTGGCCATAACCGTCAGCCATGGGAGACTCCTTGAGAAGAAGTGAGTGACTGCTTCAAGCGCGTGGTTCGAAGCGGCCGAAGGCCTGGCAACAGGTGCCGGGCGAGAGGTGAGGGGCAATACGGGAGCCTCATGGCGAGGCTCCTGCCGTGGTCTGGCATCCCGAAAACACATCGAGCTTCGGGTCGTAAGCCGTAGTGCTGACCTGCATCAGACCGAGCACGGAATGGAACAGGTTGTCGTGACTGATCGGCTGGCTTGCCCGACTACGCACGCACGCGGTGTTGACGCCTTTACCGCTGGCCATGCCCGGTGAAAGCCAGGCCACCATCGGCACCTTGATCTGGGTGTCCGGCGCAATGGAGTAGGGCAAGCCGTGCAGATAGACGTTGCCTTCGCCCAGCGACTCGCCGTGATCGGAGACATAGATCATCGCCGTGTCGTGCGTGGTGTCTTGCGAGAGCATCTGGATCGTCTTGGACAGGAAGTCATCCGTTTCCAGGATGGCGTTGTCGTAGGCGTTGACGATCTCTTGCCGCGTGCAGCTGCCCAGATCCGAGGAACGACAGTCAGGCCGAAACTGACGGAGTGCTTCCGGATAGCGTTTGAAGTACGCCGGCCCGTGATTGCCCAGTTGATGCAGAACCACCACCGTGTCGCCGGGGTTGTCATCGATCACATCGTGCAAACCTTGCAGCATCACCGCATCACGGCAGGCCTGGTCATCGCACAGCGAGCTCTCCGGCGGCTTGCGGTAGGACTCGAAGGACAAACCATCGCAGACGCCCTTGCAGCCGGTCTGGTTGTCCCGCCACAACGTCTTGACGCCGGCCCGCTCCAGCACGTGTAGCAGCGACTCGGAACCCACGATGTTCTCGCGGTCGTAGTTGCGCCGGCCAGCAAGGGAGAACATGCAGGGCACGGAGACTTCCGTGTTGGACCCGCACGCAGTGACGTCGCTGAAGTTGATGACGTTCAACTTCGACAGCTGAGGCGTGGTCTGCCGTTCGTAGCCGTTTAAGCCCCAGTTCTGGGCGCGCACGGTCTCGCCAACCACGACCACCAACAGGTGGGACTTGGTCGAGGGCGCGTGCGCCTGCTGCCGGGCATCGGCCGCCACGACCTGGCGCGGCAGCTTTGGGCTCCCGGCCTCTTGGCTGAGCACGCGCGTGATGGACGCCAGGTAGTTGCCCGGCGCGATCAGGTAGCGCAGCGCTTTGTCATTGCGCATCAGCGATGACAGATCCTGGAACGTCGCCATCACCCCGACGCATGCAATCAGAAACATCGCGCCCAGGAACAACGTCCGCCGCAACAACGCTCGCTTGATCGACACCCGAGGAAAGTGCACCAGCCACAACGCGGCAGCAGGCAGCACGCCCATCAACAGGACGGTTCCCAGCATGTCCCACGTCAGTAACTCGCGCGCCTCCTGCGTATCGGTTCTGATCACGTTCCGGACCATGCTCGGATCCAGATAGACCGCATACGTGCTAGCGAAGTAGGCCGCCGAAGCGGTGGCCACCAGCAGGACCGCCAGAACAGGTCGGGCAATCCAACGGTTGAGCACCAAGCCGAACAGCAACGCATGCAAGCCGACCAGGGCGGCGGTCACCCCGATGTAGAAACGCAGTTCTCTCGCGCCGCTCAGGACGCCTGATTCTTTGACACTGGCCCAGAAGGCGCCGTTTGCGGTGAACGCAAAGAAGACGGCAACCATCAGGATGACCAGCTCCAGGCTCAGCGCCACCCGCCAACGCGGACGGTGTGCGCTTGTTGAACCTCGGAGCGATGTGTCTTGGAATCGGGCGAACACCTTGCGGAAACTCGCTCGATTCCGGTCAGGCATGGCCCACCTCGCTTCTGCACGAAGTGCGTTCCACCTGCAAAGTCACATCATGGATATCGAACTGCTGCTCGATCACCCGGGAGAGTTCGACTTGGATCGTGTCCGGATCGGGCACTCCCGCCGCCAGAACGATGTGAGCCGTCAGCACGACCTGCCCAGTCCCCAGCGACCACACGTGCAGATCATGGACCTCCTGCACGGCCGGCATCTCGATAAGCCGCTTACGGATGGCCGCTACGTCCATGCCTTCCGGCACACCCTGCATCAGGATATGGCCGGCCTGCTTGAGCAGGGTCCAGGTACGGGGTAGCACCCACAGGCCGATCAACACCGCAATGATCGGATCGACCAGCGTCCAGCCCGTGACCTTGATGACAATCGCACCAATGATCACACCCACCGATCCGAGCATGTCGCTCCAGACCTCCAGGTAGGCACCCTTCACATTCAGGCTGGTGCCACTGCCGGCCCGTAGCAGACGCATAGAGATCAGGTTGACGATCAGACCCAGGGTGGCGATGACCAACATGCCCGTGGACGCAACTTCAGGCGGCTCACGAAAGCGCCCGACCGCCTCCCACAGGATGTAACCGGCAACCACGAACAACAGACCGCCGTTGATGATCGCGCCGATGGCTTCCATACGGGCATAGCCATAGGTGCGGCGAGCATCAGCCGGACGTCGACTCATACGCACCGCGATCAGCGACACGGTGAGGGCGATGACATCGGTCATCATGTGCGCCGCATCGGATAGCAGCGCCAAGCTATTTGTTACCAGACCGCCGATGATCTCGGCGATGAGGAACGTGGAAGTCAGGCCGAGCGCCCACCATAGGGGCTTCTCGTACCGGATCTCGGACGTTCCATGATCATGCCCTGTGCTCATGCGTGTTCTCCTAAGAACAGATGCAAAAGAGCGGCTAGGAACGGGGTATGGCGGCGGTGCGTACACCGCCGCCGTGCCCTGTCACGATTTCATGTGCGCCGGGGTGCGATTGAAGCGGGTGTGCACCCACCGGTAGAACACCGGCAGTACCACCAGCGTCAGCAACGTGGAGGAGATGATTCCGCCAATGACCACGGTGGCCAGCGGACGCTGCACTTCCGAACCCGCACCGACATTGAGCGCCATCGGGACGAAGCCCAACGATGCGACCAATGCCGTCATCAGGACGGGGCGCAGACGTGTGAGCGCACCTTCCCGAATGGCTTCGGCCATGGGTTGTCCGCTCTCGCGCAAGCTTCGGATGAAGCTGATCATCACTAGGCCGTTGAGCACCGCCACACCGGACAGGGCGATAAAGCCCACGCCTGCCGAGATCGACAGCGGAATTCCGCGCAGTGCCAGCGCCAGTACGCCACCGGTCAAGGCCAGCGGGACCCCGCTGAAGACGATGAGCGCGTCCTTGGCCGAACCAAAGGCCATGAACAGCAAGGCGAAGATCAGCACCAGGGTCACCGGCACGACGATGGACAGACGCTTACTGGCCGAGATCAACTGCTCGAAGCTGCCGCCGTACTCGATCCAGTACCCGGTCGGTACCGTGACCTGCTTGTCGATAGTCGACTGCAGTTCCGAGACGAAGCTACCCAGGTCTCGATCGCGAACGTTGGCGGTCACGATGATGCGTCGCTTGCCGTTTTCGCGGTTGATCTGGTTGGCGCCCTCGGAGATCTCTCCGCGCGCCCCTGAACTCAGCGGGACGACCTGCGCCTGCGCGGCGTTGGCCTGCGTACCCACCGACTCATCAGCCTGGTTGGCCGCGATGGCCGCCGTCAGCGAGATGGGCAATGCCGAGAGCGCGGTGGGATCCAGGCGCTGCTGTTCCGGCAGACGCACGACAATGTCGAAGCGTCGATCGCCTTCAAACAGCTGGCCCGCCACCTCACCACCGATGGCCGTGGCCACGTTGCGCTGCACGTCAGCCGGATTCAGGCCATAGCGTGCCAAGGCATCCCGATCGGGCAGCACCGAGAGCATGGGCAGGCCAGCAGCCTGTTCCAGGCGAACGTCAGCTGCACCGGGTACCTTGCGGGCGGCGGCCTCGATCTTCTGGCCCACTTCCAGCAACGTATCCAGGTCATCGCCGTACAGGTTGATCGCCACGTCCGCGCGCACGCCCGAAATCAGCTCGTTGGTACGCATTTGGATCGGCTGGGTGAACTCGTAGTTGTTGCCGGGGATCTTCTTCATCTCCGCCTCAACTTCCGCCACCAGGTCCGCCTTGAGCTTGCGCGGGTTGGGCCACTGATCACGCGGCTTGACCATCACGAAGGTGTCAGCCACCGACGGCGGCATCGGGTCGGAGGCGACCTCAGCCGTACCAATCTTCGACCACACTCGCTCCACTTCTGGGAACTGCAGCAAACGTTCTTCCACGATGCGTTGCATGCCCAAGGACTGGGTCATGCTGGTGCCGGGAATACGCATGGCCTGAAGCGCGAAGTCGCCCTCATCCAAGCTGGGAACAAACTCGCTACCCATGCGAGAGGCGAGCAGCCCACTGCCAACCAGCAGGGCGATCGCACCGATGGCCACCAGCTTGCCGCTACGCAGGCTCAGATCCAGCAAAGGTTCGTAGCGCCCACGGAACCAGCGCATCAGCCAGTTCTCTTTCTCTTCGACCTTGCCACCGAGCAACATCGCCACGGCAGCGGGCACGAAGGTCAGGGACAGGATCATCGCGCCCGTCAGCGCCAGCACCACGGTGATGGCCATCGGGTGGAACATCTTTCCTTCCACACCGGTCAGGGCAAAGATCGGCAGGTAGACGGCGGTGATGATGCCCAGACCGAACAAGCTCGGTCGGATCACTTCGGCCGATGCGCTGGAGGCCACTTCAAAACGCTCTTCCAGCGTCATCTCACGCCCGAGTTCATGCTGACGTTCGCCAAAGCGACGCAGGCAGTTCTCGATGATGATGACCGCGCCGTCGACGATCAGACCGAAGTCCAGTGCGCCCAGGCTCATCAGGTTGGCCGACACGCCACCGCGCTCCATACCGGTCAAGGTGAACAGCATCGACAGTGGAATCACCGCAGCCGTGATCAGAGCAGCTCGGAAGTTGCCTAGCAGCAGGAACAGGATGACGATGACCAGCAACGCGCCTTCGATCAGGTTCTTGGCGACCGTGGTAATCGTGCGATCCACCAGCGAGGTACGGTCGTACACCGGCGTGGCAGTAACGCCCTTGGGCAGACTCTTGGCCGCTTCCTGAAGCTTGGCGGCCGCGGCTTGGGAGACGTCACGGCTGTTGGAGCCCACGAGCATGACCACCGAGCCGAGCACGACCTCGTGGCCGTTCTGGGTTGCCGCCCCAGTACGCAGTTCTTCACCGTCGGCCACATTGGCCAGATCACGAACCCGAATGGGCACCCCGTCACGACGGGTGACGACGATCTTCTGAATGGCAGGAATGTCCGAGACCTGTGCCGGCACACGCACCAGGAACTGCTGGCCGTTACGTTCGATGTAGCCGGCGCCCACGTTCTGGTTGTTGGCCTGCAGGGCCGTCACTACATCTTCAAAGGTCAGGTCCAGCGAGCGCAGCTTGGCAGGATCAGGCGTGACGTGAACCTCACGCTTGAAGCCGCCCATGGTGTTGACTTCGGTCACACCCGGAACGTTGCGTAGTTGCGGACGAATCACCCAGTCTTGCAGCGTACGCAGATCGGTGGCGGTGTAGGGCGTGCCATCGGGTTTGCGGGCTTTGGGATCGGCATCGATGGTGTAGGAGAAGATCTCGCCCATACCGGTGGCAATCGGACCCAGGGTGGGTTCGATACCTTCGGGCATTTGCGCCTTCACTTGCGCCACGCGCTCGGAGACCTGCTGACGCGCAAAGTAAATGTCCGTCCCGTCCTTGAACACGACGGTGACCTGGGACAGCCCGTAGCGGGAGATCGAGCGGAAGTACTCCATCTTCGGCAGACCGGCCATGGCCGTCTCGATGGGGAACGTGACGCGTTGCTCGGCCTCCAGTGGCGAGTAACCGGCCGCTTCGGTGTTGATCTGAACCTGGACGTTGGTGATGTCGGGGGTGACATCGATAGGGATCTGACGGGCACTCCAGATGCCGATGGCGATCAAGGCCACCGTCAACGTCATGACCAGCCAGCGATGATTAATCGCGACTTTTATGATTTTTTCGAGCATGACGGTCTCCTTTAGTGCGCGTGTGTCGCGCCGGACTTTTCGATGTCCGCCTTGACCAGGTAGCTCTGGGTCACCACGATGTCCTCGCCGGCCTTCACGCCTTCCAGCACGGCCACTTGCGTGGAGTCACGATCACCCAGCTTCACCGGCCGCGCCGTGTAGGTATCGCCGTCACGCACAAACACCACGTCCTTGCCGTCCATGCTCTGGATGGCCGACTGCGGAATCACGACGCCCGCATCGCTGGTGGACATCGTGATTTGCGCCTTGACCGCGGTGCCTGGACGCCAGAAGCCATCCTCGTTGGGCAGTGCGGCACGGGCGACCAGGCTCTGGCTCGCCGTTGACGTGCTGGGCAGCACGCGTTCGATGGTCGTCGTAGCGCTGACGTTGTCGTACAGGCGACTGACCGTGACGGCCACGCCCGGACGCAGGTACTGCGCATCGGCCCCGAACACATGCAGGTCGACCCACACCTTGGACAGATCGCCGATCTCAAACAGCGGCTGGCCTTCGGCGGCTACGCCACCGACACTTCCTTGTCGACTGAGGACGACGCCGCTGATCGGTGCGGTGATGGTGTAGGTGGTGAGGCTCAGATTGCTGTGCACCACGGCCAGCGCCTGGCCTTGACGCACGGTATCGCCCACATTGGCGCGCAGGGTACGCACCACGCCGGGGTAGCGCGCAGCGACCTGGGCCACGCCGCCTTCCATCGGCGTCAGCACGCCTTGGACTTCCAGTTCGTTCTTGATGGCACCCTCACTGACTTTGGCCACTTTCACGCCACTCTTGTCAGCTTCTTCCTGCGGGATCGTGGTCTTCTCGGCACCTTCTTCTTCATGACCGCCGGCTTCCTCACCGTGGCCAGCTTCCCCTTCCTCGTGCCCGGCTTCGCCTTCGGCGCCGTGATCGTCACCCTCAGCGCTGGCCTCTTTGGCAGGCGCCGTTTTCTCTTCCGTGGCGTCCTTGGAACCACCGCAAGCGGCCAGCATCAGGACAGCGCCCAGCAGCAACGTCGGAGCTGCAATCTTTGCAACGTTCTTCATGTGGAAATCCTTATGGAGTGGTGGTGCCGCTGGCGACGATCGGCTGCCCGGTCAGGCGCTGGATCTCGATCAGGGCAGCTTGTGCATCGACGGCCACTTGCAGCTGGCGCACGCTGGCTTCCACGCGTTGCGCCTGCAGCTGCGACCACTCCAGATAGCTGATCGCACCGGCTTTCCACGCGTACTCGGCGGCCTTCTCAGCCTTCTCCAAGCGCGGGATCACGTCGGTACGCAGGCGACCGACTTCCAACCGTGCCGTGGAGTAATTGCCGTAGGCGTTGGTGAGCGCGGAGTACAGATCGATACGCAGGGACTCGCGTTCGATCGGCGTCATGGCCAGTTCGGCTTCAGCCGCCCGGATGCCCGGTGCGGCACGGCGTGCCGACCCCAGCGGAATGCTGATGCCGGCCATGAACCCCACATCACTCGTAGATCGGTTGTAGCGTCCACCGGCCTGCCACTGCAGATCAGGCGTAGCTTGCGTACGAGCCAGACGTAGCTGGGCCTCACGCACACGCTCCACGCCCGCCAACTCAGCAAGCTCGGGCGTGTTCTGCAGGTAGTCACTCAGTGCATTGAAGCTCTGCAGTTCCGGCAGCACCAAAGGATTGCCCGCGGCCACGGTGAAGCTGGGCGTGCGCTCATTCCACAGGGCCGCCAGGTTCTGGCGCGTGGCCGCTTCATCGGCAATGGCACGATCCCGATCCAGCTCGGCCGTGGCCAAGGCCGCCTGTGCGGTGAGCACGACGGACTCAGGTGACGCACCTGCGGTCAGGCGGGTACGTGCTGCATCGACAGCGCGCCTACGTTGAACAATGTCCAACTCGGCGATGCTCTTGCGCTTGGTCGCCGCGGTGACCGCC
The DNA here is from genome assembly GCF_010093385.1 of Pseudoxanthomonas mexicana. Classification (GTDB taxonomy): domain Bacteria; phylum Pseudomonadota; class Gammaproteobacteria; order Xanthomonadales; family Xanthomonadaceae; genus Pseudoxanthomonas_A; species Pseudoxanthomonas_A mexicana. Next base: position 80,392 of record NZ_PDWV01000006.1, read on the forward strand.
AGATAACGCCGCGCCGTCTCGGCCAGCAGGTCCAGCCTTGCCATCTCACGCTGCGGCGCCAACGTATCAATGTTGGCCAGCGCCAGGGCTTGCCGGGCGTTGAGCTTGCCGCCGCGCTCGATCACCCCAGCCAGGGTGACCGTGAGCTCGGCCTCGCTGAAACCGCGATAGTTGCCGGTGCCGAGCGTGTTTTCGATGGTTGCGCCGAGGGTCATCGGGGGCTTGAGGGCCGCCGATGCCAAGTTGGCATCCAGGACCTGACGACGTCCGTCGAAGATGCGCAGGTCAGGGTGTGTCGTGGCAACGCGCGCAATGGCGTCGTCCAACGAAAGGGTAGAAGAGGGCGCCGTCCCCGTCTGCGCGTACGCAACGGGCACGACCAAAAAGGCAGCGCACGCTGCCAGTCGCAACCACATGAGGTATCTCCGATTAGGCGAAAGAACGATGCACCGGCAAGCCGGCGTGCAGCGTTAGGCCGTAATCGGGGGACGGGTTAGGGACAGCGGCTGCAGGGAATCCAGCGGCTGGATCTCGTGCACAGGCGCGATCGCCTGAGGAGCGAGCGGATCGACCACAAGGGCGGGCGAGGGAATAGCCACCGGGTGGCCGCACGCATGGGCGCCATGGACCAGCGCGTGCAGCAGATCGCCGGCCGAACCCTCGTCCTGATCGCCGGCATCCTGATCAACCACCGCGCTGGTGGCGTCATCGCTGACATCGCAGTGCTCCGGATCGGCATGATCGGCCACGGCCTGGGCCGACTCGTGGATATCGCCCACGGCCGCCAGCACCGGATTGGCCACCACCGCGAACAACAGCAGTGCCAGCGCCGGGAGGCGCAGGAGACGGCTGAGTTGGCGCAGGGCGCGTTTCATAGTGGGGGTATGGTAGTCAGCCCATTGCGCGTTAGACAATCACGTAATTCAGAAAACAGCGCTTCTTGTTAAGGCGTTACGGTGTAACAGCGCTTGGCGGACGCGAGGGTGTTCGGTATCGTCGGGTCATTCGTGCAAGCCGGGGCCACCGAGTGCGCATCCTGACCGCCAACGCCAAAACCTGGCTCGCCTTGGGCGTGTTGTGGCTGGTCGCGGTGGCAGTGCAGGCCCATCCGGTCTTGACCCAGCTCGGGCAGTTGCATGGCCTTGAGCACCAAACCACTCATCTCAGCGCCACTCAGCACGCGCACGACGCCAGCGGCGATGTGCCCGGTGAAGACGCCAAAGGCGCACACAGCCTGTTCCATCATTCGGACGTATGCGCACACGCGGTGATTCTGCCGGACTTCCCGGCACCTGGGCCGCTCATCCCCGGTCAGGCCTATACGCCCATCGCTGCGGTCCTGGCGCTGGCCCAGCGCTCTACGCACCCCTTACGCCCACCCATCGCGTGATCGCGCGGGCGCACGCCGCCTTGGCGTAGCCCCTACTTTGGGATCGCGTGCGCCGGTCGCAACGACCGTGCTGTCGCGTGGCACTCACCTGCGCTGTGGACACTCAGGTTCATCTGCGCAGCACTGACGAGATCGATATGGATACCTCCCCTGGCAAGTTGCGCCTGGACATTCCCGTTGTGCTTCCCCACGTGCGGGATGCCGCCGATGCGTGCATCGAGCGCCTGCAGAGCGAACTGCTCGCGCGGCCCGGCGTTGACCGCGTCCACATTCGACCTGCCGAGGGGGAGGGGCCGGGCCAACTGTGCGTGCACTTCGATCCGCAGGTGATGTCGCTGGCTCGCATTCGCGAGCTGGCCCAGGCCGCGGGTGCACGCGTCCCGGAAAGCTTCGGTCACGTGACCTGGACGGTCACCGGCATCGGGCATGAGCGACGCGCCCGCAACGTGGCCGAACAGATGAGCTCGGTGTTTGGCGTACTGGAAGCTCGCGCTAGCTCGGCCGGTACGGTGTACCTGGAGTTCGAGCGCGAAAAGATCGACGAGGGCGGACTGGAAGCCTCCTTGAAGCGCATGGGCGTTGCACGCGTGGCGACGGGCAAGCCGTCCCAGCATGAGGATCACGCCGGTCATACGCATGACGGCAAAGAGGGCGAGCACGGGGGGGAGAAGCACGACCACGACCACGCCGGCGGCTTGCTCGGCCCCAACGCCGAGCTGATCTTCGCCCTGACGTGCGGTGCATTGCTGCTGGCGGGCTTTCTGATCGAGAAGTTCGCCGCCTCATTGCCGGGGTGGTTGTCCACGGCCTGCTACATCGGTGCGTACGTCTTTGGCGGTGCCTACACGCTGCTCGAGGCCTACGACAACCTCAAGCTCAAGCGCTTTGAAATCGACACCTTGATGCTGGTCGCCGCCGCCGGCGCCGCCGCGCTAGGCTCCTGGGCCGAAGGTGCGTTGCTGCTGTTCCTTTTCAGCTTGGGTCATGCGTTGGAGCACTACGCGATGGGACGCGCCAAGCGCGCCATCGAGGCGCTAGCCGAACTCGCACCCGACACGGCGATCGTCATCCGCGGCGAGACCACCACCGAGATTCCGGTCGGCGACCTGCAACTTGGTGATCGGGTACTGGTGCGTCCCAATGAGCGTCTGCCGGCCGATGGGTTCCTGCTGAAGGGCAACTCCAGCATCAACCAGGCACCGGTGACCGGCGAGTCCATCCCGGTGGACAAGCGGCCGGTGGAGGATGCCGCGCTGGCACGAAGCCGGCCCGACAGCGTCGATGCGGCCAGTCGGGTCTTCGCAGGCACCATCAATGGGGCCGGCGCGATCGAAGTGGAAGTGACCAAGCGCGCCGAGGATTCCGCGCTGGCGCGGGTGGTGAAGATGGTGAGCGAGGCCGAGACACGCAAGTCGGCCACCCAGCGCTTCACCGATCGCTTCGAGCGGATCTTCGTACCTGCGGTACTGGTGCTGGCGTTCCTACTGCTGTTTGCCTGGGTGGTGGTGGATGAGCCGTTCCGCGACAGCTTCTATCGCGCCATGGCCGTGCTGGTGGCCGCCAGTCCGTGCGCGTTGGCCATCGCCACCCCGAGCGCGGTCCTGTCCGGTATCGCCCGCGCGGCGCGTGGGGGCGTGCTGATCAAGGGCGGCGCGCCGCTAGAGGATCTGGGTTCGTTGAAGGCGATGGCCTTCGACAAGACCGGCACCCTGACCGAAGGGCGCCCGCGCATCATCGATGTGGTGCCGGTGGACGGCGCCTCGGAGACCGAGCTGCTGCAGGTAGCCGTTGCGGTGGAGTCGCTGAGTGATCATCCGCTGGCGGCCGCGATCGCGCGTGATGGTCGCAGCCGGTTGGATGCGGGCAAGTTGCCGACAGCCTCGGATCTGGAAAACCTGATCGGCCGCGGCGTCAAAGCCCGTCTGGGCGATCAGCCGGTATGGATCGGCAAGGCCGAGATGTTCGGCGCGGATGGAGTTCCCGCCCTGGGCGCCGCCGCGGCGGCGGCCATCGCCGCGTTACGCGAGCAGGGCAGGACGACCATGGTCGTGCGGTTGGGGGATCGGGAGCTCGGCGCGATCGGCTTGATGGACACGCCGCGCGAGGCGGCCAAGCAGGCGCTGGTGCGCCTGAAGGCCATGGGCATCGAGCGCATGATCATGATCTCTGGCGATCACCAGAAGGTGGCCCAGGCCGTGGCCAAGGAGGTCGGTCTGGATGAGGCGTGGGGCGACCTGATGCCCGAAGACAAGGTCGAGGCGATCCGCAAGCTGCGCGATCAGGACAAGGTCGCCATGGTCGGCGACGGCGTCAACGATGCGCCCGCGATGGCCAACGCCACCGTCGGCATCGCCATGGGCGCGGCCGGCTCGGACGTTGCCCTGGAAACGGCCGATGTGGCGTTGATGGCCGATGACCTGAAGCACCTGCCATTCGCCGTGGGCTTGAGTCGTCACACGCGCGGCATCATCCGGCAGAACGTCTTCGTCAGCCTCGGCATCGTCGCCTTCCTCGTGCCGGCCACGATCTTCGGTCTCGGTATCGGTCCGGCGGTGGCCGTGCACGAAGGCTCCACATTGTTGGTGGTCTTCAACGCGCTGCGTCTGCTGGCCTACAGGGACAGGTCATAACGCCACAGCCTCAAGCTGATGACATCACGGTCGCGGCGGCACCACGTCGTGATCCTTCTCTACGTCGTCACGGCCTGCCGAATACCTCGGCAGGCCGCGCCAAGATCAGGGCTTCTTACGGGTGCGCTGGAGTTCGGTTGCCACGAGCGCGCTCAATTGCTGAGGACCCAGTTCGGACAGCAGCTTGCCGTTGACGAAGAATGTCGGCGTGCCGCGAATGTCGGCCGCTTCCACGGCGGCCACTTCGCGTTTGATCAGGGTCTCGACGGCTCCGGTCGCCAGATAGCGCTGTGCGCGTGCGCGGTCCAGGCCCGCGGCGAGAGCGAACTCCCACACCTTCTTCGGATCCGACGCGCCATGGCTGGCCCACACAGGCTGGTTTCGCATCAAGGTCTCCAGCACCGGCTCAAACTTCTTCTGTTCCCGGGCTGCTTCCAGCACACCAATCGCCTCCTTGGATACCTGCCCATGGAAGGGTACGTAGCGGATCACCAGGCGCACGTCCTTGGGATGGGCGGCCAGCAGTTGCTTCACGTGGGGATACATCGCGCGGCAGGACTCGCAGGCCGGGTCGAAGAACTCCACGATCGTGACCGGCGCCGTTACCGGTCCCAGAGCCGGTGCGCCGGCAGGCGCCAAGGCGGCAGCGCGGGTAGGGGTTTGAGCCATCACCGGGCCTACCGCAACGAGCAGACTGAATCCAAGCGCGATCAGGACGGATTTGAACGACATCAGCTGGCATCTCCAGGGCAAGGAAGTCGCATTGTCGCAGATGCATCAACGCCGCCGCGCAGGCCCTGAGTGCCGTTGCGATCCTCTTCCGGCAAAGCCGAATGCATGCAGCTAGCGGGAGCCCCGCCGGCTGATATTATCGAGTCAGGGGTGGGCGTCCCTGCCTGTGGTTCAGGGCGCGAGTCGCGTCCGCCATCGCGGTATCACTTGCTTCTCCAGCACGGCGCCCACCCCTGCTATGAGCCTTGATGACTACATCCCGCAGTTGGCTCGACCGGCCAACGTTGAGCAACTGGCCAAAGCGCTGGGCGTTGCGACGCAGATCTTCACGTTCATCGCAGACAACAGCGAGCCTGAGCGCATCTATCGCCGGCATCTGATCCCCAAGCGGGCCGTCCGTGCATTGCCCTCGGTGCCTGTTGAGGACGCTCGGGGGATCGTCACGCTCTCGCTCGATAGCTTTGATCTGAGCAAGTACCGCGTCGTGTGGGAAGCGCACAGCCCGGTCATCAAGCATGCCCACAAGTCTGCCGCACGGGTACTGGAGCGTTACCTCTCCCGGCCCGGCTCCCTGTTTCCCCATGAGGCCGCCTTTGGCTACGTCAAAGGCCGATCCACACGACACAACGCAAGACGCCACGTGGGTGCCAAGCGGCTACTTAGCGCAGATATTCAGGACTTCTTTCCCTCCATCACGTTGGCGCGCGTCGAGCTCGCCCTGGAAGCGGCAGGCTTGCAGCCGGCAGTGACCAACGCTTTGGGGCGCTTCCTGACCATCGAAGGCACGCTTCCTTTGGGACTTAACGCCAGCCCGATGATCGCCAACCTGGTGGCAACACCCCTGGACCACGATTTGAATGCGTTGGCCAAGGAGTGGGGGCTCACCTACACACGCTATGCCGATGACATTACGTTGTCCGGCGATGGCGAACTGCCCACACGAGAGATCATCGAAACGGTACTCAAGCGTCACTTCTTCCGACTGAACAAGAGCAAGTTCCGCACCTCAAAGCTCGGCCAGAAGCACTACGTCACCGGCCTGAGCGTGGCCGACAAGGCCGCGCCCCACGCCCCGCGCGCGATGAAGCACAAGCTCAGGCAGGAGCTCTACTACATCGAGAAGTTCGGCTTCCTGGAGCATCTATCGCGGGGCGGCGAGGGGGGCACCGAACAGCACAACGTCAATCGTCTGGATGGCACGGTCAACTATGTATCCAGCATCGAACCGCGTCTGGCGCATCGACTGCGCGCTGCCTGGCAGAAGGTATGCGACGAGAATGACATCGCCAAATCATTTGAGCCTAGGCCCGTCATCCAGCTGCGACCTGCTTCGTGGTTCGTTGACGAGGCCGAGATCGTCCATCCGGATGGCACACGGCTTCTCGCGCTCTGCCTTGCCGACGTTCTGGAGCCTGGCCGGTTGGATACAGAACTACGGACGCTGTTCGCCGAAGAGGCCGGAGATGCGTTCGGGACAGCCGATCCGCTGTCTATCATCCAGAAGGGGTTGCATTGGAGTGATGCGACATGGTCCCAGCGTGAGGCCGTGGTCAAGCTTATCGCCGCCTCACCTGTCAGGGTCATGGTCGCCCTGGCGCCGCTGACTAGCCCGAGCGAGTACGCCAAGACCTACACCGACCTGCTTTGCGAGATTCTCGAGACGGCCCTGAAGATTGCTGATGACGCAGAGATCGCGATACATGTTGAGGAGAACCGTTCAAAGGTTTCGAGGGCGGACGTACAGGAGGCGGTGACCCGCGCCTACACCGAGCTGGAAGCCAAGAACCAGCGTCGACCGTTACAGGCACCAGAGGTCAACATCGTGTCCAAGGGAGCGACGCCCTGCTGCTGTGTACCCGATACCGTATTGGGCGCACTGCATCGCTATGCGGTTTCTCGCAAAGACGGAAAGGAGGGCTCACTAGCGGTCACCCTTTTCGAAAGACTGCGTAACCATTACTCAGTCATCTTCGACCGACATGCCAACAAGATCTATCACCATCGGTCGCCCTTCAAGCGTTGGTGAGAACGGCGTTTGAAGTATTCCATTTTTGCCCATTGACCGAGCCAAGAAGCAAGCCGTCGGCCGGGTTGCCATGGCCATTCCCGATGGTGCCGACTGGTCCATCTGTGGGGCCTAGTTGGCCTGGTAACGCTTACTGCAGTCGCCGCGTCCAGCCCGGAGGGGGACCCCAACTGCATTCTTGCTCGTTCGCGAAACTAGGGATTGCGCGGCTTGTTAGTCGCATCGCACAGCCCTAAGATCAATTTGTGTCGAGGGGCGCCCAACATATGTGTTTGGGTAAGCCGGGAGCGGGTAGTTTGGCCAGACTGGAGAGTGCATTGATATTTGAGCAAGCATTCATGGCTATGCCGGAGTTTCTAACGGGAACTCCATTTTCTGAATACCAGTTCGAGGCGACTATAGCCAATGCTTTTTCTCTTGCAATTCTTCAAGAACTGAACTCCCGCAATGTGCAGAACCCCATATCTCTGCTGCGAAGCGAGGTTCTTTATCACGGCACATCAAAGCACGCAGATGTTCACATCAATCTTTCATCGTTGAACATTTTCAATGAGAACTTTGCGTCGTATGGCTTCTACCAAGACAATTGGCTAGAGGCGAAGTTTTTCAGGCTATCAAATAGCGGTCAGCCGAACATACCGCCGCTTCACTCAACTTACTTGCTCTTAAAGGATGTTCTCAGGCTATGTATGTTGGTGCAGGATGCACCGCCTGGCGCAGACTCATCTTCCGGTAGATACCTTCTTCATGCCTATCAAGACAGCCCCAGCCAATACCTCGTCTACAAGCGGAACTCTGGCGGCTCTAGAACGGAGAGAGCTTGGCTGTCGCCCTTGATAACGCCAGGCGAACAACGCCTCGTCATTTCGGATCTTGGCAAAGAGCGAACCAAATCATTTGAGTCAAATGTTGGGAAGAAGGCTGCGCTCTACGAAGTTGACGCGCAGATTACGAACTTTGTTCATAAACCGCGAACAAGTAGCCCTAATGTCTACTACATCGTTCTGACAAGAATTAACGACTTTAAAATCTCAAAGGGGAATCTTTCATATGGAAGAAACAATGGAAGAACTTTTGGGAACTTGAGGTTCTTTCAGAATCTGGCTCTATCAGCGGATCGGCGTCTAGCCTGAGTATTCAGGCCGGGGCTCCGGTCAGCTCAGTCCTGTAATTTGCCTTCCGAGCGTCGTTGGTCGCCCCCAGCGCTCGGCCCCGGGCTTGCGGCAGCGCAGCAGGCTCGATATCCTGCGCCCCGATCTTCCTCCATGAGGAACGATCATTCCCTTGGGGAGTAGCCAGCTACCACGGACCGTGGGAGCCCGCACGTCAACATGATTGGCTTCACTAGGCCATGGCGCGCGGACCGATTGGGTGGCGAGACCAACGGATATCGACGTGACCCCGGTCGGGCGCGGCGATGTTCGTTCGTCCGCAAAGTCCCGACCGCAGGTGCTCGTCCCCCATGAATCCCGTTTCCATCCTTCTGCTCGGTCTGGCCATGTCCACCGATGCATTCGCTGCTGCGTTGGCCAAAGGCGCCGGCATGGTCAAGCCGACCTGGCCGCAAGCGCTGCGCATCGGCCTCATCTTCGGCGTCGTCGAAGCCATCACGCCGATGATCGGCTGGCTGCTGGGCTCGGCGGCGGCGAAATTCATCGAGCAATGGGATCACTGGGTCGCCTTCGCGTTGCTGTTCGCGCTGGGCCTGCACATGCTCTACAAGGCCTTCTTCGCCAAGGACGAGAAAGAAGACGCGGCGCCCTCCGGCTCGATGTGGAGCATCGCGCTTACTGGCCTGGCGACCAGCATCGATGCGATGGCGGTCGGCGTGGGCCTGGCCTTCGTGCAGGTGAACATCCTGGTAGTCAGCACGGTCATTGGCTTGTGTACGTTTGCGCTCGTCACCATCGGGATCATGGCCGGTCGCGTTCTCAGCACGCTGATCGGCAAGTGGGCCGAAGCGCTGGGCGGCCTGGTACTGATCGCGGTGGGCGCCACCATCCTCTACGAGCACTTGTCCGCCGGAGTCGCGCCATGAGTACCGAATCCACACGCGACGCCATCGTTATCACCGCTGCACCGACATACTACTCGCGCCTCGCCCGTCGGCTGCACTGGACGACGTTCGCGCTGGTGGTCATCGCCTACGCCAGCATCAATGCAAGGAAGCTGTTCGAACGCGGCTCGGACGAGCGCATCCTGGCCGTCGAGTCCCACTTCCTGGTCGGCATGGTCATCCTGATGCTCACGCTTCCCCGGTTGGTCCATCGCATGAAGGCGCCGTTGCCGCCGATCGTGCCGCCGCCGTCCGCGTGGTCTGCGCTGCTGTCGAAGACGACCCACGTGCTGCTGTACGCGTTCCTGATCGTGCAACCGTTGACCGGCATCGTGGCGCGGCTCGCAGAAGGGAAGGGCATCGGACTGCCTTTCACCGAGCGTGTCATCCCGTCGTTCTTCGGACCGCACGAAGCCTTGGCCGCCTTCCTCGAATCGGCCCACGTCTGGATCGGCGAGGCCTTCTACTGGGTCATCGGGCTGCACATCCTGGCGGCGCTGTTCCATCTGCTTGCAGGCAGGGACAACGTCATGCAGCGGATGACAGGCAGGAGCTGAGCGCAGCCTTCACTCACCGCAACAGTATTCCGGTCTCGTCAATGTTCGCTTCCAATCCAGAGTGGACATCATCCATCTCCGTAGCTGTTGACCTCTTCGGTTGCAGCTAGGCTTGTTAGTACGACCAGACTGGCCCTAAGATCGCGCAGCACGAAGTGACTAATCCAACGTTCGGTAGGCTGTGAGTTGCTGACGTAAACCGACCCAGAGCTCAACTGTTGGGCATGTAGACCTCTATGCCAGTTAACCAGAGAAACTTGCGGGACTCCTTTACGAAACAGAGGTCACCTGCGTGGCCCTGCCCAACATGCAAAGCAGGTCACTTAAGGATTGACAAAGACTCCATATCAGCCAAGGCAACGGCCGAGTCAGTTGCCGCACAAGATCATCCTGCGTGGGATCCGGACTGGACAACCTTAAGGTTTGTCGCGCTCGCAGTTTGCGATAACACCGACTGCCTTGAGGTAGCAACGATAAAGGGTAGGGGTGGATTGCAGCCGATAGGGCAGAGTTACGACTATCAGGAGTTCTATACTCCTGAGTACTTCGATCCATCACCTGCGCTTATCATCGTTCCGGAGCAATGCAAATCTGAAGTAAGATCAGAGCTAAAGATGGCATTTGCGCATGCGTGGGGAGATCCTACTTCCTCTTCTGCACACATTCGTACAGCAACCGAAAGACTCTTGGATCAACTCAGAATCCAAAAGTCTGTTACGGCCAAGGGCAAGCGACAGCGCCTGACGCTGCATCGAAGAATTGAGCTTCTCTCGGTTAAGAATCCCGAAGCTAGCGAGCTTCTATTGGCTGTCAAATGGATAGGTAATGCGGGAGTCCATTCGGGCGCTTTGACACAGCAAGAAGTGATTGATGCACTGGATTTGCTGGAGGGTGCGCTAAGTTCCTTGTTCGATCCTCACGCTAATCGTGTGAAAGTGTTGGCGAAGCGGATCAACAAGCGAAGGGGTCCATGAAGAGTTCTATAGAACAATTCATCGCCGGTCGCGCAAGTGGAATGCTGGGTTTGGGGTAGGGTACTTTGCCGGGCTCATGCGCAGTCAATGGCGCGATCGGCTGGGCGAGGCGTTCGGATATTGACTGTTTCTAATGGAATTTGAAGGATGCGTTGCTGTGCGGACCTCGTGCCGCCACCTGCGGTCTTTTTTTGCTCCATGTCCTGGGTGCTGATTGCATGAACTACCAGAACCGACTCAAAGGTGCTGTAACGCAATCTCTTGTGCGATCGTTGTTTGCACAGGCGGGACTTACAGTCGTGCCCCTTGGCATTGAGGAGACCGTTAGGGAGGTGGCGGATCTTCCCATGGATCAGTACGTTGGTTTGGGCCTACCTATAGCACTACGCAAATTGCCAGACTTCTTTGCGGCCAATAGGGAGCGGACAACTCATTGGCTGGTCGAGGTTAAGTACCGCCGCCAGTGGAGCGATGCGGTACGTGATGAGCTTGGGCAGACTTTGGCCCAGCAAGTTTCTACGTGGGACCCTCTTGTGGTCTTCATCTTCGTGGGGGAAACACCCTCACAGTTCGATCAGCCAAGCTCATGGGTTAGAGCGGCGCAGGTGAAGATGGATGGTGACGTGTTGAAGTTTAGGCCTCACGGCGGAGGCGACTACCTCCCTTGGGGGCAGGCGACATTCTTCAGCCTTCAACGCGTGCAAGACGTTTTTCCTCAGCTTAACGATGCGCAGCTTTGGGAGTCTTCCGCACTCAGGCTAACGCTTGAAATGTCGCGTGGACTAACTCGGCTATAGATAGGCGCGACGAGTTTGTACGTTGGAGCTCGTAGGACTTCGCCATGTCCATAATTGCTTATCTATTTGGCGACAGCATGCAGATCGCGCCTACCTGGTTGATAAACTCAGGCTTCGGACCAGCTGCATCGTAGACCGCCACATCAATGATCTGGTCGATTCTAGGATTCATGTTATGGATCGCCGAGATGACAGCTCGGGCGCCGCGCTCCATATGCTTAAGCTCTACGCCTAGGTATAGAAGTAGCGTCATGGGTGCGGAGCTTCCATCGATCGGCCGCTTCTCTAAAACAAACATGGTTTTGATGAACGGGCTTTGGGCGACACCCATACGGAGCGTCTCCACGAGCGCGCTAGGTAAATTCTCTGCTGGACGAACAGCAAAGCCATTTTCTGATTCCACCTTCTCGAAGGTGTCAAGAGTTCCCGTTCTCAACAGTACGCGGACTTCCTCCGGATATAGCACTGCGCCACCATCGTTTGGGTTGACCATGAGAGTTGCGCCGAGGGTTGCCTTGAGAAGTTCTGCGCAAGGCAGGTGAATTGTTCTTACGGCACGGGAGGCGGCCCGTTCGGATCGATGCGCCGATGTAAAGAAGGGAATGGCGTCGAATCCGTCTGGATGGCGGAACTGGATTAGTCGAACATTCTTGGAGTCATCCGAGACGGGAGCATGTACGTAGACCATGGCGTTCAGTAGGCAAGTGAAGAACTGAGCCTCATTGACGAAGCTCTTGAGCCCGAGCTCGAAACAGCGCTCCAACTGTTGTTCGCTGACCATTGCCACGTCTCTAGCCTCCAATGTGCGGGCCTGACATGTATCCCCGCACCCATTCAGGGTCAAAGTCGGCTACGAGGTAGTTCTGCAAGAGGTGAGACTTCGCTACTTCTAGGAGACGCGCCTCGTTTTCGGCGATCGCGGCAACGTCCGACACTGAAGGAAAGTGACGGAGCAATCTATATGCTTCTGTTCGAATCTCTCTGGGTACATGTTGGTTGGCGGAAAGATCCCGAAGGAATGCACCGGCTTGGATGAGGTTTCTTGTGCGTTCCACTGGCATAGTCATAGCTGAGCGCTCCGCTCTCCTATTCGCAGCACCTAGCGTTGAGTCAGTCGCGAAGCCGCTGCGAGTTGAACTCGATGAATCTATGCATCTCTCCACGCATCGTGGCGGCATCAGTGGGTAGTGAAATTCCCAACTGGCGGCATAGTGTTCGAGCGAAAGCTTGCTGGGCTTTGGTAGGTGGCTTGAACTTCCAATCGATCACTTCCGGAAGTCCTCGACTTATCTCCTCCGCAAGGCGCTTGCAGAAGTTCTCGTGTTCCCAGCCGTCTTTCACTGCCGACAAGTAGCGGGACACCGCGTCGAGAGAGTCGGGTGCTATGGAGAGCTCTAGAGTGAGGTCCAGATCCGGCGCGACAAGGAACAGGTTCATTTGGTTCACCTGGATATCGTTGCTCCCAGAATGCTACCGTAAATACTGTAGACCGAAAATGCTACGAGTCGGACCCTTCGCGCCATGGCAGGCGCGGGAATTCAGGTCAGGCTGGGCAGGGCAGTGAAGGCTGCAAGGATGCGTTTGGGCTATTCTCAGGAAGCCTTGGCCGATGAATTGGGTATGCATCGCACCCAACTGGGCCATATCGAGCAAGGGCTCAAGGATTGCCGGCTTTCAACGATCGTCAGGATCTCAACGGCGCTCGGGCTCCCACTGAGCCAGTTGTTCGAGCAAATCGAGGCTAGTGAATAGTGGGCTACCTGCCCTGTCGGGACCGGCGCCGCTAGTCTGAACGATTTCCTTGATATGGGCTTGCTAACATAAGCAGCGGCAAGACCGTGGTCGCGGCGCTGGCCGGCATGCTGGCCGTGGAAGCCGGCAAGCAGGTCGCCCTGGCCGCGCCCACCGAGTTGCTGGCCGAACAGCACCTGGCCAATCTCAAGGCCTGGCTGGAACCGCTGGGCGTTCGCGTCGCCTGGCTGGCCGGCAAGGTGACGGGCAAGGCGCGCACGCAGGTGCTGGCCCAGGTGGCCTCGGGCGAGGCGCAGGTGGTGGTGGGCACGCATGCGCTGATGCAGGAGACGGTGGTCTTCCATGATCTGGGCCTGGCCATCGTCGACGAGCAGCACCGCTTCGGGGTGCACCAGCGGCTGGCGCTGCGCGACAAGGGCGCGGGCGTGGACCGCGTGCCGCACCAGCTGGTCATGACCGCCACGCCGATCCCGCGCACGCTGGCGATGGCGGCCTATGCCGACCTGGACGTGTCGGCCATCGACGAACTGCCGCCGGGCCGTACGCCGGTGCAGACCGTGGCCCTGAGCGCGGAGCGCCGGCCAGAGCTGGTGGAGCGCATCCGCGCCGCCTGCGCCGAAGGGCGGCAGGCCTACTGGGTCTGCACGCTGATCGACGACAGCGACGAGGTCGTGGCGCAGGCCGCGCAGACCACCTACGAAGCCTTGTCCGCTTCGCTGCCGGAGCTGCGCGTGGCCCTCGTCCACGGACGCATGAAAGCCGCCGACAAGCAGGCCACGATGCGCCGCTTCAAGGAAGGCGAGGCCGACCTGCTGGTGGCCACCACCGTCATCGAAGTCGGCGTCGACGTGCCCAACGCCTCGCTGATGATCATCGAGAACGCGGAGCGGCTGGGGCTGGCGCAGCTGCATCAGTTGCGCGGACGGGTGGGGCGCGGTGCCACCGCATCCAGTTGCGTGCTGATGTACCAGCCGCCGCTGTCGGCGATGGCCAGGCACCGCCTGGCGACGATGCGCGAAACCAACGATGGCTTCGTGATCGCCGAGAAGGACCTGGAGCTGCGCGGACCGGGCGAACTGCTGGGTACGCGGCAGACGGGCCTTGCGGCATTCCGCGTCGCCGATCTCGCCCGCGATGCGGGCCTGCTGCCGCAGGTGCACGCGCTCGCCGAGCGGCTGCTGGCCGAGGATCCGTCGATCGCCGATCGGGTGATCCATCGCTGGGTCGGCGGCGCGGCGCGCTACGCATCGGCATGATGCGGCGCGACTTCCGCTGGTCATTCATCGGTGCGAGACTCGACCCCCGATAGAAAAAGCGAAACCTGATGACCGACAAGATTCCCCTGCTGATCGACACCGACCCCGGCGTCGACGACGCCCTCGCGCTGTTGATGGCCTTCAACGATGCGCGCCACGAGATCGTCGGCCTGACCATCGCGGCCGGCAACGTGGGCCTGCAGTACACCGTGCGCAATGCGCTGAAGCTGTGCGAAGTGGCGGGGCGTGAAGACATTCCCGTGTTCGCCCGGGCGCCGGCGCCGCTGCTGCATCCGTCGCCGGGCGCCGGCTACGTGCCTGGACAGGATGGATTCGGCGACGTCGGCTTCGCGCCGGCCCTGCGCCAGGCCGAGGAAGAACACGCAGCCCTCGCCATCCTGCGCCTGTCCCACCAACACGCGGGCAAGCTGGTGCTGGTCGCGCTGGGTCCGCTGACCAACATCGCGCTGGCGCTCAAGCTGGACCCCACGCTGCCGCAGCGCGTCGCCCGCTTCGTGGTGATGGGGGGTGCCGTCACCTGTCACGGCAACATCACCCCGGCCGCCGAGTTCAACTTCTACTTCGACCCCGAAGCGGCCCACATCACGCTGCAGGCGTTCGGACGCTACGATCTGGCCGACTGGGAAGCCACCATCGCCCACGGCCTGCCGCACCACGAGGTCGACGCATGGTTGGCCGCCGACAGCGAGCGGGCCCGGTTCTACGCCCGCATCTCCGAGAAGACCCGGCTGTGGTCGGCCGACCGCCGGGGCGACCACTGGTTCGCGGCCGACGCGCTGGCGATGGCCTTCGTGCTCACCCCGGAGGGTGCGCTGGAGCTGGCCGAGCGGCCACTGGCGATCGAACTGCAGGGCACACACGCCCGCGGCGCATCGGTGGTGGACTGGCGCCGCGAGGGCGGCGGGCCGGACCAGGCCAACATCCTGTTGCGCTACGACCAGGCCCGGTTTCAGGACCTGATCCGCGCCGCGCTGGCGGCCGGCTGACGGCCGGGTTGCGTCGGCAGGGAAGGGCGGGCTACAATGCCGCTCTTCCATTCCCGCTACACGGTGTGCCCGCCATGAAGGCCGACATCCATCCCGATTACCGCGAAGTCGTCTTCCACGACGTGACCTCCGATTTCAAGTTCCTGACCCGCTCCACGCTGGGCAGCAAGGAAACGACGAAGTGGGAAGACGGCAACGAGTACCCGCTGATCAAGGTCGAAATCTCCTCGGCCTCGCACCCGTTCTACACGGGCAAGCACAAGGTCATCGATACCAGCGGCCGCATCGACAAGTTCCAGAAGCGCTACGCGCGCTGATCGAACCTCGTCCGCTGTTCCCGTCCGGCCGCGCCTCGTGCGCGGCCGTTCGCGTTTGTGCGCGGCGCATCATGCGTGCTGCCGGAACGGAGGGTTGCGCCCGCGGCCTCATTCTTTGGTCTGACTTTGGTGCGGTATCGAGCGACGGCTCCAGACCCGCTGTGCGATAATTCGGGTCATCCAAGGTTCACTCCCTGGACTCCCGTCACGCGCCGAGCGGGCCTTCCCGCAGGCGTATCCCCACGAAGGAGCGCACACTGTGTCCGAACTCGACCAGGTCACGCTGAATGCGGGCGACAAGTCCGTCGTCCTGCCCGTCCTGAAACCCACGCTTGGCAACGACTGCATCGATGTGTCCAAGCTGACCAGGGAAACCGGTCTATTCACCTACGACTCGGGTTTCACCGCCACCGCCAGCTGCAAGTCGGCCATCACCTACATCGATGGCGACAACGGCGTGCTGCTGTACCGCGGTTACCCCATCGAGCAGCTCGCGCAGCATTCCAGCTTCCTGGAAGTCTCGTACCTGCTGATGAACGGCGAGCTGCCGACCAAGGAAGAATTCGCCAGGTTCGAGCACGAGGTCACGCATCACACGATGATGCATGAGTCGCTGAAGAACTTCCTGCACGGCTTCCACTACGACGCCCACCCGATGGCCATGCTGTCCGGCACGGTCGCCTCGCTGTCGGCGTTCTACCACGACACGCTGGACCTGGAAGACCCCGAGCAGCGCCGTCTGGCCGCGATCCGCCTGCTGGCGAAGATGCCGACCCTGGCCGCTGCCGCCTACCGTTATTCGATCGGCTGGCCGATCCGCTATCCGCGCAACAACCTGGAGTACGTCGACCGCTTCCTGCACATGATGTTCGAGGTGCCGAGCGAGCCGCTGGAACTCAATCCGGTGGTCGCCAAGGCGCTGGACCTGCTGTTCATCCTGCACGCCGATCACGAGCAGAACGCCTCGACCTCGACGGTGCGGCTGGTCGGTTCGACCGGCGCCAACCCCTACGCTTCGGTCGCCGCGGGCATCACCGCCCTGTGGGGGCCGGCCCATGGTGGCGCCAACGAAGCCGTGCTGAAGATGCTGGAAGAAATCGGTACGCCGGACAAGGTGGACAGCGCCGTGGCCAAGGCCAAGGACAAGGAGTCCGGCTTCCGCCTGATGGGCTTCGGCCACCGCGTCTACAAGAACTTCGACCCGCGCGCGAAGATCATCCGCGAGATGACCCACAAGGTGCTCGGCGAGCTGGGCGTGGACGACCCGCTGCTGGAAGTGGCGATGAAGCTGGAAGAGGCCGCGCTGAAGGACGAATACTTCATCCAGCGCAAGCTCTACCCGAACGTCGACTTCTACAGCGGCATCATCTACAAGGCGCTGAAGATCCCCACCGAGATGTTCACCGTCATGTTCGCCATCGGCCGCACCGCCGGCTGGGTGTCGCACTGGCTGGAGCAGCAGGTCGATCCGGAAGCCAAGATCGGCCGTCCGCGCCAGATCTACACCGGCTACGCGCCGCGCGACTACGTGCCCACCGACAAGCGCTGAGCCCGTTGGCGACACGATGAAAAAGGCCCCGGATGGGGCCTTTTTCTTTGCGGCATGGGTCAGGCGTCCGGTCGCACGGCGACACGGGTGGTCAAGGCGTGCAGGGCGAAACCATGGATCGTCCTGTCCGTGGTGGTCGTGCAGTCCGACAGCACGCTGACCTCGTAACGGTCCGCCGCCGGCGACAATGCGGTGAAGACCACGCAGTTCTGCGTCATCATCCCCGCGATGCGCAGGCGGGTGACGCCCAGGTCGGCCAGCACGCCGGAAAGGCGGGGTTGATGGGAGCTGTCCGCGGATTGCTTCACGATGACGGGCGCGTCGGGGGCAGCGGCCAGGATGCGCGCCTGGGTGCCGACGCCGGTTGTGCCGGCCTGGAACAGCGGGCTGTCCGTGGACGCGGCCACATGCTGGACCAGGACCACGGCTTCGCCGCGCGCGCGTGCGCGGTCGATGGCGTTGACGACGGCGTCGAGCGTGGCCTCGGCGTTCCATAGCGGGAGCGCGCCGCCGGGGAAATAGTCGTTCTGGACGTCGATGATGAGCAGGGCGGCGGTCATGCGTTACCTTGGAAGGGGTGGGTTGCGGCATCGTAGTGATGGGTGCTGCGCGTGGTAATTGCAGTTCACAAGAAGCCGCGCCGTTTTCATTGAGGATCGAAAGACATGCCCCTCGACAAGATGGATCGGGCCATCCTGGCGGCGCTGGCGCACGACGCCCGCATGACGTGGCAGGCCGTCGGCCGGCGCGTGCACCTGACGGGACAGGCGGTCGCCACGCGCGTGCAGCAGATGGTGGAGGGCGGCACGATCCGTGGCTTCACCGTGGCGCGAGGCGATCTGCGGCGCTACTTCATCACGGTGTTCATGGATACGCCGCAGTTCGATGCATTCGAAGCGTTCCTGCAGGCACATGCCGAGGTGGAGAGCGCCAGCAAGATCGCCGGCGAAGGCTGCTACCAGGTGACGCTGGCCTGCGAGAGCGACACGGGCCTGGATGACTTCACCCAGGCGTTGCTGCGCTACGGCCGCTACAAGGTCGCCGGCGAGATGCGGCGCGTGAAGCCCTGACGCATCGTTTCAGCGGCGCGCCGCATCCTCGTAGCGGGCGATGTCCTCTTCGGCAAGCAGCTGGCGCAACCGGGTGGCGGACGCGCGCTTCATCGGCCTCTCGTCCACGCTGGAAAGCGGCGCCTGACGCAAGGCGTCGTGCGGCAGCACGGTCAGGTCGAAGCTGAGCTCCTCGGCGCTGAACACCCACACGGGCAGGTCGGCCACGCGTTCCCGGTCGATGCGCAGCCGGCGCTCGCGCGGCTCGGCGGGGATGCGGTGTTCTTCCAGGAACCGGGTGACGGCATCCGGGTCGTCGCTGTGCAGGTGGACGTGCACGGGCGTGTTGGCATCGGCGGTGCCTTCAAGCACCGGGCCGACCAGCCGGGGCGCGAACGCGGACAGGAATTCCATCGCGCGCAACGCGGCCTCGCGCCGCCGCCGCAGGCCCGTCACATGCGCCTCGCCGACGAACAGGCGCTGGTACTCGCGCAGTGCGTCCTCGATTTCGCGGTTGCGGGGCAGGGAGGCATCGTCGTGGATGCCCAGCCGGCTGGCGGCCTTGAGTTTGGCCTGGTGGTAGTCGCGGATGCCGCCCTCGGCCATCAGCCGGGCGGCTTCGTGCGCCAGTCGCTGGCGGCGCTCGCGGGTGCGGGTTTCGGCGTGCTGACGGGCGTGGTGCATGACAGGCCTCCGCGTCGAAACAGACTCGAATGTACACCATGCTCCCGCGTTGTCGATGACGGCGCATGCGCGCCGTCAGGGCGCCTTCACGCCACCGCGTCAGAAGATGTCGAACGCCTCTTCATCCGGCACCGCGTCTTCCGGACCATACAGGTCGTAGTCCTGGATGCGGTCCATGTCCTCGACCTTCACCCATTCGGTGACGCCGTTGAGTGTGGCCTGCACCATGCCGTCCGGTGGATCGTTCAGCGCCACCGGCTTGTCCTTCAAGGCCACCCGCATGTAGTCGATCCAGATGGGCAGGGCCGCCTTGCCGCCGTATTCGCGGTAGCCCAGCGACTGGAAGTTGTCGCGCCCCACCCACACCACGGTGGCGTACTGCGCCCCGAAGCCGCCGAACCAGGCGTCACGGTGGTCGTTGGTCGAGCCGGTCTTGCCGCCCACGTCCTCGCGGCCCAGCACCTTGGCCGCGGTGCCCGTGCCGCGCTGGACCACGTCGCGCATCATCGACACCAGCTGGTAGGCCGTACGCTCGTCGATCGCGCGCGGCGCGGTGACAGCGTTCGGATCGGCGGGCTTTTCCTCGGCCTTGGGCTTGGCCTCGGCCGGCTTGGCGGCGGACGTGGTCGCGGCCGGGCCGAAATTGAAGCCATCCACCACCTGGCTGGCCGGTGCGCCCCCGCCCTGCGCCCCCTGGCCGCAGCCGCGGCAGGCGACGGCCGGGTTCTCCTTGAACACCACGTTGCCTTCGCGGTCCTTCACCTCGTCGATGAACCAGGGCGTCACCCGTGATCCGCCATTGGCGAACACGGCGTAGCCACGCGCCACCGACAGCGGCGTCAGCGACGCTGTGCCCAGCGACATCGACAGGTTGGGCGGAAGTTCGGCCTCGTCGAAGCCGAACTGGCTGATGTAGGTGCGCGCGAACGGCACGCCGATGCCATCCAGCAGCCGCACGGACACCAGGTTGCGCGACTGCACCAGGGCTTCGCGCAGCCGCATCGGGCCGCGGAACCCGCCGCCGTCGTTCTGCGGCCGCCACATGTGGCCGCGGCGGTCGCGGAATACGACCGGAGCGGCCAGCACGATCGAGGCGGGGTTGAAGCCCTTCTCGAACGAGGCCGCGTACAGGAACGGCTTGAAGCTGGAGCCGGGCTGGCGCCGCGCCTGGGTGGCACGGTTGAACTTGTTGCCGGCGAAGCTGTAGCCGCCCACCAGCGCACGTACGGCGCCGTTGTTGGCGTCCAGCGAGCCCAGCGCGGCCTGTGCGCGCGGGATCTGGTCGACCAGGAAGCTGCCGGGCTCCTTGCCTGCCTTGATGCGGGCCAGGTCGCCGCGCTTGACCAGCTTGGCCGGCGTGCGCCCGGTCCACTTGCTGGCGGCCGGGGGCAGGGTGATTTCGCGGCCGTCGGCCGTGACCACCGTGGCGCTGCCATCGTCGTGGGTGCGCGCCACCACCGTGGGGATCAGGCCGTTCTGCGCAGGAATCCCGCGCAGGTGGCTGGCCAGGGCGGCGGCGTCGGCGTCGGCTGCGACATCGAAGTGCCGCTCGATGCCGTTCCAGCCATGACGGTGGTCGTAAAGGCCCAGGCCGTCGCGGACGGCGTCGTTGGCGGCCGCCTGCAGGGTGGCGTCCAGCGTGGTGGTGACGTGGTAGCCCTTGGTCAGCGCTTCCGGTCCGAAGCGCGCGATCATGTCCTGGCGCACCATCTCGGCGACGTACGGGGCGTACACCTCCACCGGTCGCTCATGCGGTTTGGCATGCATGGGCTCGGCCTTGGCCTGCGCGGCTTCGGCCGCGGTGACGTAACCGTCCTCGCGCATCCGCTCCACCACATAGGCGCTGCGCTGCTGGTTGCGGCCGGGGTTGCTGATCGGGTTGCCGCTGGAGGGAAACTTCAGCGCGCTCACCAGCGTGGCGGTCTCGGCCAGGGTCAGCTGGTCCAGGGTCTTGCCGTAGTAGTACTCGGCCGCGGCGGCCACGCCGTAGGAGCGGTTGCCGAAGAAGCTCTTGTTGAGGTACAGCTCCAGGATCTCGTCCTTGGTCAGCATCTTCTCGATGCGGACGGCCAGCATCATCTCCACCAGCTTGCGGGTGTAGCTGTACTCCGAGCTAAGGAACCATTGCCGGGCCACCTGCTGGGTGATCGTGCTGCCGCCGGCCACGCGGCCTTCCTTCCGGCTGACGATCTGCCACACGGCCCGGGCGATGCCGGTGGGGTCGATGCCCTTGTGCTCGTAGAACTTGCTGTCCTCGGCGGCGATGAAGGCCTGCTTGACCTGGGCCGGAACCTGGTCGATCTGCACCGGATAACGCCGGATCTCCCCGTACAGGCCCATCAGCCGGCCGTCGCTGGCATAGATATAGAGGGGTTCCTGCAGCTCAACGTTCCGCAGGGCCTGGACGTCCGGGACCTTGGACGAGACCGTGTAGTACAGCACCCCCAGGCCGACGGCGCCGGCCAGGGCAAGTATCAGGAACGTGATGAGGGTCCAACGGAGAAGACGACGGAAACGGGACATCCAGTGCTTTCCGATTGCAGAATTCGTAACGGCAGAGTATAGATGACCGCCGGGATCGCCACGGGCGATTCCAAGGGGAACAGGGACTTGGGGAACAACCCTCGTGAAACGTGACAAGCCGCACAGCCACGTCAACGTCGGTTGCCAAGCGTAAAAACTTGGTTATTAATGTGGGCGCGCGTCGTGCGCCCTGTGCCCGTCGGAAGGGGAAAGACCGTGGGGCTAATCCCAAAAAGCCAGTCGCCGCTGATCGGCGTCGACATCAGTTCGACTGCGGTAAAGCTGCTGCAGCTGTCGCGCGTGGGCAACCGTTTCAGGGTTGAGCACTACGCCGTCGAGCCGCTGCCGCCCAATGCCGTGGTCGAGAAGAACATCGTCGAGGTCGAGGCCGTCGGCGAGGCCATCCGCCGCGCGGTGAACCGCGCAGGCACCAAGGCCAAGTACGCGGCAGCGGCCGTGGCCGGGTCCGCGGTGATCACCAAGATCATCCCCATGCCGGCCGACCTGGACGAGAACGACCTGGAAGCGCAGGTCGAACTGGAAGCCGTCAACTACATTCCGTATCCCATCGAGGAAGTAAACATCGACTTCGAGGTGCTGGGCCCCATGCCCAACAACCCGGAGATGGTGCAGGTGCTGCTGGCGGCGTCGCGTTCGGAGAACGTCGAACTGCGCCAGTCCGCCCTCGAACTGGGCGGCCTGACCGCGCGCGTCATGGACGTGGAAGCCTTCGCGGTGGAAAACGCCTTCGCCCTGATGGCCAGCGACCTGCCGGTGCCGCAGGACGGCGTGGTGGCGCTGGTCGACATCGGCGCGACGATGACCACGCTGAACGTACTGCGCCGCGGGCGCAGCCTCTACAGCCGCGAACAGGTGTTCGGTGGCAAGCAGCTGACCGACGAGGTGATGCGCCGGTACGGCCTGACCTACGAGGAAGCGGGCCTGGCCAAGCGCCAGGGCGGGCTGCCCGAAAGCTATGAAGTCGAAGTGCTGGAGCCGTTCAAGGAAGCCACCGTCCAGCAGATCAGCCGCCTGCTGCAGTTCTTCTACGCCGGCAGCGAGTTCAACCGCGTCGACCAGATCGTCTTGGCGGGCGGTTGCGCGGCGTTGCCCGGCCTGCCGGAGATGGTGGAGGAGCAATTGGGCGTGCCCACCGTCGTCGCCAACCCGCTCGCGCAGATGACCCTGGGCCCGCGCGTGCAGGCGCATGCGCTGGCTCAGGACGCTCCCGCGCTGATGATCGCCACCGGCCTGGCTTTGAGGAGCTTCGACTGATGGCAAGAATCAACCTACTCCCGTGGCGCGCGGAGCGTCGCGTCCAGCGGCAGCGCGAGTTCTACGTCATGCTGGCCGCCGCCGCCGTCGCCGGCCTGTTGCTGTCGTTCCTGCTGTGGTTCCACTACGACCGCCAGGTGGCCGGCCAGACCGAGCGCAACGAGTTCCTCAAGGCCGAGATCGCCAAGGTTCAGGCGCAGAACAAGGAAATCGAGCGCCTCGATGAACAGAAGCGCCGCCTGCTGGCGCGCAAGGACGTGATCGAGAAGCTGCAGGCCAACCGCTCGCAGATGGTGCACCTGTTCGATTCGCTGGTGCGCACCATCCCTGACGGGGTGATGCTGGGCAACATCAAGCAGGAGGGCGAAGTCCTGACCCTCGAGGGCCGGGCCCAGTCCAACGCGCGCGTCAGTAGCTACATGCGCAACCTGGAAACCTCCGGCTGGATGACCAAGCCCGAGCTGTCGATCATCGAGTCCAAGCCGGAAGAGGTGAAGACGCTCACCAACACCGGTGCCAGCCGCGCGCTGCCCTACGTGTTTAAGCTGACGGTCCGCCTGGCGAACCCGACCGCCGAGCAGGAAGCGGAAACGGCCGCCGCCGGCACCGCCCCCGCCGGTACCGCGCCCGCGGCGCCGCTGGAGGGACAGCCGGCTGCACCCGCCACGCCCGCGCCTGCAACGCCGTCGACACCCGCCCCGTCGACACCGCCACCCGCCGCGGCGCCCGCTAACACTCCCCCGGCCACCGGGAGCGCCTCATGAGCCAGAAAAAGACGTCGCTCAAGAACCTGGACATCAACAACATCGGCGCGTGGCCGCAGAACGCGAAGATCGGCTTCTCGGTGATCCTCGCGCTGTTCATCCTGGCGTTCGCCTACTTCCTTTTCATCAAGGGGAAGGCGGAGACGCTGGAATCGCTCGAAGGGGAAGAGGTGCGCCTGCGCCAGGACTTCGAGAAGGAGCAGGCCAAGGCCGCGAACCTCGAACCGCTGAAGCAGCAGCTGGCGCAGATGGAGCAGGTGCTGCAGCAGATGCTGCGCCAGCTGCCCAGCAAGACCGAGATGCCGGACCTGATCATCGACATCTCGCAGACCGCGCTGTCCAGCGGCCTGGCCAACGAGCTGTTCCAGCCCGAGCCGGAGACGCTGAAGGAGTTCTACGCCGAGAAGCCGATCCAGCTGCGCATGGTGGGCAACTACCACCAGTTCGGCGCCTTCGTCAGCGGCGTGGCCTCGCTGCCGCGCGTGGTCATCCTGACCATGCACGACATCTCGCTGAAGCCGAAGGAAGGCAAGGGCGGCGTGAATCGCGGCGCGCTGGAGCTGTCGGGCACGGTGAAGACCTATCGCTATCTGGATGAAAAGGAAGTCGCCGACCAGGAAGCCGCCGCTGCGGCCTCCAACGGTCAGGCGACGCCGGCACCCGCCGCAGGGGGAGCACCATGATCCGCAGTGACGCCCGTTGGCTGATCCTGTGCGCGCTGGTGATGGCGGGCGGCTGCGCCCGCGGCATCACCAGCACGCCGGGCGACGCTCCCAACCTGGAAAGCTGGGTCGCGGACGTGAGGGCACGCCCCGCGCCACCGCTGGACCCGCTGCCCGTGATGCAGCAGTTCGAGACCTTCGAGTACGCCGCGCAGACGCTGCGCGACCCGTTCAGCGATGCCTGGAACAACGCCGAGGGTGGTGGCCTGCGCCCCGACCCGGACCGGCGCAAGGAGACGCTTGAACAGTACCCGCTGGACAGCCTGGACATGGTCGGCACGATCGGCAAGGGCCCGGGGCTGGTGGCACTGGTGATGGGGCCCGACAAGGTCACCTACCGGGTACGTCCGGGGAACTACCTGGGGCAGAGCGATGGCCGGGTCACCTCGGTCCGCGAAGATGGCTTGGAACTTGTCGAACTAGTGCCGGATGGCGCGGGTGGCTGGCTGGAACGGCCGGCGTCGATCGCGCTTGAAGATCAATGATTGGGGGATACACGATGACCGCTTCGAACGCCTACCGCCTGCGGCCGTCCCGGCGCCTGGCCACCCTCCGGGTCTGCTCTCTGGGATTGGCCATCGGCCTGCTGGCGGCTGCCAGCGCCGCTGGCGCCACGTCCCCGGGCCAGCAGGCCTCCGCCGCTCCGGTCGCTGCCACGGCGGCCCAGGGAGTGTCGGTCTCCAACATCGACTTCCGTCGCGGTGAGGACGGTGCCGGCCGACTGATCGTCCGGTTCGACGGCCAGGGCGCCACGCCCGACCTCCGCAACCAGGGCGACACCGTCGTCGTGGATGTGGGCAACGCCACGTTGCCGGCATCCCTGCAGCGGCCGCTGAATGTGGTCGACTTCGCCACGCCCGTACAGCGCGTCGAAGCGCAGTCTCGGGCCGGCGGCACGCAGCTGGTGCTCAGCACGCGTGGCGACTTCGAATCCCTGGCTTACCAGTCGGGCAACGAATACGTCGTGGAGACCGTGCCCCGTGCCGGCCAGAGGGCCGGGGGCGGCGCGAGCGCCACGGCGGGCACCAGCTCGTCGGCCGTGGTGGCCGCCGCGCAGAAGATCGCCCCCGAGGCCCGCCGCTACAGCGGCCGGCCGGTCACGTTCAACTTCCAAGACGTGCCCGTTCGCACCGTACTGCAGCTGATCGCCGAGGAATCCAACCTCAACATCGTCGCGTCCGACACGGTGCAGGGCAACGTCACCCTGCGCCTGGTCAACGTGCCGTGGGATCAGGCGCTGGACATCGTCCTGCGCGCCAAGGGTCTCGACAAGCGCCGCGATGGCGCGGTGATCTGGGTCGCGCCTCAGCCCGAACTCGCCAAGTTCGAGCAGGACAAGGAGGATGCACGCATCGCGATCGAGAACCGCGAGGACTTGGTCACCGACTACGTGCAGATCAACTACCACTCCGCGAGCGCCATCTTCAAGGCACTGACCGAGGCCAAGGGCGGCGGCAACAGCGGCGGCGGCGGTGGCACGGGCAACAACCAGAACGAGAACGGCTTCCTGTCGCAGCGTGGTCGCCTGGTGGCCGACGAGCGCACCAACACGCTGATGATCAGTGACATCCCGAAAAAGATCGCGCAGATGCGCGAGCTGATCGCAGTGATCGACCGTCCCGTCGATCAGGTGCTGATCGAAGGGCGCATCGTCATTGCCACCGATTCGTTCGCCCGCGACCTGGGTGCGAAGTTCGGCCTCCAGGGGCGTCGGCAGGGTGATCGCACGCAGGCCATTGGTGGCTCGCTGGGCGGCAATACCAGCATCATCAACGACGGCGTGTTCGTGCGGGACGTGGAAGGCGACACCGCGACCGACGGTTTGAACCTTAACCTGCCGGCGGGCACCTTCACCACGAATCCCGCTGCCAGCATTGCCTACACCTTGCTCGGTCGCAACTTCAATCTGGATCTGGAGCTCTCCGCCCTTCAGGAAGAAGGCCGTGGCGAGGTGATCTCCAATCCGCGCCTGGTGACCACGAACCAGCGTGAAGCCGTCATCAAGCAGGGTCGCGAAGTGGGTTACCTGACCATCACCGGTTCCGGTGGCGGCGGCAATGCCGCGGTGCCGACGGTGCAGTTCAAGGAGGCGTTGCTCGAACTGAAGGTCATCCCGACCATCACCGACGACAACCGCGTCTTCCTGAACCTCAACGTGAAGAAAGACGAAGTGTTGCGCTTCATCAGCCTGGGCCAGTTCGGTCAGGTGCCGGAACTCGCCCGTCGCGAGATCAACACCGCCGTGCTGATCGAAGACGGCCAGACCGTGGTGATCGGCGGCGTGTACGAGTTCAGCGACCGCGCCAGCGTGGCCAAGGTGCCGTTCCTGGGCGACATCCCCTTCTTGGGCAACCTGTTCAAGAAGAAGGGTCGCAGCAAGGAGAAGGCCGAGCTGCTGATCTTCGTCACCCCGAAAGTGCTGCGTGTGGCCGAACGCCGCTGAGGCACGCGTGACTGTTGTCGAAAAAGGGCCCCCCGGGGCCCTTTTTCTTTGCGCCATGCGAAGCTGAATCCGGCATGCACGCGGCTACAAGGTGTGAACCTTCCCTGCCGAGGTAGGTCAGAATCCACCTTCCCGTCGATTCCGGCTGCATCCATGGATTCCATCCCCACCGGCAACCCCGCGCCATCCGGCGACGCGCAGGCCCGCCTGCACGAGGCGTTCACGCGCCTGCGCGACGACCTGTCGCAGACCATCGTCGGCCAGGCCGCGCTGGTCGAACGCCTGCTGATCGCCCTGCTGGCGGATGGCCACCTGCTGGTCGAAGGAGCGCCCGGCCTGGCCAAGACCACCGCCATCCGCGCCTTGGCCTCACGGCTGCAGGCCGACTTCGCGCGCGTGCAGTTCACGCCGGATCTGTTGCCGGCCGATCTCACGGGCACTGAGGTATGGCGACCGCAGGAAGGACGGTTCGAGTTCCAGGCCGGGCCCATCTTCCACCCTTTGCTGTTGGCCGACGAGATCAACCGCGCGCCGGCCAAGGTGCAGTCGGCGCTGCTCGAAGCGATGGGCGAGCGCCAGGTGACCGTGGGCCGGCACACGTATCCGCTGCCGGCGTTGTTCCTGGTGATGGCCACGCAGAATCCCATCGAACAGGAGGGCACATTTCCGTTGCCGGAGGCGCAGCTCGACCGCTTCCTCATGCACGTGAAGATCGGCTATCCGGAGGCGGCCGCGGAAGCCGACATCCTGCGACTGGCGCGTGACCGTGCGCGCGAGCAGATGCAACCCCCCGCAATGGCGGTCGAACGCATGCCGCTGGAGGATGTCTTCCGCGCCCGCGCGCAGGTGCTGGACCTGCACCTGGCCCCGGCGCTGGAGCGTTACCTGATCGAACTGGTGCTCGCCTCGCGCGACGCGGCGCGTTACGACGCCACCCACGCGCGGCGGATCGCCTGGGGCGCCAGTCCACGTGGGTCCATCGCGCTGGAGCGCTGCGCGCGCGCGCGCGCGTGGCTGGCGGGCCGCGACTACGTCACCCCGGACGACATCCGCGCCATCGCGCCGGACGTGCTCCGCCACCGCGTGCTGCCGAGCTACGAAGCCACGGCAGAAGGCTGGGACGGCGACCGCCTGGTGAAGGCGCTTCTGGACGTGGTGCCCCTGCCTTGAGTAGCCAGCCCACATCCTGACCCTACGCGCATGAGCGACGGCGTCCGTCCCACGCTGCAGGAACTGATCGCGTTGCGCGCGAGCGCACAGCGGCGCCCGCCCGCGCGCCGCGGCCGGCATTCCGTCACCGGACCTTCGGCATCGTCTCTGCGCGGGCGCGGCATGGAATACGCCGAATCGCGCGAATACGTCGCCGGCGACGACGTGCGCCACATCGACTGGCGCCTGACCGCCCGCAGCGGACGTACGCATACCAAGCTGTTCCAGGCCGAACGCGAGCGGCTGACGCTGATCGTCGCCGACACGTCGCCGCTGCTGTACTTCGGCACCCGCGTGCGCTTCAAGTCGGTGCAGGCCGCACGTGCCGGTGCGGTGGCCGCATGGCAGGCCGTGCGCGATGGCGACCGGCTGGCGATCCTGCGCGGCAGCGCCACGGAAGCGCCGATCCCGCCGGCATCGGGGACCCGCGGCGCGCTGCGCGTACTGGATGCGCTGGTGCGCTGGTACGCGAACCCCCCCGTGGACGATCTCGGTCTCGCATTCGCGCTCGATCATGCCGCGCGCCTGCTGCGCCCGGGTTCGCGCCTGCTGGTGCTGGCCGAGCCGCACAGCGTGGCAGGCATCCCGGATACCCGCTGGACCGCGCTGGCGGCCCATCATGACGTGGTGGTGCTGCTGCTGACGGACCCGCTGGAAACCGATCCGCCGTCGCGGCAGCTGCCCTTCGCGGCAGGCGACCGGCGCATCGAACTCGACCTCGCCAGTGCGGCGCAACGCGAGGCGTGGCAGGGCGAATTCCACGCGCCACTGGAACGCGCGCTGGACCGCCTGCCGTCGCGCGGTGTACAGGTGCGCACGCTGTCCACCGAGGCCGCCAGCGATGACTGGCTGGTCGCGCTGGGCCGCGCGCAATCGCAGGTGGCCTGAGCATGGCGCCTGACACGCTGGTGTTGCGCGACGTGCATGTGCCGCCGGCGCCTTCGTGGTGGCCGCCGGCACCAGGATGGTGGCTGCTCGCGGGCGTCGTCGTGCTGATGCTGCTGGGCATCGCTGCCTGGCGCTGGCATCGCCGTCGCCGCCTTCAACGGTGGCAGCGGTGGTTCGATACCGTGCCGCAGGGGCGGGCGCCGGCGGAACAGGTGGCCGCCGCGTCGGACCTGTTGCGGCGTGCCGCGCGCCGCGTGTCGCCCGGGGCCGACCGGCTGGAAGGCGAGGCCTGGCTTCGTTTCCTCGACGGTGAGCAGGGGCGCGCCTTCAGCGAAGGGCCTGGGCGGCTGCTGCTGGATGGCGGCTATCGACGTACCGTGGATGCGTCCGAACTGGAAGCGGCGCTCGCCGTGGCGCGCGCGCGTTTCCTCGAGCTGATGGCGGCAACGCGATGAGCCTGTCGCTGCCTGCATTGCATTGGCTGCAGGACGGCTACGCCGGCTTCGCCTGGCCGTGGGCGTGGCTGGCGTTCCCGTTGCCGTGGTTGGTGCGATGGGCCTGGCCCCCGCGTCGCGCGCAGTCCGATGCGTTGAGAGTGCCCTACGGGCGTGCCGTGCAGGCGATCGCCGCGCAAGGTGGGCGTGGTCTGGCGGGGCGGGGCTTGGCACTGGCCTGGCTGGGGTGGTTCCTGCTGTGCGCCGCCGTGGCCCGGCCACAGCAGTTCGGCGACGCCGTCACGCCGCCGGCGAGCGGGCGCGACCTGATGCTGGCCGTCGACCTGTCCGGCAGCATGACCGAGCCCGACATGGAACTGGGTGGCGCGGTCGTGGACCGGCTGACGGCGGCGAAGGCCGTGCTGGCCGACTTCCTCGATCGCCGCGAAGGCGACCGTGTCGGCCTGCTGGGGTTCGGCCAGCGCGCCTACGCGATGACCCCGCTGACGCGCGACCTGCAGACGGTGCGCGAGCAGTTGCGCGATGCGGTGGCCGGGCTGGCCGGACGCGAGACCGCGATCGGCGACGCCATTGCACTGGCGGTGCGCCGACTGCGCACCCAGCAGGAAGGCCAGCGTGTCCTTATCCTGTTGACCGATGGGGTGAACTCCGCGGGCGTGCTGACGCCGCAGAAGGCGGCGGAACTGGCCAAGGAGGAACGGGTGCGCATCCACACCATCGCCTTCGGCAGCGATGGCGGAGTGAGGCTGTTCGGCATTCCCCTGCCGATGCCAGCCAGCTCGCCGGAGGATATCGACGAAGCGACCCTGCGCGATGTCGCCGCACAGACCGGGGGACGCTTCTACCGCGCGCGCGACACGAACGAACTCGCCGGCATCTATGCCGAACTGGACCGCCTGGAGCCGGTCGAGCAGCCCGGCAAGGCCGTGCGTCCCCGCGTGGAGCGTTACGCCTGGCCATTGGTCGCCGCATGGGCGGTTGCGCTGCTGGCATTCCTGCTGCCACGGAGGCGCGCATGAGCGCTTTCTGGCCGGCCTTCCATTTCCTGCGGCCCGAATGGTTGTGGGCGCTGCTGGCCTTGCCGTTGCTGGGTGCGTGGTGGCGCGTGCGCCGCCGCCGCGACAATGCCTGGCGAGACCATGTGGACGCGCACCTGCTGCCGCACCTGCTGGTGCGTGGCGGCGCGCGGGCCCGCACCGGCCTGGTCGCGGCCATCCTGGCGTACGTGCTGGCCGTCCTGGCATTGGCGGGCCCCAGCTGGCGACAGGCCGATCAGCCACTATGGCAGGCCCAGCGGCCGCTGGTGGTCGTGCTGGATCTGTCCAGCCGGATTACCACGCCGGACCTGCCGCCCTCGCGCCTGTTGCAGGTGCGGGCGAAGCTGGCGCGCCTGCTCGATGCGCGCGCGGGCAGTCCGGTGGCACTGGTGGTGTATGCGGACGATGCGTTCACGGTCGCGCCGCTGACCGACGATGCGGGCAACATCCGCCTGTATCTCGACGAGTTGTCGCCGGAGATCATGCCCGTGGATGGCCAGCGGGCCGATCGCGGCATCGCCTGGGCGGCGCGCCTGCTGTCGCAGGCGGATTTCCGCAACGGGGACATCCTCGTGTTCACCGATCGCGCGAACGGCGACGCATCCAGGGCGGCCTCGGATGCGCGCGCGAAAGGCTACGCCGTGTCCGTGCTCGGGATCGGCACCTCGACCGGCGCGGCCTATCGCGGTAGCGACGGCACGATAGGCCATGCGGCGCTGGACGCGTCATCGCTGCGCGCGTTGGCCACGGCCGGCGGCGGTCGTTATGCGCCTGCCACAGCCGACAACGCCGATCTCGCTGCGCTCGGCGTCGCATCGCCCGCGCTGGAGACGGTGGGCACGTCGACCACACACGGCGGCGGCAAGGCATGGCGCGATGAAGGCTACTGGCTGCTGATCCCGCTGATGACGCTCGCATTGCTGTGGTTCCGTCGCGGTGCGGCGCTAGTGCTGGTGGGTGCGCTGTGGCTTCCGGTGGCGTCGCCCGCGCGCGCCGCGGGCATCGACTGGTGGCAGCGCGGCGACCAGGCCACGCATGCGCGCCTTGAAGAGGGCGCGAAAGCCTATCGCCAGGGCGACTATCCGGCCGCCGAAAAGGCGTTCGCCGGCATCGACACCGCCGAGGGCCAGTACAACCT
Source organism: Pseudoxanthomonas mexicana (assembly GCF_010093385.1). Lineage (GTDB taxonomy): Bacteria > Pseudomonadota > Gammaproteobacteria > Xanthomonadales > Xanthomonadaceae > Pseudoxanthomonas_A > Pseudoxanthomonas_A mexicana. The sequence continues at coordinate 111,622 of NZ_PDWV01000006.1, forward strand.
CGGCAATGCGCTGGCGAAGCAGCAGCGCTACGACGATGCGGTGGCTGCCTACGACCGCGCGCTGCGCCTGCAGCCTGGCATGGCGGACGCCATCGCCAATCGCGCCCCTGTCGACGCCGCGCGCAAGCGGCCACCTTCGCCGGGCGACGGGCAGGGTAAGCCCGGGCAGCAAGGTGGTGGCGACCAGGCGTCATCGGGTGCGAAGGCCGACCCATCCGACGGAAAGAACCCGAATCGTCAGCAGGATGACGCCGCATCGCAGGAAGCATCGACGTCGTCCTCGGGCGAGCCCGGCAAGGCGCAAGCGCCGAGGAGCGCAGCGCCTCAGCGCACGCCGCTCGAAGCCTCGCCCGACCCCGCCGCACAGGCCGCCGCCGATGCCGCGCAGCGCGAACGCATGCGCGCCGCGATGGGCGAGCAGGGCGGGCAACGCGCCGGCAAGACGCCATCGGATGGGGCTGCGGTACAGGCCGAAACCGCGGAACAGCGCGAGCGCCGGCAGGCCGTCGAAGCGTGGCTCAAACGCGTGCCGGACGAACCCGGCGCGCTGCTCAAGGCGAAGTTCCGGCTCGAACACGAACGCCGGCAGAAGGAAGGGCAATGAAGCACCGCATCTGCATCCCGTTGGTCGTACTGCTGATCTGGCCGGTGTCGCTGCTCGCCGCGACGCGTGCCTGGCTGGAGCAGCCGCAGGTCACGCTCGGCCAGGCGGTCACGCTCAACGTGGAAACCGATGCGGTGTCCGCCACGCCGGACCTCACGCCACTGATGCGCGACTTCGAAGTGGAAGGCCAGTCCGACAGCCGCAGCGTGCGGATGGTGAACGGACGCATGAGCGCCAGCACCACGTTCTCGCTGACCCTGCGTCCGCGGCGCGCGGGCACGCTGGCCATCCCCGCGCTGCAGGTGGGCAACGAGCGCACCGCGCCGCTGACCCTGGAGGTGAGCGCCACGGCGACCGCGCGCGCGGCATCCAACGGCCTGGTGTTCGTCGAAACCGAGGTGGACGATCCGAACCCTTATGTACAGCAGTCGGTCGGCGTCACCGTACGCCTGTATTACGCGACGCCGCTGGTATCGGGGCAGCTCGATCTGGATCCGCCCGACGGCGCGCTGCTGCAGCGCGTGGGCGAGATCGTGCAGTCCAGCCGCGAGATCGACGGACGGCGCTACAGCACGGCCGAGCGCCGCTTCCTGCTGGTGCCCGAGCGCAGCGGTGCATTGATCCTGCCGGGTGCGCGCTTCGAAGGGCGGGGCGCCGGTGGTTGGATGGACGACCTGTTGGGCGGCAACAGTCGCCAGGTCAATATCACCGGTGCGCCCCGCACGTTGCAGGTGCGTCCGCAGCCGGCAGGTGCACCGCAGCCCTGGCTGCCGGTGCGCGACCTGCGGATGCGCTACACCGCCGTGCCGCAACAATTGCGCACCGGCGAAGCGGGTACGCTCACCATCGAGACCACGGTCGTCGGCGCGACGCAGGCGCAGTTGCCGGAACTGCCGACACCATCGATTCCCGGTGCGCAGGTCTTCGCCGAACCGCCGCAGTTCGACGAGCGCTTCGTGGGTGGCACGCCGCAGGTGACGCTGACGCGCCGCTACTCGGTGGTGCCGTCGCAGGCGGGCAGGCTGGTGGTCCCCGGTACGGCAATGGCGTGGTGGGACGTGCGCGCGGGGGCCGCGCGGCGCGCGACGTTGCCCGACCTGACCCTGCCGGTCGTCGTCGGAACCGGATCGCCGTCGTCCGTGCCCGTCGCGGGCGCAGCGCGCGGTGCCGCCACGCTGCCCGCGGGACCGGATGACGACATCCTGCTGGAAGGCGAACGGCGCGTCCCTTCCCATCTGTGGCCGTGGCTGGCCGCGGGCTTCGCGGTGCTGTGGCTGATCACGTTGCTGTGGGCACTGACGCGGCGTGCAGGCACCTCGTCGGGTCCTCGCACCCGTGCGCACGCCCAGGCGGGCGCGCCGGTGACTGCACCCGCCACCCACACCGCGGCCGACCTCAAGCGCGCACTGGATGCGGGCGAGCTCGACGACATCGAGGACGTGCTGCGCGGCATGGCACGCCCGGCCGCGGTCGACCTCGACGATCTGCATCGCCGGCTCGCCACGGCGTCCCAGCGTGGCGCGGTGGAGCTGCTGCGCCGCGCGCGCTGGGCGGGCGGCGATGCCGCGCAGGCGCGGGCGGCGTTGCGCGAAGCCTTCCGCGGTGGCCCGCAGTGGTGCACGCCAAAGGCGGTCGCTAGGGACGAACTGCTGCCGCCGCTATACCCATGACCCTCCATCATTGAGGTGATCGGTCTACGCGACCAAGGTGCACTCAGCAGGTAAATCTACTTACTTCCAGGAAGTGATTGACGAGCTAATCCGACTGTGCGAAACGTACCGCGCGTTGGCTGGATGTTGGATTTTGCTCGGTTAACACAAGGAGTGACTGATGAAATGGATGGTGATTGCGATTTTTTATACTTGTCTTTCAGCTGGGAAGCAGAGGCTGTTGATGTCACTTGTTCAGTAATTAAACTGGAGACTACATCGCACGGGCCCAATGGCGAGACCTACACCAATACGGAATACATGAATGATTGCCAGTTTGTGGATGACGGGGGGGTAGGAGAGGGTGGAAACTGGGACGGAGGGGTGGGTGGAGAAGGAGGTTATCCAGAGCCTCCTTCAGCGGCATTTGCTATTGCTGGCTGTCCTGGTGACGCAACATCACGAGAGCAGGCTGCGTGGGCAGCCTACAGGGCTTGGCAAGCATCCAAGAATCCTGCGGCCCCTTTTGCACAGATATCGGCAGATGCGAGGTTCAGGATGGATGGCGGTACTGTAATGCTCATGTTCTGGGTTGGAGACGTGGGAACCGGTGGCCTCTATGAAAGGACAGACTCGGAGTATCGCGCGACCGATGGAATGCGCGAGACCGTAAAGCCTGGCTGTGGAGGGTGACATGAGGAAGACTATTGGTATTGCGGCATTGATCGCCGTTGCGGTGACTGGCGTTGTCTTCTTGGCACAAAGAGAAAGCGACCAGACGGCTGAAGCCTCACATCAAGTATCGTCCAAAGACGACAGTGTGCCTCACAGCGCGAAGTCGTCTTCACCGGCAGCACAGAATCAGGGCGCGAGTTCAATCTCAAGTATTCTCAATTCCTCAAAAACCAAGGAACTGGCACTTGGCGAATTGCTGCCAGAGGCCGAGAAGGGTAGCGCGCAGTACATATTGGCCGTGAACGAAATTCTTTCCGGGTGCGAATTGCTCTACATGCCGGCGGAGCAGGGGATAGACAGGATTGTTCCGGCTGCTGTCCGGTCAGAAGAAGCGTGGAAACGCAGGTATGCCGAGCGTGGGAAATTCTGCGGGAACAGGACTGACCTTGATGCGCGTGCGGAGAAGCTGGTGGCAAACATGCAGGCGCGTATGAATGTGCTCGCGAGCCAAGGCGACAGGGTCGCTCAGATGTACGACGCCATGGCTGACGCGGGGGGAAGACTGAGCGCATCCGATGCCCAGATCGCCGTCGATATCCTCAAGGATGCTGCGGCCGATAGTGAGTCGGTCCGGCGCGCGGCGCATGCGCTCGTTAGCTCGGACAGCGAGTCCATTCGGCAGGTCGATAGTGAGATCTTCGGAGGTGCCTACTCCCCGGAAGACAGGGCCACCATCAAGTCGCTTGCGGCGCAGGCTTATGCCTGCTCTAGAGGCGCTTACTGTGGTCCGTCTGCAAATTTCCAGATGGACAATTGCCTGCTTACCGGGGCGTGCGACGTGCTCGTGCCTTTCAACGAGTATGTCAGGAAGTACAGCTTGTCAGGTGCAGATTACAAGCTGATGCAATTGTATGTGGAGCGAATAGCGACCTTTGCGGGAGGTTCCCAGTAAGGAATTCCGTAGTTCAGGTTATCGCCTCGGGGTGAAGGGGCAATGACGTCATGAATGCGTATCCAAGCTTTCCGAGCGTTGTCTAAACGGGTCGCGGCGTCACGGGGCCATGTGGTTTGCTAAGCTCCGGACTTTGCCCTTGCAGGACCCGCCGATGACCGACGCCACGCCCGCCACCCGCGCCAGACTCCCGCTGCACTGGAAGATGGCCATCGGCTTCGGCGTTGGCCTGATCGTCGGCCTCATCGTGCATGCCACCGGCCAGGGCGACGCGGGCTGGGTGCAGGACGTCACCAAGTACGTCACCACGCCCTTCAGCAAGATCTTCCTCAACCTGATCTTCATGCTGATCGTGCCGCTGCTCTTCTCGGCGCTGGTCTGCGGCATCGCCGAGATGGGCGACATCCGCGCACTCGGCCGCATCGGCTGGAAGACGCTGGCCTACACCGTGCTGTTGTCCGCCGTGGCGGTGTTGCTAGGCCTGCTGCTGGTCAACCTGCTGAAGCCCGGCGTGGGCGTGGATCCCGCGCTGGCGCAGCAGCTGATCGCCGAGAACGCCGAGCGCACCAAGGAAATCGTCGCCAGCGTCGGCAGCCAGCCGACCGGCATGGACATGCTGTTGTCCATCGTGCCGGACAACGTGATCGGTGCGGCGTCGAGCAACGCCGCCATCCTGTCGCTGATGTTCTTCGCGGTGATGTTCGGCATCGGCCTGGTGCTGACCCCCTCGGAGAACACCGGCATCCTGAAGCGCGGCATCGAGGGCGTGTTCGAGATCTCGATGACGCTGATCGGTCTGGTCATCCGCCTGGCGCCCTACGCCGTGGCCTGCTTCATGTTCAACCTCGCCGCGATCTTCGGCTTCGACCTGCTGCTTCGACTGGGCGCCTACGTGGGTGTGGTCGTGCTGGCGTTGGGCCTGCACCTGCTGGTCAGTTATTCGGTGGCGTTGAAGCTGGCCGGCTACTCGCCCCTGACGTTCTTCCGCGGCGCGCAGGAAGCGATGGTGATGGCGTTCTCCACCGCGTCGAGCAACGCCACCCTGCCCACCGCGCTGCGCGTGGCCGACGAGAAGCTGGGCCTGCCGCGCACGGTGTCGCGCTTCGTGCTGACCGTCGGTGCCACCGCCAACCAGAACGGCACCGCGCTGTTCGAGGGCGTGACGGTGATCTTCCTGGCCCAGTTCTTCGGCGTGGACCTGTCGCTGGGCCAGCAGTTCATGGTGATGCTGGTCTGCATCCTGGGCGGCATCGGCACGGCCGGCGTGCCGTCCGGTTCGCTGCCGGTGGTGGCGCTGATCTGCGCGATGGTCGGGGTGAACCCCATCGGCATCGGCCTGATCCTGGGCGTGAACCACTTCCTGGACATGTGCCGGACCACGCTGAACGTCACGGGCGACCTGACCCTGGCCTCGCTGGTGGCCAAGGGCGAACGGGGCGACGTGAAGCTGCCGGGCCAGCCGGGCTAACACCCCCGAAAGCAC
>NZ_PDWV01000070.1 GCF_010093385.1 Pseudoxanthomonas mexicana
GGCCTGGGCGGCTCAGGAGTACCCCTTGGGCAGCTATTCCGGCGCAGAACCGTTAACATTTCACCTTCGCCTGAGGCGGGTTGCTTGCCGCCGGTAGAGAGAGTGCCTTGATCAACCGGGGACACCGGCAACGCGGTCCCATCAAACGTCGCCGCTATCTGCCCTCGGCCGAACGCAAACGGGAAATCCTGGACGCGGCGTTGATCGAGTTCTCGGATCGTGGCTATACGGCCACCACGATCGAGACCATCGCCACACGTGCCGGCCTGTCGAAGACAGGTATCTATGCTCATTACAAGAGCAAGGAAGAGGTCTTCGAAGACCTGCTGATGACGGTGCTGAGTCCGTCGGAGAAGGTGGAAGTACCGTTCGATGCCGATAAACCCTTGGACTCGATCCTTGAGGCCTTTCTCGACAGTCTCTATCCGATGCTGGGGCAGCCCAGCACGTTGGCGGTAATCCGCTTGCTCGTCATGGAGAGCCGACGCATCTCCCCGGACATTGTCCACCGCTGGTATCACCGGGTAGTGGAATCGCGCTGGACCCAGGACCGGGCCTTCTTCGACGAATGCGTCGAGCGCGGCGTCATCCGTCGCGGTGTGATGACCGAGAGCGATTTGCTGGCCAGGTCGCCCCTCACGTACTGGATAACTCTTTATCTGTTGTTCGGTGAGAATGTTCCCGTATCGCTGGCGCAAGTGCGCCAAGAACACAAGCGGATGCTGCTGGAACTGCTGGAGCCGCGGTAGCCGCGATGTGTCCCGGCAGTCGACGCGTTCGAGACGCGGAGGCATTGGCCGAGTGATGCCAGATGAAAGAGCACGCCACGCGATGCGCTGGAAGATGATGAAAGCGTGGACGAGACCGCCAACCTTGACATCGCTGCGGATCGCATCGCCTGGGGGCACAACGCCATCTCCGGTCAGTGGTGCATCGCGCCGGGCTACGTTTACGTGCACGAGAGCGTGGCCGATGCCTTCATCGCCAAGCTCAAGGCCGCCATCGTCAAAATGTATGGTTCCGACCCGCAGCAGAGCCCCGACTTCGCCCGCATGATCAGCGAACACGACGCGCAGCGGGTGGCGTCGTACATCCTGCCCGACAAGGTCGTGCATGGCGGCCGCTCGGATATCAAGGCGCGCTATGTCGAGCCGACTGTTCTCTACCCCTCGACCTGGGACGACCCGGCTTTGCAGCAGGAAGTCTTCGGCCCGGTGTTGCCGGTGATGCCGTACATGGACCTGAAGGAAATCGTGGACATCATAAAGCGCAAGCCGAAGTCGCTGGCCGCCTACATCTTCAGCAAGAACCAGGCAACTATCGACTACGTCCTGGGAAGCCTGTCCTTCGGCGGCGGCTGCGTCAATCAGACCAACCTGCATTGCTGGATCGACAGTCTGCCGTTCGGCGGCGTCGGCTACAGCGGCATGGGCAAGTACTACGGCAAGGCCGGCTTCGATGCGCTCAGCAATACCAAGGCCCTGCTGATCGGCAATCCGGATCTGGAACTCGATGTCTTCCCGCCCTATGCCGGCAAGGACATCGCCAAGAATCTGAGTGTGTTCTCCTAGCCGTCCAGGCGGCCATCTCACGAGAGCGTTTTTCCGGCACACGATTCCACAGGCAGAGGACACGGTTATGCACATGCTGATGGTGATCGGAGGCGGCATCGTCCTGATGGCGGTCTTCCTGCTGTTCGGCAAGCTATGGGGCAACGATGCGGCCGGCATGGCCCTGGCGGCCAAGGTCTTCATTCCCGTATGGCTGCTCGTCGCGATCACCAATCTGTGGGTCGGCGTGAGCCATGCCGGCTACACCATGCGCGATGAGCTGCCGATCCTGTTGATCGTCTTCATGGTGCCGGCCGCGCTGGCGGCCTTCGCGATCTGGCGCCTCTCACACCCATGAAACACGAGACCCTGACGAAGTCGGGCGAACCCGACGCCGGTCGTCCACTCTTGCGGCATCGCGATGGTCATCATGCGCGGGTGACCTACGAAGAGTTGTTCTTCGACTTGGTCTACGTCTTTGCGGTGACCCAGCTCAGCCATGAACTGCTGCACAACCTCACCGCCTCCGGCGTGATCGAGACGCTGATCCTGTGGTTCGCGGTCTGGCTAGGCTGGCAATACACCTGCTGGGTCACCAACTGGTTTGATCCGGAGACGCCGCGCATCCGTGGGATGTTGTTCGCGACCATGCTGCTCGGGCTGGTGATGGCGTCGAGCATTCCGCAAGCCTTCGGCGACCGCGGGCTGGTGTTCGCAGGTGCGTACGCGACCATGCAAGTCGGCCGAACGGCATTCATTGCGCTGCAGTTACCCAGTGGTCATCCGCTGGCGCCGAACTATCGGCGCATGCTGGGCTGGGTGTCGATTTCGGCGGTGTTCTGGGTCGCCGGCGGCCTGATGCACCATGAGGCCAGGGCTCTGTTCTGGCTGGCTGCCGTGCTGTGCGAGTACGTATCGCCGATGTTCGGCTTTGCCCTGCCGGGCCTAGGGCGATCACGGACGCGGGAGTGGACGATCGAAGGCGGCCATCTGGCCGAGCGCTGCCAGCTCTTCGTTATCGTCGCCCTCGGCGAGACCGTGCTTGCCAGCGGCGCCAGCCTGGCGAGCGCCGAGCTCTGGACACCCGCGGTGCTGCTGGCGCTCCTGGCGACATTCGTCGGCACCTTGGCGATGTGGTGGCTGTACTTCGGTACGTCGAGCAAGGACGCCACGGCCGCCATTACACGGTCGGACGACCCTGGGCGCATCGGCGCGTATTTTCACTACGTCCATGCCATCCTGATCGCAGGCATCATCGCCACCGCCGTGGGCAACGACCTGGTACTGGCACATCCCGACGCCTACCCAGCCACGGCGCAGGCTGCCGTGCTGCTGGCAGGGCCGGTGCTCTATCTACTGGGCAGCGCCGTCTACAAGCGCGTCGTCTATGGCGTGGTGCCGGGATCGCACCTGGCCGGCGTGCTGGTGTTGCTGGCGCTGGTGCCCGTGGCCCTCGTTTCCGACATGCTGGTCATGGGCTGGCTGACCACGGTGGTCGTGCTGGTGGTGAGCTTCCGGGAGGCGCAACTGTTGCGCAAGCGCCGCGGGGACGCTTGATCATGCGCGCGCGCCTCGGCTTCAAACGGGTACCGGCCGACCCGATTGTGCGGGCGCGAAACGTAGCGCACGGCGCCGACGGGGTCGTGCGATTCTGGCGCGCGGCTCACGCGGACTGGTTCAGCCACGATCCGTCGTTCGACAGCCGGTTTCGCAATCGCTTTCTCCACCTGCATCTGTCGGCGGCACGACGCGAACTCGACGATTGGACCGACACGCCCGCAGGTTCCCTGGCGCTGCTGATCTTGCTCGATCAGTTCCCTCGCAACGCTTTCCGCGGCACGGCGCACATGTATGCGACGGATGCCTTGGCGCGGTATTTTGCCCACCGGGCGCAATCAACTGGGCACATGGACGCGATCGATGCCGAACTGAGATTGTTCTTCTGCCTGCCATTTGCCCACTCGGAGGACGAGGGCGACCAGGACCTCTCGGTCCAGCTCAACGCCCGGCTCGGACAACCCTGGCTCGACCATGCCGAAGGACACCGGGACATCATCCGCCGATTCGGGCGCTTCCCGCACCGCAATCGGCTCCTGGGGCGCGAAACCACGCCCCAGGAGCGCGCCTTCCTCGACCAGGGCGGCTTCGCCGGATGAAGCCTCGACCCTGGGGGCCGGCTGTCTAACCAGGCAGCATCAGGTAAAAATGGCGAATGGACACACTCGATCAGTACCGCGTCTTCGTTCAAGTTGCCGAGATGGGCAGTTTCATCAGGGCGGCCCATGCGCTGGAGCTGCCACGCGCCTCGGTATCGGCCGCCATCCAACAACTCGAATCGACCGTCGGCACGCGCCTGCTGCATCGTACGACGCGGCAGGTGCGATTGACGGCAGACGGCGTTCAACTGCTCGAACGCGTCCGACCGTTTCTCGCCGAGGCCGAAGACATCGGCCAGTTGTTCCATGCAAGCCAGCGGAGAATCTCAGGACGGCTCAACGTGGACGTGCCCAGCCGTATTGCGCGCCGGCTGATTGCCCCCGCCTTGCCGGGTTTTCTCCGTCGCTACCCCCGTCTTCAACTGGCATTGGGCTCAACCGATCGTGTGATCGATCTCGTGCACGAAGGCGTGGACTGCGCCGTCCGGGTCGGTCCGCTGCATGACAGCAGTCTGGTCGCGCACCCCCTTGGCCATATCGCGTTGATCAACTGCGCAAGCCCAGCCTACCTGCGTGAGTACGGCATGCCCGCGAGTCCGGCTGAGCTGGCCCGGGGGCACTGGTCCGTGGGATATGCCTCGGCCTCCACTGGACGGGAAATGCCGTGGGAATACCTGGTCTCGGACATCGAACATCTGGTTGCCGTTCCCAGTCGTGTGATCGTCAACAACGCCGAGAGCTACATCGCCTGCTGCGTGTCGGGCATGGGGCTGATCCAGGTCCCACGCTTCGATGTGCAACACCTGCTCGACAGGGGCGAATTGGTCGAGGTCCTGCCCCAGTTCCGTGCTCCATCCATGCCAGTGTCACTCATCTATCCGAGTCGAAAACAGCGCTCGCGTCGACTCAATGCCTTCATTGAATGGTTAGAAGTCCTGATGCGTCCTCACCTTGAGCCATGAGGAGGGCTTCACAGTTTGACATCGTCGGTCAGCGGAGTTCCCAGCTTTTGGTCGACACTATGCGGCGGTGTCGATGTGCCGCCTCGAACTCGATGGGAATAACGCCACCGAGATAGATGTGCCGACGGATCTGATTGTAGAAGCCTTCGATGTACTCGGACACGGCCGAGGCAGCCGTTTGGCGGTCCGTGTAGATGCGCTTCTTGATCCGCTCCTTCTTCAAGCTCCCGAAGAAAGGCTCGGCGACTGCGTTGTCCCAGCAGTTCGCCCGCCTCTTCATGCTTGGCTCAAGATGGCTGGCTTTACAGAAGCGCCGCCATACATCGCTCACATACTGCGTTCCCTGATCCGAATGGATCATGGTCTTGTGGGCTCGCCGAGAACGGACGGCCTTCAAGACAGCGTAAGGATCAGCCCTCGATGAGTCGTCGGCGTGACGACCCAACCTACGACCTTACGCGAGAACAGGTCCACGACGACGGCTAAGTGGAGCCATCCCTGCCAAGTACGGATGCAGGTGATGCCCGTTACCCACGCCTCGTTGGGCTTGGACACCGTGAACTGACGCTGGCCTTAGCCAGGGCCGATGTGTTCGATTGCATCGAGCGGTTCCATAACCCGCTCATCCAGCGAAGGCTCGATGCCAAGGATCAGGCCTTTAGACTCTCAACCCAATCGTCCGTGGAAACGGGGTAGAACCCGAGGCGGGCGCGTCGTAGCGACGTAGCCGTCCGGCGAACAGTCGCGCCAACAGGCACAGCAGCCACGCATCGATCTCATTGGTCTTGGCCAACTCGCCGGTGGCCCGGGCGAAATCCCGGGCCTGCCGCGGGTTGATCCGGGCCACCCAGATGCCGGCATCGCAGCAGGCATCGAGCACCGCGTCCTCGTAGCCACCGGTCGCCTCAACCACCACGCGAGCGTCTGCCACGCCCTTCAACCGACCCATGAGCTTGCCTATCCCGACCGGGGTATAGGCGAAACGCGGCACACCCGCCACGCCGTCGACGGCCACATCCAGCGCCGCCTTGCCTACGTCGATTCCCATGCCGTCATGCCCGGTTCTCCGCTAGAGTTGGCCCGTCGAGAACATCGCGCCCAAGGTCACGCTTATCAGTTCGAGGAAACCCTCGATCAACTGTCCGGGCGCAGGGCGCGAGATCCGGCGTGCGGCCCCTGCTGAATTGCGGTGCGGCTATACCGAGGCGTTATCGGGCGCGCACGCCGGGTTCTCGGCCACTACAGTAGGGAAGTTCAAAGACACAAGGCGTTAGGTGCGCACATGAGAAAGTTCACAGCTGTAGCATTCTTCTTCTTGCTGCTTGGTAGCCCTGCAATTCATGCCGCTGACCGTTGCAAGTATGATGAGGAAGCCTTACTCGCGCTTGATGAAAATGCATTTGATCAAGACCTTTCAGGTGGCTGGCGTGCCATTGCCAGTATTCCTGGCTGCGAACTAGCAGCCGCGGAACTGTTAGCGGCCTACCGGGCCAAGCATCCGAACGCAGGCACACTTCTAGCGTGGCACGAAGGTCAGATGCGCGCCTCGGCAGGTCAATACGAGCAAGCAATCCCGCTGTTGGAAGCCGCCCGGAAGCCCGTAGAGCAAGATCCAACCGGTTGGAACCACTACGTGGATGCCACCTTGGCCTTCCTGCGGCATGACAATCCTGCGCTACTGGCCGCGCAAAAGCGCCTCGCAGCCGTCGCTTATCCGGAAGGCGCTGGCATGCCGCCTCTGAAAGACGGCTACTTTGAGCTTCCTGCCCCGCCCGGACAGCCGGGCATGAAGATGCGCTGGCCACCCAACATTGAGGTCGTGGACGGGCTGGTGGCCTGCTTCAGGAAACCCTACGAGGAAGCATATGGTGCGTCATGTCGCCCACCCCGCCCATGAGCTGAGCACCTAACAGTTCCTTCAAGCCGAACCCGCTTCGCGGGTCGGCTTAATTCTGGTGTTAGACGGGATGCCGTCCTGTGTAGTCCAGTATTGACCGGCTCAATCCGGTCAAAAAGTGAGTCAAGTTGTGAGTCACTACACGAGATCGTTGTATTTAACTTCAATTTACTCAACGACTTGCATTTGCCATTCGATTGCTGGTGGGCCCACCAATCGACTCAATCACTTAGATGATTGGTACCGGACCCATAAGTTGAAACATTGTTTCAACTTATGATGAAAAAAAGGCAATAGTTGCAACGACTTGCCTTCGAAATGATCCCGGGCGGGGCGCTCTGATGGCGCATCCGGTGCGATTGGCTTTCCTCCTGCCGGAAGTGGGCTTGTCGGTCCGGTTGGCCGCAATCGGCCAGAAGCGGACATCCATCAATTGGGCAACTCAACCAGCCCCCTTGCCGTCAGGCTCAGGCGTCGGGTGGGCCTGATGGACTCCACGAAGTCCGTGTCATGGCTTACGAGCACCATTGCACCTTCGTAGTTCTGAAGCAGTTGTTCTAGCTGCAGAACAGCTTCGAGATCGAGGTTATTAGTAGGCTCGTCCAGCAACAGGAGCTGTGGAGACTCATCTGCGTGCAAAACGCAGGCAAGGGTTGCACGCAAGCGCTCTCCGCCTGACAGCGCAGCGACAGGCAGCTTCATGCGATCGCCACGGAATCCTAGCCTTGCCAGTACATCGGCGCGTTCCTGCGGTAAAAGGAGGGGCGCTTTGTCCTCAAAATTCTCGGCTAGCGACTTCGCAGGCGCCAACTGATTCAGGCGCTGACTGAGATAGGCTGCACGGATGGCGCCTATGCGAAGTTCCCCAGCCGAAGGGTTCATTTCGCCAGCCAGGATTCGCAGGAGCGTGGTTTTCCCCACGCCGTTGTCCCCCATCAGCGCGATGCGCTCTGGCCCGCGGATCGTCAGCGTGATGCCGGCAGCACCCCAAAGGGGGCCCTCTTGGCCAAGAGCCCGCACGCTCTCCACGGTCAATACGTGTTGTGTGGCACCTACACGCGTGGCGGGCAGTGAAAAGCGCGGCACGGCAGGGGAGGCGGTTTCCTGCTCGGCACTCCGCAGCGCGCTTCGCACCTTGTCGACGCGTTCGGCATGCACACCAGCCGCTCTACCGGCGGATACTTCGGCTCGGCTTGCCAGCGTTCCTGCGACGATCCTGGGCAGTCCTGCATCGGGGGCCTTGCGCGCGGCATTGGATGCACGCCGGTCCGCACGCTCGCGAGCCTGATGCATCTCGTGCTTCTCGCGTCGTAGTTCCTTGCGTAGGTGCTGCACCTGCTGTTCGGCAGCGGACTGCTCGCGCTCGGCGACAGACCGGTACGCGCTGTAGCCACCTCCGACCATGCGAATGCGCGCGGGCTGCAGTTCCGCGATTTCCTGCATGTCCTCCAGCAAGCCTCGATCATGGCTTGCCACCAGGAGGCATCCGCGGAACGACTCCAACACAGTACGCAGCCTTTGGCGTGCTTTCCGGTCCAGGTGATTGGTGGGTTCATCCAGAAGCAGGACATCGGGTGCCCGCAGCAACTGGGCGGCCACCGCCAATGCCATTGTCTCCCCGCCGCTGAAAGTGGAGATCTCCCGCTGCAGGCAGACGTCATGCAGGCCAAATGCCGCCAGCTGTGAGGCGACGCGCTCACGCAGATTCCAGTGGCCGTCGGCGCGCTCGAACTGTGTGGCATCGGCTGTGCCGGCGAGTACGGCATCCACCGCATTCAGCGCATCGGTGGCACCCAGCAGCTCAGCAACCGTGGCATAGGCGGCGCTGTTCCAGTACTGTCGCAGATAACCCACTCGACCGGTTATGTCGATGGTGCCGGCCTGCATGGCAAGCTCGCCCGCCAACAGGCGTAGCAACGTTGTCTTGCCTGCCCCATTGCGCGCAACAAGGCCGATCCGCGATGGACCAAAGACGAATGACAAATCGGCGAAGACGGACGTGCCGTCTGGCCACGAAAACGAAAGGTGGGAAGCGCGGATGCGAGCGCCGGACATGGGTTCCTCCTTTAGTCGCCTGGCATGAGGCGATCACAGCTGAAGCTCCCCACAGTGCGGGGTGCTCATGTGTTTCAGGGGAACGGGACTATCACACGTCCAGCAGGCTCCAAATTCACTTCGGTCACGGATATTGTGTCAGCAGGAGGCGCCGTTGTGCTGAACGTTCGACGAAGACGGGGAGTTCAGCTCGATCGTTGCCTGGAGACCGCCACCGTCTCGATTCGAAAGTCGCAGTGCGCCGCCGAGTGCCTGGGTGAGTTGCTGGGCGATGGCCAACCCAAGGCCTGTGCCACCCGTCCCGCGACAACGTGATGGCTCGAGCCGCTGAAAGGGTTTCACTACATTCTCCAACTGCCCGGGCGGAATACCAGGTCCACGATCAAGCACATCGATATGGATTCGTCCCGCTTCATCCATGCGCAGTCTGGTCTCGACATCGCCGGCGTAGTTGAGCGCGTTGTCGATCAGGTTCTGCAGGATTCGACGCAGTACTTGGGGATGGGTGTCGTGAGACGCAGCGCCTCGGGTTGAGAGCACCACGGCGCGCCCGGCGTCCTGATAGTCGGCCACGACACTTTCCAGAAATGCCGCCATATCCAGTCGAACTGCCGGGCCCAATGTGACCGACGCGCTACGGGCGTAGCTCAGGCCTTCGCGCACTAACAGGCTGAGTTGGTCGATATCGCTCAGCATTTTCTCCTGCTCGGCGGTGGCGTCCAGTGCCTCTGCCCGCAGCCTCAGGCGGGTGATGGGTGTCTGCAGATCATGCGAAATAGCGGCAAGGATCTGGGTCCGCTCGGCCACATGAGTCGCGACGCGCGTCTGGAGTAGATTGAGTGCGCTCGATGCCTGAGCAACCTCCCACGGTCCATCCTGGGGCAATGGCGCACCATTGCCGGCGGGGTCCATGTGCTCGGCCGCCTTTGCGAGTTGAGCCAGAGGGCGCGTGGCCAATCGAACCGCAACACCCACGCAGATCAACAGTAACGCACCCTGCGCGGCCAGTACCCATGGCAACCAGCGTGCCAAGGGCATCAGTGAGGGCGTCACCTCGATGGTGAGAGGCTGTCCGTCATGGAGCGTCAGCTCCACCTCGTAGCGCTCCGGCTCAGTGGACACGGCTCGTGGCCGTAGCGTGTACTCGTGTCCGAGAGCGTCATCGATCAATCCTGTCACTTGGCGCGAGCGGGACGTGGACAACGGCGTACCCGCCTGTGCTGGCCGCAGGAGATAGCGATACGTCCGGCGCTCAAGGCGGGGAATCCAATCGCTCCGTTGATCTGCGGGGAGGTTCTCCAACAGCGCCACGCTGACAGGAATGTCCTCATAGAGGTTCCGGAGCATCATCGAGCGGGTGGCATCCGCCCGTTCCTCGAACAGCAGCGCGAACGACAGTCCGTGCGCGAGCAACAAGCCCGCTCCCAGGATCAGTAACAGGCGCGCCCTGAGTGTTCTGGGCAGCCACTTGGTGAAAGTATTGCGTGGAAGGCTCACGGCTCTTCGCCTTCCAGAACGACGGTTTGGCTGAATACGTAGCCCTCGCTTCGAACGGTCTTGATGTATGTCTGCTCACGGGCGCCGTCGCCAAGGCGCTGACGGAGCCTGCTGACGAGGAGGTCGATGGACCGGTCGAACACCTCTGCATCACGTCCCTGCGTCAGGTTGAGCAGCTGATCGCGGCTCAGGACGCGTTGCGGATGATCGATGAATACCCTCAGCAGGCGGAACTCGGCACCGCTCAACGGGTACGCGGTCCCGGCTTTGTCCATCAGATGACGCGCGGTGGTGTCCAGACGCCAGTCACCGAACCCGATCCACCGGCTGGCCTCGGAGACCTGCAGGTTGGGAGGAAGCATGCGCGCACGACGTATCACGGCGTTGATGCGTGCCAGCAGTTCCCGCGATGAAAAGGGTTTGCTGACATAGTCGTCAGCGCCCATCTCCAATCCAATGATGCGGTCGGTCTCGTCATCGCGGGCGGTGAGCAGGACCACCGGTACCGCCCGGTGCTTGCCTGCACGAAGATTCCTGCAGAGGGACAGGCCGTCTTCGCCGGGCATCATCACATCGAGCACGACCAGATCCACGTCGCTGGTATCCAGAACGCCACGCATCTCGCGTCCGTCGGCCGCCAGGCTGACGCGCAGGCCATTCCGCTTCAGGTAGTCGCCCACCATCTGTCGGATGTCTCGGTCATCGTCGACGACGAGGATGTGATCGGTGTGGGACGACATGTGTCGGAGCTCCGGAAGTGCGGCCACGCGTGGCCATTGATCTGTCGCAGGGGATGGTAGCGCCAGTGGACCACCCGCCAAGCGGGCGGATGTCGCTTGTTTGTATCAGAACGTATCCACGGGCCGGTTTCGGGAAAAGGGCGACAAATCTCCCTGCATCCAGACACGTCCCGGATACCGGGCGGGTGCGGAATGTGTCCATCGCCGCGGAGCCCCGTCGGCCACACCCGAAGGAAACGACCATGAACACCTCTGAATCCCCTTCGTCCAAGGCTGCCCTGGTTTTCGGCGGTTCCCGCGGCATCGGTGCGGCCATTGCACGTCGCCTGGCCCGTGAGGGTTACGCCGTTGCCCTGACCTACGCCTCGCGCGCCGACAAGGCCGCCGAAGTGGTCGCCGCCATCCAAGGGGATGGCGGCCAAGCCATTGCCCTGCAGGCCGACGCAGCGGATCAGCATGCCATCACAGCTGCCGTCGCCGACGCCGCCGCCAGGCTGGGCACCCTGCAGGTGGCTGTCGTCAATGCCGGTGTCTATCAGGGCGGTCCTCTGGAGCAGTTCCCGGTCGACACGCTTGATCTGATGCTGTCGGTCAACGTCCGCGGCGTCTTCCTGGCGATCCAGGCTGCAGCCGCCAAGATGGCCGATGGCGGCCGAATCGTCACGATCGGCAGCAACACCGCCCAGCGTAGTGGATCGGTCGGTGGCAGCGTCTACGTCATGACAAAGGCCGCCGTCGCCGCGCTGGTGCGTGAACTGGCGCTGGATCTGGCCCCGCGCAAGATCACCATCAACAACATCCAGCCCGGCCCAATCGAGACCGACATCACTGCCGGCTTCCTCGACCATCTCGCTGAGCGCAGCCCGTTGCAGCGCGTGGGACGCCCGGAAGAGGTCGCGTCGCTGGCGGCCTATCTGGTCAGTGCCGAGGCGAGCTAGATGACAGGCGCCAGCCTGACGATGGATGGCGGTTACTCCATCTGAATAGACCGCGACGCGTACGCGCGCGCCGCGCTTCCCGATCCATCCCTTCATCCACCTTGCTGGAGGATCCACCATGTTCGCGATCTCTGCCTCGAACCCCCGCCGCCCGCGCACCCTGTCATGGCTGGCGGGAACCTTCCTGATTTTCAGCGGAGCCGCATTCGCGCAGTCGGCGACGCAAGTGGCTTCTCCAGCGCTGCCACCCGAGTTGGTAGCCGACAAGCATGTCGACGCA
Organism: Pseudoxanthomonas mexicana; assembly: GCF_010093385.1. Taxonomy (GTDB): domain Bacteria; phylum Pseudomonadota; class Gammaproteobacteria; order Xanthomonadales; family Xanthomonadaceae; genus Pseudoxanthomonas_A; species Pseudoxanthomonas_A mexicana. The sequence continues at coordinate 12,076 of NZ_PDWV01000070.1, forward strand.
GGAGACCTGCGTATCGGTTACGCCGACCTCGGCCCTGCCAAGGGCGAAGTCATCATCCTGCTGCACGGCTGGCCGTACGACATCAACAGTTACGCGGAAGTCGCTCCGCAATTGGCCGCTCGCGGATACCGCGTGATCGTTCCTCATCTGCGAGGCTATGGAACGACCACGTTCTTGTCCGCCGACACGCCACGCAATGGGCAGCCAGCTGCGCTCGCATCGGACGTCATCGCATTGATGGACGCCCTCAAGATCCGTCGCGCGACGCTAGCCGGCTACGACTGGGGTGCGCGCTCGGCAGACATCGTGGCGGCCATATGGCCCGAACGGGTCAAGGCACTGGTGTCGGTCAGTGGCTACCTGATCGGCAGCCAGGAGGCCAGCCGCAAGCCTCTTCCGCCGTCGGGCGAGTTGCAATGGTGGTACCAGTTCTACTTCGCCACCGACCGCGGCCAAGCGGGCTACACGCAGTACACCCACGACTTCGCGAAGAAGATCTGGGAACTGGCGTCGCCGCAGTGGAAGTTCGATGACGCCACGTTCCACCGTAGTGCTGCCGCCCTGGACAATCCGGACCATGTGGCCATCGTCATCCATAACTATCGCTGGCGTCTGAGCCTGGCCGAGGGCGAACCGAAGTACGCGGCTCTGGAGCAACGTCTGGCGCAGGCACCGGTTATCAAGGTGCCGACAATCACCATCGAGGGCGATGCCAACGGAGCGCCGCACCCCAAGCCGGAGGCGTATGCCACCAAGTTCGTAGGTAAGTACGAGCACCGCACGTTCATGGGCGGCGTTGGCCACAACCCGCCGCAGGAGTCGCCCGCCGAGTTCATCCAGGCGGTCGTCGACGCCACCCACCTGTGAACGGAGGAGCGCCGGCATGAAATCGATCAGGACGTTGCTGCTGGTACTGCTTGCTGCAGGCTCCGCGCTGGGCTTGGTGGGCGTGGTACAGGCATACGACAGCACCCGCCCAGTCTCGCCGATCTACGGCGTCCAGCTACCCGATGGCTATCGCGATTGGCCCTTCATCGCGCCGGCGCAGGAGGCCGCGCCGCTGGACGAGTTGCGCGTGGTGGTCGGGAATTCCAAGGCCATGCGGGCATACCGCGAGAACCAGCGTCCGTTTCCCGACGGAACAGTGCTGGTGAAGCTGGCCTGGAAGCATGAGCAGTCACCGGATTTCGCGCCTGCATCCATTCCCGGTGCAGCCACCACGGTGCAGGTGATGGTCAAGGACTCACGCAAGTACGCCAGCACAGGTGGGTGGGGATATGGCCGCTTCATCGATGGGAAACCTGTGGATGAGGCCCAGCACAAGACCTGCCATGCATGCCACGCAGCCCGCGTGAAAGACCGTGACTACGTTTTTACACAGTACGCCCGCTAGCCAATCCGCTCTTCAACTTCCTCTGACTGGAGATATCCAATGAACGCAATCGACACGGTGCTCTACACCGGCAAGACACGCACGGTCGGTGGCCGTGAAGGCCACACCCGCAGCGACGACGGCCAGCTCGACGTGGATCTCTCACCTCCCGGCAGCCGACGTCCGGGTACCAACCCGGAACAGTTGTTCGCGGCGGGCTGGTCCGCCTGCTTCGAGGGCGCGATGGGCATCGCGGCCCGCAAGCTTCGCGTTGCCTTGCCGGCAGACGCCGCCATCGATGCGGAAGTCGACCTCGGGAAGGTGGGTGAGGAATATCAGCTCCAGGCTCGCCTGGCCATCTCACTGCCTGGAATCGCACCCGAACAGGCACAGGCCATCGTCGACGAAGCGCATCGCACCTGCCCGTACTCCAAGCTCTCGCGAGGCAACATCGACGTGCAGATTCGCTTGGTCTGAAGTAACGGCCCGTGTCCTAAGGCATTCAAAGGCGATCCGGATACAAATGTCCGGGTCGCCGGACATAAAGCGCAGACACAGCCGCGATGCAATAGACACCTCCACCGCTCCGACGGTTCTCCCATGATCGAATATGCACTGGCTGCCCTTGCGGGTATGGCCACCATCCTCTCTCCCTGCATCCTGCCCATCCTTCCCATCATCCTGGCGACAGGTACCGGAAAGGATCGGGGAACGCCCTTGTGGATCATCGCCGGCTTCGTCGGCAGCTTTGCCGCCAGCGGCATCCTTTTGGGCGTTCTGGCGGCATCTTCGGGGGAGCTTCAAGCAAGCATCCGCACCGGCTCGATCGTAGTGCTGATGCTGGCCGGACTGGCCTGCTTCTGGCCATCCCCCTTCGAGCGGTCAGTGGCATGGGTGCAATCTCAATGGCATCAGGTGAGGCCGGGCGGCCTTGGCTTGCTCCAAGCCAGCGGAAGGTCCGGCGCCGTGCTTGTTGGCGCCTCGCTTGGCCTGGCGTGGACCCCATGTGCCGGCCCCGTCCTTGCTTCGGTGCTTGCTTTGGCTGCGAGTTCGCAGTCACCCGCAAAAGCCAGCGGGATGCTTGGACTCTACGCAATCGGCGCCGGCATTCCGATGTTGCTGATTGCCTACGGCGGACGCTGGATCAATTCACGTCTCTCGTTCTTCCAGAAGCATGCCGATCTGCTGAGGAAAGTCTTTGGCCTGATCGCGATCGGTGTCGCCATTCTTCAGCTGCTCCAGTACGACGTATTCGTGTCCGCTTGGGCCACCCAGTGGCTTCCCCCCCTCTCCCAAGGTCTCTGATCTCATGAAAAGGCTCTCTTCCCTTGCGACCATGCTGGCCGCATGCGTGTTCGCAGCCGCTTGTTCCCCTAACGTCCAGGCGGATCCTGTTCAGCCCACACAAACCAGACCCGCACCGATGGCGCCCGAATTCAAGGGCATCGACAACTGGATCAACTCACCGCCCCACAATCTTCAGGACCTTCGTGGAAAGGTCGTTCTGGTCGAGTTCTGGACCTACTCGTGCATCAACTGCGTTCGTGTCATGCCTCACGTCAAACAGTGGCATGCCAAGTACAAGGATCAGGGACTGGTCGTCATCGGCGTGCACACTCCCGAGTACGGGTATGAGAAGAAGCTGAGCAACGTTCGGGCGGCGGTACAGCGCTTTGGGATCACATATCCGGTCGCCCAGGACAATGGCTACGAGACGTGGAATGCCTACGGCAATCGCTATTGGCCTGCCATGTACCTGATCGACCAACAGGGGCGAATCGTGTACCAGCACTTTGGCGAAGGGCAGTATGAGGACACCGAAGCAATGATCCGTACGCTGCTGAGCACTGGATCCGATTCGCAGCGTCCCGCGGCAGCGCGCTGATGCGCCTTTGCAAGGCGCCCCTTACTCTTATCGCGAGAAAGACATGAACAAGCGATGGCTGATTACCGGTAGTTCACGCGGTTTGGGCTTGGCCCTCGCCGAGGCAGTGCTGGAAGCGGGCGACTACGCACTCGTAACGGCTAGATGTGTAAACCCACCACGTTGTTCAGTGGGATTCGGGTGATGGGTGGCCTGTAGCCAAGGCTGGCATGTGGTCGATGCCAGTTGTAGTGATGAAGCCAGCCCTGCAGCGCGTGGGCTCGCTGTTCGGA